>JAUXWZ010000159.1 GCA_030684835.1 Beijerinckiaceae bacterium
GAACTGACTGTCAGCTTAATCACCTTGCCTGATGAGTCAGAAACAGAAAGGGAGTTTCGCGCGATGCTCTGGATCGTGCCGTGCATCTCCTTTAGCTGCACGTTCACGACTTCGCCTGCTTCAAGGATCTTCTTTGCACGATCATAGATATCTGACGGATAGCTTGAGAACATTTCGACGATCTTTTCCACCTCCTCTCCGGTCGATGGATCTATTGGCATCTGCGACTTGTCGGATTCCGCCAGGAATGCCGGATCCTTCATGGTTCCGTTGAAGGCGTCGCGGAGACTCTTAACACGCTCCGACGGCAGATCCGGCGGCGCCACAAGCGGTCGCCCAAGCGCATGCGTGCCATAGATCACATGCATCACCTTCTTATCTTCCTCAGTTTTTGCGTAATCATAGATGTGCGGGACGCCCTTCAATTCCTCACTCTTTTCGAAGCCCGTCTGGATGATCGCCTTTATGTTTCCCTGTTCCCAGTCGTAGCGTCGGGCGCTTTTGAGCGAGGATAGTGCAAAGCCACAGCCGCCCTGAACCTCGCCTCGGCTCATTGCGAGCAAAACCTGCGTCGAGCCTGGATATCCATTGATGATCTGAATGCGGGCGCCAAAGAGGGCGTTGAATCCGCGCGGATGAATGCTGTTGACGGCGCTCGGGCTTTCGGCGCCGAAGATGGCGGACTTTGATAACAGTTCATCAAAAGACTGGATGCTCGAGGTGGAGCTAACGACACATGTGCCAATGGTTTGGTCGATGTTTCCTATCCACGTAAATTTTCCTGTGTCGAACTGCGCTCGTTTTTCGCCAAGCTTCGGAGAGAATAGGACTGACGATGCGAACAAGCCGAGCGTCGTGCCATCTTTCGTGGCCAGATTATAGAGGTGGTTTGCAGCGACGAGGCCCCCAGCGCCCGGCATGTTGCGCACTACGACCTGTGGACTTCCCGGAACGTGACGGCCCATATGCCGGGCGAGCAAACGTGTGTAGGCGTCGTAGCCACCGCCCGGAGGCACGCCGACAAGCAAACTTAAGGTCTTGCCAGTAAAGAAGTCTGCCTCCTGGGCCTTTGTGCTCAAAGAGCAGCCGATCAAGACGCTGGCTGTCGTGAGAAGGCGCGCTAGGCTCGCTGAGTTACTCATTCGTCCCTCCTGGTTTGTGTGTTTTTATCGTTGTCTGTTTATTTTGCGGCGTGCTCGAATGTCATTTAGAAACGATCACGTCGATTAGAACAGTCCTGCCGCTCTTGTTCGCCTCGTAGCCGCGCTTCAGCGCCGCAACGAGATCATTCGGGTTTTCTACGCGCTCGCCATAGCCCCCAAACGCTTCGATGACCTTAACGTAGTCGGGCCCATTAATGTGCGTGCCAAAATACGTGCCCGTCTCGACCGCCGTGCCCTTGGGGTAGAGGCGTGTGTGCATGTTTTGCATCGCGGCGTACTTCTTATTATTAAACAAGATCACCATGAGAGGGAGATCGAAATCGCGTGCCGCGCCGAAGCTTTGTAAAACAGGATTATAAAGAAACGCGCCGTCGCCAATGAGCGTAACAACCGGGCGTTCCGGCTGCGCCAGCTTCAGACCGAGTGAAAGACCAAGTCCTTGTCCCAGCCCACCTTGGCGCGTGAATAGACATTGAGGCCTGTTCCAGGTGACGTGCTCGCGAATGAGATTTGTATGGCTCGTGACTTCATCAAGATAGATCGTGTCGTCGGGCAACGCTTCGTTAAGGGCGGCGCAAAGCCAGATTGGATCGATCGCCTTTTGCTTGCGAGCCGTCGCCTGCTGTTCAAGGCGGCGCTTCACCAGTGCATCGTGAGACGCCGTGAGTTCTGCTCGGCGCTCGGCCAATCTGGCTTCATCGAGCTTGATGTCATCTAGCGCGCTTATGAGATCGGTGAGAACGCTTGGCGTGTCGCCCTCCAGATAAATATTCGCGCCGTGACTTTGATAGGCCATGTACGGACGGTGTGGGACTTCATCGATGTCGACAACAATTGCATTGGGCGGTCGCTTGCTCGGCGGATACCAAGGCGTGCGCGTGGCGATTACAATAGCAAGATCGGTATCATCCCAGAACACGTTAAAATCATTGCCCTGATGCATAGGGTGGTCTTTGGGGAAATTTGCAAAGATAGAACCAGCTTTTTCAACTACAGGGAGCGCCGCTTTTTCGCTCAACGCAACTAGCGCATGGAATGATTCCGCGTCACGCCCCGCGGCCTCCGTAAACACAACTGGATTTCGCGCCTCGGCGATTAGCTTGGCAACCCTGCGAATATCCTGCGGCGCGCAGACGAGCTTTGGCGCGGATGGAACATTGCGCGGATGTTCGGGCCGCTTCCAGTCCGCCGTCATTGTTTCATGCGGGATCGACAGGTACGTCGGGCCAACCGGCGTGCGTTGCGCCAGTTCTCCCGTGCGAATAATGCTCTCGTAAATCGTGTACGGACTTGCCGCCTGACACGCGAACTTGACCAAAGGCTCGATCAGGCGCTGTGGTCCGCCGACAATCGAAAGATTGTCCGCCCATTGCCGCCCGGGGTCGAAGTCCGGGTTCTCTCCATAAGTGATCGACTCGCCGGAGATAATAAGCATTGGGACGCCCGCAATGAGCGCGCCATGAACGCCCATCAGTCCTTGCAGGAGGCCCGATCCAGCATGGAGAAGCACGGCCTGCATCTTACCCGTCGCCAGCGTGTAACCGCAGGCAATGTCCACGGCAAGCGTTTCGTGCCAGCAGTCCATAAACTTCGGCCCCTTACGGCCCTCGTGGATCTGATTGGCCATCGCCTCCCAGACTGACGACCATTCGGTGCCGGGCGAAGAGAGGATATACTCCACCTTAAGATCCCGAATGGCTTCCAGGATCGCGTCGCCTCCATCGAGATTGTTTTTCACGAACGTTGCCTTTCTGGAGTGTCAGCGTTGCTTGCTTGTGGCGCGATCATAAATGGAGAGGTCTACGTAAGACGACGGATCGGCAATGGACGGATCGTTGCCCTCAGTGGCTGCGCGTACCGACAGGACCTGCGCAAAACCTGCATGGTTGAACTTCGCTTGCGCCGTGAAGCCCCGGTCGGGATCGCAAAGTTGGCGATACGTCGCGAGTGCGACCGGCTCGGTGAGATCGAGCCGTTGCCGGAGGAGATCAACTGCTGCTTTCTCATTAGAGACAGCACGCAGCCAATCAAGCGCGCGCAGATAGCCCGAGATGTAGCGTTCCACTATCTCGCTGTTTGCCTGAGCCCAGGCGCGCATGGCGAACGCCCCACCTGCCTGATATGGACCAACCAGATCGTCCAGGGCGCCAAGGTTTTGCATGCCTGCCAGTTGCGCCTCCGCCGAGAATGGCGGATTGAGAATGGCGCCAAAGAGCGTTGAATCGGTTTTCAGTGCGCGTAGTCTTTTGGCGCCATTGCCAACTGGCCTGAGCTGATAATCCCTTTCGTATTGTAATCCGTGTTCGGCGAGCACTTTACGCGCCAGCAACGCATAGGCTGTATTCGGCGAATCCACTGCGAGCGTGCAGTCCTTGAGGTCGGCAAACGATTTGATGGACGAAGAAACCATAAAATCGTTCATGCCGCCTTCGCCGCCCATGAAGATGATGACGTCCTGTCCCTGCTTGATCATCGCCAATGCGTTGTCGACAGCCGCCTGCACGATGTGGACTTCTCCCTCGGCAAGACATTTGCGCTGCTCTTTGGAGGAGCCTGTTTCATGAAGAGTGAGATCGAGGCCAGCGTCCGCAAAAATAGCTTGTTCGACGCCCGCCCAAAGCGGCAAAGCTTTGGCGTTGGGGAAAGTGCTCACAGTTAGCCGTTTCAGCTCTGCGTAAGCCACTGTCATCGTTTCCTCGGATCAACGATGGGCGAATCAATCTTGATATTGAGCCGCTTGCATTCCGCTTCGCTGAAGTCGCAATCTGTCTTGAACCCAACGGCTTGAATGCCGGCAATTGCGCAGAGATCATCGACCTCGTTCACGTCGCCAGTGACGCCCAAAGCGCCGATGATTTCGCCGGTTTCGTCACGTATCAACTGGCCGCCAGCTTCGAGAAAAATAGGGCCGTCGACGATATCTCTGAGCGTGTCCATAAACGGCGGTTTTTCGCGCGATTTCTGAAGTACCTGGCGCGAGGAGCGGTGAAGAGCGAGCGATGCAAAGGCCTTTCCGCGCGCGATTTCAAAACGCACGATTGATGCGCCGTCCTGCTTTAGGAACGCTTTTACGCGACCGCCGGCATCAAGAACGATCGCAGCAAGCGCATAGGCCTGCATTTCTTCGGCTTTCTTAAACGTGTTGAGGATGATCGAAAGCGATTGATCCATTGTGATGCTGCGCATTGTTTTTGACGCTCCCGCTCCCGGCCAAGCTCATTCATGGCGTGACGCCCATAGATACCAATTGAGCCCGCATGAGAGAAATGGATTGTATTTTGCGATTTATGTATAACTTTCATAAGTCGGAGGAGCCATGAAGATCGATTTTCCTGCCCTTGAGGCCTTCGTAAGCGTGGCGGAGCTTGGCAGTTTCACACGGGCGGCTCATCACCTCGGCCTCTCGCAGACTGCGGTTACGCATCGAATTGCGAAGCTGGAGAGAAATCTCGGCGCGAAGCTCTTGCAGCGCTCAACGCGCGAGGTGATGCTGACGCGAGCAGGCTCGGAGCTCCTTCCAAAGCTGAAGTCCATTCTTGGCGATCTGAGCGGAGAACTACTGCGTGTTCGCATCGAAACGACGGACGTTGACGTCCCGCTTCTTACGATCGCCTGCCTCCCGACTGTTGCTATGCAGATACTTCCGGCAGCCCTCGTCGCCTTCAAAGAGCGAAACCCAAAGGTGGTGGTGCGCGCATTCGACACCTCAGCCGCAGAGATACCGCCGCTGATCCGTGAGGGCGTTGCCGAACTTGGACTTACGATCATGGCTGCAGGTAACGAGGAACTGGCGACCGAGCCGTTGTTCACGGAGGACTATCTACTCGTGTGCCCTGCAGGGCATCCTATGGGCGACCATCCGGAGATTCGCTGGTCTCAGATTGCCAAGGAAGCGCTTATCCGCGTCAACCAACACACGGCAAACCGGTACATCGTGGATCAGGGCCTTGGCGAACAAAGCGAACAAATGAATTGGGCTTATGAGGTTCAGCATACGCTGACTGCTGTGCGGCTGGTGCAAGCCGGCCTCGGACTCACTATCATGCCACGTTGTGCTGTCGAGGCATTGCAAGGGGAGGATATTTCTTACTCCCCTTTGATCAGGCCGAAAATCACTCGAACAATTGGGATTCTGTCACGCCGCGGCGCGTCACTTTCGATGCTGGCGCAGAGCTTCCGAACAGCGTTGCTCAGCACGTCTCTACTCTCGAAGCAATCGGCGCCAAGAAGGCGGCAATGAGGAGGGGCTGGGCATCGCAGGCGGGAAATGCCAGGGAGTGCTAAGGGATCTCAAAATCGAAGGCTTAATCCGATTATAATACGAGGCCGCGCGGACTTCCAGCTCGGAGCTGGTGTCCTTCGCAAACCAACTGGTTTTCGCAATTCAAACTCGCCAACACGGGGTTCGAAATTCAGGACGGGAGATTGGTTACTTCAAAATCCAAGGAGGCCGCTAGATTCCGCCACCTTCGCATCCTCTAATCTTACAGGTGCGGGTGAAAGTTCGAGCGCTTTGGCAGCCGCCCTGACGCCGTTGGAATCAACGACGACCAAAAAGCTGCGAACATGCGTTAGGTTCGGCATCATGGGTTTGGATGACTTGCTAATCGGCATGTGGTTAGCAGCCAATCGTGTTAATTGCGCAGTTCGGGGTGCGGCCCTGCAGTGCTTCGATGATGCTATGCGCGGCGGATGCTTCGATTTTGCGCCTGACGTTGAATACGGCTGATCCGATATGTGGCGTCAACACAGTCTTCGCGGTCGCCTTTATCAGCCGGCTGTCAATAGCTTCCGGCTTGTCCGTGCGGGCCCAATCCTCAAACTCGAACACATCAGCCGCGTAGCCGCCGAGATGGTCGTTTGAAAGCGCGTCGGCTACGGCGGCCTCGTCAACCAGCGATCCACGAGCCGGATTGACGAGGAGGGCGCCTCGCTTCATCGCAGCAAGGGCGTCAGCGTCAATGACATGTTTTGTCGATGTCAGAAGAGGCAAGGCAAGCACCACGAAATCCGATACGCGCAACAGTCCCTCTTTCGTCGTCGCTTCGACGTCGTGGCTCAAATTACCCGACGTGACGGTAATTGCGGAATCGTGCGCCAGTATTTGGCAGCCGAAGCCGCGAAGCCGCGCAGCGATAGCCTGGCCCACCTTGCCAAAGCCAATAATGCCGACAGTTGCGTCGTCGATGCCGACGCCGTAATGACGCGGGCGCCAGCCATGGAAGCCTTGCCGCCGGATTTCATCGTCGCCTGTGAGCATGTTTCGGCCAAGTGCGAGCATCAAACCGATCGCTAGCTCAGCGGTTGGTATGGTCAGGAGATCGGGACAAATCGTCACCAATACGCCGCGCGCCGACGCCGCATCAACGTCAATATTGTCAAACCCCTTGAGCGCCGCGCCAACCACTTGCAGCTTGGGACAACGGTCGAGAAACGCACCATTAATCTGATCGGGCATAAACGCCATAATGCCAACAGCATCACGGCAATGTTCCTGCAAGATCTCTGAGGGCCAGGGTTCTTCATTATCGTTAGCGATAACACGCGCAACGCCGTTAAACATTTTACGGGTCTCAGGGAACGTGCGGTTCGTCAGAACCACAAGCGGTAATTCAGTCATAGCTATCTCTCCGCAGGTCGCGTCTTCTTTTATTTTAATTTTCTGCGCAAAAAGGCGCCGATGCTGTCGACCGCTATGACGCAAGCAAGAATAGCCAGCAGGATCGCAGAAACCTGATCATAGTTGAGCAAGCGCAGCGCTGCTATTAACTCGAAGCCGATGCCTCCTGCGCCCACAATCCCCAGGACTGCGGAGGCGCGGAAATGATATTCCCAACGGTAAATTGTGACATCAGTGAGCTGCGGTAAAACCTGCGGAAGGACGGCGTGCAGGATTACTTGCGCTTGCGTGGCGCCAGCCGCGCGCGCGGCCTCCAGGGGCTTCGGATCTACATGCTCTATCGCTTCTGCGTAAAATTTCCCGACCATGCCGACGGAATGTAAGGCCAGAGCCAGAACGCCAGGAAGCGCGCCAAAGCCCACGGCCGCGACGAAAAGCACGCCGAGAATGATTTCAGGCACGGAGCGCAGGAATGCGAGCAGTGTGCGCACTGTGAAATACACGAGGCGATGTGGACTTGTATTAGGCGCCGCCAGCAGCGCCAGGGGCAATGAAAATATAACTGCCAAGGCAGTGCCCGCGATGGACATGGCCAGCGTGTCGAGCAGGGGTTTGAGCCAGCTTCGCCAACGACTGAAGTCGGGCGGCACCATTTCAGCGGCCAGTTGCTGGATCGCTGGGCCGCTTTCCACAAACCGCTTGGCGTCGAAAAAGCCCGTCAGCCACAATGATATCAAACAGACGCATACAATCGCCCCGACGAGCCTCGCTCCGCGCATGGCGGAGCGGCGCTCGTCGGTGAGGATTGCATCAAAGGATGTCGATGCCGTCATTTCAGCCTCAGAGCTTTTCAATATCAAGATTTAGGATCTTCGCCATATCGCGGAGCACGTCATAGTCCTTGTCCGTCGCCGGGGCGAGGCCATCGATCCGGAACAGCTTAAGGATCTCGGGATCCTTGAGCTCCAGAAAAGCCTTCTTGATCGTCTCTTTGAGTTCAGGTTTCAAATAGCCCTGAAGCGTCATGGGATAATTCGGAATGTTTTCCGACAAGGCGAGCTGCTTCACCTTCGTGGGATCGATCCGGTTGGTCTCAACAAGCGAGCGGAAGATCTGTTCAGACAAGGCGCCAGCAGGGACCTGACCGTTAGCGACAGCGCGCGCCACAGCGTCATGCTGGCCAAGGTGCACCGGCTTGTAATCAGTTCCGCCGATCAGTCCGTTTTTCGCGAGGTGCGAACGGGGAGCCAGATGGCTGGACGTCGATGCTTGATCGCCGAAAGCAAACGCGCGCCCCTTGATGTCTGCGAGTTCCTTGACCGGTCCGTCCGCGCTCGCGATCAGGATCGACTGATAATACGGCTTGCCCTTTTCCACGCCCACGGCGAAGGGCTCGATTTCAGTGGCCCGGGATTTCGCAAGAACGTAGGAAAAGGGGCCGAAGTAAGCAACTTCGATGCGCCCAAATCGCATGGCCTCGATCATTGATGAATAGTCGGTGGTGACAATGATCTCTACATCCTTCTTGAGCATCGCCTCCAGATATTTCTTCAAAGGCTGCGCGTTCTGGATGAGCGTCGATGCGTTTTCGTCGGGCAGCAACGCGACGCGCAACTTGTCCGGGTTTGTCTTGTCAGCCAGAACCGGGCCGGCGACCAACATTGCGGCGGCCGTTGCGACCGCCGCAAGAAAATTACGACGTTTCATGATATGATCCTCTTCATGGTTTGTGTTTTCTACTCGGCAGCTTCGAGAAGCTTCGGGCCGCTGGCCTTGTAGATTGTGTCGAGAGCAGACGTCCCAAGTGCTTCGGGCGGCCCTTCGAAAACGACGCGGCCTTGTGCGAGGCCGATCACGCGATCGGCGAAGCGCCGGGCGAGATCGACTTGATGCAGGCTCACGATCGCCGTGATGCCGTCTTCGCGGCAAATGCGATGTAGATCACCGAGAACATTGACAGCTGTTTCCGGATCAAGACTTGCTACAGGTTCGTCAGCAAGAATGAGTTCTGGTTCCTGAGCTTTCGCCCTTGCGATGCCGACACGCTGCTGCTGACCGCCAGAGAGCTGATCGGCGCGATGAAGAGCGCGGTCGGCGAGTCCGACACGGTCGAGCGCCTCAAGCGCCAGAATGCGATCCTTGCGTGGGAGGGGCGCAATTGTTCTAAACGTCGAATGGGCGGCCAGCCGGCCGATCAGCACGTTTTCGAGAGCAGTTAGGCGGCCAATTAAATGGTGTTGCTGGAACACCATTCCCGTGCGCCGACGATGGCGGCGCAACGCGGCGCCGCTTGAAAAAATTGAGCCCTGACCATCGAGAGCGATATCGCCGCGCGTCGGTCTGACGAGGCCATTGAGGGTGCGTAGCAAAGTGGATTTGCCCGCGCCAGATGTGCCGAGAAGCACAACAAATTGGCCTCGGGTGAAGCGGATGCTTGTCTGTTGCAGTCCGGTAAAGCCGTTCTGGTAGATTACCTCGACATCTTGGACAGCAAGCATGGGGCATCTCCGGTGGCGTTGCGAACGTTCAATTAAGATGAACAAACGGCACGCTTGCTCGGCTTCATCCTCTACCGGTTTTGTTTGACAGGTAAATGACGACGGCCCGGAACGAGATCAGTCATTCCTTTAATGAGTAGAGGCCAAACCCATTGCAGGGGCGCGGCTACCTTGTCCTAATGTTCTAAGCCGTGATTGATGGTGATGGCCCGGATAGAATGACCTGTCCGGGCACGCGCTATCGCCTCTTGTGAACTTCCATCTAGCCTCTATTAAAAGGCTGGAGTAATCAAATCATGTGGCGCAAGCGGTCACCTTAAAGATGGAGAGAAACCATGCACACGCTTCCCATCCTGACCACTCGCAGATGACGCGGACGTGAGGAAGAAAGATCGCGCAGGCAGTCATCTACGCAGCACAGCGCAACGCTCGCAAGATTCAGGAGGTCTTGGGTGAGACTCGTTCAGATTTCGGATCTTCACCTCAGCGCGAGCGGTGGGTTCTTTAATGACAATTGGGAAACGACCCTCGGCTGGCTTCAGGCGACGAAGCCTGATCTTGTCGTCGTGTCCGGTGATGTAGCGCTCGGCGGTCGCAACGTTGACCTGGACCTTGCATTCGCTCGCAGTCAGCTCGAACGGATTCCCTGTCCCTGGCGCATACTGCCCGGCAATCACGATATCGGGGACAATCTTCATTCCGGTTCAAAGTCGAATCCCGTGAGCGCTTCTCGCCTCCAGTCTTGGCGCGACTTGTTTGGCGCCGATTGCTGGGTTGAGCAGCTTGGTTTCTGGGTCATTGTGGGCGTCAATTCGCAGATCCTGAATGCGCCCGAACTCGGCGACGAAGGTCTGCAAAGAGCCTTTCTGAAGAGCGCGCTGGCCGCAGTTCCGGAGGGGACGCCATTGGCGATCTTTACGCACAAGCCGCTCTTTCTAGATCATCCCTCGGAGGATGCCTCGCGACCTGACTGCATTGATCCGATCGGCCGAAAGCAGTTTGCGGAGATGTTTGCGGGCAGGAACGTGAAGTTTGTGGCCTGCGGGCATAAGCATCAATATCGATCTTTCGCGCTTGGTCATGTTCGATATTTTTGGGCGCCTGCTGTTGCGTGTGTAAACCAGGCGCCTGACATCAAGAGCTGGGGCCTTCGGCAAGTCGGGTTCATTGAATATACTTTGGATGGACACAACATCAGGCACAAAGTTCATGGCGCAGATTTTCTGATGCGCCATGAATCTTATGTTTACACACGCGAGTATGGCGCGCTTGATGCGCCAGAGGCGTCCGCAGAGCGCAGTGGCCTATGGTAGATCGCCAGCCTAACCACGGCGCAAACTAGTTCGTGTTCAATGTTCCAGGTTTTTCTGGAAGCGGCTCATCGCCACCAGGATCGCGGTGGATGAAAAGATTGCAATGACGCTGAGCGCCATGCCTTCGCCGGCAGATCCTTGCACGAATTGGTTGAAGACGTAGGTTGACACTGTTCGCAGCCCGGGCGGCGCCACCATCACGGAGGCGACGAGCTCACGCATGGCGATCGCGAATACGAGCATCATCGCGACTGCGAGATGAGGCGCGATCATCGGAAGAACGATGCGCCGGATCGTCATAGCAAGCCCCGCTCCGCTGACGCGCGCAGCCGCTTCCAGAGATTGCGAGATCTGACGAAGGCCGGCGGCGGCGTAGCGCACTGGGTAAGGAAGCAACAGGCAAATATACGCCAGCAGCAGCATAAACGATGTGTTGTAGATTTGGACCGGCCACCAACTCCGGTTCCAGGCGAGAATTAAACCAACCGCAACAACCATGCCTGGCAAGGCGTTCGGCAGTGTCGACAATGCGTCGACCGCTCCGCGGCCAGGCGCGCGGCTGCGCACTGTCACGTAGGCGGCGAGCAATCCGAGAAGGCCCGCTCCTAGAGAGGCTCCCCCCGCAAGCCAGAGGCTTGTGAAGAGCGCGTCCATGGCCCCGTCGCGATTGGACAGCACGCTCTCGAAATGTCGCAAACCGATGTTGTTCCAGGCGAGCCCGCCCGAGATCGTATTGCTGGTTGCGGTGATGAGCACCGCCGCCATGGGGATGACCACGGCCAAGGCCGCGACCAGTGCGAACAGCATGACAGCGGGCCAGCGCCAGGCGCCCAGCGGCGTCGTGCTTGCGTCTCCATGCTTGCCCGAAATGGTCACGTATGAGCGCCGCGTGACGATCCAATGCTGGAGGAGAAACGCGGCCAGTGCGAGCAGGACAAGGTTCAGCGAAAGTATGGCGGCGCCGGGCAAGTCAATCGGCCATTCGGCGAAGCGTTCCTCAATGCTGGTCACCAGCACGAGATACTGGGCTTGTCGGCCGAGAGTTGCGGGGGTGCCGTATTCCTCAATCGACATCGCAAAGACGAGCAGAAGACTGGCGGCGAGCCCGGGCAGGGACAGTGGCAAGGTGATACGCCAGAAGGCGTAGAGAGGGCCGGCTCCCGATGTTCTGGCCGCATGAATGTATCTCGGACCGATCGCCGCCAATGTCCTTGAAACGGCGAAATAGACGACCGGGAATAGATGCAGCGTCATGACCGTCACTATTCCCCAAAAGGAGAACAGAAATGCGCCGCCGTTTGCGCCGAAAATCTGTGTCGTAAAGCCGCCCGGCTGCAACGTCATGGTCCAGGCGAATGCGCCGATATAGGGCGGCATCATGAAGGGTATCAGGAACAGGAGATCCCAGAGCCCTTTCCCTGGCAGATCGGTTAGGGCGCGCAGGACAGCGAGCGGTGTTGCGACGATCGTGCAGGCGACAGCGACGCAGACGCCGAGCCGCACCGTGTTTGCGAGCAGTTCGGGCAACCTCGGGTCAGCGAAGGCGCTCCAGACGGCGCCGAACGGCTCGCGCAGACTGTTCTCGCCGAGGTGCGGAAAGATAGCCTGGAGGAGAACGAACAGCATCGGCACGGCAACGACCGTTCCCAGCCCCGCAAGCGAGAGCCCGATGATTCCGATGCCGCCGTTCCGCTCCATAATCCGGTTATCCGCTCGCTTACTTCAGTCCCATCACGCTCTTGAAGCGTTGAAGCGTCGCTAGGCGCTCTTGCTCGCTGGAGGCCTGCTGATCAAGAAGCTTGATGTCAGCCCACCCGGCGCGCTTGGCCTTTATGTCCGTGCGAGCTGGCAGCAGGTAGGTATCCGCGACAAGCGCCTGTCCTTCCTGAGAAAGGATGTAGTCGATGAACCGCTTTGCATTATCGGCATTCTTCGATGATTGCAGGATCATCGCTGGCCGTGCTTCCAGAACTGTGCCGGACGCGGGGTAGATCACCTCGATACCCTCGCCCTTCTCACGGGCGCCGAGCGCGATGTAGTCCACCGCGCCCATGACTGCTGCGCGCGCGCCCTGCAGAACCGGATTCAGCGCCTGCGCATTCGCACCCGGAACCAGGGCTCCGTTGGTCTTGAGGCCTTCGAACAGCTTCCAGCCGTAGCTCTTATGCGAGACGAGGCCGCTCACCAGCAGACGGCCTTCAATGAGCCGACGCGTAAAAGCAGGCTCGGCGAATCGACGATTGCCCGCGCCAGCGCAACGCGTTGCTGCTGGCCGCCAGATAGTTCACCCGGAAACCGGTCGGCGAACGGCCACATCTCAACACGGCGAAGCGCCGCCTCAATCGGTTTGGGCTGCTGGGCGACGGGATGACGTCGCGCGGTCAGGGGAAAGCCGACATTTTCTCGCACCCGCAGATGCGGCCACAACGCGTAGTCCTGAAAAACCATGCCGAGTTGGCGCCGCTCGGAAGGTACGAACACTTTCTTCTTCGGCGCGGCCACCAAACGCTCTCCGATGCTGATGGCGCCGGCGTCAATATCAAGTAGGCCGGCTACGGACCGCAGGAGCGTGGTTTTCCCGCATCCAGATGGACCCAGCAACGCCACAAACTCCCCCGGCGCGACCGACAGGTTCACCGCATCCAGCGCTCGCAAGGCGCCAAAAGTCTTGGTGACTGCGATGATTTCCACGCCTCTTGAAAACAATATCTCGCCTATATCGCTTGACACTCGTCAGCATGAGTATGACTGCGAAATGACAGATTGATGACAGGCGCCTTGGGTATTCAAGATATTGTTGCGTACCAGTCGCGAAAGGCGCCGCGTAACGCGGAGCGCGCGCGAGGTGCATTTGGGGCCAACACAAACTTGCTTGCCCGAGCACGGCGCGCGAGCCGGACGCCCGCGTAGTGCGCTGTGAACGGCGTCGGTACATGTATGACGAGAGTTCATGCGTGA
>JAUXWZ010000052.1 GCA_030684835.1 Beijerinckiaceae bacterium
CCAAAGGGGTAAAGCCATCCGAAATCACGGCGATGCTGCTCGACCGGCCGCGCCACGCCGACATTATTGCGGCGATCCGCAAGGTCGGCGCCTCGGTCAGCCTGATCAGCGACGGTGACGTGGCCAGCGTGATCCACTGCGCCGAACAAAAGACAGGCATCGACATCTATCTCGGCATCGGCGGCGCGCCTGAAGGCGTGCTGGCGGCGGCTGCATTGCGCTGTATCGGCGGGCAAATGCAGACGCGCCTGATCATCGACACCGAAGAGCTGCGCGAGCGCACCATCAAGATGGGTATCAAGGACCCGAAGAAGAAATACGAAATTGAGGACATGGTGCGCGGCGACTGCCTGTTCTCCGCGACCGGCGTGACCGGCGGCGCCATGCTGAGCGCCGTAAAATTTGGCAAGAACGTCATTGAGACCGAGACCGTGGTGATGCGCTCCGCCACCGGTACCGTGCGCCGCGTGTTTGGTGAGCACCGTCAGTTCGAGAAGTTTCACCTGGACTGACGGGTCGCATCTGTCCACAGGCCCAATGCGGCGGCGGACAAAAGCGCCTATATTGCGCTATGGCCTTACCGGCGCCCGCCTTCAGCGACAGAGAGCGTTATTTCCTCGACGTGGAGAAATCCGCCTGCGGGCGGGCGTGGCGCGACCGGCTGGATGAGCGCGGCAACGCGCGGGCGATGACCATCGCGCAGCGGCTGGGCCTGTCCGAACTGCTGGCGCGGGTGCTGGCGGGGCGTGGCGTCGAGGCCGACACCGCCGAGGCCTATCTTGATCCCACCATCAAGCGGCTGCTGCCCGATCCGGCGGTGCTGACCGGCATGGACGCCGCCGCGGCGCGGCTCGCCGATGGCTTGGTCAAAGGCGCAAAGGTTGCGATCTTCGGCGATTACGACGTTGACGGCGCCACGTCGGCGGCGCTGCTGTGCCGCTTCCTTCGGCATGGCGGACTCGATCCGATCGTGCATATCCCCGACCGCATCTTCGAGGGCTACGGGCCGAACGTCGACGCCATCCGTTCGTTTGCGCAACGCGGCGCGACGCTGTTGGTCACCGTCGATTGCGGCACCACCAGTCATGAGCCGCTCGCAGAAGCCCGCAATCTCGGGCTCGAGACGGTGGTGATCGATCACCATCAGGCCGATGAGCAACTTCCCGACGCTGTCGCCGTCGTCAATCCGAACCGCGCCGACGATTTGTCCGGGCTCGGCCATCTCGCCGCTGTCGGTCTGGTGTTCGTGACGCTGGTGGCGCTGACGCGCGAATTGCGTCAGCGCGGCTTCTGGACCACCACGCGACCCGCGCCCGACCTTCTATCGATGCTGCATCTGGTGGCGCTCGGCACGGTTGCGGATGTGGTGTCGCTGAAGGGGCTCAACCGCGCCTTCGTCGCCAAGGGCTTGATCGCGCTGC
>JAUXWZ010000162.1 GCA_030684835.1 Beijerinckiaceae bacterium
CCCGGCACGCCGATGGGCGACCTGCTGCGCCGCGTCTGGATGCCTGCGCTCCACTCCGAGGAATTGGCGGAGCGCGACGGGCCACCGAAGAAGATCAAGATCCTGGGCGAGGAGCTTCTCGCTTTCCGCCAAACCGACGGCCGCGTCGGCATCGTCGAACAGCATTGCCCGCATCGTGGTGCCAACCTCTATTTCGGGCGCAACGAGGAGTGCGGCATCCGCTGCGCCTTCCATGGCTGGAAGTTCGACGTCGACGGCAACGCAATGGAGCTGGCTTCGGAGCCCGCTGAAACCGGTTTCGTCAAAAAGGTGAAGACGACGGCCTATCCGGTGCGCGAGGCTGCCGGCTTTGTGTGGGTGTATCTCGGCCCTGCCGAAATGATGCCTGATTTCGAGCCGCCGGTGTTCCAGCCTACGCCGGACACGCGTGTCTCGATCGCCAAATTCCGCGTGCCCTGCAACTGGGCGCAAATCCTGGAAGGCGGCATAGACTCTGCCCATTCGTCGACCCTGCATTCGTCGGACATGGTGCCGGCGCGCGTGACAAGCGCTGAAGCCAACGACAAGAACTGGCTCCGGCCTTCGACCGACAAGTCGCCGCGCCTCCAGGTGCAGCGCACGCCCTTCGGCTTTCGCTACGCCGCCCTGCGCCGCCCTATCCAGAACGCGCAAACGCACGACTACATTCGAACGACGCTTTTCATCGCCCCCTACACCGTGTTCATTCCGCCGAATAATAATTACAAAGTAGCGATCCTGCACGTGCCTGTGGACGACACGAACACCGACTTCTACTTTTTATGCTTTGGCGACGCTGCGTCGACGCCTGAGACAGAGACCTGGCGCAAGTTCCTTGGCGCGACGCGCGGGGTTGATCTCAACGACGACTGGTCCAGCAAGCGCACGTTCGAGAACAAGTTCCTGCAAGATCGTCAGGCGATGAAGGCCGGCAATTTCACCGGCATCAAAGGCATCCCCAACCAGGACTACGTGATGTGGGTCACCATGGGCCCGATCGCTGATCGCAGCAAAGATCTGCTTGGCGCAAGCGATCTCGCGATTGTGGAGTTCCGCAAGCAAATGGTTGAGGCCGCGCAAACTTTCGTAAAGGACGGGACCGTCATCGGGCTCACCGAGCCGCGTGTGCCGCAGAGCAAGCTACGCTCGTTTGAAGGGGTCGCGCCCAAGACCACAGACTGGCGTGTGGCGGGCCTCACGGACGAAGAGCTTACTGCGCGTGGATTAAAGGCCCCTACCCAGACGGCGGCGGAATAAACGCGGCCATAAACTCTCGACCAAACCTATTTTCTTTGAGCGCGGCCTTAACGCCGCGCTCTTTATTTATAAACAGGCATCGTTTTTCCAGTTTACCACTGCCGCGCCTTTATTTTGCCTTCCGAGATAATCCGGCTATACTTAAGTTATCGCTGGACGTGAAGGAGCATCGCATGCGGGTTTTTGAACTTAAGGTAGTTATCGCGGTGGCGGGCATCGTCGCCACTGGCGTTATGTTTGCGACGCCGCGCATCGCGCAGGCCTTGCCGGTGGCGCCCGCACCCGCTCTTGAGAGCCAGGTGAACGCCGTTCAATACGGTGGAGGCGGATACGGTGCTCGGGGCGGCGCTGTTCGGTCCGCACGTCCGGTTGGCCGACCCGGTGTCCGGCCCACGGTCCGCCCCACCGCCCGCCCAGGCGTCCGCCCCAACATGAATATCCGCCCCGGCCGCCCTGTCGCCGTGGCGCCCGGTTATCGCCCAGGCGTTCGCCCCGGCTATCGCCCCGGCGTGCGTCCACCCGTCTACAGGCCTGGCCGTCCGGTCTACGGCAACTGGTATCGTCCTTACCGCTGGCGTCCGGGAACGGCGATCGCCGCCGGCGCTGCAATCGGCGTGATCGGCGCAGCCTCCGCCGCGGCCTATTATGGTCAACCACCAGAGGAGGGCTTGTGCTGGTACTACACAAACCCCAGCCGCACGTCAGGCTTCTGGGATGTTTGCCCCTATTGAGAAATGACTGACGAACGACTTGAGAGCCCGGCAAACCGCCGGGCTCTTTTTTATTCCACTGGCGCAGACTTGCCGCTCTCCCAAAATCGGGGCAGTTTCATCGGTAGCGCGCCACAATTGAAAACGCGCACAGGGAACACTCAAGGGGTCGTCAGAAATGAACAGACGGATATTCACCGCGCGCCTTGGGGCCATTGCGCTCGGCATCGCAAGCATCGCCGCGCCAACACTCGCATCGGCTCAAACAAGCGAGGTCTGGCCACGCCGGGCCGTGAAATTCATCGTTCCGTTCGCGCCTGGCGCTGGCGCAGACATCGGCGCGCGACTGGCTGCCGATGTGCTGTCACGCAAGTGGGGACAGGCCGTGATTGTCGAGAACAGGCCCGGCGGCGACAGCCTGATCGCGATTCGCGCCGTGGTGAACGACAACGACGATCATCAATTCCTATTTTCTCCGGCAGGCAATTTCACGCCGCATCCCTACCGTCATGAAAAGCGCGGTTATGATCGTCAGAAGGACCTTCTGCCCATCGCGCGGTTCTCCAACACGATCCTGTCTGTCAGCATTTCAAGTTCACTTGGCGTTACGACACTTAAAGAATTCGTGGAGTTGGCCCGCAAGCGCCCAAAGGAACTTAACGCAGTTGTTGTGCCAGGGATCACCGAGTTTGTGTGGGATGGCTTCATCAAGACAGAAGGACTAGAGATCGCGAAAGTGCCCTTTACCAATCTCGTGCAAGGCGCCGGGGAAATGGCGACAGGGCGTATTCAGGTGACGATGTCTTCTCTCGCGATCCAGCAGCCTGTGTTGCAGTCGGCCGGCGCCCGTCTTGTGGTTGTCACGAGCCGAGAACGCGTGCCGCTGATTGCAGATATCCCGACAGCACGGGAGGCGGGGTTCCCATCGCTGGAGGTTGACGGACTGGTTGGACTTTTTGGCCCGCGCAGCGTGTCGCCAGCTTTGCGCACGCGCATTGGCGACGACGTGAAGGCGATCGCCGCTGATCCAGCCATCGCAGCCAAGCTCGTGGCGAGTGGACAGGTGCCCAACCCCGGCGGCGCTGAAGAATTCGCCGTTGCTATCATGGCGCAGGAAAAACAGATCGATGAAATCGCCAAGCTCGTTGGCTTGACTAAAAAAGAATAAGCAACACTCAAGCTGCGTATTTTTCGCTTAACTCAAAAAGCAAAAAGTACCCATTCTGCAGCCACTTTTTGCAGCCGCGCTTGATAAGCGCGGCTGTTGTCATGTTGGACATGCTCGCAGACGGACCCTATAAACTCTGGATTCTGCGGGAGTAATAAATGCCAGATGCCCAACCCTGCCACAGCGGCGTCAGTGGACTCGATGAGGTTATTATTGGAGGCTATCCATCCAATCGCGCGCATCTCATTGAAGGCAAACCTGGGTCGGGCAAGACGACCATGGGGCTGCAATTTTTGCTGCAAGGCGTCGAGGAAGGCGAGTGCGGGCTCTACATCACGCTTTCGGAAACCAAGCGCGAGTTGCACGCAGTTGCAAAAACACACGGCTGGTCACTCGACGCGATCAACATTTTCGAATTGGTGCCACCCGAACTCAGCCTTGATCCCAAACAGCAACAAACGCTTTTGCATGCGTCCGACCTCGAGCTTGGCGAAACCGTCCAGATGGCTATTCAGGAGATCCAGCGCCTGAAGCCCAAGCGCATCGTCTTCGACAGCCTTTCCGAAATCAGGCTGCTCTCTCAGAGCGTCATGCGGTATCGCCGCCAAGTGCTGGCGCTGAAGCACTTCTTCCTGCTGCACGACGCCACGGTGCTTATGCTGGATGATCTCACATCTGATTTCGACGATCTGAATTTGCACAGTATTTCACACGGCGTTATTAGGCTGGAAACAACGGCTGGCCTGTATGGCCCCGAACGCCGACGTCTGCGCGTTATAAAGATGCGAGGAATGCAGTTTGACGGCGGCTATCACGACTATGTTTTGCGCAAAGGTGGACTCGTACTTTTCCCCCGCCTTGAGCCAACAATAGATGAAGATCATCCGCATTTCGACCAACCCACTGCGACAAGCGGCGTTGATGAACTAGACAGACTTTTGGGCGGTGGTCTCGATCGTGGAACCAGCACCCTTCTGATAGGCCCATCGGGCGCGGGCAAGTCAACGCTATCGACCCAATTTATGCGGACCGCGCTCGAGCGGGGCGAACAGGGCCTCCTCATTACGTTTGATGAAACGAGACGCATTCTCCTCACCCGAACTAAAAGCATTGGCATCGATCTGGAACCGCATCTCAAAAGCGGCCTGCTGGATCTCATGCAAATTGATCCGGCGCGACTGACGCCTGGGGAATTTGCGAGCATCATTCGGGAGAAGGTGTCCAACGGCAGACAGTTCGTCGTAATCGACAGCCTGACCGGCTATCTAAACTCGATTCCGGACGAGCACTACATGCTGCTGCAGATGCATGAGTTGCTGACCTACCTTAACCAGCACGGGGTGGTCACGATCCTCGTGCTCGCGCAGCATGGCCTCATCGGCGCCATGGCTGCCCCCATTGATATGACCTATGTGGCCGATACCGTTCTCATGTTGCGCTTCTTTGAAGCCACAGGCCGGATAAGGCGCGCGGTTTCGGTCCTCAAGAAGCGGACCGGATATCATGAGGACACCATTCGCGAGTACGGCATTAGTTCGAAAGGCGTAACCATCGGGGCGCCTCTTACGGGTTTTCAGGGGGTCTTGTCCGGGACACCTTCATTCAAGGGCGACGACGAGGATCTGCTTGGCATCGCACGCAACCACAACTGACGCCCACGAGGAAATTGTCCTCATCCTGGCCTCGCTGGGCCGGGATGCGAATGTCGCGCGCGCCGTCCTGGCTCAGAGCAACATTGCGTCTCGCATTTGCCTCGATATTGAGGAACTCACGAGCAATCTACGGTTCGCGAGCGCCGCAATCATTTCAGTGGAGGATTTGTCCGGCCATCATATGGACGGTTTCTTTCATTGGGTGCGCACGCAACCGGAGTGGTCCGACTTCCCGTTTATTGTGCTTACGTTTCAAAATGCGTCGAGTGATCAACGGATGCTTTCCCAATTGGGGAATGTCGCAATCATCGAGCGCCCGTTTCATGCGGGTACGTTCACCCTCGCCACCGAGGGCGCGCTTCGTGCGCGCCGACGTCAGAAGGCTTCAGAGGCGCTGATCCAACAGCTCGAGGCTGTTTCTGGGCGACAAAAGGTCCTGATTCGCGAACTACACCATCGCGTGCGCAATATGCTCGCGACGATTCAAGGCGTCATGGCCGTCACATCCCGATCGTCAGGAACCATCCAAGAGTTTACGCAATCCTTCAGCGAGCGCCTTCAATCGCTGGCGCGCACGCATCAGCTTCTGACCGACGACCTTCTCCAATCCGCCTCGCTCGCACATCTTCTGAAACAGGAACTCACGCCCTTCGATGATGGCTCCGGGCAGCGCTTTCAGTTGCAAGGGCCGCCGGTAGATTTGCCGTCGTCCCTGGCTGTGCCGTTCGGCATGGCGATCCATGAATTGACCACGAATGCGCTCAAATACGGGGCGCTCTCGACACCAGTTGGACGGATCGCCGTCGACTGGAGTGTGGACGGAAAAGACACTGCGCGCGAACTCACATTGCGATGGACAGAGCGCGGAGGCCCGGTTGTGCGCCCTCCAAAGCGTCGCGGCTTTGGGACGATCCTGATTGACAGAGTTTTGGGCCCGCAGGCGCACGCCCGCACCAGCCTGACCTACGAACCAACAGGAATCGTTTTTGAGATGCAGGCGCCGCTGCCCAGCCCCGAGATCAACGAAGGCGCGTTTCCTTGAGCAAACTCAGGCTGGCTTGAGAATGTCGCTCATCGAGATCACCGCATCGGCCACTTCCTTGATGCGACGATTTTGACTCATCGCTGTCGTGCGCAGCAATTCATACGCCTCCTGCTCGGAAGCGCCGCGGTGACGCATGAGAATTCCCTTCGCACGATCAATAATCTTGCGCTCGTTCATCGCCATGCGCGCGGCTTCCAGCTCTTCGCTCATCTGCTGTAGACGTCCGGCCTGGCTTTGCACAATGTCAAGGATAGATCGCCCAACGCGGGGGCTCACGCCGTCTACGGAAAGCACCTCTGCCCCCGTCTCGGCCGCGTCAGTCAACAGCGCTTCGTCCGCGCCGCCGATGACGAAAGCGAACTGATAGCGGGCTGTTTCGCCTGCAGGAAAATCAATCAAATCCCCGGCGCCAGTCGCAATTTCGGCCGCCGCAAGTTTCGCCTTGCAAAGGTCTTGCAGATCTTCATCAAGCTTGCGTTCGACAACACGCATGGCGTCCATCCTGCGCGTCGCCTGATCATACCATTGTTGACTGGTGATACCGGTTAGTCCGGCAGTTGGCCCGGCGAGACAGGCAATCCGTCGCAGTCGCTCGAATTCGATCATGTCGGGGCCAGACAATTTGTCATCGTAGAGCGCTTTGAGTTCAGGCGCTGCGAACTTGGTAAAGAATTGGAAGGACCGCGTTTGCGCATCGATGAGCTTGAGCAATTGGCTGTGTTGCAGGTGGGTAAAGCGACCGGACGAGAAGCCTGCCGCAGCTGTCGCCCGCTCCTGCCCCGCAAACTCTTTTCCTTGCATGAAGCTGAACATGGCGACGAGCGCGCGTGACGTCTCTGCATCCGCTGTTGCGTCGGACGCTTCGAAAACGATTGCAAGCAGCGCGGAGATCAAATCAACGAAGTAGGCGGTGGCCTCGGCGGCCGTCGCCGCAACGTCCGCAATGCGAGCGCGCATCAGATCCAGCGATTCAAGATCCTGAACGACGCAGGCGATGCGGCTGAACAGACGCGCGTCGAATGCAGCCTCGCTGGCAACCTCTTGCAGCCGATCAAACACCTCGCAAACGGCCGCCTGATCGGTGCGGGAGGCGGCGCGCGTGGTCGCCAGCCGCTCGCAAAATTCCAGGCCACGCGAGCCAAGGTAGACGTTCGAAACGCCGCGTTCTTTCTGCAGGCTGTGTATGAATGCGCTGACACTGCTGACAGCATCGCCTACCATCACGAGCTGCCGAAGGTCCCTAGCCTTCAGGCGCCTTGCCGTGGAGCGAAAGCGCTCCGCCTGTTCCGCAAAGGATCGCATGGTGGCGTAGTCCGCAAGCGCAGCCGAACGGCTCGACAGCTGCGCACAGGATAAAGCCTTGATGGCGATGGACGAAGATCAATCGGGTGGCGCCGTGCCCATGCAGCAGCCTTTTTGCCAGTCTGTTAGGCGAGGGAACAACAATTCGCACGCGCGCCGGCTCCCCATTGAGGTCATCCGCCGCTTGCCCGCGCACGCGATTGCTGCGAACTTGCCGCGGATCCCCGTTTGAAGGGGGTCGCGAGGGAGGCGCCGCATGCTCGGTTCATGGGATTTCGACAAGAAGCGTCGGATCGCCGTCAATGGCGACGCCATCAAGTATCGACTGAAGGACGTCGCAGTTAAACCGGGTTCATCGATTGCTCTGAAAAAGAACTTTGATCCGGCGTTCACGGGTGGATTCACAGACAAGGGGGATGCGATCGAGCATCTCGCGCGCAATCGCAACCGTCTCGCGCAATTGCAGGAAACGCTCTACGCTGATGGTAGATACTCCGTGCTCGTCATTCTCCAGGGCATGGATGCATCGGGCAAGGATGGCGCAATTCGCCACATCATGTCAGGCGTCAATCCTCAGGGTTGCAACGTCACCAGTTTCAAGGCCCCAAGCACGCAAGAAATCGATCACACCTTCCTGTGGCGTGTGCAGAAGGCCCTGCCGGCGCGCGGGATGATCGGAATATTCAACCGGTCTCACTACGAGGAGACGCTGGTCGTTCGCGTTCACGAGGATATTTTAGGTCGGCAAAAGCTGCCACCCGAGGCGCGCGGCAAAAACATCTGGAAAGACCGCTACGAAGACATCAACACCTTTGAGCGACATCTGGAGCGCAACGGCACGATCGTCATGAAATTCTTCCTCAATATATCCTACGATGAACAACGCCGCCGCTTCATTGAACGCATCGATGAGCCCGACAAGCACTGGAAATTCAACGCCGGCGACGTGAAGGAACGCGGCTACTGGAAGCAGTATCAAAAAGCGTATGAGGACATGCTGGAGGCCACCAGCACAAAATGGGCGCCCTGGTGGGTTGTTCCAGCCGACAACAAATGGTTCGCGCGGCTGATGATTTCGGAGATCATCGCGATGCAGCTGGAGATGCTTGACATCGCTCCACCAAAGGTCAGTACGCAAACCCTGACGGAGATGCTGGTGTTGCGCGAGCAATTGCTGAAGGACTAACATTGCAAATGTCTGATGGCGCGTGGACTGTTCAAAAAAGTGTTGAATACGCTCAGCATGATGGCGTGTCGCTGCGTGGCGATCTTTATCAGCCGAGCGGCGAAGGCGTGTTTCCTGCGATCATTGCTGTTCACGGCGGCGGCTGGCAATCAGGCGGCCCTGGAAGTTATCGACACTGGGGCGCGTATTTCGCAGCGCGGGGATATGTCTTCTTTCCCATCGCGTATCGACTTTCGCGACCCGGCGTGAAGACCTATCCCGAGGCAGTGCATGACGTGCGGGCAGCGGTGCAATTTCTGCGTGGACGTGGAGATGAAATCAAAGTCGATAGCCAGCGTATTGGCCTCATGGGCGGCTCAGCCGGCGGGCAGCTTGTTTCGCTTGTCGCGTTGACGGGCGACGAGGCGCCCTTCGCAGGCGCTTATCCCGAGGACGCCTATTCGCACCTCAGCACGCGGGCGCAAGCAGTCGCGCCGTTTTATGGCGTTTTCGATATGGCGCGCCAATGGAGCCACGACGTTCACTGCAGGCCCTACGACAACATCACCGAGAAATTCATGGGCGCCCCCGCCACCGAGGAAAGGCGACAATATATCGAAGCGTCGCCGACAACTTATGTCGAGAAGCGCCGCAACGGGACGCCGTTTCTTCTCATCACCGGGTCAGAAGACGATGTGGTTGATCGCAGCCAGACCGACGACTTTCTGCTCGCGCTGAGACAGACGAAATTTTACGCGCGGCGTGTTGTCCTGCAGGGGGCGGGGCACTTCTTCGAATCCGAGCCGCTTGACGAACCGTTCAGCCGTTCGATGCAAGTATCGGGGCCGCTGCTGAGATTCTTCGATGAATTTCTGAAGGGCGTCAAAAAAGCGGAGTGACCGGCAAAAAGAAAAAGCCCCCCGCGTTTCGGAGGGCTAGTTAGCGATGACGCCGGAGGGCGGGAAGGAATGCCTCAGGCGCCGCATTCGCAAAGTCTATTCATACGCTCACGCTTGGGGCTCTGCGTTGACCTGGATCATATTCAGGCGATAGCCTGCACAAAGAATCCGCGTCAAGCCGGGTGCCGGGAGAGGAACATGGATACATCGCAAGTGTGTGTGCAACTACGCGCGCGGCTCGCAGTTCGCATTGGCGTGGGCGCGGTGATGGTCGCTGGACTGGTCTGCGCGTCGCATGTTGCGAGCCACGCTCAAACGCCGGCTGAGTTCTACAAGGCAAACCGGTTTTCAATCGTCATCGGTTATTCTGTCGGTGGCGGGTTCGACCAGTATGCACGCCTCTTGTCGCGCCACATCGGTCGGCACATCCCGGGCAATCCGCCAGTCATCGTGCAAAACGCGCCGGGCGCAGGCAGCCTCACGGCCCTGCGTCGCCTGGAAGGCAATTTGCCGAAGGACGGAACGGTCCTGGCGACATTCAACCCGTTCCTCATCAGCGAAGCCATGTTCAACCCGGAGAAGATCGGCGTCGACTTTGGTTCGGTGGCCTGGGTGGGCAGCATCATGCGCAATTCGACGATCTGCTTCGCCTGGCACGCAACGGGCATAAAGGACTGGAATGACCTTCTGAAACGCGACGAATTCGTGATGGGCGCCACCGGCAAAGGCACCAGCTCCTATACCAGTTCATCTTTGTTGAGGGAGATCTTTGGCGTGAAGGTGCGCCAGATTATCGGCTTTCCTGGCAGCGCCGATAAGCAGTTGGCGATGGAGCGAGGCGAACTCGACGGCGAATGCGGCGCGTGGACGAGCCTCTCGCCAGAAATGGTGCGAGACAAGAAATACACTATGCTCGTGCGCTTTACGCCAGTGCGGGTTGCCGGCATGCCCGAGGATATGCCTTTTGCAGGCGACCTTGTGACGTCGGCGGAGCATAAGGCGATCCTCGATATCATTACTGCGCCCGGCGAGCTTGGCCGCCCCTTCATCATGTCCGGCTCCGTGCCGCAAGACAGGCTCGCGGCGGTGCGGGGCGCGTTCAACGCCACCACTATCGACAAGGCGTTTCTGGACGAGGCCGAGCGGCTGCAAATGCCTCTCTCCATCGTCGATTCGACGGACGCGACAGCCGCCCTCAAGCGCATCCATGCGTTCCCTCGTGAATATGTCGCGAAGGCTGCCAAAATGGCGGAATGAGCTGGACGGACCCGCGCCCTTAGCGACAGCGTTTCTGGATCGCCTTCGCGAGTCGGACTCCAACGTCGCGCCCCTGGAGCGGATACAGGTATGGCTCGATCAACTCTGCCTCCATCAGGCACAATTTGCCATCAAAGCCGCGCACCATATCGATGCGCGCGTATAGCAAATCCGTGAACGGCAACGCATCAAGGACGCTTCGCGCGCTGCGCAGATCGATCGCCGAAGGCGTGACGGCTGTCTCCACGCCGCCGTACAGTGACTGGATGCGATAATCGCCATCGGCCGGGCGCTTCACGAGCGCGTGCGAGAATTCGCCGTCGATGAAGATGAGGGAATACTCCCCTTCGGTCGCGATAGACGGCAGGAACGGCTGAATCAGGCCGGCGCATCCCAGTCGCCATGCGGCCTGCGGCGGCGCGTTGCGCGTAAAATCAAATTGCCCAACGGCGCCCGCGCCCACGCGCCGCTTCACTACCACACGCTCGCAGGCAAACAGGTCAAATGCGGCGTTGAGGTCCGCCGCGCCCGGGTCGTCGTGCCAGAGTGTGGGAATGGTCGCAACGCCGGTCAATTCAAGCGCGCGCAAGTAGCTCTTGTCGATGTTCCAGCGCGCGACTTGTGGCCGATTGCAGACATCGACGCCGCGCGAAGAAATTTCGTCGAGCCGGGCCAGGAACGCCAATGCGTGATCCTGATAATCCCAAGCTGTCCCGAGCAGAGCGACATCAAAATCGTCGAATGTCTCAAGGGGGGAGCGCCAGTCGATCTCGATGACAGTCGATTGCGCGCCCGCCATCGCGCTGCGCAGCGCGCCAATCTGCAGATCATGCTCAAACGCGTCGGCGCGCCGTTCAGGCGCGCCCTCCAGCAGATCATGGCAGGTCAGAAAGGCGATTTTCATTGCAATGACATAGGAAAATGGTGGGCAGTGACGGGCTCGAACCGCCGACATCCTGCGTGTAAAGCAGGCGCTCTACCAACTGAGCTAACCGCCCGGCGCGTTTAAAGTCACGCATGTGGATAGCGGGCGCCGCCATCCAGCGAACAGGTTCTAACCTGTCGCCGCCGTCCCAGCAAGCTGCGCTCCTGCACTCCCTGCCCTATTTCAACAACAGTCCTACGCTGAGCACCACCAGAAACCACAGCACGATCTGCCGGTACAACCCCGACGGCAGCCGCGCGAACAGTTGGACGCCGAGCCAAGTGCCCAGGATGGTTGGGAGAATGAACGCGGCCACGTGAACAAGCGTGCGCTTACCGATGGCGTCAGCCATCACGAGGGCGAAGATGGTCATGAAGGACGAGAGGCCCATAGCCAGGATGATGTTTGCACGCTGGAACTCCGCCCGCGTCTTCTCCGCCATGACGTAGACGACGGTGATCGGCCCACCGGCTCCGGCCACTCCGTTCACAAAGCCAGTCAGGCCGCCGACGATGAAGCCCTGCGCCGGGCCGCGGTTGCCGCGGTAAGCCCAGCCCGCCAGCATGACGAGGGTGAGCGTTAGAATCACCACAGCGATGATTTTCTTCACGACGCCGGGATCAAGCGAGACCAGCAGCGCGACGCCGACCGGCGTGAACAAGGCGCTGCCCAGCAGCAGCGGAGCCGCGTCACGGAGCTTGGCAACCTTCAGCGCGGGGAAAAGCACTTGGAACAGCGTGAGGAAGCCAAGCCCAACCATGGCGCCAATGGCTTCAACCGGCCCCCACAGCATCGAGAACAGCGGCACCATCACAAGTCCGCCGCCAAAGCCAGTAAGGCCACGCACAAACCCGCCGAGCAGCGCGATGACGACGGCCGCGGCAAATTCCATCGGCCCGTAAATCCAGAGTGCAGCGAGGTGATCCATGCCCACTCAGGCCGCTTTCCCGGCGGCCGCGTCCTGCGCAGCGCCGCGCAGCACGTGTGCCAGCGCATCGCGCAGCACCTCAAGCCCTGCGCCCTTCTTCACCGCCTCGGTTGCGAGATGCCGCCGCCAGGACCGTGCGCCGGGCATGCCAGCGAACAGCCCAAGCATGTGGCGCGTCATATCGGCCAACCGCACGCCCTCGCTGAGGCGCGCCGCGATATAGGCCTCGTAGACCTCCACCGCCTCAAACTGGTCGGCCACGGGGGGCGCCTCGCCAAACAAGTCGCTATCCACACGCAGCAGAAGTCCCGGGTCGTGATAGGCCGCGCGGCCCACCATCACGCCATCGAGATGATCGAGCTGCGCCCGCACAGATTCAATTGAAGTGAAACCGCCATTGATGGAGACCGGCGTGCCTGGAAATTCGCGCTTGAGCTCATGGACGAGCGCATAATCAAGCGGCGGGACGTCCCGATTTTCCTTCGGGCTGAGACCCTGCAGCCACGCCTTGCGCGCATGGACGATGAGCGCGTCCGCGCCCGCATCAATGACGGCGCGCGCCATGTTCCAAAGAGCGTCGCGCGGCTCCTGATCATCGACGCCAATGCGGCATTTCACAGTGACTGGAATTTTTACGACAGCCTTCATCGCGGCCACGCATTCGCCCACGAGTTGGGGCTCACGCATGAGGCAGGCGCCGAACGCGCCGTTCTGCACACGGTCCGAGGGGCAGCCGCAATTGAGGTTGATCTCATCGTATCCGTAGTCGGATCCAATGACGGCGCACTTTGCCAGCGCGCCTGGCTCGCTGCCGCCCAATTGCAAGGCGACAGCATGCTCGAATTCACTGAATCCCAGCAGCCGCTCCCGCGGTCCGAAAATGATCGCGCCCGGCGTCACCATTTCCGTGTAAAGCCGCGCGCGGCGCGACAGGGTGCGATGGAAGACGCGGCAATGCCGATCGGTCCAGTCCATCATGGGTGCGACGGAAAAACGGTGGGGCGAAGGGGTCACGTAAAAGGTCCGGGCTTGGGTAAGTTATCTTGTAACCTCCCTGCCCCGCCCGGTCACCCCCGACTCAATGACCGTGATCATCATCTTCATCCGGCGCGGGCCCCATGGCTTCGCGCATCGCCGCCGGATAGCTCTGCTGCAAAGCATCAACCTGCGTCGCGCCCGCGGGAGCGGCGTTCGTTTTGGCCTGCTTGAGAATCTGCTCCACGGCGGGTTTCGTGAGCACGCCATGAAGCACAAGCGTGGACAGAACCGTCGCGAGCGTTTCGTTCAACGCATCAAAGCGGGCCTCAAGGGCAGCAATTCTGTCTTCGGAAGATGTCATTCAATATTCCTCGGCTGAAGGCGGCGGCGCCGCGTGTCTCGAGCCTATATAGGCCGACGCGCGCGCGCAGCCAATTCAGCCGGGCGCGAAAGGATAGGCAGCCAGAGCGCCGCCGATTGCCGCTATGAAAAGCACCCCGTCATGGACGGCAAGCATAGCGCGGCTGGGAGAAGCCTCCTCATGCAGCCACGCTGTCCCCGCCGTTGTTGTGAACGACCAGCCTATCGCGAGCAACACGAGCGAGGCGGTGAAACGCTCAGCCGTCGCCGCCCCAATGAAGAGAAGCAAGGCGAGAAGAATGACGAGCAGGCCAAGCGCCGCGATCCATTTCGCGTTGATGCGGCCCGCGAGCGGCGCAAGCAAGAACGACGGCGCATACATGGCCACAACATGCCACGCGACGGCGCCCATGACGCCCGCGGCCGTGACGCCGCAGGTGACCATTGAAAATGGCGCAGCGAGCATCAAAAGATTCATGCAGAACCACGCCAGCGCCGCGATCAATGTTGGCGCGATCATCGCGCGCCAGATGGCTGGCGGCGCTTCGGTAATTGGCAGCGCAATGGGCAACCGCCGCGATGTGGCGGCGGCAAACAGCAACGTTGCGAATTGCGCCGCCGTAGCGAACAGCGCTGTTCCAACGTAAAATCCCGGCGCCAGCCGTTCCGCAAGCTGCGCAAGTCCCGGCCCCACGAGCCCGGCGAGACTGCCCGCGCCGAACACAAGGGCAATGGCGACGAGCTTTTCGCCACGGGACGAGCCTATTGCAGCTTCGTGCCGATAGAACAGGCTGAAGCCCTGCGCGACCCCCATCCAGAATGCGCCAAGTAGTAACGGATAAAATTGCTGCGCGGCGAGCGACCACGCCATCAAGCAACCACCCGCGAGCCCGTGCGACGCGCCAAGCGCAAAAGAAGCGCGGCGGCCAAACGTATCGAGCAAAAAAGATGCGGGAAATGTCGCGAGCGCGGCGCCCAGCAACATTGCGACAAGCGGTAAAACCGCCATCGAGGGTTTTGGCGCGAGCAGAAGCCCCGCGAGCGGCAACAGACCAAGCACGAGCGTTTGCGATAAAACGGACGCGGCAAAGCCACCTGCAAGCGTAACCAGCCCGCGCGCTTCACCCGCCACCGGGGCGCCTGCCGGACAAAAGCACGAGAGCCTGCCCGCGCGCAGCGGCGCAGCCAAGTTAACGTCGGGCGCCGTCATTTTGGCAAATCCTCATCGGACAAAATACGCCAGGCTGGCCCGTCCATATCGTCGTATTGGTTTGCGCGCATCGTCCACAAAAATGCGAAAAGCCATGTGCCGCCAAGCAGCAGTGCAAGTGGAATGAGATAGACGAGTACGTTCATGATGACGCCTTTGCAGCGGCGCCGATCACGGGACGCGCAGGTGTTGATTGCGGCTTGGACATTTCAAAGCGACGCGGGGCGCGGGCGCGCAAGGCATTTACCGTCACAAGGATCGACGATCCCGACATCGCCGCAGCGGCAATCAAAGGTGTGACAAAGCCAGCAACTGCGAGCGGAACGGCGATGGTGTTGTAAATGACCGCGAGCCACAAATTCTGGCGCATAAGCGCGCGCGCCTTTCGTGAAAGATCAAGCGCCGTAACAATCGGCTGAAGCCTTTCACCCAGAAACATGGCGTCCGCCTTGGCGCGCGCAATGTCTGCGGCGTCGATCGGCGATATGGACGCGTGGGCGCCTGCCAGCGCAGGCGCATCGTTCAGTCCGTCGCCGACCATCAGCACTCTGCGACCATTGCGCGTGAATTCTACAATGGCGGCGATCTTCTCATCAGGCTTCACGCCGCCGCGCCAGTCCGTGATGGCCAAGGCCGCGGCAACGGGCGCCACCGCCTCCGGCCTGTCGCCTGAAAGGATTGACACAGTAACGCCACGCGCGCGCAGTGCATCCACCACTGCGCGAGCATCAACACGCAACGCCTGCCGTATTTCAATCGCCGCGGTCCGCTCGCCCCAGCGGACGAAGATGAGCGACGAATCGGGAGCGATGTCCAGCGCATCAGTTGCCGCGCTGCAAAATGCAGCGCCGCCCAAACGAATTTCCATGCCGTCAATGGAAGCGATGACGCCCGAACCGGCGACTTCGCGCGCATTTTCGATCGGCGCAGCTGCATTGACGGCTCGAACCAAAATCGTGGCCAGCGGATGACGGCTCGACAACCCAAGACGGGCCGCAGCGTCAAGCATATCAGCAGGGATGTCCGCCGCATTTGCGATGCGCGGCTCAGGCATCGTCAACGTGCCGGTTTTGTCGAACACCACATGATCGATTTGGGCCAAACGTTCGATTGCGTCAGACGCATTGAGATAAACGCCCGCGCGAAACAAACTGCCCGCCGCCACCACTTGTACAGCAGGCACGGCCAACGCAAGTGCGCAGGGACACGTGATGATGAGCACCGAAATCGCCGTCACGAGGGCGAAATGAACGGACGAGCCTGCGAGAAGCCACCCAATAATGGTGAGCAACGCGGCGAGATGCACCAATGGCGAATAAATTGCGGAGGCGCGATCGGCTAGCCGACGATAGCGAGACTTGGCTTCGCTTGCCTCGTCGACAAGGCGCTTGACCTCGTCGATGAGTGTCGCCTCGCCCGCTGACGTCACGCGCAACGTGATCGCACCCGAGCCGTTGAGCGAACCGGCCCATACTTTCGCGCCTTCACTGACAGGCCTGTGCAACGTCTCGCCCGTGATGACGCTTTCGTCGAGATCTGTGTCGCCCGATACAATGGTCGCGTCTGCCGGAATGCGATCACCCGGGCGCACGAGCACAAGATCACCTGCGTTCAGCGTTGCAACCGGCACGGTCCTGACAACGCCCGCAGCATCGATGCGCTGCGCGAAATCACCCTTTAGCGCAGCGATGTTTGCCGCCGCCGCCCGCATCTTGACGCGCATGATCTGGTCGAGCGTGCGGCCCAGAAGCAGAAAAACAAGGAGCATAATCGCGGAGTCAAAATAGGCGTGCTCAGCCGAATGCATCGTCTCATAAAGCGACATGGCGATGGCGAGCAGAATGCCCAGCGAAATCGGCACATCCATGTTGAGACTACGCGTGCGCAGCGCTTTCAGCGCATTGCGGAAAAAGGGCTGCCCCGCATAAGCAGCGGCAGGCATGACAAGCAGCGCAGAGAGCCAATGAAAGAAATCACGCGTCTCGGGCGTGAGGTCACTGACGGCGCCTGACCAGATCGACACCGACAGAAGCATCACGTTCATCATGGAGAAGGACGCGACAGCCAGGCAGCGAATGAGCCATTTTGTTTGCTCGGCGTCTTCAGCCTCAACTCGATTCAGATCAAACGGATGAGCTTTGTAACCCAGAGCCGCAAGTCGCTGCACTATGGAATAGGCATCCGCCTCATCGGGGCGCCACGTTACGCTGAGCCTGCGATTCGTGACGTTCAGACGCGCAGACACCACGCCGTTCGCAGCCCGCAAGCCTCCCTCGATATCGTCGATGCACGCGGCGCAATCCGCGCCCTCAAGCGCAAAGTCCATCGTCGTCGCGCCATCGCTGGCCGGCCGCTCATAACACGCGAGATCAGCCTGATCAGCCATCACCAGCGACCTTGCTGTCGCTTGCAACAATTCGATCGCGCGACATGAATACGACAGCGCCGCCAGACCGCATTTCGATCACGATATCCCAGACGCCCGCAGGCAGTTCGAGCCCGGCGCGCCATGTGTTGGCGCCGACCGACGGCAGCGAAACGCTCCGGTCAAGACTTCCGCTGGATGGATGCTGGAAGCGCACCGTCACGTCGGTGTTAGCGGCCATGCCGCCATCCGACCGCAGGATGGTAACCACGCTTCGACCGGGCGCCACGCGGCGAATATTTGCGTCAACTTTCCAGGCCCTATTGTCCTGCTCGCGCGCCGCCGCAAGCGACTTGTTGTGAGAAATGCCAGCGACATAAGCGTTCTTGTCGCCCAGCCCACTGAACGTCGACGACGCAAGTCGAAGCATCACCATGTTAACGGTGATGATGACTCCGAAGAACGCAAGAAGCATGAAGAGAACCATGCGGCCTGTCAGGGGACGTGCGGCTGTTTCCTTTTGCATGTTCATCTCTTTTCAGGGCCTATGAAATGGTCTTTTGCGCGTGCGGACTGGCCGGAGATAGTGTCCGTCGCGATGAACTCTATGTCCTCGCGAGCGTGACGGCTGTTGCGCGGCGCTGTCACGAGTACGCGCACTTCACGCGTTTGATCGGTGCCGATATCGACGAGATGGCCTTCTGCGCCTTGTTCCGCGCCCACAATTTCGAGAAGCGCGCCTTCGAGCCCCGTCACTTCGACGCTGAATTTGCGCGGGTGCAATTCCTTGTTCAGGAGCCGGATTGTATAAGCGTTGCGGATCGACCCGTCGCTGAGCGTAACGAATACGGGATTGCGATCGTGTATCGCCGAGATTCCAATGAGGCTGCGGGTCGCCAACGCATAAATCATGATCGCGCCGACGATCGCGATGATTGCAGCGTAGAGGATCGTACGTGGACGAAGGATTTGGTAGGTCGGCGGCGTCTGTCCGCAGGCCCGCGCTTTCACACGCTCATCCGTATCATAGGCGATGAGGCCGCTGGGACGGCCGATTTTGGCCATCACGTTGTCGCAGGCGTCGATGCAAAGGCCGCATTGGATACAGTCGATTTGCAACCCGTCGCGGATGTCGACGCCAGTGGGGCAAACATTGAAGCATTGGCGGCAATCGATGCAATCTCCTGCGGGCTCACCTGCCAGCCGCGACGCCTCGGCCTTTTTGACGGATGCGCGCGGTTCGCCGCGATCATACCGATAGGTGACGTTGAGCGCATGTTCGTCAGTCAGGGCCGCCTGAATGCGCGGCCATGGACACATGTAAGTGCAAACTTGCTCGCGCATGTAGCCGGCGAAAAAATATGTCGTGAGCGTAAGGATGCCGATCCAGATATAGGCGATGGCGGGCGCGTTGAAGGTCGCCAGATCGGCGACGAGCTTTGGCGCATCGCTGAAATAAAGAACCCACGCGCCGCCCGTCCACCACGCGACCATGAGCCAAAGGAAATGCTTCAATAGAAAACTGCGCGCGCGACGCAACGTCCAGGGGCCGCTCTCAAGTTGCATGCGCTCGCGACGGTCGCCCTGGGTCAGCCGCTCAATTAGCAGAAAAAGATCCGTCCAGATCGTTTGCGGGCAGAGATAGCCACACCAAACGCGACCGGCCACAGCATTCATCAGAAACAGCGTCATCGACGCGATGATGAGGAGTCCGGTCAGATAGTAAAATTCCTGCGGCCAGATCTCGATGAAGAAGAAGTAGAAGCGGCGGTGCTCCATATCGATGAGGACCGCCTGCGATGGCGCGTGCGGGCCCCTGTCCCAGCGCACGAACGGCAGCAGGTAGTAGACGCCGAGCGTTGCGCACAGGATTGCCCATCGCAAGCGACGAAACGTCCCCTGCACGCTCTGCGGATATACTTTCTGTCGCTCCGCATAGAGTGGGGATTCCACTCCTTTTGCGCTCAGAGCCGCCTCTCGCGACTGCTCCTGTTTGACGCTCATTGCTGGTGCTCCGACATGCGCCGTTCAAGGCGGCGCATGTCCGTTATGTGCTTATATATCGTTGGGCGCCTTGATCTACTTTCCACCGCCAAGGCCATGGACGTAAATTGCGAGCGCCTTGATGGTCGTGTCATCGAGGCGGCCGGTCCATGCTGGCATGATAGAGCCTCGTCCGCGATTGACGCCGTCTGCGATTGACGCCTTGTCGGAACCGAAGAGCCAGATTTTATCCGTGAGATTTGGCGCGCCCAGTTCGATGTTACCCTTGCCTGTATCGCCGTGGCATGAAGAGCATTGCTCGCTGAACAACTTTTCGCCAAGCGCCGCGTCATAACCCTTCTCAGTCGGCAGACCCGCCATGGCGCGGACATGATCAGAAACCTGGCTTATTTCGGCAGGCTTCAACATGCCGGTCTGACCGAAAGCCGGCATGGGGGCGCCTACGCGCGTTTGTTCATGGCCCGAGCGGACGCCGTAGGCAATCGTTTGACGAATGTCTTCGACCGTAGCGCCCCAAAGCCAGTCGTCGTCATTCAGATTTGGAAAGCTTGGCGAACCGCCGCCACCTGACCCGTGGCACGGCGCACAATTGTCTCCGAACGCCGCACGCCCCTGCGCAATAGCAAAGCCCCGCAATTTTTCGTCTTTTGCGATGTCAGTGAACGACGCAGCGTCAAGTGCAGACAGCATTGGCGCGCGCTGCACCTGGAGTGACTGGAGGTCAGCCGTCACCGCGCCGCGCGACGTCCACCCGAGGACGCCCGGTGTATGGGAGGCGAGAAGCGGCCACGACGGGTAGACGATAAAGTAGCCGAACGACCATACGATGGTTGCGTACAAGATGTAGAGCCACCATTTTGGTAATGGCGTGTTGAGTTCTCGAATCCCATCCCATTCATGGCCGGTAGTTGCAGTGCCCGTATGGGCGTCGACTTCCTGATGTTGAGGCGTTGACATGGCTCTCAATCCTCATTGAGGGGCAGGCTTGCGGCTTCGTCGAAACGTTTTTGGTTCGACGGCCACAGGGCATAAGCGACGATGGCCAGGAAGGTGAACATCAGAGCGAGGAGGCTCAGGACCTTGGCTTCGAAAAAGAAGTTCTGAAGTGTCATTGCATTTCCCTCAGCGCAGATTTGCTTTGCCGTCGTAGACTTTGAAATCCACGAGCGTACCCAGCATCTGCAGATAGGCGATGAGCGCGTCAGCTTCATTGACCGCGCCTGTTCCGCCACTAAACTTGCGCACCTGCGCCTTCGGATAACGCTTGGTGAGGGCATCCGCGTTAGGACTGTCAGTCGTCGCCTGAGTAACGAGATCCTTCTCGGCGTTTTCGATCATCTCAGGCGTGTAAGGAACGCCCTGGAACGCCTGAACCTTCATGCTTGACGCGACTTCGCGCGTGTCCAGTTCGGTTTTCGCCAACCACGGATAGGCTGGCATGATCGAGCCGGGCACCATCTGGCGAGGGTTATCGAGATGCTGCCTGTGCCAGTCGTCGGAGTATTTGGCGCCGACGCGAGCAAGATCAGGGCCGTTGCGCTTGGAGCCCCACTGGAACGGCCGATCGTACATGCTCTCGGCCGCCAGTGAGTAGTGACCGTAACGCTCGACCTCATCGCGAAGGCTGCGGATCATCTGCGAATGGCAGTTGTAGCAGCCTTCACGCACGTAGATGTCGCGTCCGGCGAGCTCGAGCGGGGAGTAGGGACGCATTCCCTCCACCTTTTCGATTGTGCTCTTCAGATAGTAGAGCGGCAAAATCTCTACGAGACCGCCGATGGAGATCACGATGAGGACGCCGATCACAAGAATGATCGAGTTCTTTTCGAAGATCTGGTGCTTGTTCCAGAGTGACATGCGAGTCTCCAATCTTCACTCGGCCGCAGCCAGCGCGCCGCCAACAGCCGTCCGCTCTTCTGCGGCAGGCATGACGATGGTGCGATAGATGTTCCAGCACATGATGAGCGCACCCGCGAGGAAGAGAGCGCCGCCGAGTGCGCGAATTACATAGAAGGGATGCATGGCTTCAACGGTCTCGATGAACGAGTATTCGAGAAAGCCAAGCGTATTATAGGCGCGCCACATCAGGCCTTGCAGAATGCCCGCCACCCACATTGAGGTGATGTAAAGCACGATGCCAATCGTCGAGACCCAGAAGTGCCAGTTAACGAGACGCAGCGAGTAAAGTTGCGGTCTGTTCCAGAGCCACGGAACGAGGCAGTAGATGGCCCCGAACGACACGTAACCGACCCAGCCAAGCGCGCCTGAATGCACGTGGCCAATTGTCCAGTCGGTATAGTGTGACAGCGAGTTCACGACCTTGATGGACATGAGCGGACCTTCGAAGGTCGACATGCCGTAGAACGCGATCGAGACGACGAGCATGCGCAACACAGGATCTGTGCGCAGCTTGTCCCACGCGCCAGACAGCGTCATCAGGCCGTTAATCATTCCGCCCCATGAGGGCATCCACAGCATGATCGAGAAGGTCATGCCAAGCGTCTGCGTCCAGTCAGGCAGAGCCGTGTAGTGCAGATGATGCGGGCCTGCCCACATGTAGAGGAAGATCAGCGCCCAAAAATGGATGATCGACAGGCGATAAGAATACACCGGCCGCTCTGCGCGCTTGGGCACAAAGTAATACATGATGGCGAGGAAGCCGGCCGTGAGGAAGAAGCCCACAGCATTGTGGCCGTACCACCATTGCATCATCGCGTCCTGAACGCCCGCCCATACGATGTAGGACTTTGGCGAATAGAGCGAGACTGGGATCGCGGCATTGTTGCCAATGTGAAGCACGGCAATCGTCACGATGAATGCGATGTAGAACCAGTTCGCAACGTAGATGTGTGGTTCCTTGCGCCTCGTCAGTGTGATGAGGAACACGAGAAAGAAAGTCACCCACACGACTGTCAGGAACAGGTCCGCGTACCATTCCGGCTCGGCGTATTCCTTGCCTTGCGTGATGCCGAGCAGATAGCCCGTGCCAGCGATCACGATGAAGAAGTTATAGCCAAGGATAACGAACCAGGGAGCAAGCTCGCCCGCAAGCCTTACGCGACAGGTGCGTTGCACCACGTAGAAGGCTGTGCCCAGCAACACGTTGCCGCCAAAGGCAAAAATGACCGCCGAAGTGTGCAGCGGGCGCAATCGCCCGAAGCTGATCCACGGCAGATCGAAATTAACGGCGGGAAATGCAAGCTGAAGCGCGATGATCAGCCCGACAAGGAAGCCCGCAATGCCCCAGAATAACGAAATCAGCGTCGCGAACTTGATAGGACCGTAATTGTAGTTCGGCTTGCCGTCGATTTCAGCAGGCGGCGCTTCCGCGGGCCGGTAATAATATCGGTTTACGACCGCAACCACCGTCGCAGCGCTAGCGGCTGCAAACAGAATGGCATGAAAGGCGAAAGGCGCAGAATAAGTCTTCGCCGCGATCAAAATAGAAAGAAAAAACAATGCCACGCCCGCGATGATGAGTGTCATCTCGCCTGCGGACATGCGTTTTAACGGGTTCATGGGCCCCGCGACCCCAGCTGTATGCGCCACGATGGTGCTCCCGACCGGGGCGGCGACTCAAGCTGAAGTCACGACCACCCCTATTTGCGACCTTGAGGCGCAAAGTCGGGCGGCGGCATTGACTCATATCAACCTTCGCATGCGCAACATCGTCGCTGCACCGCAAAAACTGCCTCATCTCATAGTCTTATGGAATGTGTATTCGCCTAAAGTCTCGGCTCCGCCTTACCGCTCTGTCACTTGGTGGGCGAGACTTGCTGCGGTGGGGCCTCTCCTGGCTTGATCACCGGCGTCCTGGCGCTATCAGGAGGCGGTGCGATCAGCATGCTGTCATCGGTCGCAGGCGGTTTGATCACGCTGTCGGTGCGGTCAAGCCGCTCTGTCAGATTTTCACCTGAACGCGCCTCGCTGTCCGGGACGATTTGTGACGGTTGCTCTGTTGCCAAAGCGGCGCCCGGACCCAAAAGGCATATAGCCAATAGACTTTGTCGGAAGATGCGCATGTGAGCAGAACGCCTCTGCATGCGACCTGTTCCGAACATATATTACAATAAATACATGTATATTAAAATAATACTCGAATTTAATTCGCTAAATGTGTAGAGTTCCCTCGAAATCAATCGTCGCGGAGCGGACCACATGAGCTACGCTATTTCCGCCAATCGCCTGTCCGACGGCGCCGTCGTCTTTCTAGGGCAAAACGGGTGGGTTGAATCGCTGGCAAGCGCCGAGATTTTTGCGCAGCGGGAGGCAGCCGAAGCAGCGCTGGGTGAACGAGCCCATGCGGACGCAAGGCGCAACCTCATCATAGAGCCGCTGATTTTCGACATTCGCGCGCGAGATGGTGTGATCGAAGCTTCACACATCCGCGAAGCAATCCGCGCCAAGGGGCCAACCATTCGGCCCGACCTTGGCAAACAGGCGGTCCGGTAGGACATGCGATCGATCATCGGAGTCGAACATGTATCGTTATGACGAATTCGACGCGGGCTTCGTAGCCGACCGCGTCGCCGCATTCCGCGATCAGGTCGCGCGGCGGCTGGTCGGCGAGATGACAGAAGAGCAATTCCGCCCGCATCGCCTGATGAATGGGCTGTATCTCCAGCTGCACGCTTACATGCTGCGGGTCGCCATTCCCTACGGAACGCTAAACGCGCGCCAGATGCGCAAGCTTGCTCACATCGCGCGACGCTATGACAAGGGCTACGGGCATTTTACCACACGACAGAATCTTCAGTACAACTGGCCGTCGTTGATCGATACGCCAGCCATTCTCGAGGAACTCGCCAGCGTCGAGATGCATGCGATACAGACGTCAGGAAATTGTATTCGCAATGTCACTGCGGATCATTTTGCGGGCGCTGCGGCTGACGAGCTTGAAGATCCTCGACCTTACGCTGAAATCCTGCGGCAGTGGTCGTCCATCCACCCCGAATTCACCTTCCTGCCGCGCAAGTTTAAAATTGCCGTGACAGGCGCAGTGCGGGATCGCGCGGCGATACAGGTTCACGATATCGGGTACCAGATCGTCCAAAACGAAAAAGGCGTAACGGGCTTTGCCGTCTATGTCGGCGGTGGGCAAGGCCGAACTCCACTCATCGCGGTGAAAATCCGTGACTTCCTGCGCAAGGAAGATTTGCTCGCCTACACACAGGCGATTGTGCGTGTGTACAATCTGGAAGGGCGGCGCGACAACAAGTACAAGGCGCGGATAAAGATCCTGTTGCACGAGAAGGGAGCCGATTGGATGCGGGCGGCGGTGGAGACTGAGTTCGCCAACGCCAGCCGCGATTTCATCGAGCTTCCATCAAAAGAAATCGCACGTATCCAAGACTATTTCGCGCCACCGAAATTTCGAAAATTCGCGGGACCGTCGGAGAACTTTGAGTCACGGCGCGAGAGCGATCCAAAGTTCGCGGCTTTTGCGTCAACAAACGTTGATGCGCATCAGCAGCCCGGCTACGGCATTGTGACGATTTCGCTCAAACCAATTGGCGGCATTCCCGGCGACGCGAGCGCGGACCAGATGGACATCGTCGCCGATCTCGCAGAACGCTTTGGCCATGATGAAATTCGGGTGTCGCATGAGCAGAACCTCGTCCTGCCCCACGTGGCGCTGGACGACATTGTGACGGTCTTTGACGCTCTTGCCAAAAGCAACCTCGCAACCGCGAACGCAGGCCTCATCAGCGATATCATCGCCTGCCCCGGACTTGATTATTGCTCCCTCGCCACCGCACGATCCATTCCTGTCGCGCAACGCATCTCCGAGCGCTTTGGAGAAGGGGCGCGCGCACGAGAGATTGGCGATTTGAAGATCAAGATTTCGGGATGCATTAACGCGTGCGGCCATCATCATGTCGCCCACATCGGCATTCTCGGGCTTGAGCGCAAGGGCGTCGAGACTTACCAGATCACGCTCGGCGGATCGGGCGACGAAACGTGTTCGCTTGGCACGCTCACCGGCCCTGGCTTCTCGTCAGAAGAAATTGTCGACGCGATCGAACGCATCGTGGACCGATATTTGCTCGTGCGTGAAGAGGCGAGCGAAGATTTCCTGACGGTCTACCGGCGCATAGGCATGGGGCCCTTTAAGGATGCTCTTTACCAAACCAACGTGGGCGCAGACATTTGAACCGGATGCTCAGCATGGCACTTTGGAAGAACGGCGCGTTTGCGCAAGACACCTGGCGGCACATCGCAGAGGGCGAGGACATTCCGCCGGCCGGTAATACGATCGTTCCGCTTGAGTGGTGGATACAGGAACGTGATGCTTTCGACGGGTCGAACGCTCCGATCGGTGTTCGCATCGAGGCAGGAACACCGATTGAAGACTTCGCGCAGGACATACACCGCTTTTCGCTGATTGCGCTTTCGTTTCCAAAGTTCAACGACGGCCGCTCTTTCTCGACAGCTCGGTTGCTGCGTGAACGATACAGGTTCAGAGGCGAATTGCGTGCGGCTGGTGAGGTGCTGCTGGATCAAATCCAGATGATGGAGCGGTGCGGGTTCGACGCGATGGAGATCCGCGACCCAACAACCGAACGCCTTTTGCGCGAGCGGGGAGCCCCGCGATCCACACGCTTCTATCAGCCGGGCGCGGGGCCGGAAGCGGCCGTGGACACGCGACCATGGGCGCGCCGCGCGCTCTGAGCCGGGCCAAGAGTCACTCGATCAAGCCGCCTGCATGCATCGGTCATCGCGTTTAAAGCGCGACCTTCCCGGAGTGCGCGGACCGCCCGTGCGCGATCCGTCGATCATGACCTCGACGATCCAGCGCATCCCCTCGAGGATGGGCATGTCCGAACCCTCGATGATGCGCGCAAGACCGTCGATTTCCACGTCCGACGCCTCGTCACGAAAGCGGCGAACGAGAGTCGCGACATAGACCCCCGGTCGCATGTTGGATGCAGCCGCCAGAAGAGCGATACGGTCTCGGAAAGCTGGGCCCACAGAGAGCACTGCCGCCTCCGCCACCTTTTCGTGTGAGCACGTGCGGATGATTTCGCAACGTAACATGGGAGTCTCCTGCTCTTGGCCACTCGTCATTATTCCGCACACCGGCGAGCGCTGATGTGCGAAATGACGCCTCTGGATTTGGGTCATACCCATTCAAGTTGGCGTTCTCATGACGAAATGCGGTTAGAGCGCAGTAGCTCCAGTCACGCTTCAGCCTTGATTCAGCCGCCGTCTGCTTGGTGACCTGCAGCCTTGATGCCGGCGACAGCGGCCGCCTCGTCGTTGTCCGACGTATCGCCGGAAATGCCGACAGCGCCGATGATGGCGTTGTTCGCGTCACGGATGAGGACGCCACCGCCCACCGGCAGGATGCCGCCGTCGACCAGATGCGCAACGCCCGCGAAGAAGTTGGGACGGTCCGCCGCCATTTTCTCGATCTTCTTCGATCCCGCGCCCCAGGCGACGGAACCATAGGCCTTGCCGAAAGCTACCTTCCAGCGCACCAGGCTTGTGCCGTCTTCAACGCCGCTAGCCTTTAGCGAGCCGCGCGCGTCCAGCACCACGACCCCTACCGGGTTGAACTTGTTGGCGCGCGCGTGGGCGAGCGCCTGATTCACGATGGTCTGCGCGTCGGCAAGTGTGAGTTCAGTCATTTTCACTTCTCCATTTTGAAGGTTGCAGTCTGGTTGCGCCACGCGGCCAGCGCGGCGTCAATGAACGTCGATGATGCGCCTAGCGCTTGTTGCGGGTCGAGGGCGACAGAAAGGTCAGCGGTGGTGAAATGCGCGCCTGCGACTGGGTCGCGGGCGAGCTCATCTGCCAGCGTGGTTTGATTAACAAGAACGCCGCGCGACGCTTGAGCGACAAGGGCGTGTGCGGCGTCGCGGCCCATCGCAGGCGCCAACGCCAAGGCGGCAATTTCGGCGAGGGGCAGCCCACGAAGCTGATCGAAGTTTGCACGCATGCGCGCCGGATCGACGACCAGGCCCTCCAGCGTGTCCGCCATGTTGACGATCGCGCCTCCGGCAATCTTCACGAGTTCCGGCAAAGTCGACCATTCGGCCTGCCAGCCGCCCAGCGCGCGCTCATGTTCCTGTATGGCTCCCGACATTAATGTCGCGAGCAAGCCCGGGGCGCGCAGCCCGGCGCTGATCGTTGTCATACATCGAACGGGGTTTTGTTTGTGCGGCATGGCGGAGGAGACGCCCCTACCCTCTTCGGACGGCTCAGCGAGTTCGCCCACCTCCCATTGCGCCATCAACGAAATGTCGCGTGCCATCTTGGACGCGCCAATGGTGGCGATTGTGAACGCTGCACTCAGATTCAAAAGATTGCCGCGCCTCGTATGCCACGGCGCGACGGCCCCGTTGGCGGGCGCGCCAAAACGCAATGGCAGCAAGCTGGCGAGGCGCGTCGAAACCGCCTCTCCCTTTTCGCCAAGCGAGCCCAGATTGCCTGACGCGCCGCCAAACTGGATGCGAAGCGCGTCCCGCGCGGCGTCACGCAGACGCGTGCGATCCTCGCAAGCGGCAAGAAGCCATTGCGCCGCTTTCTGGCCGAATGAGATTGGCGTCGCAGGTTGCAGTAATGTGCGGCCAAGCATGATCGTGTTGCGGTGCGTCTGCGCCAGACGGGCGGCCGCATTGGCGACACGCGCAATGTTCGCATCGATAAGCGCAATTGCTTTATCGAGCTGAAGAACCAGCGCCGTGTCCATGGCGTCCTGGCTCGTGGCGCCGAAGTGGACGTATACCGCCGCGGGCGCGTCCCGGCCGCGAACAGCGCCGATCAACAGTTTCACAAGCGGCATGGTGAGCGCGCCTGCGCGAGCTGCCTCGGCGGCGACATCTTCCGGGGTCACCTGTATTTGCGAGACGGCTTGCGTAATTGCTTGGGCGGCCGCGCTTGGGATGACGCCCTCAAGAGCTTGGGCTTGCGCGAGCGCAGCCTCAAACGCGAACACCCCAGTAATCAGCGCCTGATCGCTCATTTCCTTGGCGAGCGCCGGGCTTGTCGAAAAGGCATCGGTCAACGACATCGTTACGGGCTCTCCCTAGCGGGGAGCACTAAGCGGGACGGGCCGGGGGGTCAATGGCGCGGCCCAGCCCTGGAAGGAACGATAACGGCATCAGCACGTTGACATATGCCAAGCACGCGCTCCGAAGTGGGGCCTTGCTAGGCACTTTTTCAATTGGAGACGCCGAATGGACCGTCGAATTCTCTTGCGCTCATTGTTCGCCCTCGGTGGCGCTGCAACCGTGCTCGCAATCCCAAAGACCAGCCAAGCGGCCTCGCTTTTTGACGAACTCGATAAGGTGGACGTGAAGACACTCGTTCCAGACGCCGACTTTCCGGCTGAAGGTGCGGAAGACGCTCAAATGCGCCAGCGCTGCACGTGGCGAGTTGACCGCTCCGGTCGCCGTGTACAGGTCTGCCGGCCTGCTCCCCGCCCGCGGGCGCGCCGCTGCACCTGGCGCGTGGACCGCTTCGGACGCCGCGTCCAGGTCTGCCGTTAACGAGAGGCAGTCTAGAACTCAGAAAAGCCCCGCCAAGCAGCGGGGCTTTTTTGGTTAGCGACTACCGAATCAGCCGACGCAAAAGCACATAACAAATTCCGGTGCCGAGCCCCCAGGCGCCGTTGATCAGTGGGCCATTGTACCAGACGCCACGAGGTCCCATTGCGCCCCCCTTAATCAGTGGAATCACATACCAACTGAAGGCAGAGGGCAGAATAGCGCCGAAGAGAAACGCCACGACAAGAAAGGCGACGCCTCTGGGAAAACGGTCGGCGAGTAGCGCGAATAAAATCCCCCACATTCCGCCCCAGAAAGTCTGGTTGAGAATGGTCGGGACGGCGAACGGTGGAACCGGCGCCCAATTGCTCCAAGGCATACGACCTACAATGAACCAACCGGCAAGCTGGTGGAAAAGAAGCACGCCCAGCGCCCCGGCGATAAAGCCGATCGCGATAGTGCGCACCAGACTGTTTGATTTTGCGCGCGCCATGAATAGCCCTCCCCTTTGACAGGACGACTAGCGCTGAGCGGGGCCCCTCTAGTCAAGCGACAACATCTCACCAGACGCCGATATTAGGCATCGATTTCCAAGGCTCCGCCGGCGGCAGGGCTTCGCCTTTTTGCAACAGCTCGATGGAAATGTTGTCGGGAGAACGAATAAACGCCATCCGGCCTTCGCGCGGTGGACGGCTGATGACCACACCGCCGCTCATCAGCTTCTCGCAAGTCGCGTAGATATTATCGACCTCATAGGCGAGGTGGCCAAAGTTACGCCCCCCGGTATAGGTTTCAAGATCCCAATTGTAGGTCAACTCGACGAGAGGCGCGCGATTCTGCCGGGCGGCGTCTTCGTCCCCGGGAGCAGCCAGGAAGATAAGCGTGAACCGGCCCTGCTCGCTTTCGACCCGCCGCACTTCGACCAGCCCCAGCTTGTTGCAGTAGAAATCCAGCGATTGAGCCACGTCAGCGACCCGAACCATTGTATGAAGATAACGCATTTGAGCCTCCTTTGAGTCTGCACCCAAACTGTGGGTTTGACGGGAAAAGGCAAGCGGACAAACGAAAATGGACGATCTTCAGAAACTGAAATCGAGGGCCGCCCTCGCTTCAATCCTCGCCAGCGCGGGCCTGACCGTAGGCAAGTTTGTCGCGGCCATCCTGTCCGGTTCGCTGGCCCTCATGTCGGAGGCTCTTCACGGACTGCTCGACGTTGGCGCGACGATGCTTACCTATTTTGCAATCCGCGCCGCAGACAAGCCTGCCGACGATGAACATCACTATGGCCACGCCAAGATTGAAGCCGTCGCCGCGCTCATCGAAACTGGCCTTTTGATCTTGCTGTCCCTTGCGGTCCTGTTTGAGGCAGGACGGCGCATTGCGACGAATCAGGCGCCCGAGGTCAACGCGACGTGGCTTACCTTCGGGGTATTGATTGTCTCGATCGTGGTCGATCTCGTGCGCTGGCGCTCGCTCGACCGGATCGCCAAGCAGACGAGAAGCGATGCGCTCGCCGCAGATGCGCTGCACTTTTCCAGCGATCTGGTCGCGTCGTCTTTGGTGCTCGCCGGTCTCATAGCAACTGTTTATGGATTTAAGGACGGCGATGCGCTCGCCGCTGTGGGCGTGTCAATCTTCGTTGGGATAGCTGGCTATCGGCTTGGGCGGCGGACAATCGATACACTCGTCGACAAGGCGCCTGATGGAGTCGCTGACGACATCAGGTCCATCGCGGAAAATGTCAGCGGCGTCGCGCGCGTTGAAGAGTTGCGGCTGAGGCGCGCCGGACCAGAGATTCTTGGCGAGATTTCCATCGCCGTGTCGCGCACGCTGGCGGGCGACCGCATCATGGCGATCAAAGCGGATGTCGCCCGCGAGATTTCAGCCAAGCATCCAGACGCTGCATTGACGGTGACAGCAAACCTGCGGGTGCTGTCGGATGAAAGTGTGTTGCAACGTGTGCTGATGGCGGCGGCGCGACGGCGGCTGCCAATCCACCACATCACCATTCAGGAAATTGACGGGGTGAAGTCAGTTGGCGTTGATCTCGAATTAGACGCGCGCATGTCCCATGCGCAAGCGCACGACGTCGCCAGCGGACTTGAAGCAGCCATTCGCGACGAACTTGGACCCTCAATTGAGGTTGATACGCACATTGAGCCAATGGAAATTGAAGAGCTCGCCGGCCGGGACGCCGCGCGCGAAACTGCGGACGCAATCGCGACGGCTCTTGCGCGACTGGCGGCTGAAGATGGCAGGGTATCTGACGTCCACGACGTTCGGGTGCGAGAAACCGCCAGCGGCCTCGTGGTGAATTACCACTGCACGGTGGATGGGTCGCGCAGCGTGGCTGAGGTCCATATGGACGTGGACCGGATCGACCGCCGCCTGCAACATGAGATGACCGGGCTCGCTCGCGTGATTGGGCATGCCGAGCCGCAGCGAGGCTGACCTCGCCTTTCGTGCGCTGGCTGGACATAGAAAACGGGCCTTGACGGCCCCCTGCAGCGATGTTAGTGAACGCTCACTTATACTGCGAGGGGCTCCGAGAATGTTCGCCGATCTGATGACTTCCCGGCGTTTCGCGCCGCTGTTCTGGACGCAGTTCTTCTCGGCCTTCAACGACAATTTTGTGCGTAGCATGCTGGCCATGCTGATCCTCTTCAGGCTGGGAGAGGAGCACGCGGGCGCCCTGGTGACGATGGCCGTCGGCATTTTTGTGCTTCCCTCCGTCTTTCTTTCTGCACTGGGCGGCGAAATCGCTGACTCCCATGACAAGGCCCTTATCGGGCGGCGGTTGAAATTCGCTGAAATTTTCGTGCAGATGATTGCCGCAGCGGGCTTCATGTTCGGCTCGCTCACCCTGCTCTACACCGCGCTCTTTGGTCTTGGCGTGATTGCAGCGCTGTTCGGACCTATCAAATACGGCATCCTTCCTGACCACCTCGAAACCCGCGAATTGCCCTCTGGCAACGCGCTTGTGGAGGGAGGAACTTTCCTTGCGATCCTGCTCGGCGTCATCGTTGGCGGCTACGCCGCCAGTCACGACCGCGGCTCGTGGAGCGTTGTCGCGCAATTAATGTTCATCGCGACAATTTGCTGGGGCGCGAGCCGGCTGATACCTGCAACCGGGGTCGGCGCTCCCGGGCTCAAGATTGATAAGAATATCGCAAGGTCGAGCGTGCGGCTCGTGCGCGAATTGGCCAGTGATCGACGGCTGTGGATCGGCGGGCTTGCGGTCAGCTGGTTCTGGATGACTGGCGCGGTCGCCCTGTCGCTGGTGCCCGTTCTTATCAAACACAAGATTGGCGGCGGCATCGACGTTGAGACAGCCGTCATGGCGCTGTTCGCTGGCGGCATCGGCGTCGGCTCCATTCTGGCCGCCGTCATTTCGCATGGCCGCATCGTTTTGCTGCCAACCCCGATTTCAGCGCTGATGATGGCCGTCTTCCTCATCGACCTTGGTTACACGGCCTGGGGCATGCCGCAAGCAAGCGGCACAGTCGATCTGACTGCGTTCTTCACCAGCGGCACGGGCCTGCGGATTGCCTTCGACGTCGTCGCCATCGCTATTTTTGGCGGCTTGTTCGTGGTGCCCGTTTTTTCCGCAGTACAGTCCTGGGCGGGCGAAGATCGCCGGGCGCGCGTCATTGCGGGGGTCAACATCATGACGTCGCTGTTCATGGTGGGCGGTTCAGTCTCAACCGCCGTGCTACAAGTGGCGGGCATGGGCGAACCCGCCTTGCTCGCGTTGCTGGGTGTGCTCAACGCAATTGTCGGCGTCATCCTGTTCAAGATGTTGCCCGGAAACCTGGCCGCTGAAGCGCTGCAGGCCGTGTTTCGCGTGATCTTTCGCTTGGAGGTGAAAGGGCTCGAACACCTTGAGGCGGCAGGCGAGCGCAGCGTCATCGCAGTCAACCATACGTCCTTCCTCGACGCGCCGGTCTTGCTCTCGGTCATGAACCGGAAGCCAGTGTTCGCAATCGATTGGCAGATTGCAAAAGCGTGGTGGGTGCGTCCATTTCTCAGCATCGCGCGCACATATCCGATGGACCCGACCAAACCGATGTCCACGCGCGGACTGATAAAGGAAGTGAAGACGGGCGACCCCGTGATCATCTTCCCTGAAGGACGCCTGACAGTCACTGGCGCGTTGATGAAGGTCTACGACGGCGCAGCGATGATCGCCGACAAGTCCGACGCGATGATCGTGCCCGTGCGTCTCGACGGGCTGGAGCGCACGCCCTTTACGCGCTTGCCAAAGAACCTTGTGCATAGACGGCTGTTTCCCAAAGTGCGCGTTACATTTTTGCCCCCGCGCAAGCTGGACCTGCCGGCGAATCTGGTTGGCCGCAAACGTCGAATGGCCGCAGGCGCAGCGCTCTACGACGTGATGTCCGATCTTGTGTTCCGCACGACAGATACGGATCTCACGCTGATTGAAGCGCTCGCGCGTTCCGTTGGCGATGCAGGCGGCTCGCGCATCATCGTGGAAGACCCGCTGACCGGCGCGCTTTCAGGCCGCAAACTGATGATCGGCGCCGCCGTAATCGGCCGCAAGATCATGGGATTCAGCACGCCTGGCGAATCCGTCGGGATGCTTTTGCCCAACGCAAGCGGCGCTGCTGTTACATTCTTCGCCATTCAGGCGGCGGGCCGTGTGGCGGCGATGCTCAACTTCACGGCGGGACCCGCGAATGTCGGCGCCGCATGCCGGGCAGCAAAGGTGCGCGTGGTGCTGACTTCGCGGGCCTTTGTCGAAAAGGCGAAACTGCAGAGCCTCATCGACGGCCTTGGCGCCAGCGTGCAGATCATCTTCCTTGAAGATCTGCGCAATACCATCACGTTTGCTGACAAGGTGCGCGGCTTCATTGATCAGGGACGCTCGCTTGATCGGCGTCTGCCCGACGATCCTGCCGCCGTTCTGTTTACATCGGGCTCCGAGGGCGCGCCTAAGGGCGTCGTGCTGTCGCACCGCAACCTCATCTCCAACGTCGCGCAGATCACCGCGCGGTTCGATGTAACGCCCGCCGACACTGTGTTCAACGTGCTGCCTGTGTTCCACTCGTTCGGGCTGACGGGCGGCATGCTGTTGCCGATGCTCACGGGCATGAAGTGTTATCTTTATCCCACGCCCCTGCACTATCGGCAGATACCCGAGTTGATTTACGCCACGAACGCGACGGTTCTGTTCGGAACCGACACGTTCCTGGCGGGCTACGCGCGCAGCGCAAATAATTACGATATGCGCTCCCTGCGTTACGTCGTGGCCGGCGCCGAACCGGTGAAAGAGTCGACACGGCGGACTTACGCTGAAAAGTTCGGGCTTCGCATTCTGGAAGGCTATGGCGTCACGGAGACTGCGCCCGTGCTTGCCGTCAATACGCCGATGTTCAACCGATTTGGCACCGTCGGGCGCTTGATGCCGGGGGTTGACTATAGGCTGGAGCCTGTGCCCGGCATCGAAGAGGGCGGACGCCTCCATGTGCGTGGGCCCAATGTCATGAAAGGCTATTTCCGCGCCGACAACCCCGGCGTGCTGGAAGAGGCGCCGGATGGTTGGCACGATACCGGCGACATCGTCACGGTCGACAACTTGACCTTCGTCACCATCAAAGGCCGCGCGAAACGTTTTGCGAAGATTGCGGGCGAAATGGTGTCGCTCGCTGCTGTCGAGCAAATGTGCGCCGCACTGTCGCCGGACCATCCGCCGGTCGTTGTCGCAGTGCCGGATGCGCGCAAGGGCGAGCGCCTGATTCTTGTCACAACGCAGGCCAGCCTGCGCCGCGCGGACGTGCAGGCCCACATGAAGGAGATGGGCGCCACCGAACTGATGGTTCCGTCCGAAATCCTCACCATGGATGCGCTGCCGCTGCTTGGTACGGGCAAACCTGACTATGTGGAGTTGAACACTGTCGTGCGCGCGCGCATCAACGCGCAAGGTGTCGCTTGATGGCTGTCGGGGCCCGCGTGCAGCGGATACGCGACGGCGCCACGACGCGCGCCCGCATCGAAAAGGAAGCGCTGCGGCTGTTCGCGGAAAAAGGTGTGGAAGGCGCCACCATCCGCGATCTTTCACAGGCCGTCGGCGTAGCCGATGCAGCGCTGTATCGTTATTTTGGATCGAAGGAACAAATAGCATCCGAACTTTTTCGCACGCACTACGGCGCACTTGCCCAAAAGATTGCGGCGATAAGGGCGCGTGATTTGCCGTTTGCCCGCACGTCACACGAGCTTGTGACCCTATTCTGCAGACTCTTTGATGACGAGCCGGATGTATTCGCCTTTATTCTGCTGAACCAGCATGCGCATCTGCGCTTCGTGACTGAAGACGGCAACGCGGTGGAGGAATTGCGCAAGA
>JAUXWZ010000164.1 GCA_030684835.1 Beijerinckiaceae bacterium
TCCCACGAACCGCACGCCGAGCACCTTCTCGCTTTGCGACATGATGTCCACGGTGATGGGACCAGCCCCGACCGCCTCGCCCATGAGGATCATGGTCAGGTTTTCGGCCGTGAACTCTTCCATGACGATGCGCAGCGTCGCGGACTTCTCGGTGATGATGGACCGATCCTTTGTCCGCACGCCGGTCCGCGAGCTGAAGTGATCCAGCTTCTCGATGTTCGGCGTCCACTCGAACTCGGGGACGTTGCCGACGTCACGCCAGGTGGCGCCCTCGTCTTCCGAGACGGAAACGACGCCCTTGCCGACGTAATAGTTGTCGACGTTCGGGGAGGTGTTCGTCGCTACCATTTGGGATGCTCCCGGTTACAGCTCGGAGGGGATGAGCGGATAGGTGAAAGTGAAGGAAAGGCCGAGGTTGCCCTCGACGCACCGCCCAGCGGCCAGGTCCGTAGCGCACGCCTCGTAGCGAATGTCGCCATTCGCGCCGACGACGGCCTGCAGGGCGCTGTCCGTGAGGATCGCCTTCAGCAGCAGCACGCGCAGAGCGTTGATGGAACTCCCGAGTTGCTCATGCTTGCCGCCGAGCAGGACGTGGATCTCGGGCGTCATGCCGATCAGGTTCGGCGAATAAGAGGGGCGGCCGCGCCCCTTCTCGCGATCGTCGGCCGTCTCGTCGGCGTCAAGGATCAGGATTGCGGGGCGAGCCCGGTCGGAAAAATCGGGGCGGTTGCGAGCGGCGAGCGCGATGCCGGGGATCCCCTCGGCGATCTCGAGCAGGCGCGCCAGGATGGCTTCGCGGCGATCCATTAGCGCGTTTCCTGTTCAAATGGCATCATATCCAGCGGCGTTGGAGTTATTCGCGCACTCGGCTGGTTTGAAGAGGGCGACGATTTCGCCGATCTCCGTCCACAGCGCGTCGATGGTTCGCTTGGCGGCCTTACGCAGCAGGGCCTTCATCTTGGCGAAGGCCATTTCGATCGGGTTGAAATCGGGGCTGTAGGGAGGAAGATAAAGCAGGCTCGCGCCGGCGGCCTCGATCGCCTCTCGCACGCCTGCCGCCTTGTGGCTCGAGAGGTTGTCCATGATCACGATATCGCCGGGCTTCAGGGCGGGACCGAGGAACTGCTCGACGTAGGCGAAAAAGATCGCGCCGTTGACCGGCCCGTCAAGCGTTGGTTTTCCTCCTAGCGCCAGGCTAAAGGACCTATCAGCCAGAAAGGTAGGTTTTTGAGACAGGGGCAGCCCGCCCTGAACTTTGGCAAGTCCGGCGGGTTACTTTAGTAGTTCTGCGTTTGGTAGCACCATGGCCCCAATCCCAATGTTTAGTCAGCCCACCATTCTCGTAGCTGAAGATGATGCGATTATGCGGCTCAACGCATCCGAACTGCTTGGGGACCACGGTTACACCGTTGTCGAGGCGGCCAATGCGGATGAAGCCATTAAATTGATGGAAAGCCGAAAAGACATCCGACTGCTCTTCACCGACATAGAGATGCCTCCCGGCTGTGATGGCTTGGAGCTTGCTCGCGAAGTCCACGAACGTTGGCCTAAGGTGCTTCTGGTCATCACTTCGGGACGAGTTGAGCCCACTCGCAATGAGATTGCGGACCATGGCACATTCATCCGAAAGCCTTACCAAGAAGATGACCTACTGGCCCAAATCGATGAGGTGATCGAGAAGGCTGACAAAGCTGAATAATCTCAGCAACGCTCGCCGGGCCCCAGCACAAAGGCGGCCAATTCGCCGATTCGAATATCTAGCCACGACACGGCAACTAATTACCGTGCATAAATCAAGATTTTTGAAACTTAAGCTTTGCTATATTTCGAGTGTTCCAGTTTGGAAATGTTTGCGCTGTGATCGTGGGCGGCGTCATCTGCCGCAGGAATTTGCCTTCAGTTTCAGCGCCTTGTCGGATCATCTTGCATGGCCGCGCCACCGCATCGACAGTTAAGTAGCTTGACGGCGGGGATATCCAGTCGTCCGTGAAGAACCTCATTTTACTAGGCGTCCTCGTCCGACAAGATCAGGAAGACTTCGCCCTCGAGCTCGCCCCTGGGGCTGGGCTTCAGCATATGGCTGCGCACGCGCCAGAGCCGCCCGTTGAGCGACAGCGGGCTCTCGTCGAGATCGGCCAGAGCCACCCCGAGCGCCGCCAACTCGCGGACGCGGATGGCGGCCGCGGGCTTAATCGTCAGGACGTCGAAGGCGCCGGCGACCTCGATCCCGGAGGTCTTGTCGATGGCGGTGACGAGGATCCCCGGCTCGCCGTCGACGGGGGTCAGCAGCGCCGGCACGCCAAGCACCGCATAGACCGGACTGTAGAGCAGCGCGCCATAGTCCATGGCGCGTCAGTCCTTCTTATCGCGCCGAGACGAGCGGGGAAGAGCGCCGCCCGGGCGACCGTCGCCGTCGTGGTCGAATTTGGCGAAGTCCGCCGTTACAGGTCGCGGAGTGGGCGTTGATGGCAACGCAGCCGGATCCCGGGTCGAACGGCCCAACGTGTCAGTGATAGCCGCTTCGCCATCGGGTTTGACGGTTGGCGCGGTTAGCGATTGGGCGTCCATGTGGCCAGCGCCCGTACTGGCCGCGTCGCTTTCGATCTCGTCGGCGAAGCCGCCCTTGATTGCTTTACTGGCAATCTCGTCATCGAGAGCGCCTATCCAGCCGACGGGAATGCGGCGCTTGAGACCAGCCCCGTCGATGTAGTCATGCATCCGCTTCATGCGCACGAACATGATTCACTCCTGATCAAAAAAATCAATCCGCAAGCCTGGCAGAAGTGTGCAACAGTGACGCCTTAGGGGCGCCATGTTTGATGAACTGGACGGTTCGCCAGAAGAGGTAGCGGTTCTCAATGCCGCGCTCGACCGCTTGTGCGGCATAGACCCTAGCGACGCGATCTGCGTTCTTGCCCCAGTGATCGATTTGCCCGACGCTGTTGTGGCGCCGTAGCTCTTGCATCTGCGCTCCCAGCAGGCCTTGGCGCGCCCGCGTAGCTCGCCGGGGTGGAAAAGCGGCGAACCGCCGAGACCTCGCCTGGTGCGCGCGGCGTCCTTCAAGCTGTAGCGAGCCCACTCACATCGTCAGGCGCACCATGATCTGCGGGCGCAGACACACCGGCAGCACGTTGCTCTCGGTGTGAACGTCACGGCCCTTGCCGTGCGGCAGTTCGTCTGTCGAAACATAAACCTTTGCGCCCGGGGATGGCGGCCGGTTGGCGTCGAAGATTGTATCGGGAGGAGCGACGTACCGCTTGAAGTACGGCGTTCCCAGAGGCAACGCGATTGCCTCGTCCACGGGTACCGCCGGGCGGATGGCGAACGTGTTGTCGGGCAACCGCACCGGAAACTCCTCGTCGACGCGCTCGACCGTCAGACCCGCGAAGCTGAACTCGTCGGCAATATCTTCGCGCGCAGGATTACGTTGCCCTGCTGCGGGATAATATTTGAGCGCCTCGCGGATGCTTTGATGGCGAACATAAGCGTCGTACCATTCGCCGCCGGCGAACACCCGCACGCCAGATGCCGGGGCGCCGCGCAAATGGCGACGGATCATCGATTTGAGGCTGGCGTTCAGCGTGGCGATGTCGGTGGTGGTGACGCCAAGCGCAAACGAGATCACCTCCTGCGTCAGACCGAACGTCTCGAACAAATCGGCCAGCACCTTGTTCTCGCCATCGATCACCAAACCGTTGATCGCGCCCCAGTCGAGGTGGCTGTGGGTCGCGTCGTGCTTCGAGCGCATCAACGCCAGCTTCTCGTTGTAGACGCGCGCCAAGGTCTCCATGACGAAGTCGGCGCCATAGACCATCAGGTTCTGGATGTCGGATGGCGTGATGGCGTCGTCCAGCGGGAAGTGTGGCACGCTGATGATCGTCTCGGCGCGATCGCCGCGCATGTTCTTGTTGGCGGGGCCGCCGCGTTCGCGCGCCGGAATGATCGTGATCTCGCCGTCGGTGATGCCGATGCGCACGAACGTGTTGGAGATCGGCGTGTCGGTAAACAACCCAAGTTGGCCAAGGCGGCCCGTGCGATAGGGCGGGACGTTGATGGCTTCCGTCAGCCGCCTGTCGGCGAACTCGGGAGCGGTCAGATAATCGAGAGGCGTCATGAATGAACTCCCCGCCGGCAAAGGCGCGATTGGAGGATGGAAGGTGAAGCCGTCGCGTCAGACGCCGGTGCGGGCCACGATCTGGCGTTCTTCGAGCGCAGCGAGCGCGGCCGATTGCGCGCCGGCGTCAATGCCGGCCGGCCATTCGAGACCCTGCAGCACGACCTCCGCGTGTCGCGAGAGCACCACGATCCGGCGATCGGCGGTGATCGCCGGCGTGTTCTCGAGAAGCACCGCGATGGCGATCTGCGAACCGTCGGCAGATCCGGGCGCGAGCAGCGCGTATTTGCGCGAAGCAGTGATGCGGCCGAGCACGGCGCCAGGGCGCAGCGCGGGCGCGCCCGAAGCGAGCACCACTTCGTCGCGGCTGATTCGGTTCTTGCCCTCGGTCTTCACCACATCGGCGTCGGTTTTATAGCCCAGCCTGATCGGAGCCATGTCTGTGTCCTTCCAATAAAAAACCCGCCGGAGTGGGCGGGCTTGAGTTGCTCTTGGTGATTGGGTGGCGCTCTACGCGACGCCGAACTGCTTTTTCATGCCGGCGACGATGTCGACGCGCATGGCAGGCTCCTGGCCGTTCGCCGTCACATCATGACGGGCGCTCACCTCAATTGAGCGCGCCGCACCGCGTGGTGTGCTCGTGCGCAGCTCGGCGATGATGTCGCGCAGGCTCTTGCCCGAGGCGATGAACTCCACTGCACGGCCGCTCTGGCCTGCGAGATCGCAGGCGGCGACGATGTCGGCGCATTCCTGTCCGCGCGGATCTGAGAGTTGCTGTTGCGGCGACTGCTGTTCGGTCGCGCGCGCAGGCGGGGGAAGCGCGGGGTCGGGCTGCTGGGGCGCAGGCGTCGAGTCAGGCTGTTGCGCCGGCGGCGCGGCTGGTTGCGCGTCACGAGTATCATGCATCGTCATCTGCGTATCCCGGTTTGCGGACGCGAGGCCCGTGGGTGGATGTTTGAACTTCGACAGATCGAAGCTTGCGGCCATCTGCACGGGCTCTGTCGTGCGGTCGGCAAAACCCATCTCGACCGCTTCATCGGCCGTGAGCCACGTCTCCGCGTCGAGCAGCGCGTTGATCTCGTCGCGCTGCATTTTTGTACGTTGCGAGTAGGAGCTGACGATGGCGTCGCGGATCTTGTCGAGCGCCTCCGCCATGTCGCGCATGTCTTTCGATTGCCCGACGACGACGCCGGCCGGGTTGTGGATCATCATCATGGCGTTCTGCGGCATGACGATCTCGTCGCCCGCCATCGCGATAACGCTGGCGATCGAGGCGGCGACGCCGTCGATATGGACGGTCACTTTCGCCTTGTGACGCGCCAACATGTTGTGAATGGCGATGCCGTCAAAGACGCTGCCGCCCGGCGAGTTGATGCTCAGGTTGATCTGCTCGACTTGCCCGAGTTCCTTGAGCGCGTCGCGGAAGTCGCGGGCCGAGACGCCCCACATGCCAATCTCGTCGTAGATGGCGACATCGGCGGAGCTGTCGGCTGCCGCCTTTGCGGTAAACCAGCTGCGCATCATTCCTCCTCCCGAGTGCGTGGGTCCGGCCGCTCATCCGACCGCTCATCATCGTCACGCCGGGGCGGCGGCGCCGTGTCTGCGAACGTCAGATCCAGCTCTTCCTCGCGATCGCGATCCTGCCGAATGGCGCGGTCGACCTCTTCCGGGTCGTAGCCCTGCGCCTTGATGACGGCGGAGCGGGGCTTGAAGCCATTGTCGACAGCGAGCTTTTCGGCCTGCAGGTCCTTGAGCGGATCGATCCATTCCCACTTCGGAGGCATCCATTCGACGCGCCGCAATTCACGCATGCGTCGCGCGAACACAGCCGGTCCGATCGTGAAGGCGCCCGCGAGGGCGCCCTCGCGCAGCCAGCGGTTCCAGACCGGCCGGCAGAACTGGTACACCATGACGTGGTGCTGCAGACATTCGATGCGGCGGCGGAACTCGACCAGACCGGCGCGAATCGAGCCGTAACTGGTGCTGCGAAGATCACCCGTCATCGACGCATAGGGGACGCCAAAGCCAGCGGCGGCGCGCAGCAGGTTGCGATACTGGAACGGCTCATAGGAGCCGCCGACGTCGGCGGGCTCGGCGAACTTGATGTCCTCGCCCGGTTGCAGATCGATCGTTGCGCCAGGCTCCAGCGCCGGGACCGGATCGGCCGGCAGCGGCTGACCGGCGACCGCTGCCGCGTCCGGGTCGGGCATGCCGAGCGGATCGGAGTCGGGCTCCGGCTTGATGATGAAGGCGCCGAACAGAGCGGCGAGACGCTTTCTCTCCAGCTCGGCGTCGTCGTACATGTCGAGGAGCGCCAGCGTCGCGATCGCCGAGATCGTGTGCGGCACGCCGCGGATCTGCCCGGCGCGCATCGGTTTGTAGAGATGCAGCACCTCTGCGGCTGGGACCGCCGTCGTCTCGTTCATCGACACGCCGCCGGCGACGCCGGGCCCCGCAGCGCCTGGATGTTTCTTGTGGAAATGGTAGGCGGTGCGCCGGCCTATGGCGTCGAACTCGATTCCGCACTCAATGCGTCGGCCCACGCCCAAATCCTCGTTCTTTTCCAGCGGCAGCATTTCGGCCGGGAGCAACTGGATCTGCAACGGCACGACCAGCCCGTCCTCGCGATAGCGTTGGCGCAAGCGGATGAAGCACTCGCCCGCTTCGAACATCTCGCCGGCGACGAGCGACTGCAGGCCGTAGAAGTCGGTGAGCCAGTCGGCGTCGGCCTCGTCCGTCCAGTCGCGCCAGACCTCCTGCAGCTCGGTCTTCAGATCCGCGTCGGCGAGCATCGGCGCAGGCGTAATGCCGGAGCCAACGAGCGCGGAGACGAACTCCTCCTTCGCCTTCGCCGCATAGCCATTGTTGACGGCGAGATAACGTGAGCGCGCCAGTACCGAAGCCCCATACGCCTTGATTTGGTCGTTGATCGCCGAGGTGAACGTCGGAAGCGCGCGCAGGCGCCTGTTGGACCGCCCGGCGTCGAAGGCGCGAAAGCCAGTAGCTTTTCTGCGGATAGGCTCCCCGTGCAGGTCGACGAGCATCAGAGCCCCTTGGTGAATTGCGTGATGTAGCGCGGGCTGCGGCGCCGAGGCGGACTCAGCTCCGCCTCCATCGCGGCGATGGCGCGCTCGATCTCGCCAAGTGATCGAAACGTCGTCGAGGTGTCGCCGTGGCGCACCGTCAGCACGCCTGATCTCGACGCGTTCTTCAGCGCCGAAAGTTGCAGCAGCAACGCTTGTCGCTCTAGCTCATCCATACTGATCTCCGCACGATGCGCGCGCGTGGAATAGGGGGCGGCGGCAACCTCGAAGCCCTCGGCGCCGGCGTCGCAACAGGTTCGCTGGGCGGCGCCAACGGTGGCGGCGGCGCAGCACCCTGCTGTTGCGCGAGCAAATGACCCCAGCGAACATTCAGCGATTGCAGGGCGGCGTAGCCATAGACCCGCAGATCGAGCGCCTCGTTGCGGCGTCCGCTCGGCAGCACGTACACACGCGTCGGAAAGCCGCGAATGTGCTTCGTCCGCACAACTTCCGCCGTCATCTGCTCGAAATAAGCGAGCTCCCGGCCTTTCGAAAAGTGGCAATAGCCAGGTCCCGCCCGATTGATCTTGAGCCGCGCATACACCGCGTCCTTGGCGGAATCGACGCCGACGATGAAGACATTCGCGCGGACCTTGTTGTTGTTCGTCGCTCGCTTCGGCCAGACCGGCCGGCCCGGGCCCGCCATGCCCTTGATGGCGTAGACCCGCCGCCGCGCCCGGTCCTTGGCGAACCGGTACACCGCTTGCGTGTGATGGCCGCCGGAGTCGATGCAGGTCGCGTGCACCGGCATTTCGATGTGGTCGGCGCGCGTTGTGCGTTTGACCAGGTACGCGTCGAGGTCCGCCCACAGCTCCGGCCCGGACGGATCGCCGTAGAGGATGACGTGTTCGAGCGACCAGGATTCCTCCTCGACGCCCCAGCCGATCCGCTCGACCTCAAGACGATCATCCTGAACGTCAACGCCGCAGGTGACGACGAGCACGCCGGCAGGCGCCAGCTCGCCCCAATCCTCGAGGCGACCCATCAGCCCATGGCCGTCGATGCGCTCCGCGTCCTCCTCCCAGGTCTCGCCCAGGACAGTGTTCACCCAGGTCTTCAGGGTCTCGGGCGCGCGCTTCGCATCGAGAAATCCAGCCGCCACCGTCGCCATGCTGGTCCACGGCGAATAGAGTTCGTTCAGATGGAAGCCGATGACGCCGGGTGTTCCAACAATTGTCGGCCTCCACTTGCCCCAGCGGATAGCGGCGAGGCGGTCCGCCTCGCTCCATCCCGCCCCGCATTCCTCGCAATGATAGACGGCGTCTTGCGGTGACCCTTCCGGCCACTTCACCTGCCGCCATTTCAAATGCTGCGCCTCCCCGCAATGCGGACAGGTGCAGAAATAACGGCGCTTATCGGACCGCTCCCATTCCGCCTCGATGCGCGAGTAGCCCTTCAGCGTCGGCGTCGAGGCGACGACGATGCGCCGATTCCAGAACCGCGCGGTGCGTCGGATCGCGAGCGACAGCGGGTCGCCTTCCGTGCCCGCGCTTGCAGGATAGCGATCGATCTCGTCAGCGAGCACCACGCGAATGGGACGACTCGCCAGCCCGGAGGGACTGTTTGCGCCAATCACCGTGACCTGTCCGCCGACGAAGCGCTTGTGCAGCAGCGTGTTGCCGCTGTCGCGCGCGCGCGGATCCGCAACCCTGTGGGCGAGCGCAGGCGTGTCGCGCAGCATGGGAGCCAGCCGATCCTTCGACCATGTCTCGGCCATCTCGAGAGTCGGTTGCACGACGAGAATGGGGGCCGGGTCCTGCGCCATGTGAAACCCGACGACGTTGTTCAGCACCTCCGTCTTGCCGACCTGGGAGCTGGTCATCAGCACCACCCGTTCGACGCCGGCCTCGGAGACCGCGTCCATCATGCCGCGCTGATACTCGGCGCGCCGCGTCATCCATTGGCCGGGTTCGGCGCTGGACTCAGGCGACAGGCGGCGATAACGGTCGGCCCATTCAGAGATCGTCAGGTCCGGCGGAGGCGCCGCCGAGCGCAGCGTTGTCCACGCCACGCGCTTCAGCTGAGGGCAGGTCCTCAACACGGGTGGCGGCGAGCTCGGCGAGTCCCTCATGGATCAACGTCTCGATGATGTCGTGCGCCGCATCGATACTCGTCTCGACCACCACGAGCGGCGCGGCTTTTGGCGCGACCGACAACATGCGCTGGCGGAAGCGGGCCACGATGTCCGTCCATGTTTTTTCAACCTGATCGACGGGCACAAGGTCGCCTGACAGGCGCTGCGCTTCGAACTCGGCGATGTCGGCGCGCGCCTTCATCAGCCGGCGCTTGTGATCGCCGTCTTCTCCCGGCGTCTCAGCGCCGATGGCTCTGTCGCGCAGATATTTGACGTAGGCCTGCACGACGGGGACCAGCTCGTAGCGACCGTGATCCGCCTTTGGCAGAATGCCTTCGCGCGCCAATTGCTGAACGCGGCGCTCGGTGAGGATGAGCAGCTTGGCGATGGTTTCGACGGGGTGAGTGGTCGCCATCTCACCGCTCCTCGTCATCGACGATGGCGTGCATCTTCAAGTCAGGATGAACAAGAGCGTTGACCTCGTCAAAAGAGCGGTTGTTGCTTTCAAGCAAGGCCGCCTTGCCGGTAAAATCCTGCCAGCGTTTCACAGCCACATCGACGTAAGCCGGGTTCAGCTCGACGGCGTGGACGTGTCGCCCGGTCATTTCTCCGGCGATGATTGTCGTTCCCGATCCAGAAAATGGCTCGTACACGGCGTGGCCCGCAGATGAATTATTCTCGATCGGCCTGCGCATGCATTCGACCGGCTTCTGCGTTCCGTGACCGAAGCCTTTGTCTTCGCGCGCGCGAATATTCCAGACGGTGGATTGCTTGCGGTCGCCGCTCCAATGCCCGGCGTCACGGACTGCGTAGTAGCAGGGTTCATGCTGCCAATGATAATGACCGCGCGACAACGCGAACCGGTCCTTGACCCAGATGATCTGTGCGCGGACGGAGAAGTCCGCGGCAGCGAGGCTGTCGGCGACAGTTCCGGCATGCAATCCGCCGTGCCACACGTACGCCACGTCGCCGGGAAACAACTTCCATGCGTCCGTCCAATCGGCTCGATCGTCATTGAGCACGCCGCCCATCTTCGCAGATGTGCGAGCGAGGCCAGCACGAGCCCGCCATTCAGGGTCGTACTCGACGCCATAGGGCGGGTCGGTCACCATCAGGTGCGGTTTTACACTCGCGAGCACGCGCGCGACGTCATCGGGATTCGTCGCGTCGCCGCAGATGATCCTGTGGTTGCCGAGAACCCAGACGTCGCCGGGCTGCGTCACAGGATTGTCTGGCGGCGCCGGCGCCTCGTCCGGATCGGTCAGGCCTTGCGTCTTCTGCGTCAGAAGCTCAGCAAGTTCATCCTCATTAAAACCAATTAGCGGAAGGTCGAAGCCGTCCGTGCGCAGGTCGCCCAGTTCGAGGCCGAGCAGGTCATCGTCCCAGCCGGCGTTCTGCGCTAACTTGTTGTCGGCCAGCACGTAAGCGCGCTTTTGCGCCTCGCTCCATCCGGCCGCCACCATCACCGGAACACTGTTGATGCCGAGCCGCTGCGCCGCCAGGACGCGCCCGTGGCCAGCGATGATCATGCCGGTCTCGTCCACGAGCACCGGAACCGTCCAGCCCCACTCGCGAATGCTCGCTGCAATCTGCGCCACCTGCGCATCGCTGTGCGTGCGGGCGTTGCGTGCATACGGGACGAGCGCTGCAACGGAGCGGCGCTCGACGGCGTCTGCCGGCCACTTGCGCTGTTCTGTCATGAGACCTCTACGGACAACGGCAGCGCTTTAGGCATTTCGTTTTTGGGAGGGCAGGAGCCAACACTTAGCTTTGCAAGGCGAGCAAGAAGTCTTTGCGGGGCAACGTTTTCCCACAAGCAGACCGCCGCACATGTGCGCGACCAAAACGAAACGAAATGCGATTTTCATTCTGTCGCTAGGAAAGGCTCGCGCTGATAGCCCCCCCTCATAGCGTTTCCGCCCGGAAGGACCCGCTCGATTGCGCTTGACTACCTTTAGATGCGCTAGATGTCGCGCCGGATCGGGCGTCGGTGTTGCACAGCGTTGAACAGCCGCCGTAGCGCGAACGAACGCGCGATGCTGACCATTGTGAACACAGCGCCCATCTGCAGGTTCTCCTCCAGCGTCGTGTGCAGACCGAACATCGGAAAGATCAGGATCTGCGTAACGACCGCCACGCCGTAACCAACGACTACGTTGACGATCGATTCGACCATCGACATCCATCGCGATTGCTTCATGCGGCGTCCTGTGGTCAGGAACAGAAGATCGCAGCACGCCCCTGCGAATCGCATGCGCAGGTTGTCGGCCACGATGAATGCGACCTGCATGTTGCGTCTGTGAGACAATAGCTGCTTGAAAAAGAAAACGCCCGGAGAGGTGATCTCCAGGCGCAATTCTCAGCTTCCTATTTCGGAACTTTTACGCCCGTTGCAAACTCGCGTCAACGAAAAGATCGCGCGCACATAAAGATTTCTAACACTCCGTACTATTGAAGCATGTTTTATTATTAGTGCTGACCAAATGATCATTCCAAACGGAACAAACGCACAAGCGCATTCAGCGCAAGCCGCAGATTGCCGATGTCCACAAGCGGCCAACGGATCGCGTCCTCATCCAAGCACACGATGCGATAGATCAGCAGCGTCGGCCTTCGACCTGCAGCGAAACGATGCTCGCGGTCGCAATCATCGAGCGCGTCAGTGGCGGCCTCAAACCGGCGTTTCAGTTTCTCGATCACTTCGAGCAAAGGCTCGCTCGGGCCCGAGCCGAAGATGCCCTCATTGATCAGCAGCCCGGCGATCGACGCCGGACTTGGCGCAGGCAATCCCAACACCGCATGGTGGCGCTGATAGAGCTCGGCAAACGCCGAGCCAGCCTGGTATTGGGCATCGCTGATGATCTCGTGGAAGGCGAGCCGGCCGAGCGCTGTTCCAAGCCGCGGGTCACGGGCCTGCGGCGCGCTGACGCCATAGTGACGCTGGCGGGCGCCAATGACGGTCGACATGGCCTCGCGTTCGGTCTCCCCGCGCACCCGTTTTCCCGATGGATAGCGCTGGCCGGGCTTTCGTTTGCGGCCGCGGATCATCGCACGCCTCCCTGGGTTTCGATCGCCCACAACAGGATGGCGATGGCGTCGGCTTCGTTGTCGTCGGCCGGCGAGAACCCGCGCGCTCGCACCGCGGCGATCACCGCAGCCTTGTCGGAATTGCCCTTGCCGGTAACGAACCGTTTGATCGTGCCGACCGGCGTTCCCTGATATGCGACGTCGCGCTGCTCGCACCAGGCGGTGAGCGTCGCCAGGAATCCGCCATAGAGGTGCGCGGCGTCCGTACCGATGTGCCGGCGCACTTCCTCGAAGTGGATCGATGCAAGCGGCCCCGCGTCCTTGCCTAGCTGATCGAGCCAGGCGCGGAAGCGAACATAGCGCATGCCGCCGCCATCATAGCGGCTGGGACGAAATGAGATCGTGCCGCTGGTGATCAGGCCGTCAGATGTGCGCAGCGCCCATCCGGTGCTTGTGCCGAGATCGAGCGCGAGGACTGCGCCGTGCGTCGAACTTGGGGCGGGAACAGCGGGCGGGCTTGCATTGGTGGCAGGCAGAGTCAGAGTCGTCGAAGCCATGGATGGTCTCCGTCCAAAGGGGATGTGTTCGTGGTGGATGACGACGGCGGTTACTGGCTTGGCGGTTGGGGCCGCCGTCGTCTGATCAGGCGCAGCACAACTCGTCACGGCGGGGCGCGAGGCTGACACATACGTATGGGAGGAGAGGCCAAACCTGCCGGTTGGCCTCCCCATACGTAGTATGGGGGTTTGACACCTAACTCCTCAATTATCGAGAACACATTGAATTTGCTCATCTTTTTTGCCTTTTGAGAGGAGTGGGGGAGGAGTTGCGACCTCACTCCTCAGTCCTCGTAAGTTATTGATTTCACGCGGAGAGATCATCAGGAGGAGTGAGGAGTTAGGCTCACTCCTGAGGAGTGAGGTCGTCCCCGCTAGCCTCCGGGTAGACCCAGACGGCGGGGTTCTCGACATCGAGACAGACCCCCGACTGGGTGCACTTGTAGTGGCTCGGCAGGACGGGCCGTAGGGTGACTGTGATCTCGCCCGTCGCCTCGTCGACAGCATCCAGCGGCGGGAACATCATCCCTTCCACGCAGAGATAGCCGTAGCGCGAGCGCACTACCGGGTACCCAAACGCGGCGCCGTCTCGGCGAAATTTCACGAAGCCCTTCGTTGCCAGGACGCTGAGCCGATCACGGATCGTGTGCTTGCTCCCCAGCCCGCCAGTATTCTCGAACGCCTCAGCGAACTGCATGATCGTGTAGAGCCGCCCCGCCGCGGCCTCGTCGAAAACCATCCCAAGGATGACGTCGTGCTTGCGCAGGCGCTCTGCATCGAGCTTCGCGCCCATCTCCTTACGCACCAAGCGCTCGTTCATCGGATTGAGTTCCACCCACTGGCCGTTGATCTTGTCGATCAGCTTGGGACGCATCGCCGGCCCGTTGCGCAATTCGATTTCGAGCTTGCGCGCGGTGTCGTCCTCGTCCGGTCGGTGCATGATGAGACCCGAGGTGTAGAAGCCGCGCAGAGCGCTGGCCCCCGACAGCGCCTGGAAGGGATCCTCGGCGACGAGCTTGCGATTCATCTTTTTGGTGTGATGGGCGAGGATGACGCCGCAGTCGGGAGCGACGGCTTCGCGCAGCGCTTCGATGCGCGCCGTCAGAAAGAACATCATCGCTGTGTTGTCGTTCTCGCCGCCGCCGCCGTCCGGCCCGCCATCAAACAGGTTACGGATCGGATCGAGGCAGATGATGTCGGGCGGGGCGGCCTGGAACTGCTGACGCACGGCGCCGACAACCGCAGCGAGCCCGCCGTCATTCAGGATCAGTTTCAGCTTCGGAGTCGCAAACAGATTTTCGCGCGCGGCGTCGCGAACAACAGAGTCGAGGTGGATGGCCTGCATGCGCTCGCGCAGATAGTGGTACTGAATCTCGGCTTGCAGATAGAACACGCGCATGGGCCGCGGCGGTGTGAAGCCGAGGAAGGGCGTCCCAGCCGCCATGTGCACGAGCAGGCTGATGAGAAAGTCGCTCTTGCCGACCTTCGGCGCGCCGCCCAGCACCAGAAGCCCGCCGGGAGTCAGCACGCGGGGCGCGATGATGTCGGCTGGCATGGGGCTGGCGTCGTCGAGCAGCGCGCCGAACGAAAACACCGGGATGGAAGAGGGCGCTAATGACGCGGCCTCGATCCGCAGCAGCGGTGGTCCGTTCTTTTCGATATGCCGCGCCCACAACCGGTCAGCCTCGAGCCTCAGTCGCTCCAAGGCCCACACGGGCCGCAGCACGGCGGCGTTGTACTGGCAGATTGCCTCCCAGCCGGCATCGGGGCTCATGCGGCCTTCGTGGACCATGCGGACGTAGTGACCGATGGCGGCGCTGGCGCCGGCGAAGCGGGTCCACTCGTCACCGCCGCCCTCGTGCACGGGCGTGGTGAGAACATCTGATAGCGATGGCTTGTCAGGCGCGCTTACAGGATCGCGGCCCGCGCCTGCAAAGAGCGGCATCGCGTCGACCCTTTCAGCGAAATCGCGCAACTCCAATTCCAGAGCCGGCCGATGTTCGAGAATCGTGACGATCCGTTGGAAACCGCCCTTGTGATAGACGCTGCCCGCGACGCGAATGGGCTGGTGCGCCGATCGGAAATGCGAGTCCCCGCCAACCTTCCAGGCAATGTCGCCGCGAATGCGACAGAGAGCAGCGAGCTCCTCGCCGGTCGCCGGCTCGGTGAGCCGCCACCAGACGTGCAGCTTCATCGCGCCCTCGGGCGTGCGGCCGCCGCTCTCGATGAGAAGCGTCGGGGACCCAAGGTACTCGACGAGATGGCGCAGCTTGGCGAGGATCTCTCCGGCGTCGAGATCGACGACGATCGCTTGCATCTGCACGACGTCGGCCGCGCGCGCCTGGCCGTTTTCCGTCACCGTGCCGGGGATCACATAGGCCGCGGCGCCTTCACGCCAGGCCCATGTGGCGAAGGTCGCGAGCTTGTCGGCCGCCGTCGCGTCCGCGTCGATCCAGATGTTGTGCGGCTTGCCGTTGAAGCCCTGGCCCTTGTCGATGAACCCGCGCACCGGGATCAGGCCTTCGCAATAACCGAAGACGACGTCGAGGAACGTAGCGATCTGCTGCCGGTCCGGCTCAATGCCGAAAGGATCTTCGATAGGCAGCGCATCGTTGAAGTCGCGCCACGGGTTGAAGTGGATGATTTCGCCCATAGGGGTTTCTTCGCCTGGAAGGCTGTCGTCGGTCATGGTTGGTTCCTTTGGCTTGTCGGAGGTGTCGGGCTGATCGTCGCGCTCGTCGCTCATTGCGGCAGCTCCCAGCAGCGGTTGGCCCAGGAGCACATCCGGCATTCGTGGAAGTCCCGATCACGGGCAATGCGCGGCAGCAGCTCGCCGGCGTCCGTGGCCTGCAGAATGCGGACCGCGCGATCGCTCATCCGCTGCGCGAGTTCGGCGTCGAACGGCACGAGCTCATGATGAAGTTCGGCGGTGTCCTTGTTGATGGCCGTGAACAGCGCCCGGTTGGCCGCGACGCCAGGAATGCTGGCGTCCATGTAGGCCTGGTAGAGGGCGATCTGCGCGGCGTAGACGGGCTTGGATTTAGCGACGCCGTCCTTCACGCAGGCGCGCCAGTTCTTCGCGTTCATCGTCTTGCATTCCCACAAGGCGGGGACGCCGAGACCTAGCGCTTGCGGAACGGCGTTGATGACGCCGTCGACATGACCGCGCAGCCGTCCGCCGGCGACGGCGAAACCGAACTGCTCGCCGTCGTGGTGATTGCCCTTGCG
>JAUXWZ010000054.1 GCA_030684835.1 Beijerinckiaceae bacterium
CAGCCGCGCTCACGCAGGAGGCGCGGGCGAAAGCAGGCGGCGGCGCATCGCGCGTCGTCGACGTGCATTGCCACTTCTTCTCCGATGATTTGAAGGCCGCATGGCGGCAGGGCGGCGGCCATTTGCCGGGCAATATCGCCAACTGGACGCCGGCCCAACTGCTGGAGGAAATGGACCGCAGCGGCGTGGCGCAAAGCGTGCTGTCGCTGGCGTCAGCACCGCTGCACTGGTTTAAAGCGCCGCACGAATGGCGCGGCCTCGTGCGCTCGGTCAACGACTTTGGCGCGCAGCTGGTGCGCGATCACAAGGGCCGTCACGCGCAATTTGGTTTCATCACCTGCCGCGATGTCGAAGGCAGTTTGCGCGAGATCGAATATGCGTTCGACACGCTGGGCGTCAGCGGCATCGAAATGGCCACGAGCTTTGGCGACATGTGGCCGGGCGATCCCGCCTTTGCGCCGGTGTTTGAAGAACTCAATCGCCGCAAGGCGCTGGTTTATTTTCATCCCCTCGCCCCCTTCTGCTGCGAGGGGCTTGTGGATGGCGCGCACGGGTCGTGGATCGAATATCCGCTGGATACGACGCGCGCGATTGTCAGCCTTCTGGTCAACGGCGCGTTTCGCAAATATCCCGATATCACATTTGTTTTCTCCCACGGCGGAGGCGTCTTGCCGATGCTCGCCCATCGCATCGAGGCTCTGTCGCGCCATTCCAAGGCGCGCGCCGACATCGCGCCCGGCGGTGATATTATGAACGCGTTCGACAAACTCTATTTTGAAACCGCCAACGCAACCTCCGCCCCCGCGCTCGCGGCGCTGCGCGCCTTCACAAGCGCCGACAAGCTGATGTTCGGCTCCGATTTTCCCTACATGTCGATGAGCGAAAATCTCGAAGGCCTGCGCGCGGGAGGGTTTTCTGCGGATGAATTGCGCATGGTGGAAGAGGGCAATGCGCGGCGGTTGATTGAGGGGCTGGAATGAGGATTTCTCAAAATGGTTGCACAATTATAGATTGAACAGATAATTGAATTGATTTAAAAATTTTTAGATTTCGGCTTGATATGCGAAACGTTGGCTCAACCTCAAAAAGGTACTGACATGGGCGCACTTTATGACTTTCTACAGCGAAATCAGATAGAGCGAAAGAAAGCTCTTCCTTTGGTACATAGCACCGAAGCCTATTTTATAAGAAAATTCATGAACTCGGGTAAAATAGCAGTTCGGAAGTGTAATGTTTTTAAGAAAGACAAGCTATCTTATTTTTTCGTTGGACGCCCTTCATTTAAGCGAGAGATAGGCAGCGAGGCGACAGACTGGGAGTTGCCCGTTTGTATGATCGTTGATTATTCTGCGGTCCGGCAAAAACGCGTTTTTCCTTTCGATAGCGGGGCGTTTCGCAAAAAGTTATATCCTAAATTTATGAACATGATGCCGCTGGAAGAGTTTGAGGTGTCAGGTGATGCTGACGCAGCCGAAAAAATAATTGGGACATTTTTTGGAAATAACAAAAACTACTTTAGTCTTAAGCCTCGAAAAGAAGGCGATTTTTTTTGCAAAATTCGATATAGATGCTTTGGACTCGGAAGTGAAAGCGTTGCATAAACTAATCAGTTATAACGCAGGTAGATTAGATGATCGTCGTTTTTCTATTGAGGTTCAGTCAGACTGCGACCTTGCTTTAGATGTGCGGTCTGTCCTTGCGGTCGTCGCGCCGGAAAGTTACATTGAGTGTGATGAATTTGTTAAATACGTAGAGTGCACTCTCGAAGCAAAGCTAATTACTTACGAGTTGTATCCACTCAAGAAAGAATATTATTATTATGCGATTTACGCGAAGGTAGATCAGTATCTTAGGTCGGAGGGTCACTATGAATTTTGAACTATGTTCATTTGTTGACTTCGCTCCAGGAAGACCAAGCCTTTTAGTGCCTATTTTTTCTCAACAAGGATCAAATGCACCATTCGCTCAAACAATGGACGAGTTTTACTTCGTCACTAACATGACACCGTTCTATTCTTTTGAAGAGTATACTAATGTTGCCCCGACTGAGCGTCGCATTATAGCTGTCGGTGATGCAGGCCTGATTGGCTTACGTACGCATGATATGAAAGTGAAGACTTGCACGGTAGAGGAAATTTATCGTTATTGGGAGCAATATGAAAGCTGTCTTGATTCGTTGCCGCTTTTAAAAGCTCAATTAATGCGGATTGTTGTATCAACCGATATTAAGGCTTCTCTATATAGTATGTTTAGAGAGGTAGGTAAGCGCTATTTCTCCACTCAGGATCAGGTTCGATTCTGGCTTGAGATTGAGGCCTCCTTTCTGCCGAAGGCAGAAAAATTCTGGAGGGAACAAAGGAATCCAATTAGCCAAAAAGAAAAGCTCTTATCTGACGAGCTTGGTTCGGATTTTGATGTTGAGAGATTAGTTGGATTTTTGTCACTGTCCTCATATTATGATTTATCAGATTGGTCTAAATACTGGTTTGTTCTACTATCTCTTAGTCCGTCCGATGAGCGCGTTATCTATCTTGCTCAGCAGTGGCTTTATTATTTGTTTGCTGACACCGAGAGAACAGTCGATGGGAGATCTGTATTTTGTGCCGTCGTTGATCAAATCTATGTTGGTTATGGCATTGATGAGCAATTCGAGGAGTTTCTCAGAGATTTAGTCTCGGAATCTACTATTTTTGGCAGCCCACTTGACCTGCCGGACAAAACAATCCGACGGTGCCTAGAAATACTAGAAGTGATCATGGACCAAGGTGACTTTGCACGCTTGATGCTAGGAGTTTTGGCTGAAAACTATCTGCCCCGTTCCATAGCTGAGCGCATCGTACCAAGAGTTGTTTCTAAACTGGAAGGACCAGAAAGTATTAGCGAGGACTTAAGGGAGCAGTTGCTCGACAATATAATTCCTAAATTGCGTTTGTATGATGATGATGCGTCAATATCGTTGTCTATACGTCAACTAAAAATGTTGGCACGTTAAGGATCTATTGCTAGTGAATCATCATTCTCAATACCTCACCACCACACCCAATCCCTTCGCCCCCGGCGCGAAAATCTCTCCCGCCCGCGCGGGCAAATCTTCAAACGCCACCTCCACATCAAGCAGCGCATCAAGCCGCTCATCGCGCAGCAGCTCCATCGCTTTGGTCATGCGCCGCGCGTAATCCCAGCGCGAGCGGCGGGAGGGGGAAATCTGCCCCACCTGCGTCGAGATCAGGCGCAGGCGTTTGGAATGAAACGGCCCGCCCAGCGGCGCGGCCACCGCGCCCTCGCCGTACCAGCTCATCTCGACGATGCTCGCCTCCATCCCGGCAGACCCGATGGCCAGCGCCAGCCCGCCCGCGCTGACGGAGGCGTGGAACACCACGTCCGCCTCGGCGCAACCGCGCGCGGCGAAGGCGTCGGCGCTCTCAAAGGGCACGCCGATGCTGGCCGCGATCTGCGCCCGCGCGGGCTCCAGATCCACCAGCGTCACGTCGGCGCCCGGCAGGCGGGCGGCCAGATACGCCGTCAGCATGCCCACAATGCCCGCCCCGACGATCACGATCCTGTCACCGGGCCCCGCGCCGGAATCCCATAGCGCGTTGAGCGCCGTCTCCATATTGGCGGCCAGCACGGCGCGGCGCGGCGCCAATCCTTCGGGCAAAACGCGAAGCTGGGCGGCGTCCGCGACGAAGCCGCTCTGGTGGGGATGCAGCGCAAACACATGGCGCCCGACAAGCTCGGCCGGACCCTCCTCAACGACGCCGACCGCGCAATAGCCGTATTTAACGGGAAAAGAGAACTCCCCTTCCTGCATCGGGCAGCGCATGCGGGCGTGTTCAGAAGGCGGCGCTTTACCCGTGAAGACCAGACGTTCCGTCCCCCGGCTGACGCCGGAAAACAACGTGCGAACCTGGGCCTGCCCTTCGCTTAAGGGTTGCAGGGCGGTTTGGCGCAGGGCGGCGCGTCCCGGCGCTTCAAACCAAAGCGCCCTTTCCGTCAGCGTCGCGCTCTCTATCTTATCGACCGGCATACTCGGGCTCGCTAATGTTGTGCGCCACAGGTTTTTCCGGGCGAGTTACTGTCTTACGAACGAATGACTTTCGATCTCTTGCATAGAGCGTCCCGTACATGATTTTCCCACCAGAAAGCGCAAGCGCGGGTCTGACGCCCGCCGGTGTGCAAAGCCGCGCCCTGCTGCTGCGTCGCCGACTCATCGTAACCGGCCTCAACGCAATGACCTATCTGGCGCTGCTGTACTGGCTGGCCAGCATCCTGTCCGTCTCCGGCTGGAGCGTCGTGGACGTCCTCATTTTCGCCTGCTTCGCCATCGCAGCGCCTTGGAGCGTGCTGGGCGTCTGGAACGCGTTGATCGGCGTCTGGCTGCTGCATGGCGGGAGCAACGCGCGCGAGGCGGTGGCGCCCTTTGCGGAGGCTGGAGATTCCAGCGCGCCGGTCACCGCCAGAACCGCCGTGCTGATGACGATCCGCAACGAAGACCCGGCGCGCGCTTTCGCCCGGATCGCGACCGTGAAGGCGTTTGTGGACGCCACGCGGCAGGGAGAGGCATTCGGCTGGTTCGTCCTGTCAGACACCAACGATGATGTGGTCGCGCAAGCCGAGGAACAGGCCTTCGCCGCGTGGAAAGTCCGCGCAGGCGCCTCCGCCGACAGGCTGTTCTATCGCCGCCGCACGACGAACGAAGGCTACAAAGCCGGCAACGTGCGGGATTTCTGCGAACGCTGGGGCGCCGACTACGATTTCATGCTGCCGCTGGACGCTGACAGCCTGATGGATGGCGCCACGATCCTGCGCCTTGTGCGTATTGGGCAGGCCTATCCAAAACTTGGCATCCTGCAGAGCCTTGTCGTTGGCGCGCCCAGCCGGTCGGCCTTCGCGCGCATCTTCCAGTTTGGCATGCGCCACGGCATGCGGCCCTACACGATGGGCAGCGCATGGTGGGTGGGCGATTGCGGTCCCTTCTGGGGCCACAACGCGCTCGTGCGCATCGCGCCATTCATGGAGCATTGCCACTTGCCTGTTCTGCCGGGCGGGCCGCCGCTGGGCGGGCAGATCATGTCGCATGATCAGGTGGAGGCGGTGCTGATGCGCCGCGCCGGATACGAGGTGCGCGTGCTGCCGGAAGAGGTTGGAAGCTGGGAGGAAAACCCGCCGACCTTGCTCGAATTCACCCGCCGCGATCTGCGCTGGTGTCAGGGCAACATGCAATACTTCCGCCTGCTGGGCATGAAAGGCCTGCTGCCCATGAGCCGCTTCCAGCTCGTGTGGGCGATCTCGATGTTTATCGGCATCCCGGCGTGGACGGCGATCATCGCGCTCTCCGCCATCAAGCCGCTCGACGGCGAGCCGACAGCGTTATTCCCTGCGGCGTCGGCGCTCGGGCTCTACGGCGCGTTCATGTTCATGTATCTGGCCCCTAAGCTGGCGGGCTTTCTCGACATCGCGCTGACCAAAGGCGGGCTCGCCCGTTACGGCGGCGGCCCGCGCTTTGCGGCGGGCGCTGCGACGGAACTGTTATTCTCCTTCCTCATCTCGGCGGCGGTGACGGTGCGCACCAGCCTGTTCATGATTGGCCTGCTGTTCGGCCGCGCGGTGGTGTGGAACGGGCAGGCGCGCGACGCGCACGCACTCTCGTGGGGCACAGCGGCGCGGGGTCTTTGGCCCCAGACATTGTTCGGCTTTGTGCTGCTTGCCTTTGCGCTGGCGCTGGCGCCGGGGATCATTCTCTGGTCGCTGCCGTTGACCGCGGGCTATTTCCTCGCCATTCCCTTCGCCGTGGCGACGGCTGATCCCCGGCTCGGCGCCGCGATGGCGCGCATTGGCCTTTGCGCCATCCCCGAGGAAATAGAAACGCCGCCGATTATCGCGGCGCTTGCAAACCCGGGAAACCGGACCGAACAGATTGCCGAATTGCCAGAGGTTGCATGAAAGCCCTAAAAATTATCGCCGCTGTATTGCTTCTGGGCGCGTTCGCAAAGTCGGCGCTGGCGCAGCCTGCACCCACCAGCCTGCCAGCCAAGGCCTTCGATGCGGATGAGATCGCTGTCGCTGTGACAAACCGCAGCGAGCCGGTTCTGTGCGCCGAGAAGGACAATATCCAGATTGATTTTGCCGCTCCCGACGTGAAGTCGTTTCGCGTGCAGGCGGTGCATCCCGCCTACATCGGCACAATCGGCGTTGATCGGTATCTGCCGGACTTCACCGCTTGCGACATGAGCGCGGACCCTGTGGTGGCCACATCGGTCAAGAAGACCGTGCGCCGCACGATCTACGAAACGCCCGATTTTCAGCTGGTCGCCTACACCTATCCAACCTTCTGGCGTGGCGCGAATACGCCTATCCGCATCATCGACACAGAGAACAAAATCGACGCGACGTTTCGCGAGATACACCTGATGCAGGTGTGGACGCTGCATCGCGAGCGCGCTGAGGAAGTGCTGGTCGTCTATCCACCCGATGGCTATTGGCGCGCCCGTCCCTTGCCGTTCGCGGACATGCGCTGGACCGCTTATGGCTCGTCGTTTCTGATTGGCCCCGTGGAAATGCAGGATCGCCCCATCGTCGATCTCAAGCTCATTACCTACGATGCGCAGGCCAAGACGTTCACGCTCGATTTTGCACGCGGCGGCTCCGCGAAAATGAAAATAGAGGCGCTCGACACCGAGCATGTGTCGCTGGACGTTGCGCTGGACGGCGCGATCCCGCGTGATCTTCCGTTCGCGTCGCTACGTTCGATGTACATCACAGACTTCAATAACGACGCGTCGCGCATCGCCTATAAGCCAAAGGACGCGCAGCGCTGGGGGGAAGGCCACGTGATGGACTTCAAGAGCGCAGACGCCAGCGAGTTCTGGCTCGGCCGCACCACCGTGTCCAAGCACAATACGTCCGCGCCGGACATGATTCTCGGCAAGTTCAAGGCAGACGTAAAGAAGTGAGCGGGGAAAAGTGAACCCTTCGCGCCCGCGCATCGAAGCTGTCGACGCCGCACGCGGCGTCGCGTTGGCGGCGATGGGCGTTTATCACTTCGTGTGGGATCTGAGCTTTTATAATTTAGTGTCTCCATCGACATTCTACGATCCGCGCTTTCAGATGTTTGGCCACATCATCGCGGTAAGTTTTCTCGCACTCGTGGGCGTCAGCCTCGCGCTCGCGGCGCGGGGTGAGTTTAACGCTGGCGCATACACGCGCCGAACCGCCCTGGTGGCTGGCGCCGCTGCGCTCGTGTCGGTGGGCACATATTTGTTCATGCCCGACGCTTTCATCGCGTTTGGCATCCTTCATTGCATCGCAGCGGCAAGCGTCATCGCGCTCGCGTTTCTTCGCGCGCACTGGTTCGTCACGTTTGGCGCGGGCGTTTGTATTGTTCTTGCGCCGCTGGTATTTGCAAGCCCGTCATTCGATTCGCTGAACTGGTTAGTTGGCCTCGGTGTAAGGGAGCCGCGTACGCTCGATTGGCGCCCGTTGCTTCCATGGACAGGTTTCACGCTGATTGGCTTCGGGCTTGCAAAAGCATTGATCCTTCGCGGCGTGCCTGAGAGCATTGCGCAATGGCGTGCGCGGGGCGGCGTCGCACGCGCGCTTTCATTCGGTGGGCGTCACTCGCTCGCGGTTTATATCCTCCATCAGCCGCTGCTGCTCGCCATCGTGTTTGTCGCGGCGACGGCCAGCGCAAACTTCGGCTCTGTTGGGGCCAACAGCCCGACGCAGGAAGCTGATTTCCGCCTCTCCTGCACGGCGGAATGTACAGCCGCAGGCCCGGAGCGCGATTTTTGCGAGAGGGCCTGCGATTGCGTTGTGCGCGACGCCAAGAACGTCGGCCTGTGGCGTCAGGTGCTAGCAAACAGCCTCACAAGCGAAGACCGCCATCGCTTCGACGCGCTCACACGCGCCTGCCTGCGGCCTGATGCGGAAATGATCCGCTAGGTCGTTTCAGGTTTGGGCGAGGGCGCGAGCATCGCTTCCGGCCGCACGATCTCATCGAACGTCGGGCCGTCAACAAGCCCGCTCGCCAGCGCTTCTTCACGCAACGTCGTGCCGTTCGCATGCGCCTTCTTGGCGATGGCGCTCGCTGCGTCATATCCGATGCTCGGCGCAAGCGCGGTGACGAGCATCAGGGAACGGTCCACAAGGTCGCGGATGCGCTCTTCGTTGGCGCCAATCCCTTCAACGCAATTGGTGCGGAAGCTGTTGCACGCGTCCGCCAACAGCCGCACGGATTGCAAGAAAGCATCGGCGATCACTGGCTTGAATACGTTGAGTTGCAGATGCCCCTGCGAGCCTGCAAACATGATCGTTGCTTCGTTGCCCATGACGCGTGCGCACACCATCGTCATCGCTTCGGCCTGTGTCGGGTTCACCTTGCCCGGCATGATGGAAGATCCCGGCTCGTTCTCGGGCAGCGCCAGCTCACCGATGCCGGAACGCGGCCCGCTGCCCAGCAGCCGGATGTCATTGGCGATTTTGAACAGGCCCACGGCCAGCGCGGTGAGCGCGCCGTGCGCGAAGACCATCGCATCATGCGAGGCGAGAGCTTCGAACTTGTTGGGCGCGGTGACGAAAGGCTTGCCCGTGAGGGAAGCCATCTCGTTTGCGAACGCCTCCGCAAATCCCTCATGCGTGTTCAGGCCCGTGCCCACGGCCGTGCCGCCCTGCGCCAGGGAAAGCAGATCGGGCAGGGTGGCGCGCACCCGGGCGCCGCCGAGTGCGACTTGCGCCGCCCAGGCCGAGAACTCCTGCCCCAACGTGATGGGCGTCGCATCCTGCATATGCGTCCGGCCGATTTTCACGATTGCCGCAAAGTCGTTTGCTTTGCCTGTCAGCGCGTCTCGCAAGGCGTCCAGCGCCGGAAACAGGCGATCTTCCATCTCCAGCACCGCAGCGACGTGCATCGCGGTTGGGAAGCAGTCGTTGGAGGATTGCCCCAGGTTGACGTGATCGTTGGGATGCACGGGCTCCTTGGCCCCCCGCATGCCCCCCAAGGGCTCGTTGGCGCGGTTGGCGATCACTTCGTTGACGTTCATGTTCGTCTGGGTGCCCGATCCCGTTTGCCAGACGACCAACGGAAAATGATCGTCCAGTCGCCCGTCAACGATGTCGCGCGCCGCGGCCACGATCGCGTCAGCCAGGCCGCCGTCGAGAATTCCAGCGGCCTGGTTCACCCGCGCTGCCCCCAGCTTGACCATGGCCAGAGCTTTCACGAGCGCGAGGGGCATCCGCTCCTCGCCGATGGCAAAGTTTTCAAGCGAGCGCTGCGTCTGCGCCCCCCAGTATCGCGAGGCCTCGACCTCAATTGCCCCAAAGGCGTCAAATTCTTGCCGTAGGCTTAGCTTCATGGTGTCAGAGGACATGGCGCACCAGTTGTGATTGCAGGCATGAAAGTCGGTTTTTGACCAATTGGTTCACGGAAAATAAAAACCGGCCAAGCGACGCATCTTAGATGGAACTTCCGCCGCAGCTTGCGGTTGTTCCCCCAAGTCTTGGCCATATGTCCGCCGCGTGATGGCGTCGGCGGCCCAGCTTCAGAAGGCCCCTCCCCTGCAGGGCGGAGGTCAACGAAGATAGCGCAATGCGCGCCCCTTTCGCGGAGAAATGGATTTCTGATGGATACGGACAAGCCCACTCGTAAGTCGACACGGGGTTTTGCTTCGATGGACCCCGAAAAGCAAAAGCAGATCGCTCGAAAGGGCGGCACCAGCGTTCCCAAAGAGAAGCGTAGCTTCTCGCGGAACCGGAGTCTGGCTGCGGAAGCCGGTCGGAAAGGCGGTCAAAGCGTCCGCCCCACGATGCGCAGCTTTTCTCGAGATCATGAGCTGGCCAGCGAAGCCGGACGTAAAGGCGGCCACGCCTCGCACAGTTCGCGCGATCCTGAAACCCGCGAGTAGCGGACGGTCTTCTTAAAAATACGGCCCCGCGGTTTCGCGGGGCCGTTGCTCATTTCAGTCCAGAAGAACACATCAGTCTGGAAGAACATACGCGTTTTCGCCGCTGGCCGCGGAGCCCTCGAATGGCGAGTTCGCTGGCCGCCAGGCAATCATCTCTTCGATCCGCTGAGCAAGCGCGAGATCGCGTTGTGTGACGCCCCCCGCATCATGGCTCCAGAGCGACACCTCAACCTTGCCCCACGAGATCGACAAATCCGGGTGATGCCAGGTCGTTTCCGCCAGATGGCCGATTGCGTTCGCCACCAGTAATGCGCTGCGGAAACCGTTGACACGATAGAGGCGTCGCAAGGCGTTGCCCTCCAATCGCCAATGCGGCAGGTCGCGCGTCAATGATTGGGTAATGGCGTCGTCCAGCAAGGCTTCAGGCGTCATGTCCTCGTCTCCCGCGAAGACGCGAGCTTACCCCGTCCTTCCGATCATGGCGACGTCGCGTCCGGCGCTTTCGTGACGCTCAGTGAGCATCCTTTCGGCGGCGGAAAATTCGCGCTGGAACTGCAGGAAGCGAGCGGAGCCCGATTCCACGATCTGACTTTCAGACAATTCGCGCCAATCCAGGCAAAGCCTGTAGAGCCTGCGCGCGCCCACATTTGCGGCGCTACTGCGCAATGCGTGAACCTGAGCGGCATATTCCGACACATCGAGCGAACCAATGGATTGAGCGACCTTGAAGAGCGTCACCACGCCTTCGGAAATGAACTGCGTCACCACTTCCTTGACGAAGTCCTCACCGCCCAGCTTCCTGAGGCTTTCCAGCGTGGCGAGATCGATTTCAGGCCCATCCAGATGGATGATCGGCTCATCTGACCGGGCCCTCACTACGGGTTCTGGCGCTTCCGACATCGCGGACTCGGGCGCCGACTGTGCCGCCGGTTGCGCAAGCGACTCAGCCTTATCTTTGGCAATCGCCGGGGCGCCGCCAAGACGGAACCGCATGAGGATAAAAATTACCGCCGCAGCAATGATAGCGCCGACGGGCCACATATAGTGCTGAGCTTCTTCGGTCGAGACGAATGCGAAAGCATACCCCCCGCCAGCGCCCAGCAGGAGAAAAAGAGCTGCGGCCAAAACGGGCCGGGCCTTGGGTCTGCGGTCTAATTTCGCTGACATTTGGCTCCCTGTCATGCCGAAAGCGCGTAGGTCCGTTCGGACGCCAGCAAATTGACGAAGTCCGCCTCAGGCATGGGACGGGCGAAATAATAACCCTGAACGAGGGCGCAGCCTTCCTGCAGCAGGTGCTTTGCCTGTTCGGCAGTTTCCACCCCTTCGGCAAGGACTTCGAGCCCCATTCCATGGCCGAGGGTGATGATGGCGCGAACGATCGCGATGTCGCTCTGGTTGTGTTCGATGTCGCGCACGAAACTTTGGTCGATTTTGATGCGCGTGATCGGCAACCGCTTCACGTAGTTGAGCGACGCATAGCCGATGCCAAAATCGTCCACAGCAACGCGCACGCCCATGTTCCGTAGCATAGCGAGATCGGCCGCCGCAGACTCGATACTTTCGAGAACGCTGCTTTCCGTCAGCTCCAGCTCAAGAAGCCGGGGATCGAGGCCCGATACGCCAAGCGCCCGGGCGACAAGCAGCGGTGTCGAACGATCACGAAACTGCGTTGGCGACAGGTTCACGGCGACGCCAATCCCCTCGCCCTTGGCATATTTTTGCCAACGCAAGGCCGCGCCGCAGGCTTCCATCATGGCCCAATTGTCGATGGCGCCAATGAGCCCGCTTTCCTCTGCGCGCGGCAGGAAGACCGCTGGGGGCACCAGTCCCACGGCAGGGCGTTGCCATCGAAGCAGAGCTTCTGCGCCGACGATACGGCCCGTGCGCAAATCGACCTGCGGCTGATACCAGAGCACAAATTCCTTGCGCTCGAGCGCTCGCTGCAGATGACCATCGAGCATCGCTTCGTTATGAGCGCGCGTCTTCATGTCCGCTGCATAAAAGCAAAAGCGGTTGCCGCGGGCAGCTTTCGCGCGATACATCGCGATGTCAGCGTTCTTGAGCAGCTCCTCGCCGTCCTCACCGTCGGAGGGATAGACTGCGATGCCGATTGACGCTGTCGCACGAACGGGCGTGCCCTCGAACGTGCCAGAGACCGAAAGGTCCGTAAGGATGCGCTGGGCGAAATCCGCTGCGTCCTCGCTGCGCGAAACATTTGTCTGAATGATCGCGAATTCGTCGCCGCCGAGTCGTGCGAGCATATCTTCAGCACGCATGGCCGAACGGAGCCGATCGGCAATCATGCAGATATAACGGTCGCCCGCGGAGTGACCCAATAGGTCATTGACGGACTTGAAACCGTCCAGATCAAGCATGTGCAGCGCAAAGATGTTGTCGCCGCGTCGCGCACGCGCCACTTGACGGCGCATGCGCTCGTTCATGCTCACCCGGTTGGGCAGTTCAGTCAGCGCATCGTGATGCGCAAGGTGGCGCAAATGGGCTTGCGTCTGCTTCTGCGCGGTGATGTCGAGCGAGCTTGTCACTACGGCGTCAATGGCTGCCGACTGATCGCGGATCGGGAATTTGGCGGTGAGGAACGTGCGCGTCTCGCCGCTCGGGTCCGTCAATTCCTCCTCGAAGGGGCGCATCGGCTGACCCACACGGAACACGTGTTCGTCGAGAGCCATGTTCTGGCTTGAATTTGCGGTGCGGAAGACGTCAGCGACATCGCGCCCAACCAGTTCGCCCGTCGTCAGGCCGAGAAAACTGGCCTGGGCTTCATTGGCGAACAAAATCCTTCCGTCCGGCGCTGTAGCGGTGATCATGACAGGGAGCGCATCGATCACCTGCGCCAGTCGTTGCGAGGAGTCGCGCACTTCGCTTTCGCGCGAACGTTCACTCTTCGCCAGCTCTTCCTCAAGCGTCGTGGCCCGCGCTGCCAGCAAAAGCTGGTGCTGGCGCAACTTAAGGAGATTGCGCGCGCGCGTAATGAATTCGTGGTGGTCTACGGGCGAGTGCAGAAAGTCGGTGGCGCCGCTTTCCAGCGCCCGCAGCCGATATGTTCGCTCCTCGTACACGGTGATGACGATGACAGGAATGTCTTCGGCGCCGGGCAGTTCACGGAAGCGCCGAATGAATTCGGCCCCGTCCATATGCGGCATCTTGTAGTCGGTGATGACAAGGTCCGGCTTATTGTTCTCGAGCCAGGCCAACGCTTCCGCGGGGTCACCGAACGACTCCACCCTCACTCCCGGCTCGATACTTGCCGCAAGTTTTGTGAAGATGTTCCGGTTGGTGTTTCTGTCATCAATGATGACGATCAGCGACATCCGATCCCCTGACTAGCCATCTGCTCTGCCGTCCAGCGGGCAGGCATCGATACAGATTGGCGGATGGGGACTTAAAGAAGCGTCAACATCACCTTACAATTTGAACAAGCTTCAATTCCGCCCGACACTTACGTAGCGGAAGCCTTGTCGGCGCATGTCGCCGGGACGGTAGATGTTGCGCATGTCCACGACCAGGGGGGCCGCCAGCAGCGACTTGACGCGCTCCAGATCCAGCGCCCGGAAGGCGTCCCACTCGGTCAGGATGACCAGCGCGTCAGCTCCCGCCAAACAAGCGTAAGGGTCACCGCAAAACTCGGTTTGCGTGAGCAGCGGGCGCGCCTGAGCCATGGATTCGGGATCATAAGCGCGCACCCGCGCGCCGAGCGATTGCAGGATCGGGATGATGGTGAGCGAGGCGGCGTCGCGCATATCGTCGGTGTTGGGCTTGAAGGCGAGGCCGAGCACGGCGATTGTCTTGCCGTTAACGGAGCCATCGCAGGCGGCCAGCACCTTTTCGGCCATCCGGCGCTTGCGGGCGTCATTGGCGGCCGCCACGCTCTCGACGATGCGCGTGGGCGCGCCAGCGTCCTGCGCCATGCGGATCAGCGCCATCGTGTCCTTGGGAAAGCAGGAGCCGCCGTAGCCGGGCCCGGCTCTGAGGAATTTCGCGCCGATCCGGTGATCGAGCCCGATGCCCCGGGCTACGTCCTGCACGTCCGCGTCCAATTTCTCGCAAAGGTCCGCCATCTCGTTGATGAACGTAATCTTGGTCGCAAGGTATGCATTAGCTGCATACTTGATCAATTCTGACGTGCGCCGCGACGTGAAGACGATCGGCTGCAGATTGATGTCGAGCGGCCGGTAGAGTTCTTCAATCACTTCGCGGGCGGGGCCGTGGACGTCGTCGAGGCCGATCACGATGCGGTCTGGCCGTTTGAAGTCGAAGATCGCCGCGCCCTCGCGCAGGAATTCTGGATTGGACGCGACGACGAATTGGGCGTCCGGGCGGGCCTCCCGCAGGATGCGCTCAATCTCGTCCCCGGTGCCCACTGGCACCGTGGATTTGGTCACGATGACGGTGAACCCGTCGAGGGCGTCCGCGATTTCTCGTGCGGCGGCGTACACAAAGGTCAGGTCGGCGTCCCCGTCGTCATTGCGGGGCGGGGTGCCAACCGCAATGAAGACCGCCTCGGCGCCGCGCACGGCGGCCTTGATGTCGGTCGTGAAATGCAACCGGTCCGCTTTGACGTTGGATTCGACAATGTCAGCGAGGCCCGGTTCGAAAATCGGAATTTCGCCGCGCAGCAGTCGCGCGATACGCTGCGGGTTCTTGTCGACGCACGTCACCACGTGACCGAAGTCGGCAAAGCACGCGCCGGACACAAGGCCGACGTATCCCGACCCGATCATCGCAACGCGCATTATCCCGCTCCTATTTGACCGCGGCGGAGCAGTAACACCCGTGAGCCCGGTAGGGAAACCGTCGTCGGAAACGAAGAACCCCGCCAGCGTGGCGGGGTTCTGAAGCGTGGGCCGTCGGCAAATTACGCGCCGATGTAATTGCCGTGCTTGATGAGGTTCTGCTTCTGGGCCTCGTTGCGCGGCGGCAGCTTGAAGAGTTTGTGCGCCGTGCCGCCAAGGATGTTGTGCTTGCCTTGCTCAGACAGGAAGGGAAGATCCCAGATCGTCTGCGGAAGGTCGAAGTCCCAATGCGGATAATCGGACGCGTACATCAGCTGCGTGTCCGCGTTCATCATGCGGAACGTCGTCTCCAGCGCTCCCATGTCCTGTATTTCCATCGGCTGCGTGGAATAGTACATGTCGCGCATGTAGTCCGACGGCTTCTTCTTCAGC
>JAUXWZ010000172.1 GCA_030684835.1 Beijerinckiaceae bacterium
TCCGCAGCGGGGTTCAAGAAGCCTCAGCTCGTCTCGACTGCCCCCCACAAAGGCGAGGGGAGAATGCGGCACTGCGGGAACCGGAGTTATTTCTTTGCACGAGCAGGAACTAAGACGCCATTGCCCTTTTCCGGGGACCGAAGTTTTGTCGGCAAATCTGTGCTCGCAGAAAAGCGGCGCCTTTCGCTCTGACCGAACGTCTTTGTCCGCGCCCTAAGTAGCTCACGGTTGAAAAGGCCCCGGCTCGCCCCTGGGCGGGCAAGAGCCGACCGTGGGCCCTTCATGGTTGCCAACGTATTCCGTTCCGGACGACCCGGGCTGGCGTTCCGACGATCAACAAATTGGGCTCCACGAATGCTGACGTCAGAGTCGATCTAGCGCCAACGACCGAGTCATCGGAGACTTCGGCTCCCTTAAGAACAAGAACCTGCTCACCTACCCATACTCTTTTGCCGATGCGGATCGGTGAAGGGGGGTTGATCCTTTCGCCCGTTTTACAATCGAATATCTTATGTGCGTCGGATGGACGGAACGTGATGCTGTGGGAAAAAAGGCATCCGTCACCTATGCTGACTTCAGAGCCCTCGTGCAGGTGAAAGGCTAGCTGTCCGGTAGACTTGACCCTCTCTCCGATGGTCAAACGCGCCCCGCCCGCAAGAAATATATGCGCGTTCAAAACGCAGTTCTGCCCGATTGCCAAATAATTGCCGCTCCCCCTCGAAATTACTCTCAGGTTTTTGGTGTCTATCGAATGGTGCAATTCTAAAGTTAAATCATCAGTGTCAGCGTCGAGTATCATGTATCCTCCTCGAAGAATTTGTTATGAAAAAATTGGCAGGCTTATCCGTGTAGATGATCTTCTGCAAACTGTTTCGAAATCGACATGGTGACTGTAAATTTCGTAAAATTCGTCGATAACCGCTTGCATATCGAGCTGCTCTCCAGCCTTACAATAAGATGGCTGACGCCAACTTAGGTCATGGTGGTCTGCTATATACTCAGGGACACATGATACGGTGTCGTTCAAGAAGGGCTTCGGAAAAGCATCATTATCCACTGATGTTTTGTGGCCGATTGCCGCGCAAATTCGCTTAGCCATTTGCCACAGAAGGAAGTTCGAGGGATGATTGAATGTATACATTACATTCTGTTCTTTATAATGTTCCTGGACGATATCCATGCACTTCACATCAAGTCCATGCTCTCTTGAGACCGCCTCGTCCAACATTGGCGCGAAGCATTTAAGCATCGCTTCATCGCCGGATTCCAGATCGGAGGCGCAGTGAGTGGCGCTGCGCCCCTTCAGGAACGAACGAATAATTCTAGCATCGTGGTAGGCTCCTAAGGGCCCATTGATGGCGCCTTGTGAATAGTGTCTTAGCCCGCACAGTTGCGGACACAACCCGGCGAAATAGACAGATGGAAACGAGACAAGCTGTTTATGCGGCAGTTCTTGGCGAAGTTTGTCCGAGGAGACGACAAACCCATCGCCAATGGGTTGATGGATGATAATGTCCGCCTTTGAGATTGTCTCCATGAATGGTTCGTACTCGCTTTTCTTGATGTCTTGAACTGCCCGCAAACGCAGCCATTGCGCGGAAGGTATAAGTTTTCCGAGCATGAACCCGATTGCTGTGCTTTGGCAGTTTGCATACACGGCAATCTTCATTCTCATGTCTCCAGGTTAGCCATTTGGCTCAATCCTTATGCGCTTGCGGGCCGCATCACAATGTTCGAAACGCGCCGCGCATGCATGCCAATCTGCCGACGCCATTGGATTAAGCACTCGTATCCGCAATCGAATATAACAAGCAATCCGCCCGCGGCATCGACGTCGCGGCTCTCAGTAACCACAAGGCGGGAAACGCCGCGCATTCTCCGGTCATAGAGGTCAGCCGGTTTTATTCTCGACGTGATCGCGGACCATGCGAAAATGTAGAAGGTTTTCGCAATCTGAGGGGCGAGAACGTTCGGCTTTGGCCAGCGACGAAGCGAACCCGCTATCTTGCATCTGCCGGATGAACGAATCTTTATCCGTAAGCATAAGGGCTGCGGCCTGCATGAGAAGGTGTTTCGCTAGTTTTTGATCTAACGACTCGGGCTCAGTCTTTTTCGCGGGCATATGATCGCTCCCCAAGGTTTTAGGCCTAGCCATCTGCCGGTATGTCGCCCCTGTCTTGAAAGAGAATCTAGCGGCCGGCGACGTAACAACCTCCGCGATCGCGCATGCAGCGAGTAATGCCGGGTCTTCCCCTGTCGCCGTGTTGCAATGGAAGTGAAGGAAAAGCGCGGCGCGCTCCCGCACATCCCCGCCACCATCTACGAAATCCAGCTCCTGCTTGATCGCCGTTTTCAAACTTTCTACGTCGTCCGATGTGCTATACGCGCCCAATGGCTCCTTGAATTTCGGGACCATCTCCTCAATGGGATTGTGATAAACAACCGGCCGGCCCATAGCCAGCGCCTCCAGGATCGTCGTGCTGAATCTGCTGATGAGGACGCTGCCCTCGCTCAATAGGTCATACACGCTTGTCTTCGCAACATTGAAGCGAGACAGGTCGGCCTTGTCTGCGGGGTGTTGGGTAATTATATAATCGAGGCCTATTTCTTGGCACGCTTTTACGGCGCTCTCGACGTACAAATCGCGCCGGTCTTCCAGTACGCCATATGTGAAGTTCACATTGATGATGGCGCGTCGGGCGCGCGCTGGCTGACAAGGCGCGTTGAGCCGTGAGCGCACATTTGGAAGCCCGACAATCCGACAAGCTCGGTCTTGATAAAAGCCGGCTTGGAACAGCCCTGGAAGCAGCAGATGATCCACGCTTCGGTACGGCAAGCGTGGATCTTTGCGGTCCAAGTTCCAATCATCGTTGATGCCCTCATAAAGGCCAAACGTCGGCACGCCGTATCCAAAATTCTCGAAGATCAGGCGCTTCGTATAGGTAGTGTCGTTAGAAAACACGAACGCCCGTGCTTCAGTGGAGAATGGTAGCTCTTTGGCGATGTTGAAAGCTCTGATGTTCAAATCAGCGTACAAAACAAGCTCATGATCCGGCATGGGTCGGTTCGCTGAAAAACTTGTTGATCGTGAAGCATCCACAATGACGGATTCAATTCCGAGGCGCTTTAGCTCGCGCGCAATGGGAGCGACGCTGCGGATATGGTAGTCGACCTCACAGAAGAAGATGACCTTGTCGGCGAACTCACTCTCAAGGCCCGACGTCCATGGAGAGAAACAGGGTTCAATGGCCGACGTTGACCCCGCTGCTGGATACGCAGGTTGTGCAGCAGCCATTTTCCTTAAGTCTAGCTCGTAACGGTCGGGGAAGAAGGCCAAGAGGCCGCTCGTCTGAAGCCCCTTGATGTACTCTTCTGTGGCTTCTTTTTTGACATCCGCCGACGCGTCACTGCCTCCGAGACGTTCGATTTGCAATTTTAGCCAGGATTCGGCCCCTCGCTTGAACGCGGCCCGCACAACATCATTGGCGTCTTGCAACGCGATGGAGTTGACTTCTGCCATTGCGGCTATTGAATCTTGTAGCTTCCTTCGGTCTATATTGGAGACCGTCGATCCGTCTCGCTGAATGTAGTAATAAAGCGGATCTTTCAAAATCTTGAACGTGTCAACGTTCCAATAGACACGAACATTGAAGTCGATATCCTCAAAGTAGACTCCCTCGCGGAAGCGAATTTTGTTTTTGTTCAACATCTCGCGAGAAATGAGCATACAAACCGGCCACCAACCCAACGTCCCGTCGAGCGCGGCTTCTTTTATCGTCCGGAGGACGCGCCGATTTGAATTATTAGGCTTATAGAATCTGTCATAACGAACGCGGGTGTGCTGACAGATCGTGAGGTCACTGTCGGCAGCGGAATTGAGCAGAAGCTCAAGCGCATCGAGCCGCAAAAAATCATCTGAATCCAGAAAAAATACGTATTTGCCCCTCGCCGCGTCAATACCGGTATTTCTTGCCGCACCCTGCTTCTTGTTCACTGTGTGCGGCAGAATGCGTAGATTCGGCATCCGGCTGGCAAACTCATGCAGGACATCTAGGGTATTGTCTGTTGAGCAGTCGTCTACACAAATGACCTCAAATTGGTCGAGCGGTAGCGTTTGCTTCAATAAAGAGTTTAGGCCGGGTTGGATGTGATCAGCCGCGTTGAAGCACGGCATGATAACTGACACAGCGATGTTTCCGCTTCCTGTCTTTCTGGCCGCCGCCGCGATCTCCGTGGCCAGATGCTTGAGGGAGATTTCGAAGTTCGCTTTTGGCTTCATGTGGTGGGGCTCACGATGTCAGCCGCGCTGTTAATCGCCACGCGGTGACCCGCACGGGGTTCAATGCAAAGACTAGGCTCCGGCAGCAAATTGTATAAGACATATGCCTGAAGACTGTCCAGCAGCAGCGGGTTCTTCGGCGCCCCCGCGAGCGGCTGCGAGGACGACTGTTCATTGCCTCCACCACTCCGCAGTTAAAAACAAAATGCCTCGCCACGGCGCCGGCGCAGCCATCTCTGATCTCAAGTCACGCGGCTTTGAGCGGATGTCGTTGATGTCCGGCGAACCGCCGGTGGGTCCCATATGGACTTGCCCAGTGCGAGATCGCTGCACAACGCCATTTTGCCGCGTGGGGGCGGTAAAATTCACGGGCGGCACGAACCTCACGTTTCGGGGCCAAGCGCGCTTTTGGGTTCCTTCAAGAGCATAAGTCGCTTAGGAGGCGTCAGTTCTCTGGCAAGCCGAAGCCGCACCAGTTTAGCAACCAGTCTCTCGCGGGCGGATGTGTCACGTCGGCGGTTAAACCCATCATCGGCCGCGCTGCGAGTGGAAATCGATTATATAAAAGCCTGGGTGTCAGAGGACTGTTCGGGCTCAACGGAGCAGTTGGCGGACGATTTGGGCTGTTGTAAGCCGAACCCACTAGATTGCTGAAATTTGATGGAAAACATGAGAATGGCGGAGGGAAAGGACCTGAAATCGAACCTTCTCTGGGGCCGCCCGCGTAACCGTCCAGACCAAAGGAAAAGAGAAAAGCGATCAGACTCTAGCTCGGCCCCTGACGGCAAAATTTTTACGATCGCCCCTTCTTCGCAGAAGGCCGGCAACTTCATAAGATAAGCATTGGGTCCTTCACGGCGTCGGGCACGCATGGTCGGGGGTAAGCAATATTGGTTCCTACACCGAGTCTCGGGGTCCAGACGCCAGCCGCGAGATGCTACGGTTCTTTCTCAAGAATTAGCTGTAGCCGGGAAGAGCCTACCGCTGGTGAGTTCGCTCCTGCGCAGCGCGGCACTGTGGACGCGCCGACGGGAGGATGATCCGAGCTCTAGCTCGCGCCATTGCTCGTTGTGGAGCTCCGCACTGCGAGGACAGGGGTTGAATCGGAGCGGAACAGGCGCGCGTTATTGTTCGCGCAGGAACTGAAGTCAGTAGTTCACGTTGAACTATGTTGCGCTGCGGCAAATGTAGGCAAGCAGATCAAAAGGTTGGCTTCGCGCCTCCGGACAGCGAACCCCAAGAACATGAGGGATTATGACTACAATTCGCCAATTAATTCAAATGACGCCAGCAACCGCTAACGCGCTCTTTGCGAAGCTTGTCGATACAAAAGTGAGTGCCCTGAAAACTCGCGAACGTCTCTTTTATGATCTCAAGCAGGAACTCGAACTCCTCGCTAATCTCGAAGAACAGCATCTCTTTCCGGTGCTGCGAAAGCACAAACAACTGAAGAAGCTGGTCCGCGAGGCCATGAACGACAACACGGCAACCCGTAAGCTCCTTGCGGAACTAGAAAACACCCCACGTAACACAGAGGAGTTTGGAGTCCGGGTGGCGGAGCTTCGGAAGGTTTTTCAGCAGCACGTACGAGACGAGAAGAAAGAGCTGCTCCCGGCGATTCTGAATGCGCTGACTGATGAAGAAGCAAAGGGCGTGGTCGACAACATAGAAGCAGAGACAGCTGAAGTTGAAGAGGCCAAGCGCGCGGCGGCCGAGCAACGCCGCACGGATGCGCGGCGAGAGCGGGAGAAGCTCGAAGCCGAACAGGAACGTATTGAAAAAGTCCGACGCGCTGAGGATCAGCAACGCCGGACAATAGCCAGCCAGCGTGAAGTAGCTGAGCAAGTTCAAGCGGCAACAGAGACGATGGTAGGAGCGGCCATGCCAGCACCACTCACGGCTCAACACACAACCACCGCAGCTCAAGATACAGTGCCCGATGCGGTCGGCGACACATCGACCATGATAAGCAGCGCGGGCGAGCAGGCGGAAAGCCCTTTCAGCGCAATGCTTCAGCAGAATCAGGAGCTGGTCGCGCAAGCCACCAGAAACATGCAGATCCTCATGGGAGCCGGCAACTCGCTTGCGGCCAAATTTCACGAGATCTCTGCCTCTTACTCTGATGCTAGCCAGACGCAGCTCGATAAAAACCTGGCCGGCATTAGCGCTGTTCTTTCTAGTCGAACTCTTGCGGAGCTGTTCGACGCTCAGGCCGCTTTGTTTCTTAACCATTTAGAAGTGGTTGCTGCCAGTCGGGGCCGTATGGCGGAGGCCGGCGGGAGGGACTGATGGGTGAATCGTGCTGTCACCGTGCTGCAATTTGCGCAAGGCGCTCCACTGCCTCGCCATTGAACTGAATACGTCTCGAGACCGATGAGGCAGATCCTTATCGAAGCCGAAGAGGCATGATCGGCAGGTACACGAACGCAAAAAGCCACCGGCCCCATCAGCCACATGAGGCCGCCTACCCCCGGCGATCGACACATTCGTACCCTGGCTGCTGTCCAGCGTCCCCATCCGCTGCACAGGCCCGCCCGGCACGCTATGCTGGGAAGAACAGGTAAGCCGGCCCGAAGCCATAGAGGACCAACGGGTGGCGATAGGCCCAGCGCCGCAAGCGATAGCATATTCGGCGACGGTCAGATGTGAGCTGGCGGCCGTCCTCGCATTCCATTCTCGCGCAAAAGCTCCTTGGAGATACAATTCAGCTGTTTGCATCATCGAGCAACGGACGCTGAATCGTTGGCAATTACTCACCAGAAGACCTACATAGGAAAAGTGATGCTGACGGTTGTCCCCGCACCAGGCGTCACCGACCTCACAAGGATCCCCCCGATCTGACGCACGAAGATCGCGACATAATCCGAGCCGTGTTTCCCAGGCCGACTTTCTTGATCCTGCGCAGCCATGCCGATCCCGTTGTCGGTGACACTCAGCTCGACTTCTTTCCCGATCCTTCGGACAACAAGCGTGACGAGCCCCGCGCCATCAGGAAACGCGTGTTTGACAGCGTTAGTGATCAACTCGTTGACCAGCAGGCCCAAAGGCACGCCGCGCTCAGCATCAATTTCAAGGGCTTCTGCCTCGACTGCTATTTGAATTCTGGATGTCTTTCCCAGCAAGCTCACTGAGAGTGTCTTGGCAAGTTGCGTGAGATAACCCTCCAGGACGACGGTGCGATCACGGCTGGATTGCGACATCAGGTCATAGAGTTCGGCGATGGCCATGATGCGGGCCTGCGTAGCGCGATAGCCTTGCACCCACGGCTCTGGCGTTCGCCGCACCTCGTTGCCGATCAGGGCGGCGACGACCTGCAAATTGTTTTTCACCCGGTGCGCCAGCTCGTTCGTCAGCAACTTGGCGTCTTTTTCTCGTTCAATGCGTGCATCAATTTCGGTCTTGAGCCGAACGTTTGCCAAATCTGCGGCTTGGATGAGTTCATCCTGGCGCAGGGCCCCAAGAAGTAGTGCCTGGCTGATCGCATGCCGCGTCTCGTGAACCGGCCCGGTTTCGTTCACCTGGATCATTACCCCAGCCGTCTGGCCATCTGCCTTTACAGGCCACAAATTGTAAGAAAATAGCAGAGGAAGGGGCGGGGCCTGTTCTTCAGCCGTGTAACTTGCCGCCGCGCCGGTCTGAAAAACCCGATCCAATAGCGTTAGGCACTTGTCGGACGGTTGCAATAGGTCGTCAAACGGTCTTCCAAGGACCTGGTCCCGAGACTTATTGATCAATCGACAGAAGGCGGAGTTGGCGTAGCGGACGATATGGGCCTCACCCGCAAGCTCTATTACTGCCCATGGCGCGTGGTCGAGGGAGTTCGGAAGATCGGCAAGCAACGAAGGTGGATTTGGGACCATTCCATTTGATGCGGACACTACTCACCAGCTTTCGGCTCTGGTGGGCTTTCGTCGTCTTGCGCCCTGCGCGGGCCCGTCCGATCCGGGAGGCCGGTGCTCAACTGGCTGTAGTCCGTACGGCGCGGTTCAATGACGACGACCCCGTCGTCGCCGATGACATATTCTCGGATGTCCTTGCTGTGGTTGCCACCCCGCATCTTGATGACGACGATGGTCTTCCGCAACTGACCGTCGATCTCCACGTAGCGCAGCCGGATGATGTCATCGGTGAGGAACGACACCGCATAGTGGCTGAACTGAAGCGACGTGAAGTTGTCCTCCACTTCGACCGTGCTGAGGATAGTGATGCCCGCGCCGGTTAGCGCGCCGATCATGCGGTACAGAGATTCGCGAAAGTCGGCGCGGAAGCTCGGCGCCAGCGCCATCTCAAAGCCCACAAGCGAGTCGATAACGACGCGCTTCGCGCCCACCCTTTTGATGGCGTCGAGGATCGCCAGCATGGTCTCATCGACTGAAAGGTCGAGGGGGCGAAGGTAGAGGATCTCAAGAGTTCCGGCGGCCTGCGCGGCCTTCAGCTTGAGACCAAAGGAATCTGCCCGTTGGATGTAGCCGTCTGGACGCTCCTCGAAGATCGCCATCACGCCGGGCTCCCCACGGCGCAGACCTTCTCCAATGAACTGGGTCGCCAGCACCGACTTGCCCGTGCCCGACGGGCCCGCCACCAGCGCACTATCGCCTTCCAGAATGCCGCCACCGAGCATTTTATCCAGATCAGGGATCCCCGTGGACAGCCTACTGCGCCGCTCAGGTCTCACCTTGGCGCTTTCGAGACCGATGGTGCGTGAGAAAGCCTGGAGCCCCTCGTCACTGATGCGGATGGTGTGCAATCCAGGCACCGAGGCCTGCCCGCGCAACTTGAAGACTTGCAACTTTCGCACGACGGAATTCCTTTCCGTCACCTGTGACAGCCACAGAATGCTGTCGACCATGGTGAACAGCGGATTGTCGCGGATCTCGTCGTGAACGTATTCCCCCACCAGGAAGGTGGTGACCTCGGCACTCACCAGAAACTGGGAGACGTGGTGGATGAACGCCTGCACCTCCATCTCGCCCGCTTCGCCCGTCGCCCGTCGCGCCAGACTTCGAAATGAATCGATCACCACGACGCACGGATTGGCTGCGTTGACTTGGGTCACGATCTCTTTCAACACCAAGTTCAGGTCGTTCTGCAGGGCAGCTTCTGACAAATTGATAAATCGAAGGGCGTCGCCAACCTTTGACTCGTCGTAGAATGAGAACTGCTGTTGGTACCGCAGCATTTTAATGCTCGGCTCGCCGAGCACGGTGAAGTAGAGCACCGGCCTGTCAACGGTTCCGTTCGCGAATGCGATTTGATGAACGAGCGTGGTCTTGCCGCAACCAGGCGAGCCACCGATCAGATTGAACGAGAACTCGGGGATACCTCCCCCCAGGATATCGTCAAGCCCCGGCACGCCTGTAGGAAGCTTGTTGATCGTGACCTTGGGTGGCCTGCGCATTTGCGCCGTAGGTTGGGCTGCCTTGGCCATCTTAATTGGCTTCCTCATGACTTGCCGTTGTGTCGAAATCCGCTGCGCTGAATGCAAGCTGCGGCCATATCTGGTTGATAACGCGTAGGGTCAGAGCTATGCCGATGAAGGCTACGAGCAAGCTGAGCAGCTGAGCCAGAAGCAGAACTTCGCCTTCGGATAAGTTGGCGTCTGACGTCGTCTGAGCGACCGCGAGCCCTTCCAGATCTCCATCCGCACCCACCCGCACCGCGTTCAGCCAAGGTATCTCGGCGGAGGCCAGCACCAACGCGCGCGCGAGCAGCGCCTGAAAGCCGCCCTGTCCCATCAGCATGGAAAGATGCGAACGCAACGTGTCAATCGTTCCGAACAACGCGACATCGTCCACCGCACCGGAGGTCCTCGTCCGCGTGTCGAAGGCCTTCAATCGCTTGGCGAGAGTTCGCATTTGCGGAGAAACTCTACTCAAACTCACCCTTCCAGCGCGCCAATGCCATGATCAGACGTCGACCGTAGCACGTAGAGGTGACGCGAAGATATCAGTTGTGCCGAATGCGTGCGCGGGACGCGTTCATCAGCTGCGGGTCCAACGTCAAGCGGATTAACGGACACGGCCAGTCTGCTGGACGGCGAAGCCGACACGTCGTGGACAGCCCGGGTTACATCCACGCAAAAGTACTTTACGTCGGCATAAGGGCATCTGCGGGTGGTGATGCACTATTGCCGCAGCATATGCTTCAGCGTCCCCTCGGCGGAGTGGCTCAGACCGTGTTCGGCGCCGCACTCGTACATCGACTACCTGGACCACCGGCATCAGTCGATCCGCCAATGATTTCGGCGAGTGAGCTATCGTAGTCAGGGTCAAGGTGTAGGGTGAGAACAAATGCTATGCAGCTGTCCGGCGGCATAGCTTCGAAGATCTCCATCACAGCTAATCGATCGAGTGTGACGCGTCGACCATGCGGGGCGACGGCGCCTCCCACATAGATGGAATAAAAGGTAACCTCGGCCACAGCTTCCAAGCATAGAATTTTGATCGGGTCTCTGGCATGTTAGCTGCAAACGAGGAGAAGGCCACGATGAACTCTACGTTGTTGGATGCAGGCACTCCAAACGCTTCGATAAAAGAGGCGCCGGTACCGTTGGATAGAGACTTGTTCCTTCGAACGCTCCTGCGGGAGCTTGCCGGAACCCTTCAGAACGTCGTCGGAGTAGAGGAGGCTGCAGGATACATCAGCGTGGTGGGTTCTGTTATCGGCGAGAACATCGACGCAGCTTACCGCCATGCCATCAATGTTGATCGTCTAGATCGAAAGCAAGTTGCGGAAGTTCTGGTCGATTTGAAGCGGCGGATCGAAGGGGGCTTCTATATCATTGAGGAGCGGGAGGATCGCATTGTCCTTGGGAATCGGTGTTGCCCTTTTGGCGAGTTCGTTCAAGGCCGCCCGTCTCTGTGCATGATGACTTCAAACGTGTTTGGTTCAATCGCAGCGGAGAATCTGGGCTACGCTCGCGTGGAAATCGAAGAATCCATCGCTGCCGGGAACGCTGGCTGCCGGGTTACCGTATTTCTGACGCCCAGCGAGAACCTTCAACTGAATGCGCGCGAATATTTCAGGACGCGCGATGCGGTCTGACGCAGATTTCAAATCGCTGTTGAATTCGCTCTTGGACCCCACTTTCATCCTGGACTCTGCGGGGCGCATACTCGACCTCAATGTGTCTGCCGCCCGCATAGTTGGTGTGGGCGCCTGCGGTAGCGACCTTGCGGATTTGATTAGTGCTCCCGCTCTTGAGGAGTTTCGTGAATTTGTTCGACGATGTCGGGGGAAAGCATCTCCGACCGTGGGGGCGCTCACATTTGCTGCAAGCGGCAATCGCTTTGAATGCTGGGGCTCGCGCCTGACAACAAGCCGGGGGGAACCCGAAATAGTCCTGAGACTTGCGCGTATCGATCAAAGTCAATTCTCCATGCTAGCTAAGAAGGTACAGGAACTCAATGCTGAGATTCGCAACCGACGCCATTCGCAGGCGAGGTTAGAGGAGGCTCTGTCTTACAATCAGATCCTTCTTCGTGAACTACATCACCGTGCGAAAAACAACATTCAGCTGATGATCGGCCTTTTCTCCGCCACGAGGAGGGAAACTACGTCACAGGATCTTGTACGCTTCATAGATGTAGCGACGCAGCGCTTGCTCGCGATTGGCGCAACTCAGCAGCTGATGCATGAGGCTGCTGAGATGCAGCTCTTGCCACTGCCAAGTTTCGTAGAATCTCTTTGTGATGCTATTAAGCCTGGCATGGGCTCGCACGTGCGGATCACGTCATCAGCTACCGGCGGTTTTATCTCTGCAGACGCTGCGCAGCCACTTGCCTTGATCATCAATGAACTAATTACGAACTCCGCAAAATATGCCCTGCGCGACGGCGCTGTGAATGTCGACATATCAGTCAAGGAAGAAAATCATGAGATCATCTTGATCGTTCAGGATGATGGGCCCGGGATCCAGGTGCAAGAGGATTCTACCTTGAGCCGCCGCAACTCGGGCCTCCATCTCGTAAGAGGTTTGTGCCGACAGATCGGCGGCTCTTTCCTCATCGAAAATGAGAAAGGCGCCCGGGTCACCGTGCGCCTCCCAGGCCATGAGCGTCGGGAGGATCAGCATTGATGCCTCATTATTTTAGTCCCGAGCAAGGACCATCGCTCCCTTCGTACAATCCACACGGATCGGAGGACGAAGGTAGAACTCACGTGAATCGAATTCTGGTTGTCGAGGATGAGTTTTTTGTGTCGATGGAGATCGAGGCTGCGTTGAATGGCGCGGGCCACCTGGTCATTGGTGTAGCCACAAGCGCTGATGAGGCAGTAGCGTTTGCCGCAAGTGCGCTTCCCGATCTCATACTGATGGATATTCGACTGCACGGAAAAAAGGACGGTGTAGAGGCCGCAATCGAGATAAGACAGCGACTCGGAATACGGAGTTTGTTCGTCTCCGCTCATATGGATGCAAATACTCGCGAGCGTGCGAAATCTGCGGATCCAGTAGGCTGGCTCTTGAAACCGTTCTCTTCTCAGCGACTCCTTGACGCCGTGCGATCGGCACTCGAGAAATGAGTACGCATGAAATTTTCCCTGAAGACCAACTTCCACCGAACCTGGCGGTGAAAATAATTGAGGTGCGAGGACACACGTCAAACTAGCCTGCGCCCGCGGATTTTAACGCCCGGCGCTAGCGTCGGTGAGGCCGAATATCGCGTTTTGCGAGGCGCTGCAATTCGTCGCTAATTTCCGTGAATATCTACGTCTTTGAGTATCTCGGGCAGGCGTGCGCAGTCCGGGTTTATGGGCTTCAAGCGGTGACATCCTTTTCCGGCAGCGGTAAAAGTTGTCCTTTAGCAGAGATGTCACGCCGCGTGCGATGTCGAGGAGGAACGGAAAATGCTTACGCGCGAGTTGCTGGCAAAGGATTCGGAAGCCTTCGTCGAAATCGTCGAGACGGCTCCCGCCATGCTTTGGCTCGGCGACGAAAATGGTCAATGCGTTTTCCTGAACCGGCACTTGCGCGAATTTTGGGGGGTCACGGACCTCGCCGAGTTCGATTGGGCTGCAACGGTCCACCCAGACGATGCAGAGAAGCTTGCGCATCCCTACCTGAAAGCCATGCAGGAGCGCTCACCTTTCGAGATTGAAGCGCGGTTCAGACGAGCTGACGGAGAATACCGCCTGCTGCGCACCGCAGCGCGGCCGCGATTGTCTTCTGCTGGCGCCTTTTGTGGCATGGCCGGAGTAAATACTGATGTTACGGACCAGCGGCAGGCCGAAGCGGACCTGCGCCGTTCATCCGAACAGTTGGAGCTGGCGCTGGACGCCGCCCAAGGCGTTGGGGCCTGGGTTTGGGATCTCCAACGCAATCTTGTCGTCGCTGACCACCGGTTCGCCGCAGCATTCCGCGTAAGTCCGGAGGAAGCGGCCGCAGGGTTGCCTATTGAGGCGTTTCTCCATGCAATCGCCGATGAAGACAGACCTCGGGTGACAGCAGAAATCGAGCGATCCATCCGGGAAGGGGGAAACTACAGATGCGAGTACAGGGTGCGCCGCTCGGACGGTTCCTTGCGATGGCTCCTGGCGACGGGGCGTTGCAGCGCCGGGTCTGACCAGGCGCCGGCGCAGTTTGCCGGCTGCATTATCGACATCAGTGATCGCAAGGCTCAGGAGGACCAGCTTGGGCTGCTGACGCGTGAGCTGTCGCACAGGATCAAAAACATCTTCGCGATTGTACAGGGGTTGACATCGTTCACGCGTCGACAGCATCCGGAGGCGGCAGCAGCCTTTGATGAACTTCGCGGGCGGTTCGCGGCGATGGCCGCCGCTTATGATTGCGTGAGACCGTCGGACAACGGCGCTCCGGTCTCAACAAGCCTCAAGGATCTACTTCGTGTGCTGTTCGCGCCGTATGTTTCAAGCGGGCGCGAGCGGATCGAAATACAGGGCTGCGACATTCCCATTGGCCCCAAGACAGCTTCGTCGCTGGCGTTGATCCTTCACGAGCGCGCGACGAACGCTGCCAAATATGGCGCGCTATCCGACGCCGGTTCTGTCCAGCTCCTACTCGCGATGGACGATGTGGCGCTTACGATGCGCTGGATCGAAAGCGGCGGTCCGCTAATCGTGAACGCCCCCGAGACTCAGGGCTTTGGCTCGCGGCTGATTCGAATGACCGCGGATTCATTGGGAGCCGAACTTGAACTTCAATGGCTGGCGGAGGGCCTACAATGGCAAATGTCCATTCCTAAGACCGCGTTACGTACATAAGCAGCACCTCGGACCTTAATGTGGGCAAGTTGTTGCCAGAATGCGTCAACGGGTAGTTTCAGCCTCAGAGGGACTCACTGAACGCGCCGAGGCCCGGGGACTTATGGCGCTGATCGGCGCAGTCAACACCCATTCGCATCCGTCCTCGTGCCAGTGCATATCCGCGTCGCCGAACACGGAGGCGGGGGTAAATTTTGTCAGGACAGTCAGTCCGAAGCCCCATCGATCAGGGCTGGCGCAGGGAGATCCGCCGCTCTCACGCCAGCTCAGCGTGAATGTCTGGTCCGGTTCCGATCCAGCAACAGCCCATCCTACCTCGACTCTGTTTTGCTTGGCTGAAAATGCCCCGTGAAGAATGGCGTTTGCTCCAAGCTCATGGAGCGCCATGCCTAGGGCCTGCGCAACTTCGGGCTTCAATTTGACGGCTGGTCCACTCACCCGGACTCTATCCTCATGACCTTCAATAAACGGCTCCAGCTGTTTATTGATCAGATCCAGCAGGTCGACCTCGGCCCAGTCTGTACTAACGAGCAGGTCGTGTGATCGAGACAACCCGCCCAACCGATGTCGGAAGGCGCGCTCCCAGGCCTTGACGTCTCTGGTCTGCTTCATCGACTGGGACGCCATGGCCTGAATTACGGCAAGCAGATTTTTGGTCCTGTGTGAAAGCTCCCGCAAGAGCATGGTGAGTTGCTGTTCACGTTCGCGGAGCGCGTGTTCACGCTCGTTGATCTCGAGCGAGGCCTCTCTGAGTGCGGATCCCACGACATTCGCTTCAGCCATCAGCGAGGGCTTGAAGGACACAGGTTGGCTGTTTCCGAGCTGATGGGCTGCGCTGAGCAGACTAAGAGTGGGTCGCCGGATGAGCCTGTTAGCGATGGTCGCGGCGACAAGCACGAGAGCGATCGCAAGGGCGATCGCCAGGTAGAGATTTCTCCACGCAGCATTCGATGGCCCTTCGAGCACCTCCCGGGGAGCCCAGATCAAAACGGTCCACCCTGGGTTGGGTAAACGATGATAGGCGACATAGGCTCGCCTGCCTTCCATGTCGTTCTCAAGGGCGAGGCCCGACGCAGCGCTCTTCTGGTGAAACGCAGGCTGCACTGGCGTTCCGTACAAGGCTTCATGGCGCCGAGACCGGGCCAGGAAAAGACCATTGCCGTCGACAACGCTGGCCACCCAGCCTTCAGGTCGGTAGGATTGCTCGACGACCTTGAGGATGGATCCCGCCCGGGCGGCGTAAGACAGGCTGTAAAGCGCCTTGCCATCAACGGTCACAGGGACGCGAATAGTGAATAATTGTTCTTTCATTATGGCGCCGGCCTGAAGATTGCCGATCAAGGGCTTCGCAGTTTCAAAGATCCTTGCTGTTGTCTCAACGTCATTCGTGCGGGGAAGCGGAGAACCAAAGGGTACTCTTGTGTTGATGACCTGCTGCATGTTTTGGTCGATGAGAACGAAATTGCCACCTACAACATCACCAACAGCGCGAGCTGTGCGCCAGAAGGCTTCAAGATCGCCTGAGCGTAACGCCACATTAGTTGTTAAAGCCTCGGCAAGCTCGAGTTGACTGCGTAGCTCCCGGTCCACCGAGCGCCCCAGTGTCTCTGCATGCTCGGTCAGACGAAGTTTTTCTCGCGTGAGCGCCTCGTCCTCGCGTACCTCGATTCCATATGCGATGAAGCCTACCAGGGGCAGAAATGCCACCGCCATAGTCATCATGAGCAGTGCGACGATCGGGAATTGCGGTCGTGCAGCGAACCCCGGCATCTACTGACGTTCCCTCTGTGGCGGAGTTACTGCACCAACAAGCTCAGCTATATTGTCGCAGTTGTTTCGCCCTTATAGACTCGGGGAGCTCGCGCGCCAACGCGCAGAAATCGAGAACGTGTCGACTTCGAACCGCGCAACCAAGCGAAGCTGAAACCTGGAGCTCTCGGAACAGCTGTTTTTTGCTTCGGGTCGCCGCCCGCCGGTGGGCTGCGGCTTAAGCCACAGGATTGACTCGGCGAGGCTCTTAGCTGAACTTTTGAGCTTTTGAGCAGCGACTAAGTTGCGCCATGATTTTGCACATGCAGCACCAGCGCGGCATGTCCACGAGGGACAGCCTCGATCTTGATGATCCCGTCATTCATTTGCTGCATGCGGCCTCTTCGACCTCGTCAAGATGCATGACATTTACACACTCGTGACTTAGATCGAAGCGGCCCGACTTTAGCGGATGCTGACGTCACTCATGTTGGATCACCATTGTCATTCGCTCTCGCAGTCGCTCCTTCTTCAATCTTCGACCGAGTCCTCGCCTCTATTTAGTTCTATGGAAGCACGCATCGATCTGGCGGAACAGGCAGGTACGTCGCGAAAAGATCCTGTGGATCCTCCGCGGCTTGCCGGAGGCCCTTCTCGGCAATTATAACAATCACTTTAACCTGAACCGGGCGGACGCGCATTTCAGTTCGCCGCCAAAGGCAGCGGCTGGCTTCCCAGCGGCGTGTACCAGTGAACGAGGCAGAATTACTGATAAGATCAAACGTAAATTTCATTTATCGGTGCATACCCGACATCTAAATCCTGCCGGGAGCCATCTAAAACGGAGTAGACGTCAACTGCCTGTCCAATTGCATCCGGCTGCCGTGTCGTGAGCTCTCTCCGTGACCGAAGTGCGCTCTATGAGGGCGGCTTGCGATGCTTCAACGGCGACAGACCCCAAAATGTAAATATTGTGAACCCGGCTATCGCTATAGCAACGTCATAACTACCGAGCCCTACTGCGGCTCCGATGGCGCCAGTGGCCCACAGGCCCGCTGCCGTCGCTGTCCCCTCGACTGCAGCACCCTGTTTGATGATCGCCCCGCCGCCAATGAAGCCAATGCCAGTGATCAGGCCTTCGATGATGCGGGCCTGAGCCTCAGGGTTACCGGCGGTGATCCCTTCCGTTGCCTGGACAAAGCCGCAACTCGCTAGCGCCACCAGGGGAAACGTTCGAAGCCCTGCGCTCCGCTCCTCGTGTTCTCGATCCCACCCGATCGGGAAGGCGAGGAGGTAGGCGAATGCGAGGGCAGCGAGATGCGGGATAACGCGAAAGTCTGCTAGTATTTGATTGAGCAGTTCCATTTAGGAGCCCTGTTTTGCAAGGGGCCATGTGATCTGAAACTCAATTTCTTCCTCGTCCTCGCCACGTTCATGTTCTATGCTGTAAGAGGCGCGAACGGGGACGGACACTCTTTCACCAGCGATCTGAATTTCGAACCGCTTACCGTTTTCCAGTGCGTCAGCCAAACGTCGCAACTTCTCGATGAACTGCGGGAGCGGGTAATCCTTCTCGATATCCCGCGTGAGTTTTTCCTTCATTCATAGCTCCTACTTGATGCGGTTGAAATATTTGCAGCGGCCACGTGCAACCTGGTTACCATAGCTTTGGTTCCCGTTACGCCTCGATGCCACCGAGTAACTAGCGGGTGTGATAAATTCAGGTCCGTCGGCCATGCGCAGACAACCGCTTGTCGTCAACAAACAGATCAGTCTTCGATGCTTCGCTGATCGCAACGACGGCCGGATGGGTCAATTTGCGCTCAACGGAGATAGCGTAGTATTGCGCTGCGATCCTGTCGGGGCGGCCGATGATATCAGCTTCATATTGACTGCGAATTTCGTCGGCCAAGACTGTTGGAGCCGGGAAAATGCCAGCGCCCGCCTTGCCGAAAGCCTTCATCAACGCGGTGTCATCGAACTCCCCGACGATGAGCGGCTCGATTTGATGTTCGCTAAACCATCGCGTTAGCGCGCCCCGGACTGTTGCGCCATCGCTAGGGATCAGCACGGGTGCGCCGTGTAGAGACTGCGGAAAATCCTTCTTGTAGCGTTCGGCAAGCGCCCGCGCCGCAAAGAAGGCGATCGGTGTGCGCCCGAGAGGGTGGCTGTAGCCTTTCACCCCCAATTCGCCGGGCAGGGGCCGGTCGGCGATCACGAGATCGATTTTGTGGATGGCGAGCTCCGCGAATAACCGATCAAGCTTGTCTTCCCGGCAGATCAGCCGCACGCGCGCAGCACAACTCAGTGCTGGAGAGAGCAAGCGGTAGGCGATCGACTTGGGAACGACATCGGCGACCCCGACCCGGAAGAGCATGTCGCTGCCGCCAGGGCGGTTGCGCACCGTCTCCTCCAACTCTCTTCCGATCTGGAAGATCTCGTCGGCGTACGAAAGGGTCAACTGCCCGGCCGGGGTCGGCTCTAGCCGCCGCCCGACACGGCGGAACAACTCGGTTCCTAGCGATTTCTCCAGCGTGCCGATCTGGGCGCTGATTGTCTGCGGCGCCAGCCGCAACTGCTCGGCGGCGCGCGCAATACTGCCGGCCTTCGCGACCTTCCAAAAATAATGCAGCTGCTTGTAATTCAACACGACGGGACTATCCGATCATCAGTTTTTTTCGAGTGAAGCTCATTAATTATCTGATTTTTACGATATCAATCAAGCCTTATTCAGCGCGAAACCGGCGTGGAGGGACGTTGAGAATCGCGATTGAAGGGATTGGGTCAGGCGGTGATGCACAGAGCTTCGGGCTGCGTCCAAACAAGGAGGAGGAGGCATGGGACGGAACGAAGCGAGGCTAATGCATGGAGCGGCAGTGCCGGGGTACCGTTCGACTCGTGCACCAGTCGTCCGTTGCGACTTTCTAGCAGGCCGTCGCGAATCTCTCGCTGCCGTCTTGCACCCGAGTAACTATCATCAGCATACCCGCCTGTTAGTGGGCGGCGATGTAGAGCGCCTCATGGACACGCCTTAACGCGTCACTGCGGTCCAGTGCGTGCCCCATACTCTTGTGCGCGCCAGGCCCCTCGGCGGGGCATTCCACCAGCCAGCCGCTCGTTGGACGTAGAAGACCCTATTGAGCGCTCTCGGCCGCCAACCTGCCGTTTGCGCTCGCCGTCCCACTCGGAGGTGTCTTGCAGTGCGCTGCTATTCGCAGCTTTTTTCGATCAAAACACCATCATTAATCTGCTTTTTTTGATGATCAACCAGGTTCAAATTCCGCACATGGTCGGGCACTGGTGGGGCGAGGATTTATGTTTGTAACGCAGGCGCCGGGCCCGGGAACAACGGACGCGGCTCCCCCGCCAACAGCATCAGGGCCGTCAACTATACGATCGCCCGCCATGTGGCACATCAGCTTCCCGACGGAGACAACATTGGCCGCGCACGAACCGTCGTACTGGGCCAGTCACTGCTGTCTCAAGCGCTCCGAAAAGGCCGGGCCTCGTAGGCGTCCAGCATAAGCGCAATGAGAGCATGTACCGCATTCGACAGGTGCTCGCAGACACCGCAAAAGTAAGGGTTAAATATGGAACTGTTTGGCGATTTTCTGACAAGTGATTTCCTTGGCAAATCCGTCTGGCTTTGGCTCGCCTTCCTAACAGTTGTCGGAGCGCTGCTCGCCTTCGACCTTGGCGTTCTTCACAAAGAGGACAAAGAGCTGGGTGTCGCGGAAAGCCTGCAGCTGTCGGTGTTCTATATCGGGGTCGCGCTCGCGTTCGGCGCCTGGCTTTGGTGGTCCATGGGACCCACCTCAGGCATGGAGTACTTCACGGGATACGCACTGGAAAAGGCACTTTCTATCGACAACGTCTTCGTTATCTCGCTTATCTTCGGCTACTTCGCAATTCCCGCCAAATACCAGTACCGGGCGCTGCTGTGGGGGATAGTTGCCGTGCTGGTCTTGCGCGGCATCATGATCGGCATCGGCGCGGCGCTCGTGCAGCAGTATGAATGGGTGCTCTACATCTTCGGCGCCTTCCTGATCGCTACAGGGATCAAGATGCTCGTCATGGGAGAGAGCGAGCAAGACGTGTCGAAAAATCCAATCGTGCGTTTCCTTTCCAGGCGAATGCGTGTCTCGGCAGAATTGCACGGTTCACACTTCTTCATCCGTAAGCTCGATCCAGAGACAGGCAAGCTCGCGCGCTTCGCGACACCCCTGTTCCTCGCACTCGTCGTCATCAACATCGCCGACCTCGTGTTCGCGATCGACTCGGTGCCGGCGATCTTCGCCATCACGACCGACACCTACATCGTGTTCACGGCCAATATCATGGCGATCCTCGGCCTCCGCGCTCTCTATTTTGCCCTTGCCGCCATGGTCCACCGCTTCGAGTATCTGAAGTACGCGCTCGCCATCGTGCTCGTCTTCATCGGTGCGAAGATCTTCTGGAACCAAATCGTCGGCAAGGCCGACCCCGCGATCTCGCTAGGGGTGACCTTGTCCCTCATCGCAGGCGGCGTCCTGTTCTCGCTATGGAAAACCCGTGTGGCGGACAGATCAAGCGCCTGCCACGGCCTGACAACTCCGCTCCCAGATATTACTGGAGCACGGCCCTCCACTCGCCCCCTAGGTGACGGTTAATGACCCTTGATGTCCGGTCTGCTCCGTCGCGCACGTCCCCTGCATTTTCCGCTGCCCCGCGCGGTCTATCGATACGACACCTCGCTGGCAGCAGCGGACTCCACGGTAACCTGCAGGATGCCGGTGAGCGCGAACACTCCAGTCCATCACAGGTGAATGACATGATCGAAGTGAGCAATCTGTTGACCACCCGTGCTGTGGGGAGCCGAGGGCAGGTCAAAGCTGGAGGATGTCAGGGCGCCCCATGTACTTTTTGGCCATGTGATGTGGCCAATCACGAGACGTCCAGGACAAGCAATCGACGCGCTGCAGCGCCGGCATCTTTCACGCGCCTCTTGCCCTTTAGCTCCACGCTCACGTTTTCGAGAAGGAAACTAGCCCTCGGTAGCCAGGACGCCGTGGCGTCTCTCGGCGATCCGCGTTTTACGGCCTGCCGCGAAATACCGATATAGTGCAGCTTATGAAATTCTCACGGCAGCCGTCAGAATTGCTACTGCAAGCAATGCCTTCCCTTAAATCCGGAGCTCTCTAGATGAAATTAGCCATTCTCGCGCCAATCCATACCTACCCCGATGGAAACGCAAATAAGTTTGCTCTCCACGTCGCTGCGGCCGCGCGCCACCTGGAGGCTGATGTTCATGCGCTCGTACTCAATAGCGATTTTCCGCGCGTCTCCAGTGCGCTTGGCAACATGCTGATGGATGTGCCCGCGTTAATCGGTGGTGTGAAGGCAAAATGCCGGGAGCGTGGATTGGCGGTGATACAGGCCATGGAAACAGAGATCACGCAGCTTGGCATACCGTTGCGAACCACCCAAGTAGAATGCTTCCCGGGAGCGGCTGGAGAAGTTGTAAGCGGCTTCGCGCGTTACCACGATCTTGTGTTGATAGGCATCGGAGCCAGCGATGTCACACCGCAAGCGACCGCGGAGGCGGCTATCTTCGGATCAGGCAGACCAATTCTGTTGGTCCCGGAAGAAGCACCGCCCGCTACCTTTGGGCATGTCATGATCGCCTGGGACGGTAGCCGGGTCGCAGCGCGTGCGGTATCTGACGCTCGTGATTTTCTGCAGCGTGCCCAAACCGTCACGATAGCGTCGGTTACCGACGAAAAAGCACTTTCGGACAAAAATCTTGGCATTCGGTTGGCGGAGTATCTCTCGCGGCACGATATCCAGGCGACCGTCGCGAAAGTGCAGGGTCGGGGCCGCCCTATCGCGGAAACCGTGCAGGAGCATGCGCGGGAAATCGGCGCGGGTATGCTTGTCATGGGCGGCTTCGGTCATTCCCGTATGAGGGATTTTGTGCTGGGCGGCGCCACGAGCGGCATTTTGAAGGATCTGCGGCTTCCTGTATTGCTGTCTCACTAGCGGCGTAAGGATGCTTGAACCACGTCGTGACCGACGAGTTGGTGGCTGCTTAAGCGTTTGCTGGCGATGGCGAACCGCCTCGCTGTTCGGGAGGGCCGGATGCCAAGTATCAAAGCAGCCACTTTCGTCGAACCTAATCGAATTGTACTTCATGAAAAGTCGATCCCGGATGTTGGGTCGAACTAACCGTGATGACGGAGGACGCATTATCTTCCTCGATCAATGGACGCCCCTGACCCTTTATCCGGCAAGATGCAAATCACGCTCTTCTCAGGCCACCCCCAACGATCACGTCCGTCCCCATCTCGATACGCATGTCCCTTCTCCAAAGCGATCACGCTTTTCTTGCGAACGAAGCGTCCGCGACCGATCACGCCATCAAACTAGCGTTCTTTCCGTTGATGATCGCAGCGGATTGCGCATGTATCGGCTGCAACGAACGGAGTCGATCATGCAAACTTCAGCGCGCACCGCCACAGACAACAGCAAGGCGTTCGCCGCCTTCATCGCCAAGAAGGCCGAGATCGACACCATGCTCGCGCGCCTGACCGCGCTTAGCGAGAGTCATTTCAACATCGATCCGGAGCGCCTGTATCGGGGTCACGTCGGCGACCTCGAACACTACGCCAGCCTCCTGAAACGCATCACCGATAGCGCCTTTCGCGAGGGCGAAAACGCCCCGTAACGCGCAAACATTCACTTGAGGCTCCGCCCCGTCCACATGCGGGACTCAGGGTCATAGCAGGACGGTGTAACCGCGATCCTGCGATGCCGAGAGGAGCTAATCATCACCAAACTAGTGTAACGTCCGAGAAGCTCGAAGGGCGCGGAAGGGTCTATCGACTTGCTTGAGCACGGACTGAATGGCCGCTGAACCACGACGCCGCTGAAGCGGCCCCCTTGAAGGAGAGTGCCGGGCTTACGCCCGGCACTTGGTTCGTCAGATGTTCACGATGTAGACGACACGGTAGGTCTCGGGATGCACGATAAGATAGCGTGCGCCGACCCGAATAATTCGATAGCCCCGGAATTGCGGAACGATCTCGACGATCTCGGGTGGGAGAATAACGAGTTCGACCGTGCGCGGGATCGCCACGCCAACTGAGATGTTGGTTACGTTAAGCTGCGATTCCGACACAGTTCGGACATTGACCGTAGTGATCCGCTGCTTGAGCTGCGTTTGCTGTTCTGGCTTTAGATCGACCTTCGCCGTGTCAGCGGCGGGTTTTTCACCAGGTTTGCTGGCGGAGTCGCCAGGCTTCGTTCCCGTCGTGGCGCTGGGCCTCGTCCCTGTGTCTGGCTTTGCGGTCGTGTCGGCTGGCTTGGTCCCCGTCGTGGCGCCCGGCTTTGTAGTGGTCTCGCCAGGCTTCGTGGTTGTGCTACGATCCCCTTCCATCCCAGTTCGTTCTTGCGCGCGACCCGACGGCTGCCCCTGGCCCTTTGGCGCGTCCTGCTGGTCTTTCTGCAGTCCCGGTGTCTGGCCCGTCTGCGGCGATGAGGGTGCCGTTTCACGCGCGCCTTGTGCGTGGGCAGCGCCCGCGAAGGCGATCATGGCGCTGATCGCCAGACCGCCAAGAAGCTGAGTTTTCATTTCGTATACTCCTGGTGGTGGAACGCTCCCCGCTAGAGAACGCGCGCGTCTCATTGAAGTTCAGGGTAACTTTACCGAGAAGGCGCATCGGGATTTCACCGCCCAGGCTTGCAGCGGAGACGAGCTCTGCAGGCGCTCCACTTCTTGCAACATTCGAAAAGCCTGACCCTCGTTCATCCTTCTCGGGGCCCTTCCCGGTTCGCAGTCGCATAAGCCCCCAGCTCGGTTCGTGGTGCCACTCGTTGCAGCGGTTGGTTCATCGTGTGGATGCTATTCAGGTGAATCTCGGCAGCTTCACGTTGCGACGCGCCGTCACACCAAGACCTCGACATGCCTCATGTAGGACTCGCAGCACGAACAAAAGGCGACCTCCATTGTGAAAGGCCGCCCTTTGAACGTTAGATGACAGAGCGTTGCAGGTCTCAACTTGCAGCAAGGGCAAAAGTTTCCTGGCGCGACAAGCCAGAGGCGCAACGAAAAAGGCGACCCACACTGATGGGCCGCCTTGGATTTCTAATTATCCTCAGGGGTTAGTATGCACGTTCCTGACATCGAAGAAAACACAGGTGATGTCATGAAGAAACTTGCAACCATGCTTGCGCTTGGGGTGATTGCTGTTGGCGGCGTGTCGGCTCCATTCAACGAGGCAGAGGCTTGGAACGGGCGCCGCGGAGCCTACATTGGCGCGGGCGTCGTTGGCTTGAAGGCGGGGGCGACCATCGCTAGTTCTGCCGCGCATTCCTACGGGTATCCTGCATACGTCTACCCCATATCATATGGTTATGGATACGGTTATGCTGAGCCTGTCTATTATGCACCGCGAGTAGTCCGGCACCGCTACGTCAATCAGCCGCGATACGTGGTTCGGCATCACTATACTCCCCGACATCGGATCATGCATCGCAACGAAGTCGTCCGTTACGCACGCCCCGTCCGCACGTACCGGGGGTAGTGATCTTTGCGATCCGCCGGAGGAGACAAAATTGTCGGGTCACGCGGAAAGGTGGGGACGCACTGGACGCGTCTGCACTTGGCGCTAGACAGAAAGTAAGCCCTGAGCCAACCCAAATTCCTCAAACCCTTGCTTAGGCCCGGGTTTTTTGATTCACTTCGAGAGGGTTCATCAAGTCGATCATCGGCTGGAGCCCGTGAAGATCAGAGCCCGCGAGCTCATTTGCGCTATTTATCCGATCACTCATATTATTCCGTCGCGAGCCGGCAAATCTCCATTTTGGCAAGGGTCAAGACCCCCATTTCGTCGACGTCGGAAAGTCGGCCCTGAAGCATGACGGATCTTGCCCCCAGCGGGCGCTCGCCGCTCGAAGCGATTTGCCAGATCGGAGGCACCGCACTTCGCGTGGATAGGAGCCGAAGTGCACAGTCGTCCAAGCCCTCTCAAGCGCGATGATCCACGCAATAGGTGACGAACGCTAACATTTGGGCACTAGTCCGCTTTGTAAATGCAGCTCTCATACATCCGCATTACGAGCGCGACGAGATCATCCCGCGCCTGACTGATTTGCTGAAACTCGGGCAGGGTGACATCCGCGGTAGCTTCGAATGCCCGGGCAAGGTCTACTACCGCTTGCCGCAGGGCTTCAATAGACTGCAACTGTGCATTTTCCTCTGGCGTCATGGGCCGCTCCCGTTGTCCAAGACACAGACACTCTTAACGGCCGCACGAGCGGCGCGTTCAAACGTAAACTGCTCCGCGACGACTGCCACAGCCTTGCCTTCTCCCTCTGCGTTGTTCTCGGCTCCGCTGTTCGAAGTCAACGTCCGGGCAGAACTTCGGTTGCTGCGCTGCAAATTCATTAAGTTCGCCTGAAGCTGAGGCCTGCATTGACGAAATCGACGTTCCTCATAGCAGCGTCTCAGATATCGCGCGCCGTAGGGCCGCTGAGTAACGCGGCAACCTCGCCAACACCAGCAACGACAAGTTCGGGAATGGCGGTGACTTAAGCACCTCGGTGCAGAAGGCTTTGACGAGCTGTGAGGCGAAAAACGCGCCGGCGGGGCCGTCAGGAGGTTACGTCAACGACAAGCTGCGATACGTTGGGGCCTATGAAGTTCGCTCTTACCCGAGCCCGGGACCGCGCGCATGTAATGCCCAGCGGAAAGTGTGTGTCGCCCAAGGCGAGCTGTTCGTCGCTCACTGACGTCCGCAGTCGGAGCACCCCGCGCACAACGCGCTTACTATCAAACATGAGCCCGGCAAGTGGCTGGCAGATCAATGAAGAGCGAGCCCCCAAGCAGTGAAGACGTTACTGTGCTAAGGGCATCAGTCCGAACATTTCAAACTGAGACGCTACCTTGTCTTAGGTAGACGAGCGCGTTGCTGAAGCATACCATCATATGGCGCGCTGCTGTCCGAAGAGGTTCCGGGCGCATGGCCGGGAGGTGGTCGTGATTGCGTACTATGTGTCCCCTGACACTTACACGCCCGAGGATTTGATGCTCTTAGACGGCGCGCTCATGCAAGCCGTCGGCGAACTCAACATTCAATCAGATCAAGAACGTGAGAGCGTAGCCGCGGCCATCCTTCACTCGTTCGCGTGTGGCGTACGCGAACGAGAGGTCCTCGTTCGGGCGGGCCGCAATGTTTACGCTGCGATCTGGACGTGGCCGGGCGGCGCTCGTCGGGCCTCGCGGACTACCCTATGAGACCCCGGAACCCAAGATGTTTCAAGCGTCAAGTGCGTTATCTATGAAGTCACTGAACCTGGATGCGGTCGGCACTGAATCGACCTACCGACCGCATTGACTCCGACCATGAAGGGAGCCAAGCGCCGCATCTAGCAACCTCAATAGGGAAGAGAAGATATGCAAATCGTAGAGGTGTTCTTGCCCCTGAAAACTGGCGGCGGCGCCACAGTCACGCAAGACATTGTCGAGGGTATCGTTGGAGGTCTTGCGGACAGGTTCGGCGGCGCTACTGCGTTTACCCGATCACCAGCTGAGGGCCTTTGGAAGGAGTCCGACTCGATCCAGAAGGACCGCATCATCATCATTGAAGTGATGGTGGAGACCGTCGACGTTGGATGGTGGGCCGACTACCGCAGCAGGCTAGAAGCCCAATTTGAGCAGGACGAGGTCCTCATTCGCGTGACGGCTTGTCGTAAAATCTAGCTTCGACATCGTATTTAGCGGCGGGTAGGACGTTATATGCGCGCCAGGGGAACGTGCCGTGCAAGCACCCGCGGCAGAGCGGAGCTCCCAACGGGTTCAGAGACCGGGGTTCGGCGCGAAATGGTGCGCGCGATCGTTGCTCAACTCACTGGCAAGCTGGAGGTGTCCTCAACGGATGATTTTGACGGATTTTACCGTCACATTTCCCCAGGTCACCTAGCAGCGGTTCTCCAGAGAAGGCTGCTTCTGGCAACGTACGACCGAAATATTCAAAGTGTCCTACCTTCTTTTGCTCGTAAATCGCTGTGAATAGCAACGGCCGCGAGCTCACCATGCGCCATAGCAACTCCGATCTGATTCAGACCGGTCACCACATCCCCCACCGCATAACAGTTGGCGACAGATGTTAACTGTCGCTCATCTACCCGGATCCGACCGTCTTCGTGGAGCTTAACTCCGACGCTCAGCGCGAGGTTTGATTGGGCCTCTATCCCAAGGGCCGGATAGACGGCGAAGACGCGCTCGGCTCTTCCGTTTGAAAATCTCAGCGTAACCGTGTCTTTTTCGGTAGCCACCTCAATTACAGGGTGGCTAATGGCTCGGACGCCAAACTTCACAGCTTTATTCAAGGCTGCTTCGCTCCATTGCGGTTTTGAGAATGAGCAAACGACGATGCGGTCCGTGTAGGTGCTTAGAAATAGTCCAACACTAAGCGCCTTATCGTCGGCTCCCACCACAGCTCCGGGCTGGTCAATAACCTCGTAAGCATCGCAGACGGCGCAGTGACGTATGAGCCCTTCGCGAACGGCTTTCAAGGGCTCATTAATAGGGGGCTGAATATCCTTGACCCCAGTAGCAATAACAATATTGGCAGCGCTCATTATCGTATTGCCCACACGAGCCATGAAGACGCCATCTCGCGCTTCAAGATGCTCGACAAGGCCGCTTACCCGTATCTCCGACCCATACTGATCAACCTGTCTGCGAAGGCGATCGAGGAGGTCACGTCCGGCGATACCACCAGGGAAAGCAGGATGATTATGCGTCCGCGGGATCCAAGTAGCCCGGCTCTCACCGGCATCTAAGACCCTCACCCGCCGCCGAAATCTAGCTAGATAGAGCGCTGCCGTAAGGCCTCCGGGTCCGCCACCGACGACAACGCAGTCTAACTTAGGCTCCATAAGAATTCACTCCATTGATTGTGACCTAAGCCCTCTCACGTCAGCGCAGACTAATTAGTGCGATAGCGCGCGGAAGGCCGCAAGCACCTGCGCTTCCCCACGCAGGACATGTAGTGTGCATAGATCACCTGAGTATCCATTTCGGCGGCATTTCCTAGGAAATTTTGAGCGGCTGTTGGCTCACAACGAAGGCGGCGAGCCTGGCCCGGGCTCTGAGTTCAGTCTCTGGCCACATCACGGTCTGCACGGAACCGATGCCTGCCGCTGTGGTTCGCCAACCGCCGCCATCCACCGGAAAAGGGCAAGCTTGATGGACCATTTCGACGACATTCTTGATCTCTCACGCCAGATCACCCGTGGACCGCTGTCGCCGTGGTTCACCACTCATCTACGCCACCAAGTCAAAAGCAGACTGTTTCTGCCGTCAGACGATCTAGTGAACGTAGGCGACAGGCTGATTAAGCAGCTCTTCGATTACCGGCAGTAGACTGGAGTCTCGACGGCCGTTTTGGGCATGTCGGGTGGGGTTGATAGCGCGGTGACCGCGGCACTGCTGAAGAAGGCGGGTTGGCGCGTCGTCGGATTCACCCTTCCCATCGAGCAAGATCCAGAGGAAACGGAGCGCGGTGCGGAAGCCTGTCACTCCCTCGGCCTCGAGCATCTGCATCTTGATTTGTCCGAGCAGTACCGGCGCCTGGTCATCGACTTAGGTCATCTTGACGAGGAACTACGCGTCTCGGACGCCGAACCGTTGCGAACGAGGCGCGGCAATATTCGCGCGAGACTCCGTATGGTCACTCTCTACGACCAGGCGCATCGTTTGGGCGGCTTGGTGGCGAGCACAGACAACTTCTCAGAACTCGGTGCTGGCTTCTGGACGCTTCACGGTGATGTTGGCGATCTTGCACCCGTGCAATCATTACTGAAGTCATGGGAAATACCATGGATGGCTCGCGCGTACGGCGTGCCTGAGCGCACTTGGCGAGCCAAGCCAACCGATGGGCTCGGCATCGGTAAGGGCGATGAGGCCCAGATCGGCGCAACCTATCTCGAGTGGGATATAGTAGTGTTCGCAGTGGCCGAGGCGCTGCGACACAACCCTTCGTTGACCATAGAGAAACTAGCTGAGGCCCTCGACGCGGGAAGTGACCCAGCGGCATCGCGGGCCATCGAAGCTGTGATGCGTCGACTACGCACAACATGGTTCAAGCGGATCAATCCGATCGCCCTGGAGCATCCGCGCGAGGATCGGTTTAGTCTGCTTGACCTCATTGACGAACGGCTGTTCCGACCTCTAGTGCTCCGCGAGGATCGTGCTCTCAAACCATTCTTTGGCGAGACTGCTGTGCTCGGCCAGCGTCTGGCGCAACGGCTCTCCGAGACGAACATCCGCGTTGTCACAGCAGAATCCTGCACCGCAGGCTTGCTCGGCGCTTGCATCGCCGCCGCCCCGGGTAGCTCGTCGATTTTGGAAGGGAGCTTCATCGCCTATCGTCCGACGATGAAGACCGATGCCTTAGGTGTATCTGCCGCGCTAATTGGGGAGAAGACAGTTTATGATCCACACGTGGCCCGGGCTATGGCGGAGGGTGCCTTGCGTGGCGCAACGGGGGCTGACTTAGCCATCGCCATCACGGGCGTTGGTGGACCCAATCCCGATCAGGGCAAACCTGTCGGCTTGGTTTACATCGCGACACTGCACCGAGGCGGTACGGCGCAGGTGACAGAATGCCACTTCAAGGGCGGAAATCCTCATCATTCAAAGCCTTTCTGAACAATCTGAGGACGACTTTATGGCGCCACGTCTTGGCCGACGCTTGGGAATGGTCGGCTCAGAAATGGCGACTGCCGCAGGCCAAACCGCCACTTAGAGTCCATCCCGCGCGAGATGCCGATCCGCGGCCCGGCGACCAGCTCCTGCTGGTGCGGTCCCATCTCCATATGGAACGGATGGATTAGGACGCTGCCGCCGTTGTACTCGCCTGTAATGCCCAGCGCCTGGCAGAGCCGGCCAGGGCCCGAGCAAAGCAATCTGATATTGTCTGTGCCGCGTCGCTGTGACATTTCGGTTAGCCCCTTGTCCGGTTCGAGCGCCCGGACGAGCACGGCCGAGCCAGGTGAGCCGGCAACGATGTTCAGGCACCAGTGCAGTCCATAGGACCGATATACATAGATGTGACCGTGCGGGCCGAACATGGGAGCATTGCGCGCTGTCTCGCCTTTGAAGGAGTGCGATGCGGGATCGCCTGCGGTATACGCCTCCGTTTCACGACGGTCCCCCCGACATCCTTAAAGTAGAGCCGGCACCCGATCAGCATGCGCGCGAGCGCAACCGCATCGCTATCGAAGAAGGCCCTTCTCAGCTCGGTCACCGGAGCGTGCGGAATGTGATGGAATAACGCAGCGCCGACACGGGCGGTATCGAGTGCTCCCATTCGCTGCGCGCTGCACCCCGCAAAACGTAGATTGATCGCGGCTCTACAATGAGTGAGGTGCGCTCAAAGCCCTTTTCAAGTTTACGCCGGAAGCGCAACTGACAAGGCGCCAGAAGCGAAAGTCCGATTACCACGTCGAACTTTGCTTTGTCGCGATGCCAGCCGATTGCCGCCCCGGGCGCATACTCCGTGATGAGCGCGTGCGCGAGATCCTCCGCTTTAACGCCGGCAAATGCTGCAGCATGATCCCGGAGAGCCAGCAGAAAGGGGGGCTTTTCAGCTGCCGGATGCAGGCGTCCGCTCGAGAAATCGTAGCGCCAACCAAAAGAGATCACCCGACGCTTCCCAAGAAAGCCATGAAACTCGAACGCCTCGAACGGGAGCCCTTTCAGAGCAGCTACGCAGTCACGCTCCTGAGAAGGGCTGATAAAGTTGTCGGCACGCGACAACCCTTCGGGAATGCCTTCATCAACAAAAAGGTCTAGCTGGGCTGCGTTCACACTGCAGAAACGGAGTTGTTTAGACGGAGTTCCGAGACCGCAGGCACGATGTTGGCAAACCAGCGCGCCGATCGCGAGGCGCTCTTGAAAAAGCGAAACTAGCGATGCGCGCCGCTCGCAAGCTGCAACGGAACTCACATTGCAAGCAAAGCAAGGGCATTGCCGGTGGCGGCGTAGGACGTGGTGTTGTCGAAAATGCACCACGTTTCAGACCCGGCTAAAAGGCAAGCTAGGAGGTCTTGCGAAATAGTCGCAAGTTTCTCAGCGCCGTACGATGAACGATAGATCTCGGGAGAGCCGTGCAGGCGATAGTAGACAAGTCCCGTCCAACCCGCAGGGCGGTCTGCCCCGACGGCACGTGCAGGATCGGCTGCAACCCGCGCAATTTTCAGGGCCACCAACTCCTGATCAACTTCGGAATCAAACCAGGACGCGTGTCGCGGTTCCAGAGCAATGTTGGCATTGGTGCGCTCGCGAAAAGCTGAAAGCAACCGCAGGCTCTCCATTCGCGAGTAAGCCCGCTTTGGCGGGAGCTGAATGAGGACGGGCCCAAGCCTGTTTCCGAGGCCGGAAACCTCGTCCAAGAACTGATCGATAACAGCTGGCTCCGCATCACCGACGCCGTGGCTAATCGCTTTGGGAGCTTTAACGGCAAATCGAAAGTGCTCGGGCGTAGATAAGGCCCAGCGTTCGTAAGTCGACTTGCGATGCGAGTGGTAAAAAGAACTATTAATTTCAGCGCCCCTAAGAACAGAACCGTAGCGCCGAAGATGACTTCCCTCGGCTGGAAAACGATCTGCGTAAATCCGGGGAATACTCCAGCCCGCCGTACCGATCACTGCGTGGCAGTTGACCTCCGTGGCTGTAGTCGGGCTTACTTGCTGACTAACGACTTTCCCTCTCCGCTGGTTTTGCCGATGCCTCATCTGGCTATGCTCGCCGACAGCGGCCCACCGATGACCACGTCCGGTCGAATCACGCACTGACAGCAGGCAATCGTTGACGCACCTTGGAGACGTCTGCCCATGGATCGCATCGCCCAGCAAGAAGCGACGGTACGGACTTTACAGTAAAGCGCGCTGGATCAAGCCCCCGCTTCACCTCGCCCCAGTCAAGCGGCATTGCGACGGGCGCGCCCGCGCGAGCCCGGGGCGAGTACGGCGCCACCGCCGTCGACGTCGGGTCATTGCGCAAGTAATCTATTAGAATGCGGCCCTCCCTCTCTGCTTTCGACATTCGGGTAAGATATTTGCGTGGCTGGGCGGCCGCCATAGTGTCGGCAAGAGATTTTGCGAAACGCTTCGCCTGCGTCCACGTCGCCCGGCGTTCAAAGGGCGCCACGACATGCAGGCCCTTGCCCCCTGTCGTCTTGCAGAACGACACCAGGCCCAGGCGAGCAAGCGCATCACGGACCTCGACTGCGGAAGCGATCACGTCAGTGAATTGCAATCCTTCGCCCGGGTCCAGATCGAAGATCACCCGATCAGGTCTGTCGGGCCGGTCTATTCGCGCGCCCCATGGATGAACTTCAAGCACGCCCATTTGCGCCAACCCAACGAGTTCGCGCGCCTCCGTGAGATATAAATAAGCGCCGGATTCTTCGAAACCTTTTATGGGAGCTTCCCGCAGCGCGCCGTTTACGCCGGCGCCTGCATGACGTTGATAAAAGCATTTCTTCGCGCGCCCCGCAGGGCAGCGCACAAGGGTGACTGGACGATTGGCGATATGCGGCAGCATCCACCGCGCTACACTCGCAAGGTATAGGGCGAGATCGTGTTTTGTAATGCCCTGTTCAGGATAGAGCGTCTTGCCAGGATTTGTCAGCGACGTCGCCGCCATCAGACCCTCAACGTCTTCTGCGGCGACTGTCATTTGGCAAGCTCCGAAAGAAGGCGTGCGGCTTTCACCGGCATGATTTGCTCCATCGTGCACTGCGCCGGCGACTTGTCGGGCCGCCACCGCACTAACGAAGCGCCATGGCGCAGCCTACCGCCAGTTACTTGATCAAAATGCACTTCCACGACGAGCTTGTGCTTCAGCGATGTCCACTCCGCCGATCGCGCATTGCTCCATCGGCTGGGTCCGCCGGGCGCCTTTCCTGTAAAACCGGGCAAACCCGCGAGCGCCTCCAGCTTCTTTGTCAGCGCCGGCTTCTCGTGATCGGCAATCCCCGACACGTAGCCCACATGATGCAACAACCCGTCGGCATCGAAGAGACCGAGAAGAAGCGACCCCACTTTGTCAACGCCAGCTCCGTAGCGAAAGCCGCCGACGACGCAATCAGCAGTGCGGATTTGCTTCACTTTGATCATTGCGCGCTCACCCGGCAGGTAAGGCGCTTCAAGTTGCTTTGCGATGACGCCGTCAATGGCGCCGCCTGCATGAGCGAGCCAACGCAGCGCGCGGCTGCGATCATGGGTACAGGCGGACAGCTTCAGGCTGGCGCGCGAGGGCGCGTTGTTAATGATCGCCTCAAGGACGGCGCGTCTTTCCCGGAGCGGCGCATGCATTAGATCGCCCTCGCGATCCGAATGGAGCACGTCGAAAGCTATAATGTGCGCCGGCGCTTCGACGCTTAGTTTGCGGATTCGGCTGGCGGCCGGATGCAAGCGCATCTGCAGCGCGTCAAACGATAGGGCGCCGTCGATCCGGATCGCCAGTTCGCCATCGATCACGAAATCCCCCGGCGGCATTGCATCAAGCGCCGCTACAACTTCGGGAAAGTAACGACCAAGCGGTTTGCCCGATTTAGCACGCAGATCGATTTCGGATTTCGTTCGATAGGCAATGCAGCGAAAGCCGTCCCACTTGGGCTCGTACTGCCATCCCGGGCCACTAGGCAACTTGTCGGCAAGCCGAGCTTCCATCGGAGGCGTCGCAACAGCGATGGAACGTGCGTGACTAAGTTTGCCGGCCATGCAACCTCCAACGGATATTGGCTGCCCAAGCAATTCATTCCAATTACGATCCGTGCGTCCATCATTGGGTCACAACGAGGGCAAGTGGGATCTTCGCAAGAAGCGAAGAAACCGGCATCATTGCCCCGGGTTCGAATATCTGGCCTCCCAATGCGTCAGCAAACTTCATGCTGGCGAGATGCGACGGCAACCGGATGAATGTGTCACCCCAGACAGCGGCCGGCGGCAAAAGGTCGGCTGGTTCGTTGCCTAGAAGGTTGAGCGTAAGGCGCGGCGCGACGACCACTGCAACGCGCCCTTTATTTTCGATGCGCGCAAAAGCAACGATATGCGAAGCCTTCTCCCCCTCGACCTCCAGCGGCAGGTAGTCACCGACGGTAAATAATTCCGGCGCTGCGCGCCTCACTTTTAACGCCGCGACAGTGAGCTTTGCCTTCGCACGCCCATCGCGCCAGTGGACCAGGGTCTCTTCGAGGCCAAGTCCGTCGTTTATTAAGTGCGCCCGCGTCGCGAAATCAACTGCACGACGGTTATCAGGATCGACCAAGCTGAAGTCGTAGAGTTCGGTCCCCTGATAAAGGTCTGGACCCCCGGCGCAGTTAGCTTGAGCAACGTTTGCGACAGGGAGTTCAAGGCGCCCGCAACAATAAATGGCTGCGAAGCCCGCCAGAAATCGTCGAGGAAGGATCCCGATTGGGCCGTACTCATCGCGGCCTGCACAAAGGCCGTCAACGCGCGTTCGTAAGGCTCCGCAGGAGCTGTCCAGGATGTATAGCGCTTGGCTTCGCGCACCGACTTCTGCATGAAGGCCGTGAGGCGAGAGGCAATGGCCGCCCGCGCCACCTCGTCCGCCGGGTCAAAATCAGCCGGTAAGACCCCCAGGAGCGACTGGTAAAAACCCCACTCGGTCGCTGCATCCGGCGAGTTCAGGCCATCCTCGACAGGCTTTCGGTAAGTACTAAGCTGCTGCGCGGCGCGGGCGACTATGGCCGCCCAAGTCTCAGGCGCCTCACTCAGCGTGTAAAGCCGGGCGCGGGCGTCTTCGCCGCGCTTGGTGTCGTGGGTCGACGAGGCAAGCAGCCCTTCAGGCTGATCCTCCACGCGGATACGCATCGCCTCGTGGAAGGAGGCGCCGCCGGCGCCGTAGTGATCCGGCTCGCCACCAACCTCATTCAGCGCGATCAGGCGGTTGTAGCGGTAGAACACCGTGTCCTCCACGGCCTTCGCCATCACTGCCCCGGTCGTCTGCTGAAAACGGCGGGCGAAGTTTAAGGCGCCGGTAACGTCCCGGCCGTCCTCGAAGTCGAGCTTCAAAAGGCGTCCTATGAAGTCCACTGGCTCGTCCGCCTCCACCGCGCGCCGGGACTGGGCCACTCGTACTGCGCCCTCGATGGTTTCAACATCTTTTTCCGGCGCCCCATCAATGCCTACATAGGTGCGGTAGACCGGCAACGCCGCCGCAACTTCCACAATCGAACGCGAGATCGCATCCCGGCCGAGATCACGCGTCTCGAGGCCTCGCGCAGCCACGGCAATTGCTTCATCAGTCAGAAACGTAAGTTCCCCGGCGAGATTATGTGCAAAGATCTCCCGCTTCTGATTGGTAATCATGTGGCGAAGATCTTCGTCCCGGCCTACGAAGCCTACGTAGGTTCTCGTCATTGCATCTTCCTGCGCCGGGTCGACGTAGAGTCCGGATACCGCTGTTATGAATTCGTAACCTGTGGTCCCTTTAATTGGCCATGAGGTACGCAGTCGCTCGGTACCTGTTAGGATCTTCTCAACAAGAATCAACGGCGCCTGCCGCACCGAGCGAATCGAGTGCGCGAGCTCAACAAGGTAGTTCTTCGGATCGGCGACGCCGTCGACGTGATCGATGCGGATACCGTCTACACGGCATTCTCGAACGAGCCGCACCACTGTACGATGACTTTCCTGGAAAACGCGACGTATCTCCTGACGCACGCCGATGAGGTCAGCGATCTCGAAAAAGCGGCGGTAAGAAAGTTTCTCACGCGCCAGCCGCCACCAGGCGAGTCGCCACGGTTGAGCCTCGTGAAGCTTATGCAGCGCGGCCTTATCGGCATTGATCGCGTCAACCGCCCGCGTCAGCGCCGAGCCGAATGCCGCGTCATGGAGTTGCTCGGCAAAACGATCGGCCAGGTCATCCCCGTCGGCCGGTATGGCGGCTGAAAAGCGGCGCACAAGAACGTCGCGTTCTTCGTGATCCAGCAGCACGAAGACGTGGCTGAATGTGCGTGGATCCAAAGGCAACGAATAGCCGGACACGTCGAGGCGCAGCTCCTTGCGCTTCTCGTCAAAGACGATCGCAATATCGCTATCGCGCAAGGCAGCGCCGTAGGGTTTGCCCAGTATGGGGATGAGAATTTTCTCGGCGTCCCAGGAGATATCGAACGTCTGCGCATGGCGACTTTCCGAACCCCAACGCAGCACGTCTTCCCACCAAGCGTTCCGCTGCGAAACGCCCATGTGGTTTGGCACGAAATCGAGAATGAGGCCGAGACCTCCCGCCATGAGCGCGTCGCTCATCGCAATGAAGCCCGAATCGCCACCGAGATCTTCCTCGAAGCGGTTGTAGTCAACGACATCGTAGCCGTGCGTTGACTCAGGTGAGGCTGCGAAGATTGGCGAGGCATAGAGATGGCTGATGCCGAGCGCTTGGAGATACGGCACAAGGTCGCGCGCCGTGTCGAAGGTTGTGCCTTCACGAAACTGCAGGCGATACGTGGCGACGAGTGGTCGGTTCATGAGATATCCGGTCGTTCCTCGCGCATGGCGCGAGCCATCCTCTTAAAGCGGGGACCGCCGCCCAAATCCTCAATGGGCACTTCAGAGCGAATGCGCCAGTTTGGGTATTCGTTGGTTGTGCCAGGAAGGTTGGCCTGCCGGGCCGACATCAGCGCATCCTCCAGCTGAACCGCAAACAGGACGGCCGTCGCACGTGCGCCGAACCGGTGGATCGCGATGGCAAGATCTTCATCCAGGGAAGCGGGCAATTCGCTCCCAGGTAACAGAGCGCTCGCATATCTTGGGTCGAGCAGACTCTCGTGGTTCAACGCTTCAAGTACAGCGCGCTTATCTCGCTCGCGCGACAAAGCCTCTCGCGAGCTTGCCTCGTCCGTCTGCCGCCCCGTTTCGGCGCGAAGCTTGATGTCGCTGCCGACCCACCAACCCGCCAGGGTCGCCAGGTCGTGGGTCGAGATGCAGGCGAGCGCATGCACAGGATACTGGGCCGGGGGCGTAAAGGCGCCGGACTCGACGCGCTCGAAGTTCAATACTCGATAGGAAAGGATGTTTGCGGCCTCCATCGCAGGGCGGAAGCCCGCCGGCACCGTGCCAAGGTCCTCGCCAATGACGATAGCGCCAAACTCGCGGGAAGCTTTGGCGACTGCATCGATCATCGCGCCCAACGGATATCTCACGTAGCCGCCGCCCGCAGGCTTGCCGCTGGCGGGAACCCACCAGAGCCGTGCCAGCCCCATGGCGTGGTCAATTCGCATTGCACCGGCATGGTGCATGATCGCACGGTACGCATCCGTGAGCGGTTGGTACTTTCGTGACGCGAGCGCCTCCGGCGAGAGTGGCGCAATCCCCCAGTCCTGACCTTCAGAATTATACATATCTGGCGGCGAACCCACGCGGGCGTCGCGAACCGCCAATTCCGGGTCGGCCCAGGTCTCGGCGCCGTCAGGCGCGACGCCGACGGCAAAGTCGAGATATAGGCCTATCCGCATGCCAGCGCGCTTGGCGCGCACGTGGGCTTCACCGAGCTGTCCGTCAGCAACAAACTGCAACCATTCATGAAAGCGAATATCGTCCTCATGTTCTGCCTCGAAGCGTGAGACCGCGTCGCCACGGCGGTTTTGTAGGTCACCCGGCCAGCCATGCCAACCGGCATGGCCTCCAGCCCGAACTTCGTGCGCGGAGATCGCTTCGAAAAGCGCAAAGGAGCGCAAGGCGTCGCCGTTCTCCTGACGGAAACCTTCGAAGCCATCTTCTGTGTGCGATCTCCCCGATTGCGCCTCGAAAACGCGTCGCAAGGCGGCCGCCTTCACACGGCCTACCGCGGCATAATCGAGAAGGTCGCCACCAAGCCGCGCGAATGCGGCCGGTTCACCCTTCCTGATGCTTTCAATCGCTTCGTCACCGCCATCCAAGCGATCGATTGCTATGTAGAACGGATTCAGGAAACGACGGGTCGATGGCGAATACGGGCTGAACCGGCCGGGATCAGAGAAAAACAGGCTATGCAATGGGTTCACGCCAAGGAAGGCGGCGCCCGCTTCAGCCGCGACTTCTGCGAGGCTCGCCAGATCCCCAAAATCTCCGATGCCCAAATTGCGCGATGAACGCAGGGAATAAAGCTGGCAGGTTATTCCCCACACGCGTCGACCTTGCATCTCGCTCGGCAGCTCACAAGACGAGGTCGGCTCGGCCTCCTCAAAAACGCCCGGAAACCCTTCGGCCGGGTCGATCTTCAGGACCTTCAACAGCTCACGCGTTGCATCATCAGAAATATCAACAGGATCGCCCTGCTGGGACACATACTGCGTTTGTATCCCATGGCTCTGTGCGAGCTCTTTAAGCGATTTATTCATTTGTGAATGCCGCGATCAAGGGCGCCTCGGCCAGGCAAAAGACAATTGTCCAAGCCGGCACGACGCCCTGCTTCAACTCCTCGAGTGCAGCGCGATGATTGGAATAGACGAGCTCAGCCCGCTTGATTTCTTGAACATGGGCTCTGTCGTTTACTGTCCAAGTGCGGTCGCCGAGATTTGCAAAGAGGTGATAAACCTTGCCATCGCCAAGCTGCCAGGCGACTGCAAAGGCACGCTCCTCGACGAGCGCTGCACCGCATTCACCGCTTGCGGCCTCCAGTAACGGCATCAGCTTTTTGTGACGGGCCTGCAGCAGCTCTTGCGTAACCTGCAAGCGCCGGCGCTGGATTGGTCGTCGCATTTGCGTCCAATCCAGCTTTGAGTCCAGGAAGGTTGCCTCGTCGTTCGGGTCCGGGAAGACGTCGATCGCGTGCTCGTCCTCAAAGGCGGAGAAGCCACGAAACTCCTCTTTGCGGCCCTTTGAAACGGCTCGACCAAGTTCGCCATGGAAATCCGTGAAAAAGCAAAATGAGTTGGTGTCGCCGAATTCCTCGCCTTGAAACATCAAGGGGATTTGCGGCGACAGGAGTAAAATCGCCTGAAGGCAATCGTAAGCGCGCGCCGAACATAAGGAGCGGAGGCGGTCACCGAAGGCTCGGTTGCCAATCTGGTCGTGGTTCTGAATGAAATGCACGAAAGCCGTGGGAGGCAAGCTCGCGGAGGCCGATCCAACGTTTTTATCACGATATCTGGAATGGTGTCCCTGGAAGACAAAACCGGTTGCGAGCGCCCGCGCCATTTGTTCGGCGCTCTGCGTGTCGTAGTCCTGATAATAGCTTTCCTGCTCGTTGGTGGCCATCACATGAGCAGTATGGTGGAAGTCATCGTTCCACTCGCCCGAGACCAGAGGGATTGAGCCATCGGCCGCTCGCTCGATGTGCCAAGTGATGTTTCGGTCGTCTTCAGTTGTGATGTGAACATGCCGGTCCGTGATTGCTTCCCGCACGCGAGTGGCAAGTTCCTTCACCAACGGCGGATCAATGGTGTCCTTAATGGAATCGACGGCGTCCAGGCGCAGTCCGTCGAGGCGATACTCCTCAAGCCAGAAAAGTGCGTTCTCGATCATGAATTGGCGCACCGGCTCCATGTCATAAGCAATGGCCGAGCCCCAGGGTGTATGGATGTCTTGATGGAAGAATTCCGGAACGTAAGAGTGGAGGTAGTTTCCGTCCGGTCCGAAGTGATTGTAGACCACATCGAGAAAGACCATGAGGCCACGCGCATGCGCGGCGTCAACGAACCGCTTCAGTCCCTCCGAGCCCCCGTATGCGCGGTGTGGACAGTAAAGGAGCACGCCGTCATAACCCCAGCCCCGCTCGCCGCTGAACTGAGCAATTGGCAATAGCTCGATCGCCGTGACGCCGGTCCGCTTGAGGTGGTCCAGCTTGCCGATGATTGCTTCGAATGTGCCCTCGGTAGTGAACGTTCCAGTGTGAAGCTCGTAGGATACGGTCTCGTGCCACGGGCGACCCTTCCAGTCCGCGGTCTGCCACTCATAGCGGCGCGGGTCGACCAGCTTGGACAGACCATGCACGCCGCTCATCTGCTCTCGCGCAGCCGGATCAGGAACAATGTTGCCGCCATCGACGCGAAACCCATAAGGCGAGCCGGGTTGCACTTTGTCCGATATTAGTTGCCACCAGCCGCCCTCGTCTTTCTGCATCGGCCAGAAGTGCTGTGCTTCCGTCTCACCGGTGACCAGCTCGACGTGCGTGGCGCCCGGCGCCCAAAGTCGGCAACTGGTTCCGGTCTCATCGTAGTTTGCGCCCCAGCTCGTTTTGAACGAGAATGTCTTGCTGCAGTCCATTATCAGCTCCACTTCGCGGTCTGAGCCTTTGCCGCAGCTGTAGAAAAAGTCGCAGTTTTGAGTCGCACGCATAACGCGCAAGGCGCGCTTTAGTCGCAAATGTGATGCAGCGCGCCGAACAAAACCTCAGCGCGGTTGTTCGGCCATTGGTTCGCCTGCAGGACTCGAGGCCGCGATTTTGATCCGTGTATGCAGGTATCTCAACTTGCCCAACAATGGCGTGATCATTGAAGAGCGGGGCACGCCGCGCATACGAGACGAGCGCTGCGACGCAGCGCCGCTCGACTGCGTCTGCCGGCCATGTCCGCAGTTCTGTCATGAGACCTCTACGCGCAACGGTGGCGCTTTAGGCATTTCGTTTTTTGGGAGGACATGAGCCAACAGTAAGCTCAGCAATGCGAGCAAGAAGTCTTTGCGCCGCAGCGTTTTCCCACAAGCAGATCGCCGCACATGCGCGCGACCAAAACGAAACGAAATGCGATTTTTATTCTGTCGCTAGGAAAGGTTCGCGCTGGCAGCCCCCCCTCATTGCTTTTCCGCCCGGAAGGACCCGCGCGATTGCGCCTGACTTCCTTTCGATGCGCTAGATGTCGCGCCGGATCGGGCGTCGGTGTTGCACGGCGTTGAACAGCCGCCGTAGCGCGAACGAGCGCGCGATGCTGACCATTGTGAACACAGCGCCCATCTGCAGGTTCTGCTCCAGCGTCGTGTGCAAGCCGAACATCGGAAAGATCAGGATCTGCGTGACAACCGCTACGCCGTAACCGACGACAACGTTCGTCACTGACTCAACGAGCGACATCCATCGCGACTGCATCAGGCGGCATCCAGTGGTCAGGCACAGAAGATCGCAGCACGCATCTGCGACGCGCCGGCGCACGTTGTCGTCCGCGATGACCACGACATGCATGTTGCGTCTGTGAGACAATAGCTGCTTGAAAAAGAAAACGCCCGGAGAGATGATCTCCGGGCGCAATTCTCAGCTTCCTATTTCGGAACTTTTATGCCCGTTGCAGACTCGCGTCAACGAAAAGATCACGCTCACATGAAGATTTCTCACACTCCGTACTCACGAAACGTGTTTTTAGTATTAGTGCTGACCAAATGATCATTCCAAACGGAACAATCGCACAAGCGAATTCAGCGCAAGCCGCAGATTGCCGATGTCTTCCTGCGGCCAGCGGATCGCGTCCTCATCAACGCACACGATGCGATAGATCAGCAGCGTCGGCCTTCGACCCGCGGAGAAGCGATGCTCGCGGTCGCAATCATCGAGCGCGTCAGTGGCGGCCTCAAACCGGCGTTTCAGTTTCTCGATCACTTCGAGCAAAGGCTCGCTGGGGCTTGATCCGAAAATGCCCTCGTTGATCAGCAGGCCTGCGATCGAGGCCGGGCTTGGCGCAGGCAATCCCAACACGGCATGGTGGCGCTGGTAGAGCTCGGCAAACGCCGAGCCAGCCTGATATTGGGCATTGCTGATGATCTCGTGAAAGGCGAGCCGGCCGAGCGCTGTTCCAAGTCGCGGGTCACGTGCCTGCGGCGCGCTGACGCCATAGTGACGCTGGCGGGCGCCAATGACGGTCGACATGGCCTCGCGTTCGGTCTCCCCGCGCACCCGTTTTCCCGATGGATAGCGCTGGCCGGGCTTGCGTTTGCGGCCGCGGATCATCGCACGCCTCCCTTGGTCTCGATCGCCCATAGCAGGATCGCGATGGCGTCGGCTTCGTTGTCGTCGGAAGGCGAGAACCCGCGCGCGCGCACAGCCGCAATTAAGCCGCCTTGTCGGCGTTGCCCTTGCCGGTAACGAACCGTTTGATCGTGCCGACCGGCGTTCCCTGGTAGGCGACATCCTGCTGCTCGCACCAAGCAGTCAGGGTGGCGAGGAAGCCGCCATAGAGGTGCGCGGCGTCCGTGCCGATGTGCCGGCGCACTTCCTCGAAGTGGATGGATGCAAGCGGCCCCGCGTCCTTGCCGAGCTGATCGAGCCAAGCGCGAAAGCGCACATACCGCATGCCGCCGCCATCATAGCGGCTCGGCCGAAAGGACACCGTGCCGCTGGTGATCAGGTCGTCACTGGTGCGCAGCGCCCATCCGGTGGTCGTGCCGAGATCGAGGGCGAGGATGGCGCCGTGCGTCAAACTTAGGATGGGGATCGCGGGCGGGCTTGCATTGGCGGCAGGCAGAGTCAGAGTCATCGAAGCCATGGGTGGTCTCCGTCCAAAGGGGATGTGTTCGTGGTGGATGACGACGGCGGTCACTGGCTTGGCGGTTGGGGCCGCCGTCGTCTGATCAGGTCCGACCCGGTGGGCGAAAGTCGCCCGGGGTAGGTGGTGAGCCTCCCGCGTCTAGCGGGGAGGCTACCTACCCCTTAGGGTAGGAAAATCCGAAATCTGAAATCTGCCCACAAGAGACTGATTTTGTTTGGCAAAGACCAGATTTCGGAGCAGATTTCGGAAGGTTGTTTTCGCAACCTGGAAAGCACCTCGTAAGTGTTTGAAATATCAGCAAAAAGCCCAGATTTCAGATTTCGGACGGGGAGCAGATTTTGCGAAATCTGGCCCAGATTTCGGAAAATACGGGCAGATTTCGGACGCCCTCCGTGACCGCGGATCATGACGGATCCTCGTCTTGGTAGACCCATACGGCGGGGTTTTCGACGGGCAGCACGGCCCCGGTCTGCGGGCACTTGTAATGGCTCGGCATGACCGAAAGCAGCTCCGGCGAGATCTCGCCTGTGGCAGGATCGATCCGGTCGCGTCCTGTTTCTAGCGCCATGCCCTCGACGCAGAGGTAGCCGTATTTACTACGTTCGGCGGCGAGACCGACAACACTGGCGGCTGCTCCGCGGACGTACTTCACGTAACCCTTGGTCGTGAGGACACCAAGCCGATCACGGATCACCGTTTGTCCGCCAAGCCCCGCCTTGTTCTCGAAGGCTTCGGCAAAACTCGTCATCGTGTACATCTTGCCGGCGCGCGCTTCGTCGTAGATCAGGCCGAGGATCGCCTCGTTCTTTCTGTCGCGCTCCGCGTCGTGCTTCGCGCCTGCTTCGGCGCGCACGAGTCGCTCGTTCAGGGGGTTGATCTCGATCCATTGTCCACCAACCTTGTCGATCAGCTTCGACGTCAGCGCAGGACCGTTACGCAGTTCGATTTCCAGTTTGCGCTCGCGCGCGTCTTCGTCAGGCCGGTGCATGAGCAGCCCCGTAGTATAAAAGCCGCGCAACGCACTTGCGCCGGAAAGCGCGAGAAATGGATCGTCCTTGACCTGCAGCTTCGAGAGCTTCTTGGTGTGGTGGGCGAGGATCACGCCGCAATCAGGATTGACGTAATCGCGCAGCACCTCGACGCGCTCTTTCAGAAAGAACATCATGGCGGTGTTGTCATTCTCGCCGCCGCCATCGGGCCCGCCATCGAAGAGATTGCGAATCGGATCGATACAGAGAATGTCGACGGATGCGTCGGAGAAAGCTCGCTGGACTGCCTGCGCCACACGGACACTGCCTTCGTTGTCCAGGAGCATCTTTAGTTTGGGTGTCGCCACGAAGTTATTGCGGGCGCCCTCCAGAATGTCTGGCGGCAGCGCGATCTGCTTCAGCCTCTCGCGCAGGTAGTGGTACTGAATCTCGGCCTGCAGATAGAACACCCGCAGCGGGCGTGGCGGCGTGAAGCCGAGGAATGGCTGCCCCGCGGCCATATGGACGAGCCAGGAAATCAGAAGGTCGCTTTTCCCAACTTTGGGCGCGCCTCCCAGCACGAGAAGCCCACCTGGCGTCAGTACGCGCGGCGCTATGATGTCCTCAGGCATAGGGCTCACGTCATCCAGCAATGCGCCGAGGCTGAAGGCAGGCATCACCTGCGGCGCAGGCGCTCGGGCGTCAAGACGGATCAGCGGCGGTCCATATTTCTCGACGTGGCGCTCCCAGAGACGCTCGGACTCACGCATCAGGCGCTCGACCGCCCATTGTGGGCGTAGCATAGCGGCGTTGTAGCCACAGATGCCCTCCCAGCCCTCGTCCTTCGACATACGGCCCTCGTGGACCATCCGGATGAAGTGACCGATGGCGGCGCTGGCGCCTTCGAACCGCGACCAGTCATCCTGCGCGCCTTCGCGCACGGGCGTCACCAGCACGTCGCCGACTCCGGGCTTGTCCGGGTTGGCGAACTCCGGCTGCAGCGAGATGCCGGGAGCTGGCGGCATATCGATGACGGCTTCGGCGAACTCGTCGAGATGCCGCTCCATGAGCGGATTGTGTCCGACGATGCGCACCAGGGTCTTCAGGCTATTTTTATAATAGATGCTTCCCGCCACGCGGATCGGCTGGTGGGCCGACCGGAAATGCATGTCGCCGCCTACCTTGGCTGCGATGTCGGCGCGCAGCCGACAGA
>JAUXWZ010000177.1 GCA_030684835.1 Beijerinckiaceae bacterium
GCAAGCTTCACCTTCGTGGAATTGGTGCTGATCATAACGCCTCCCGGGTGGTTTCCGCTCTTTGGCGGCAGAATTAATCAGGATTATGCTCCCGCTTGGACACCTCCGCAAGCTACTTCCGAGTGCCGGCCGGAAGTTGCATAGCCCCAAGAAGCTCAAACAAACAAACTCAAACCGCCTCGTTGAACTGCATGGCGGCTGTTCTCCGAGCCGCGGTTCAAAGAATCTCGCTTCATAAATGTCTCAAATGGGGGACGTCACCAAGGAGGATTACCGCCAAAGCCGCCTGATCATGACGACAGGCCACTCAGAAAATTACACCATTTCGACGGACGGGATCCGTTTGGGAAACGTTGATGCCGATCTCGTCAGGGATAACATCATCTCCCAACGCGCGTGTATGGTGTCGATTTGTCGCCAGACCGGGTGTTCAATATCGCCGACGAGAATGGACGCATTGTCCTCGTAGTCCCAGTCGCAGAGCTCCCAAGGACGCAGTAACGGCGATCCTGCGTTTGAGGCTATGCTGGCAAAGGATTAAGTGTCCCGCGATGGCACCAAACCCTCGTGGCGGAACTTCCCGGATGTCTCGCCGGCGTTCTAGACTCGTGCGCCCAATGTTCCCCACGCACTGTAGAAAGCTGTTGAAAGCTCCGGGGAAAGTAACTCCGCTGTGCCCGCAAAGGCGTGGAGCATCTGGGAGTGATCAGGTATAAGGAGGCCGCTTTTCCTCCGGTATCTGGAGCAAATACGGGATCAGCTTTTGGAGATGGCCTCATCCCACAAGCAAATCCGGTCGTCGATTGCGGTGCATAGCCGCCCGGTGGGCGTGCGTAGCCATGCTCCCCATTTGAGCCGATCAAACTTTCGGCCTGGTGGAAATGCAGCCCGCTCCAAAGCGTCGGCCGCCCTCTGATAAATCGCTCTCTGTTCCAAGCTCGTGATTTCTGGCAGCGTTTCATCGGTCCATGTACCGGCAAGAATCGCTTCAAAGAGTGAGGTTTCCACGGCGTCGCCAATTCTTGCTTTTGATGTCATGCTTTGGGTTCAGTCGAGCGCATTGGGTGCTTTGCAGATCCGCCCTTGCGGCCAGCCTTCGACGCCAAGCCCGGCTCTGTGGAAAAAGTCCTGTTCTCCCCCGCAACTGCTGAACCGCCTTTCTTGCCAGCGGCGGCAGCAAGGGACCTATCTTGGGAGAATGAGCGCTTTTCCGGGGGAATAGAGGCTCCGCCTTTGCGCGCGATTTCGCGACGCTTTTCCGGTGACATGCTTGCGAACCCGCGCTTCGACTTTGGCTTTTCCTCGGACATCAAACACCACCCCGGAATTAGAGATTTTGTTCAGGATAGCACGCCCGATGCCTCGGGAAGGCGCCGTAACCCTCTCTGACCTCCGCGATTGATCGGCTGCGGAATAGGCCCGAAGCGACCCCTGGAGCGCATATTTTTACCGCCATGGGGCGCGCTGCCCTCGTTCAGATGCGAGAGATCAAAGCGGGTGAGCCCCAGAACAGCAACCACGATCTTCTGAGTTAGCGTGAGGAGGTGGCTTGATTCATCTTCGCTACGTGACCTTTTTGTAAACGAAGAACCCCAGGATCGCCAATGCGCCGGCGATTACGACAGCCACCCAGAACAGCGCCTTGGCGATCTCGATGAAGGCTCCAGCTAATTCGCCAAATCCGAGGACGCCAAGAACTACGGCGATGATGGCTATTATGGCGGCCCACTTCAGCATTAGGTTACCTTTCAGGTTCGTGACAGACGTTCTAAGGAGAACGAGTCTTTCGAGGAGAAGTTCGCCTGGTGTTCAGCCTCCGTGCGATTTAACGGAAGCGTAGGCAAGCAAGGCAAAGCGTTTCCGCTGCATCCGATTTTCCCAAATGTGCCCGTGCCTCTGCGCGGGTGTAGCGTAGGCATTTTACAGCGCCGACTGCGGGGGGTGCGATGCCACACATCTGTGACCCAGGTGCGAGAAAGCCATCGGACCCAGTGTTTCGTGAAAAAGCTCGAGCCGTCGTCAGGCACGGACTTTAGGCGACACCTGTTCGTACCTTGCTCATGATGACTCCATCTCGTCAGAAAGCGTCCAGCAAACCCGCGGCGGTTTATCAGTCCATCCGAACATGGGGACTCTAACACTAATCAGCGTAGCCCAGATTGAGGCTACGATTCCACTTTCTACGATCAAGAAAGTACCTGCCAAAATGGCACATTTAGCGGTCCAATAAAATTGGAACGTATGCGCGAAAGAGCCGTTAGCCCCACGTGCCGGAAGGGAATCCTCCGGTCGTACTTGAGACATCGGCTTTGTTCCGGCTCAAGCCCAATCCCCAACGTGCGCTTCTGTGCGCTCATCAATGGAGACTTCTAATGCGAAATATCGCAATCGTATCTGCTTCCGCCATAGCGCTAATGGTCAGCGTCCCGGCTTTAGCGCAACAACCAACGAGCCAGCGCGGAGCGGTGCCCAACGTAGCTGGCGCTCAGGCACAGGGCACAGATCGTAGCCAAATCAAGGATAAACTCGGCAACATTAATGTCGAGGATCGTAAGGAGTTCAAGGGGCGGCTTGTCCGCGCCCAGAGTCCTGAGGGCCATCCGGTCGTGATGGTGATTGGCCCGGAGAATATGGAAGGCGATAAGTCACTCGACAACTTCAATCGGGATAAGGTCCGTGGTCAATTAACCCAAGCGGGCTTCCAAAAAATCGAGTTCATTGAGGAGCCTCAGGCCGTGCGAGGCAAACTCGACGATAAAGCCATCTTGGCGATGTCTGCTGAACGTGGCTGGCGCGGCGAGGCTGGACCCGCTCAGGCTGGCAGCCCGAACTTAGATCGTCTCCGTGAGCAACTTGGCAAAATCGGCCTTGAGGATCGGGAGGAGTTCAGAGGCAGGCTAGTACAGGCATCCTCGGGCGGACAGACGCTCTTCGTTCTTGTCGGCCCCGAGGATTTTGAAAGCGGCGAGTCCGTAACCTTCACGGCGGGAGAGCTTAGCAAGTTCCAGCAGCGCGGGTTCCAGAACGCACGAGTCGTCGAAGACGTGCGTATAGTGCAGGGTACGCTTGACGATATGGCGGTCATCGCGCTGACGGGCCGCGGCATTACCGAGTCGGGTGTCGGTGCGACTGGAGCGACGGGGACTACCGGGTCTACCCGCACACCGGCCGCTGGCGGCGGCTCTCGCTGATCGACCGGTAAATTGAATGTGGTCCCGCCCCGCGGGGGCGGGACATCATCTTCGCAGCGTGCAAATTATAGGAACGCACAATGACCGATAAAAAACGGGTGGAAGGCTCGCTTGATCAAGCTAAGGGCAAAGCCAAGGAGGTTGCAGGCAGCGCCACCGGCGATGCTAAGCTGAAGAATGATGGCAAGTCGGATACGGCAAAGGGAAAGATTGAAAATGCGGTCGGGGGAGCAAAGGACGCTTTGAAGGGCGAGTAATCCAGCTCTCTTTGACCCGCAGCTACATGCACGTCTTCACTTCATGAGAGACCACCCCGGGCCGGCACGAGGGAGCAAAAAAAGACGACCGCCCTCAGAGCCGATCCGAGAAGAATTTGATTCCGATGATTCAGTTGTATCATTGATAGGCGCTTCATTCGTCAGGAGCGCCGATATCGCGCAGTCGAGCTTGCTCGTGTAACAAGTCTACACCATTGCCTTTTGTGCAGATTGCGTCAGACTGCTGCCAAAATTATTAACGGGAAGAAGACTCGCGGCTCGGCCATTTTGTGCGCAAATCGGCACCTGCGCGCGCCCTGCCGCTCTTTCAAAACTCAACAAAAGTGGGGAACGAGCTATGAGGCATCACGCGTGGACCGGCGCGGCCATCGTCGCGTTATGGGCGGCGGCGCCTGCGATGGCGCAACAGGCGTCCTCATTCTACGAGGGCAAGAACATCAACATGTACATCGGCTACAGCGCGGGCGGCGGCTATGACGTTTACGCAAGAATGATTGCCCGGCATATGGCGCGGCATATTCCGGGCCTTGGCGAAATCATTCCCAACAATATGCCCGGCGCCGGCAGCCTTCGTATGACGAACTGGCTCTACAATGTCGCACCGAAAGACGGAACAGCATTCGGCGCGCCAGGGCGCGGAGCCGCGTTTGAGCCGCTGCTTGTCGGCAAGGACACGCAATTCGACTCGTCCAAGTTCAACTGGCTTGGCAGCGCCAACAATGAAGTCAGTGTGTGCGTTGCGTGGGAGAACTCAGGCGTCAAGACTATCGAGGACGCGAAGAAGAAGGAGCTGGTCGTCGGCGGCACCGGCGGCTCCGCTGATACGGATCAGTTTCCCAAAGTGCTGAACGAGGTTGTCGGTACGAAGATGAAGCTCATCACGGGATACCCTGGCGGGAATGACATCAACCTCGCGATGGAGCGCGGTGAAGTTCAGGGCCGTTGCGGCTGGTCGTGGTCGAGCGTCATCTCGACGCGCGCAAACTGGCTCAAGGAAGGCAAGATCAACGTGCTCGTGCAATTGAGCATGAAGAAGCACGAAGACTTGCCGAAGGTGCCGCTCGTCCTCGACCTCGCGTCCAATGAGGAAGAGCGCCAGATTCTGCGCCTCGTCTTCGCGCGACAGGCGATGGGCCGGCCCTTTATGGCGCCGCCCGATGTGCCGGCCGACCGCGTGAGGATTCTGCGAGACGCCTTCATGGCGACCATGAAGGACAAGCAATTCCTCGCTGAAGCCAATAAAGCCATTCTCGAAATCGATCCGGTGTCAGGCGAGGAAGTGCAGGACATCGTCAAGGAAGCCTACGAGACGCCGAAGGCGGTCGTGCAGCGCACCGGCGAAATTGTGAAATGACCAACGAAAAAGGCGGGCTGCAAAGCCCGCCTTTGACACATTGGATCAAAGCGCGGTCAGACCGCCGGCTGAATTGAGAACAGCGTCTGAATGACAGCCGTCATTCGGAACTTCAAGACGGTCCAGAAGATGGCAGCCTCTGTTTCGCCCGAGTGCAGCGCGGAAGCTTCAATCCGTCACGCGGAGTTTTCGCTTACCGCGGAGAGATGGGCACGTAATCGTCTTTCTGCCCAGCAAGTTGCATCTGTCGCTCCTACGGGACGCTACTTTCTGAGATCACCCATGCGTTCGAGGCAGCAGGCCCGCATTACCTATGTGTGCCAGCGAACACGGGGCGCTCCTGGAGAGCCAAGACCGAGTGGAACGCGGCACTGTCCGGAAGAGCAGCGACAGCATCGTGGCGTTCGATAGTGACCGCCAGGACGGCAACGCGGTTCACAGACTGGCCCTACTCGCCAGCCCGGCGTCGCTCTTCCTGCATGGTGCGCACAAGATAGCGAACGGCTTCCTCGGTTCGCCCGACGGTCACCTTGACGTCACCGAGGTCGCGGGTGATGGTTTCAAACTTCGCGGCCGTGCGATCATCCTTCGCTGCGGCGACAGCAGCATCGCGCAGCCCGGCGGCCTCGATCTTGATGATCCGTTCATTCATCTGCTGCATGCGATTTTCGTTGGAAGCGTAAACGAACCCGCCGCCGAAGATGATTGCAGCCGTGTTGACGGCGGATATGGGATTTTCAAGAATGAGGCGGACGATGGAATGTCGCGACCTGCCAGATTCGTCCGGCTCTTTTCTGATTTCGCTCATGTGACCCTCATTTGTTGATCGTGCCGGCGAGCGCAGCGTCGCGCTCCCGATTGAAGCGGAGGGCGACCGCGGCGCCAAAGCCGCCCTGCGCCAGAAGCGCGTCGATGATCCTGACTGCGCCCTGTTCCATGTTTGTGGACCTTGGTTGTCAGCGAGCGCCACGCCAGCCGCCGTTTGGCACCGAGGCGCGTTGCAGAACGCCCTGGCGGAACAGGATGACGAGGTTCAGGACTGCGACAGTGACCCTGTAGATGGTCCATAACCCGGCGAACATCGCGAACAGCCACCAATGGGCGACGCACCATTGAAGGGTTGAGACGATGGCGACGAGCATGCCCTGGGACGTTGCGAAGGTCGTCGCAGCCCCGTCGGCGGCGTCGCGGATACTGTCCAACCCGCCGAGCTCGTCAACGGCGCCGAGTAGCCCACCGAGACCGAGCGCCTGACCGAGCCAGCCGAGACCCTTGAACGCCTTCGCCTGCTCGTTGCCGGCGGCGCGCAGATCGCGCGCAGTCGTGTTGGCGCGGTGCTCGGTGACAGAGCGCGGGCGCGCCTTCGGCAGTGTCGCCAGGATATTATCCGTAATATCGCCGTTCGACCCGATGCCGTTATCAGCCGCAAAGGCGCGGATCGCCGCTTGCGTCTTCGCGCCCATGTAGCCGTCGGCGAGCCCGACTTCCGGATAGCCGAGCGCCTGCAACTGCTGCTGTACGCGGCGAACCGTCTCGTCAGGACCTGTGGCGTCGGTCTTGAGCACCTGCTGGCTCATCGGTTGGCGCACGATTCCTAGCCGCATGAGCGCGCGCGCAATCCAGGACCCGGGCAGGGGCGCAGCGATGTCGACCGGTGGCGGTGGGGCATGGGCCGGCCGCGGGGCTGGTCTGGGTGCAGGTCTTGGTGCAGGAGCCGAAGGTAGAGCCAACGCCGCCGAGTGGTACGCGGCGAGCGCCTTCTTCGCCCAGCTGACGCGCTTGCTGTACGCCCTAACGCCTGCGCGCTCGTAGGACGCCTCGAATGCTTTCACTTTGGCGTCGAGGCCCTGCGCGTTCTTCACAGCGGCGATGGCGCGCTTTTCCGGTCCGAGCAACTCGCGGATCAGGAACGAGTAGTTCGCATCGTAGCTGTCGACAGACCAGCCCTTGCGCTTGGCCCATGCCTCGAAGGCGCGTCGGCGATCCGCCGTCCATTGCGCCCAGCCGTAACCGCCTCGGGAGCCGGCGACGACAGGCTTGATCTCCTGCATCGTCTCGAAGCCGCCCGTCTCATAGGCGAAATTGCCGGCGATGGCGGCGGCGTCCTCGAGCCCGAACTGGAACTTGGACTCGCTGAGCAGGTCCCGCATCACGCGGGGGGCGATTTCCTGGAACTTCGACATGGGGACTCTCCATAAAAAAACCCGCCACAGGGGCGGGCTGGACGGATTGAGCGGGCGGCGAGGCTACAGGATGAACCAGCCGTCGACGTGCATCAGAACATCATAATCTGCGCCGCCGGGAGTTACGGGAAGGCTAGTTACGGCTGCATTCCGATCATTGTAGACACGGGGCGCGGCGTGAACTGGGGAAGCGTTGACTAGCCGAAGTCGGGGAGCCCGTGCGTCGGGTCTATATCGTCAAAGTTATCCTTGTTGATACGCCCGCGCCCTTCTATATCGCGATAAAAATAAAACGCTTCTGTTGTTTCGCCAAAAGGTAAAACTTCTGGCGGAAAAACAATTTCCTCGCTATAAATAAGTTCCGCGTCCGCCGGTACTAGCGCCGTTTCTGGCGACATATAAGACGAGCCGGTTAGTGTGGGCATTTCAGCGGGCATTTCGTAAGTTTCGCAAATAGCAGTCCAACCCGTTTCAAACCCGCCCACAACGTCGCAAGTTGCCGGGTCATATTGATCGAACCTCACGCGAATACCGGGAAGAAAGTTTTCCGATGTTGTGGCGTAACCTGACGAGCCCCAAATGTTAGAAAACTTAAACGCTAGATCGTCAAGGCCGGGGTCTTCTGGATCACCGAACGTCCGCACGCCACAACCGGGAACTTCCGGCGCGCCTTCTGGCGCATAAGCGATGGAACACGGGACGGCGGGATCAAGCGGCAATAGTGGCAAGCTGTTGAATGCCGCGCCCAAAAACATAGAGCCATCGCCGCCGACTAAGTATTCCGGCGCGTCACCGACTAAATTGTAGCCGTAAAAAAGAACGTTGGCGCGGGTCATAACAGGTTCGCCATTCGTGCAAAGAAATGACGGCGAGTTGTTCAATAAAAGTAGCCGGATGAAATTCCGGCTACCCCACTGCACTCCGACCACTCGCGTCAAAGGCTGACTTACCAGGACCATTAGAGCGCGAACCATCCGCTGGCATTGGGCGTGATGCGCACGTCCGAACCATCCGGCGTGATCGGCAAGCCCGTGACGCCAGTATCCTGGAACAGGATCAGGCGCGAAGTCGCGTCGCTGCCGGTGTCCTGATACATGATGAAGGCCTCGAATTGATCGCCGGTAACGACCGACACAACCGCGGGATCGCTTTTGAAGGCAGCACCATCGCTGACGGTCTTGTTCGCCAAGTTCGCAGAGCGCCCGACAATCGAACCGGAGGCGACGTCCGCAACAAACTGGTCGGTGTCGTCGAAGGTGTAGTCCGCAAGATCAATCAGCATAATCTTAATGTTGTTGCCGAGCACGTTGATATCGTTGCGGAGAAGGTTCGCCTTGCCTTTGGTGAATAGAGTGTTTGCCATTTTGTGCCCCTCTTTTAGTACGCCGGGAACCTGCCCACAGCGGGCGAATATCCTGCGTCAGAATTATATCGCGCCACATTCTTCGTCACGCGCACCTCATCAAGCGAGCCAGGGAACCCCGCACCTCCAGAGCCCGCGCCGCCGAACGTGTAGAGACGCTTCGTCGACGGCGCGCCGTCCGCAATCGCAGCGCTCATCGTGCCCTTGGCGACCATATCGCCGTCAACGTAAAGGCGAACAATCGAGCCGTCGCAATCCGCCGCGAGATTAAACCAGACGTCCTTCGTCAGCGCCGTGACTGAAGCGAGCGTGAAAGTCGAGCCGCCGACAAGTTGCGCCTCGAAATACGGTTTAGCGTCACTTGAGAAGCCGAGCCGCCACTGCTTGTCCGTGCTGTTCGGCGTGGTGGCGAAAGCGGTCTCCTGGGCGCACGCCACGCCTGAGACGTCGCCAACGTTGGCCAACCTGGCGCGCGCTTCAATCGTCCACACCGCACCGCCTGATAGGTTAGAGCCCGCCGCGCCAGCCTTGGACATGACATAGCCGCCGCCGGCGCTGTCGATCGCTGTCGGCGTGTGGGGCGTGCCCGTCACGACCGTAACGCCCGCGGCGCCATCGACATACAGAGCCGCTGGAGAGGCGTCCGCAAAGGCGGCGATGGTTGCTCCGGCACGAGCATCGAACCGCTGTAGCGCGACCACGTTTGACCAGTCTTCATCGGGAGACGGCCCGCGAAGGATAGCCGCCGGCGGCGTGAACGATGTATCGGCGCCATAACGATTTGCGCCCAGCGTGACGCGCACATCGTCCATGAACATAGAGCCGCCGCTAGTTAAGTTAGCGCCGACATTTAGCTTCGTATCAATGGGCGTCGCGACCACAGAGGAAAGCGTGGATTTTGCGACCATGACGCCATCAACGAATAGGCGCAGGACATTGTCCGCTCCGCGATCAGCGGCGATATGCCTCCAGGCGTGCGTCGCGCTAACAGCAGCCGAGAGAGAATAAAGAGTGATCCATGTGGCGCCGTTCGTGGTGTAGCTGAACATCAGTCGGGCGTTGTTCCCGGCTTCAAAACCAAACCGAAAAACGCTGCTGCCCGGGCCCTGGTGCATGAGGAGCGATTGACCGGTCCCGCTGCGCCGAACGCGGCCCTCGATCGTGAAAGCCCCGGCGTTTAAATCCAGCCCGAAGATGGTCGTGAGATCGCTCGTGGCGCCGCCGCCGATTGAATAATCACGCCCGGCAAGCTTCTGGGCCGTGGTGTAGTAGGCGTTCGAAACCGGGATCGATTGGCCGATGCTGCTGTCCGCTGAATGATGGCGCAAACGCTGGCCTTCCGCCGCGGCGCTATGGTCGCGCGTGTCCATGACAAAAATCACGTTGGACCAGAGCGGGTCGAGATCGAGCAACTCGGCGCTTGCAGCCGCGTAAACCGTCGATGTGTTCGTGACGAGCGCCGCCGTTGCCTGCTGTTCCCCCGGGGGAGCGCTTGTGAACTTTTCAATCAACGGCCCGTAAATCGTAGCGCCTACGCTGACGACATGGGCTGCAACCAACTCCTTGTAAATGGTGACGGAGCCCTGCGCGAATTGCACCTCCTGCCAATACGGCGAACCGCTGGCCGTTCCGCTGGTGAGACGCAGCCTGTAATATCTATAGGCACTGTTGTGATATGCGAACCACTTGGTGTAAATGCTGTTCATCGTAACGGCGTCGGAAAGATCAACAAACGTTGTCCCGTCCGTCGAGCCTTGAAGCTTCCAATCACCGGAAGCTGTCGAGTTACTGCGGATTAATTGCGCGCCGCGAATATTGACGGGCGAACCGAAGTCAAAGGTTATGTGCGCTGTCGTCGCGCCGCCAGTAGTGTAATAATTGTTTACAAACGCGCCGTCGATAAATGCATTCAGATTATTCGAAAGAAAGCTGAAGCCGGTTATTGCTATTCCTATCGTGCCCGACCGATTGCCTTTCGCGAACGCCCCGCCACCGTCGAACGAGGCAGGTCCTGCCTCGATCAGAAGCTTGAAATCAAACTCGTGGACATAGGGACTGCCGCTCGTCGTGCCGCCAACCTGCAGGAGCCGGTAGGTGTTATAGTAGGTTGTATTTCCATTCTGCGTCGTCTGCAGCTGCGTAGTCGCGCCGCCCAACGTGAACGTTCCGCCTATGTCTGTGTAATTTACGCCGTCGTTGGACCCCTGCCACTTCCACGTCCCGTGCGTAGAAGTGTTCCCTTGTATCATTCGGGCTTCTGTTATCAGAACCTTGTTCACAAAGGGGAAGCGCAAAAAGACGGAAGTTTGTCCGCCGAGAAAATACCAAGTGTTATTTGGGTTCACGCCATCGATCAGAGCAATGACGTCAGCGCCAACACTGCCACTGTTCGTCAGAACATTCATGTCCGCAAGTCTGCGGTCGCCCGTCGCCAGATAGCCGGTATAGCTAGTCGACGGCGGAGAAAACTTTTCAATGAGGCTCGCTGCGTAGATCGTCGCCGAATTATTGACGAGCGCCGCGGTTAGCTGTTGCTCGCCACCGGGCGGTGGAATGAGTGCGACTTCGCCCGCATAAACCGTCGCCGCGGCGTTCGTGAAGTACGCCGCGACAACTTCCATAGGCTCGTAAATTTCGGCGCTCGCAGCGTAGAGCGTCGCCGCGTTCACAACGTGCGCAGCTGCAAGTTCATGCGGCGTGAAAAGTTCGATTGCAGGATCATAGATCGTGTTGGCGTTGACCAGGCTCGCAGAGATGACTTCCTGAAAAGTAATCCGGCGCGATCGGTTCGTTACCGTGCTGATGAGTGCGACCATCGACATTTAAGCGCTCGCAATAATGGTCCCGACAAGATTCGCTGCCGTCGTATCGGCAACATTGGGCGCGGTAATCGTTAGGAGATCGCCCGACACGAGCGTCTCGCTTGTTGCGACGACCACGCCGACCGTGCCGGCCGCTCCAAAATCAACTGAGCCGAACGCCACGCCGTTCTTTTTCAGGGCGAACGATATCGCAGCGGTCGTCGCCGTCAGCAATCGGAAGACTGAACCGGGCAAGTCCTCCGCGAGCGATAGCGCCTGGGCTGGGATGTGCGCATAGACCACGCTCTGATCGCCAGGGATCAAGCCCGTGAAGTTAAGCGCCAGATGATATGCTTGCGGCGCGGTCGTTCCGAACACCTGGCGATAAAGAGGCTCGGAGCTGCCATCGACCGCCCCCGGATCAAAGGGACCACTTGCGGGAGCGAAGTGAGGCTGGAGCGTCAGAAAAACACCGAGCCCAGCAACCGTAAAGAAGTCGTTGATCGAATAGCTGGTCCCGTTCGCCCATTCGCCGCGCCAGTTGAAGGCGCTCACGGGAACGGGGAACGGCCCAAGTTCGGTCGCGTCGGTCAGCGTTACGGTGAGCGAGCCCGCCACGACCGAGATATCAGCAATCCCGACCGGCTCAACTTCGCCCGCAAGTATGGCGTCAATGGCCTCGCGAAGCTCGAGGAAGTTGGCGTCCACCTCAGCAGACGTCAGCGGAGAGCCTTTGACCGATCGGTAAAGCATCGTTGGCCCTTAGCCGTTGCTGCGACGCGTTACGCCGCCCTGGTTTTCGACGTTCTTGCTCTCGGGCGGAGCCGCATATTTGTCAGGCGGACCGAAATCGAACCCGACCGACAGAACATGTTCAACGTCGATAAAGGCGCCCGTGTCCTTCACGTCATTCTTCATCCGATAGACGCGCTGCTTCTGGACATAGCGATGCTTTTCTTTTCGCTCCGCCTCGACATATACGGTCGAGGTCGATTGCGAGCTGTCGTAATTTTCGACTTCGATGTTCGCGCCGCGCGCCTCAATGACCAGGCGCGGCTGCGTCTTTACCCTGCCCGGCTCGCGAGAGGGGCGCGTGATGACGCCGAAGTCGCCCCGCGCAAAGGGGCGAACGATGGAAACAAAATCAGCCACTGGCAGCCCCCAGGTCGATCATCGTTGGAATTAGAATCGGCTGCACCTCAATCGTATAGGCGCTGCTCACATCCGTTGACAGGTTCGGAAGCACGATCACGATGCGCGTCGAATTCTCTTCGAAGTACGCCTTCACCTCTTTGTTGAAGGCCTCCGCGACCTTCGCATTTGGCAAAGCGCCGAACTCTTGAAACTTGCCGGTCAGGATCTCGCTCTGGATAAATGAGGGAGCCAGCTTGTTCAGGAACTTGTTCTGGATCGCTTGAAGGTCGGGAGTTTGCTCCGCCGCGTCGTTTTCGATGGCGGCCTCGGTGATCTGGATCTGGTCGCTAAGAAAATCGATCCCGTCGTCCTGCGGGGCGAACGTTGGCAGCGTGTAAAGAACATCATCCAGATCATCATCGACTAAACTTTGAACGCCCGAATATTCCTGGAAGTCGCTCTCGACATAATCGGCCTCGACGTATGTGGGCGTGCCCGTCACCGGCTCATAGGCGCCGCCATTCCCGACAGCGCAGCCGATCGTGATAGAGCGATTAAAAAGTCCGCTGTTTCCATCGAGCGAGAAACTGTAAGAGGTGATCTTTCCGACCGCATGGCCGCCCGGCAAACGATCATCGAACACCTGCGCGTTCTTGCGCAGAGTAACGGCGGACCATTTCGCCAAACTTGATGTGTTGAATTCGATCGTAACGGCGCGCGCGTTTGAACGGATGATCGCCCGCGACATAAGCAGCAGATATCCGATCGAGGCATGACCGCGCGCGGTGTTGATGTAGGAGCGCCGGCGCGTGTCGCCGATCGGGAAGTCGGGATTAGCGACATCGCCTGCCGTGTTTGGATCAGGGGGATAGACCTCGCTCAGAGACGACGAACGCATTTCGATGGTTTTAATTTCGTCGTCTTCCGGCAGCGTCACAACCGCCTGCATGTCTGACTTTACTTCAAACGAGAGCGTTTCGTTATAATTCCGCTCCACGTTATAAGCCGCCGTGAGCGAGCAGATGTAAGCCGATTTGACGATGATGTCCTTCTGCCAATTCATCGAAAAACTGGTCGACGTGACGCGCCCCTTTTTATCCGCCTTGAAGTCGTTGCGGGCGCTGACCTCAGCATCAAACACGATCGAGCCCGGCGGAACAGGCTTGATGCCCGTGTGCGATATATTGGCGGACGTGGTGGTCGTGCGCGACGATCCCGGCGGAATATCGTCGTTGTTCGGGGGCGCGGTATAGTTGAAGGCGTAACGGAACCGCTCATATTTCGTCAGCTTCTTGATCGACGTTTGATGAACCGTCCAATCGCCGCCGATGCCGGTCCCCTCTTGCGGCCAGGCGGCGAACAGGTCTCCGAACGTCTCAATGCGCTTGTTATTGAAAAGGCTTTGCGTGCCGAACGCCCGCTGCTTCCAATTGAACTCAGCGGTCACCTGGACACGGCACACCGGTACGCTCGAGAGGTTTAGCGACATCGAGCCCTCGAGGATTTCGCCAGCCGAGAACGTGATCAGCCCGTCTTCGCCGTCGAGAACATCAGACGTCGTGACCGCATGCGTGACGCGATCGGTATGCCAGCGTTCGGAGCGGGCCTCGAGAACCGTGTCCGGATCCGTGCGCTTCGCCTGGTCGATAAAGATGGGATCATACCAGGGGAGAACGCGCAGTGTTTCGGCGCGCGCCTCTTTGGCTGCGTAGTAATCGGCGGGGCGCGCGATGAATTGCAGCGTGACAAGCTCGGCGAACAGGTTGTCCGGCACGCCTACAAGACGCCCGAAAAATAGGGGGATAGTGTCGGGATCGCCGTCAACAGCGAACCACGCCCAGAGTTTGCGCGACGCGTTCAATAGGCCAACGCGAGGATTGCGAATGGTCACGGACAAAACTGCGAAATCGCCTTCCTCTTGCGATAGGTCGAACGAAAAAACGTCTTCGTCTTCCCGTTCAAAAGCAGGATCGAAAGCCGTGTCGGTCGGGTCAACCCATGCAAAATAAAACACTAGATTTCTTCTAGCTGTAGGGTCCAACTCACCGCCGCGCGGTATTCGTCATGTTGAACATTGAAGCCCGTAACGCACATAACAAGTTCCGGGCGATAGTATGTGAGCGGCCCTTCCGTGCGGGACGATCCGCTTACAACAGTCCGCTCGGCGCTGCCGCCGCTCGTATAATAGTTCAATTCGGCAACGCACTCGACGGTCACGGTTTGGCCCGGCCAGATACCGCCGATCACAGGCGAGCGCATATCATTGCAGGTTATACTTGATTTGTACTTTCTGAATTGAGCCAGCGACAAGTCAACCAAAGCGCCGTTCACCGTCCGGCCCTGCTGGTTTGATTGTTCGATAGGTTCAAGCGACTGCGAAAGCCCGCGCGCCGAATAGATCGGCAAGCCGGAAGGCGTCGAGATTGAAAGCAGACTTTCCATTAGCGCACACCCTGCCAATTGGGCGCACGCCCGGCGCTGCTGACACGCTTGCGCATGGCCGCTTTTTGAAGCTCCGCCGCCGTATCGATCGCCGCCGATAGGCCGCTAAACCGCTGGCCGTCCAAGATGAGATCAAACGATTGCCGGGCCGATACCGCGCCCCGTCCGCGCCTGCAAGTCCCGCTGTCGCAATCTTGAAGCCGCTGGACCCGACAGACGTCATACTGGCACGCAGGGCTTCCACGGGGCCCCCGCCCGCGAAACCGCGCAGGCTATCGCGCGCCAGCGCCAAGCGGTTGAGTAAATCAAATAGCCGCGGGCCGTAATGGCGGACGGCCTTTTCACGGATCACGAACTCGCCCGCTGAGAGACGAGCCGGAATGGAATCGCTCGTCGCGGTCCCCGCGCCCCACACACGGCCGCCGCCGCTGAACGCCGGGACAGGGAAGCCGCCCTGCGAGTTGCCCCCGCCGCCAGCCGAGCCAGCAGCCCCTTTGGCTGAGAACAGCGCGCGGAACTTCGCGGTCAAGTTGTCGATCATGCCGGAAAGCAAATCGAAGAAACTGGTGAAGCGGGACTGCACGCCGTCGATCCAGCTGGTGAAGCCCTCTACGATCTTCGCGCCCAGAGCGCCGAACATGGCGCCGACCTTGGCGATCTGCTCGCCGAGCCACGCCCAAACGCCGATCTCGCGTATGCGCTCGAGGTTTGCCCGGAAGTTATCGACATACTGCCGCCAGAGCTCCTGCAGCGAGCCGATAGTCATCCCGCCATCCGACACGAGCATGGCGTTCGCCTGCTGGAAGCCCGAGACGATGTGCGTCCACGCCGCCGTCGCCTTGGTGGCGATCCCGCCCCAATCGAGGCCGAACAGAGTGACGATGAGGGCGCCCGCCGCGACGCCGACGGCCGCGATCAGGAACGGCGTGCTCAAGAGCGCGGCGCCGAACGCGACAAGGCCGGCTTGCAGCCCGACGAAACCCGCCGAAAGCAGGGTTGAAGACCCAACGAAGACGCCGATGGCGAGGGCCGCCCCGCGCAGGGTGGCCATGAAGGTGGTGAGAGCAGCCGTGACCGTTCCCAGGGTTCCGGCGAGGGCTGCGAGCTGCAGCAGAGCGATCGCAGCAGCGGCCGCGCGAACAGCAGCCGCCATGAGCGCGAACGCGCCCGACACTTTGCCGATCACAAGGGCGAGCGCGAGGGCGCCGCCCGAGACGCCCGTGCCAAAGATGAGGTTAAACGCGCCCGCGACGACGTTTAGAACGCCGATCACCTCGCGCAGCGTCGGGAGGATGAGCCCCCGAAAGGCGGACTGCACCACCTGGCCGAACCCGACCAGTGCATCGCGCACAGTGAGAATCCAGGTGGTGTCGATCTTCTCGTCGCCCTGCCCCGAGAGCAGCCGGACAAGGTCCCGGATAACGGGGGCGATGGCGCCGACGACGGACCGCCCCCACTCCTGAATGGCGGCGTTGTTGTCCCGCAGGAACTGCGTCATCGCGTCAGCGGCTTCTTTGATCACGGGCGCGAACATCAGCCCGATCCTGTCGCGCGCCGACCGCGCGGTCCGCGCCATCTGGCTGAGGGCGTCGTTCATATCCGTGCCGAGTTTGACCTCCAGTTCGCTGAAGATCAGCCCGGACTTCTCCGCCTCGTCGCCCAGGGCCTTGATGCCGTTGCGGCCTTCGTTCAGCAGGGGAATGAGGCGGGGACCCGCCGCGCGGCCGAAGATTTCAATTGCCGCCGCGCTCTTCTGCGCGCCGTCCGGCATGGACGCGAATCTCTCGGCGATATCGCCCAGGATGTCTGTGGTGGGTCGAAGCCCGCCGTTGGACGCCTTCACGGCGACGCCCAGCCTTCCGAGCGCGGACCCGGCGGGCTCGGCCGCGTCCCTGGTTTTCTCGATCTGCGCGTTGAGCCGGGAGATCGTCGCCCCGAACTGGTCGGCGGCCACACCCGACTGCTCGGCCGCGAACTGCAGGCGTCCGAACTCCTTGATCGACAGGCCGAGCGACATGGCGGACTTGCCGACCGCGTCCGCCGCCTCGGCTCCGCCCGTCGCAAGCCCCTTCAGTGCCAGGGCGACGGCGCCGAACGCAGCGCCCGCCGCTGCAACGCTGGCGCCCACGCGCGTGAAGGCGCTGCCGACGTCACGCAGGCTGTCGCTGAGCTTCGCGCCCTGCTCCGCCGCCTGCTTCATGGCCTGCTGGGCTTCGTTGATGCTCTTGCCGATCTGGCCGCCGACGCCGGACACCTGGTCCCCGGCGCTCTTGATCTGTGTGAACGCGCGCTCGCCGGCTTCGCCGATGCCCTTCAGCTGGTCCTGAATCTCTTTCCCACCCTCAAGCGCGATGCGCTGAGAGATGGTTTCGCGACCGCTGGCCATGGAAAGTTTAACCCTTCAGATTGGCGAGGTAGTAGCTGGCAAGGTTCGCGCGGGCCCGGTTGATGGCGGCGTAGATGCCGAAGCGGCGGCGGATCGTGACGGTCGAAATGCCGGTGTAGAGGGGGATGAGGCGCACGCCAGCGCCGCCCTTTTTGTGGGCGAGCTTCTTGTTGGTGAGCGTCTTGGCGGCGAGCTTCTTGCCGCTGCGCAGTTTGGCGGGGGTCACATTTCCCTTCGCCGACGCCTTGATCTGGCCGGCAAGCATCGGAGGCTTGCCGGGGCGGTTGAACGAGACGAGGGGGCCGATTGTGCGCACGTAGGCCGCAGCAGTGAGGCGCGCGCCGTTCGCCCGCTTGGGCGTGTGGCTCATCGGGATCCAGAGCATGGGCTTGCCGTGGATCGTTGCGCCACGCTCGAAGACCGCCGCGTAGGGGATCTTATGGTAGATGTGCGCGGCCGCCCGCGCAGAACTTCCCCTCTTTGGATAGACGTCGACGCGCAGGGCGTTTTGCCACTTCGAGCCGAAGCCCGCCGAGGCGATGCTGGCGCGCGCGTCCCGCTTCACGTCGTCGCCCGCCTGCCGGATCGCGGCCGTGCCAGCCTCTGCGATCGGCTTGTAGATTTCACGGACCGCCGAGCTGAACTTGCCCTCGATCGAAGCGACGATCAGTTTCAGCTGGCTCATTTCGTCCAATCCTTGAGCTGCTTCTTGATCGCGCGGGGCTCGCCTCGAGCCGCCATGGTATGCAGCCCGAGAGTTTCGGCGGCCTGCCGCATGCGCCGCTTGTTGGCGAGCACGAGAAATGCGGCCATTTGCCGGGGCGTGTAGCGCCACACGTCCGCCGCGCAGTGGCCGAGCGAGATCAGCTCTTCGATGGCTTGGGCGAGCTCGTATCCGGCGCCTTGGGCGATTGAACGCCGACGCTGGCGCCGAGCCCCGCCAGCTTGTCCACGAAAGGGGCGATCCCTCGCGGGAACGTCAGGCGGAAGATGGCGGCGATCAGGTCTGCCTGCGCGTCGATGGACAAGCGCGCGGCGGCCTGCTCATAGGCCTCGTCGCCGGGCTGCCCGACCCCGGCGGCGATGATCCCGGCCAGAGCAGCGGGCGCGAACGCCCCGATCTGCTCGGAGTCCACTTCGACGCCGGACATGAGCTTACGCAAGTCGGGGAAGCGCCCGAACAACAGCGCCACACCCTGAGCCGTGACGCCGAAGACTTGCAGCTGCGCGTCGCCGACGTCCACAAACTCGGACGCCGGCGCAATGTCGAGAAGGCTTGTCATGATTTCCTATCCGATCAGGTTGCAGCCCACGTTGCCGTCCCGAAGACGCCTTCGACGGCCTGCACCTCGCCCTCGACCTCGATCTGGCCCCACTCGTCCGAGATGGGGTTGAACGAGCCCGACGGCGTGAAGGACACGCGGGGGAATTCCAGCGTGATCTTCGGGCCGATATCGTTGGCTCCCACGAACCGCACGCCGAGCACCTTCTCGCTTTGCGACATGATGTCCACGGTGATGGGACCAGCCCCGACCGCCTCGCCCATGAGGATCATGGTCAGGTTTTCGGCCGTGAACTCTTCCATGACGATGCGCAGCGTCGC
>JAUXWZ010000058.1 GCA_030684835.1 Beijerinckiaceae bacterium
CTATGCGCGATGTTGGGCCTCGCGCTCTATTTGGCGGCCGAGGCATTCGCGTCGACGGCAGGCAGAAATGCCGCCGTGTTATGGCTCGCCCTCGCGCTGTCGCTGGGCCTCTCCTTCTGGTCAATTCCGGCAGCCTTGAAAGCATGGCGCACGGGCGTGCTGCCGAGCAAAACCGGTATGATCGAGCGCGACAAAGACCCTGTCTTTTATTGGTCCTTGATGGCGCTCGAAGGCGCTGCCAACGCTGGCCTGCTTGCATTGAGCGCCTATTGCGCGTGGCGATTACTGACTCTGTAAACCTTTTCGCCCGGAAACGAAAAAAGCCGCCCGGAGGCGACTTTTCTGAGTTGAGACTGAAAAGAAATCAGCGCTTCGAGAACTGGAAGCTGCGGCGGGCTTTCTTCTTGCCGTACTTCTTGCGCTCGACGACGCGCGGATCGCGCGTAAGGAAGCCTTCCTTCTTGAGCGCGGGGCGAAGCTCCGGCTCGAAGTTGGTCAGCGCCTTCGACAGACCATGACGCACAGCACCGGCCTGACCCGAAAGACCGCCGCCAGCGCAGGTGATCATGAGATCATACTGGCCGACGCGCTTTGAGATCACCAGCGGCTGCTGAACAATCATGCGCAGAACGGGACGAGCGAAATACACGTCGAACGCTCGGCCGTTGATGGTGATCTTGCCCGCGCCGGGCTTGATCCACACGCGGGCGACCGCGTCCTTGCGCTTGCCGGTTGCATAGGCGCGACCGAACTTGTCCAGCTTCTGGACATACACGGGAGCCTCGGACGCCGGCGTGGACGTGGCGTCCTTCAGATCCTGCAGGGAGGAGAGAGTCTCGGCCATATTCAGGCGCTCCTGGCGTTCTTGCGATTGAGGCTTTTGACGTCGAGCGTCACGGGGCTCTGGGCCGCGTGGGGATGCTCGGCGCCCTTGTAAACGCGCAGGTTTCCGAACTGCTGACGTCCCAGCACGCCGCGCGGCAACATGCGCTCGACAGCCTTCTCGACGATGCGCTCGGGAAAGCGGCCTTCGAGAATGAACCTGGCGGAGCGCTCTTTGATGCCGCCGATGAAGCCGGTGTGGTGATAGTACATTTTCTGTTCGCGCTTGCGGCCAGTCAGCACAATCTTCTCAGCGTTGATGACGATGACGTTATCGCCGTCGTCGACGTGAGGCGTGAAGGAAGGTTTCGTCTTGCCGCGCAGATGCATGGCGATGATCGTCGCGAGACGGCCCACAACGAGGCCCTCTGCGTCAATCAGCACCCACTTCTTCTCGACGTCGGCAGGCTTGGTCGAGGTCGTATTGCCATACATGATCGGATGTCCGTTTCTCGAGGAGCAGCCGAAGCAGCCCCATCAGGGAATGCGGCCTTATAGGCGCCCCGCCCCCGCGCGTCAACACCATTTTCCGGCGCAAACGACAAAGAAAGCTATATAAAACGGACATTTTCTGTACGCGGTATTATAATACCGGATCATCAAGCTCTCAGATCAAGGCAGTATGGGCAGCCCCGCAGCCTCGATCGCCTCTTTGTAAATGCCGCGTTCGCCTTTGATGATTTCACCAAACTGCGCCGGCGAATTGCCGATGGGCTCAATGCCGAAGGCCTTCAGGCGCGACGAAATCGTTGGATCGCGGGCGGCGTCCGCGACGGCCCCCGCCAGCAGGTTCACGGTCTGGTCAGAAACTTTCGATGAGACGAAGAAGCCGTTCCACGAGGACATCTCGAACCCGGGGAAGAACTTTGCGACGGGGGGCGCGCCCGGCAATTGGTCGACGGGCCGCACCGTCGAGACGGCCAGGGCTTTGACGTTCCCGCCTTCCAATTGCTGGATGATTTCAGAAGCGTTGCCGAAGTAGGCGTGCACATCGCCTGCTGCGAGCGACTGAACCGCCGGAGCGCCGCCCCGGTGAGGCACGAAGACCACCTGCATTCCCGCGCGCTTGGCTAAAAGCGCCGCAGCGAGGTGGCTGAAGCCGCCCTGCCCGGCAGTCGCCACATTGATATGGTCGCGCTTTGATTTCGCAAACGCGATGAACTCCTCGAAATTGTTCGCTGGCACAGCCTTGTGAACGCCCAGCACGAACGGCCCGGTGCCGAACACGCTCACAGGCTTGAAGTCAGCAGCGGGATCATAATTCACCTTTTGCACCATGGGCAGAATGATCATCTGCACGGCGGCGGCGAAAAAGATCGTGTGTCCGTCGTCACCCCCTTGCGCAATCTGCGCAGCGGCCACCGCGCCGCCCGCCGCCGGCCGGTTATCGACAATGAACGACTGACCGAATTTTTTTCGGAAGAACTCCGCAGCAAGTCTCGCCATCGTGTCCGTATTCCCGCCGGCAGGGTAAGGAACGACGACGGTGACGGTTCTAGTGGGCCAAGGCGCCGGCTGCGCGAGGGACGGCGCCGCGCCGAGCGCCAGGGCCGCCAAGGCCATCAATGCTTTTCGAAAGCCCATGATATAACTCCCTTTGACACGGCAAGTTGACAAGCAAGGCTCATACCGTTCCCCAATAAAGCCGACACAACCGCCAAATGCACAGGCCCGCATCCAATGACCTCTCCCAACGATGATTGGACGTCCCTGTTACCGGATGCCGAACGCATGCGCGCAAGAGAGGCGCGCACGCGGCGCCCCCGATCGCCCCGTAATCCGGCGCTCATCGTGGTCGATGTGACGTATGCGTTCACGGGCGTTGAAGGCCAGACGCTGGAAGAGTCGATCGCCGAGTTCATCACGGCGGCTGGCCCCCTCGCGTGGCGCGCCATGCCGCGGATCGTGCAATTGATCGACGCGTTCCGCGCCGGCGGCCATCCTGTCGTATTCACGCGCAGCGCGCCGGCGAACACGCCCTTCGTGGGACGCTCGACCAAGTCGAAGAAAGTCCCGCCGGCAATGTCGGAGCGGGACAACACGATCCCGCCGTGCATCGCGCCGCTGGACCATGAATGGGTGCTTGGGAAGGAACGCGCGAGCGCATTCTTTCAGACGACGCTTCCCGCCTACCTCATCAAGCGAAACGTGGACACCGTGGCCGTGTGCGGCGTCTCAACGTCGGGTTGCGTGCGCGCAACGGTGGCGGACAGCTATAGCCATGGGTATGAAACATGGATCGTTTCTGACGCGTGTTTCGATCGCTCGCAATTTCTGCACGGCGCCAGTCTTTTCGACATGCAGCGCCAGTTTGGGAGCGTCCTTGAGGTTTCGGAGGTGGAGCCTTTGCTCGCCACCCAGCCGGCGCTCTGAGCCCGCTTCCTTCGTCAGATTGCCGGAAAATGCGCCTCCGCCCACGCCGGCACGGATTCGATCAGCCCGCCCAACGGGCCCGATGAGAGAAACAGCACCGCACAATCCTCGCCCAGCGCCGCGCCAATTGCGTCGACCGCGCCGCTGTTCGCCGACAGACCTTCCGCATGGACGCCCGCCGCCTTGAGCCGCGCGAGAATGTCCGCCAGATCAATCTGGTCGTGAGTGCCGGCGCCCTGCTCTGCGGGTGGCCAGACGAACACCTTGTCGGCCCCCCGGAAGGAATTGTCATACCAGTGCAGCGTCGCCCGATTGCGCCACGAAAACGTATGCGGCTCGAAGACAACGATCAGCCGCTTGTCGCCAAAATGCCGCCTCATCGCGGCGATGGCGCTGACAGTCTTTTCATCCGAGGAGCCAAAGCCCTCGAAAATGGGAATGCGCGTCTTCTCTGACTTGCGATCCAGACGGCGGCGAATACCCTTGAACGACGCCATGGCGCCGGCGAAGCTCTCAGGCGACACAAGCCCCAGCGATAGCGCCAGCGCGGCGACGCCGATCATGTTCTCGATGTTGTGCAAGCCGAGCTGGCTTGTTTCGCAGCGAACAATTTCGCGCTTTCCCTGCATGATCGTGAATTGCGTGTGCTCACCCCACACAATATCGCGCGCCTGCCACTCGCCATCACTGACGCCGTAGGTAATCACAGGGCGCTTCACGCTGGCCAAAAACCGCGCCGACAATTCGCCGCTGGTGGCGGCAAGGACAAGGCCCTGCGGGGGCACAAGATCGACAAGCTGCGAGAACGGCGCGAGATAGCTTTCGACGGTGGGAAACACATTGACGTGGTCGTGCGCCAACGGCGTCAGCAGTAAATGCGCCGGGCTGTAATGCAAAAACTTGGAGCGGTTATCGGTGTTGGACGACGGATATTCGTCGCCCTCCAGCAACATGAGATCTCCTGCGCCAAGGCGCGCCGATCGCGGCGGGGACAGCGGAGCAGCGCCAATCATGTAGGACGGATCAATCCCGCATTCGATAAGACAGTGCGCCAGCAGGGACACGCTCGTCGTTTTGCCAAACGAGCCCGCCGCGACGACGGCGGTGCGCTGCGCGGCCAGCATGCCCAGCACATCCGCGAATGACAGGATGGGCGCGCCGCGCGCGAAGGCCTCCGCAACTTCCGCGTTTGTCTCCGGCGTCAGCTTGGCGTTCTTGCCGATGATGATCGACTCAACCCCAGCAGGAATGTTGGCGGCCGCGTATGGCGTGCGGGCCTCAAGCCCTTCGGCGCGGAGAACGTCCGAGATAGGCGGATACACGGCCTCGTCCGAGCCCGTCACAACAACGCCCGCATCGCGCAGCAGCATCGCCGTCGCGCTCATGCCGACGCCGCCAACGCCGATGAAATGCGCGCTGCGATAAGGAAAACCCGCCATGCGCCTCAATGCTCCGAAATCTCGAATCGAACGCGCTTAACCTAGCAGATCAGCCCTTGGGTGGAGGCACGGAATAGGTGCCGGTTGCGTGCGCCACGGGGTCGCCGCCACCCTGCGCGTGAAGCCACGCTTCGCCAACGATGAGGCGCTGGCCCAGCTTCATCAGCCGCGCATCGGCGATGAGATCGCCGGGCTCTGGCTTGCGCAGAAAATTGATATTGAGGTTAGTCGTCACAGCCAGAGCGCCGCGCGACGTATTTGCGGTCGCGGGATCATCGCCCACGCCAAGCTCGGCGAGGATAGCCGCGTAGAGTGCGAGATCTGCGAGTTCGAACATCGAGGGGCCCGAAATCGTACCGCCCGGCCGCAACCGGCGCTCGCTGTAGCGTAACCGCATCTGCGCAAACCTCCCGCCAGTCTTCTCCACGATAAAGTCGCGCCCCGGCGCGATCTGAGGGAAATGATCGGCGAAGAAAGCGTTGATGGCGGTAGGGCTGAGCGGTTCGGTCATGTCCGCCAATTGACACGCGTCGCGCCCCGGAACAAGCCTGCGCGGCGCCGCATGAAACTAACCCTTGTCGAAGCCTGCCACTGGAGCCATCGCATGGATCACGACGATTACACGGATGACTATTTGCGCGACGTGTTGACCGGCCAAGGCGTTGTTGCGGTCGTTGGTCTGTCAAACAATCCGGCGCGGCCGTCAAACGGCGTTTTCCTCGCGATGCTGCGCATGGGCTTTCGCGCGGTGGGCGTCAATCCCGGCCTTGCTGGCAAAGAGATCGGCGGCGCGCCCGTCTATGCAAGCCTTGCAGACGTGCCCGGCCCCATCGCCATCGTGGACGTGTTCCGCAATTCCGAGGCTGCGGGAGCGACCATCGACGAGGCGCTGGAATTGCCCACCCTGCCCCGCGCCATCTGGCTGCAACTTGGGGTGCGCAATGATGCGGCCGCGCGGCGCGCCGAAGCGCGCGGCGTCAAGGTGGTGATGGATCTGTGCATCAAGGTGGAGGCGATGCGCCTGCGCGTCTCGCCTCCTGCCTGATCAGGCAGCCTTCGCCGGCAGTTTCGCCATGACGAAATCATACTCGATGGTGGCCCACACGCCGTCGCGCTTCGATCCGTCAGGCGCAACGCCCGGAGGATGCTCGGGATAGTCGCGCACCAACTCGTCCTTCACGCCGAACACCGCGTCAGAGTCGAGATACTTATCGGCTCGATCAAAAACGTGGGTGACGAGTTTGCGATGCCCCGGCGCGTGGATCATGAAGTGCAGATGCGCAGGCCGCCACGGATGCCGACCCTGCGCGTTGAGCATTTCGCCAACCGGCCCATCGGTCGGGACTGGATAGAAGGTCGGCTTGATCGTCCAGAAATGGAACTTGCCATTTTCGTCCACGATGAAGCGACCGCGCCCGGCGTGTCCTTCCAGCTTTTCAAGCTGCTGCACGTCATAAAAACCATCGTCATCCGAATGCCAGACATCGACAAACGCGCCCGCCAGCGGCGATCCGTCTTCGGATGAAACGCTGCCCGTCACATACGCCGGCGTGCCGCGCATCTTGCCCGAGATGTCCGCGCCAAGCGGAAACACTTCCGGATCGTTGACATAGAACGGCCCCAGCACGGTCGACTGCGTAATGTTGCCGCCAACCGGATTGTTCACAGCGTCCACAAGCATTGAAACGCCAAGCGTATCCGACAGAAGTACGAACTCCTGTCGAGCGCCGTCGCACATCTTGCCCGTGCGCGTCAGGAAATCGACGGCGTATTCCCATTCCTCGTAGGACGGGCGCACATCGCGCACGAAGTCATGCAGATGCCTGACCAGCGAGGCGCAGACCTCCTTCACCCGCGGATCGGTGGAGGTGGCAAAGCGCTCGATGACAGCATCGGTAATCGTCTGCTCGTTGAAATTGCGCATCGTGTTCCCCTGAACCCTTTTCCGCCCAGTCGTGACC
>JAUXWZ010000005.1 GCA_030684835.1 Beijerinckiaceae bacterium
TTTGTTGAAGGCAAGGACGGGACCAATCTCGGCGCGGCTTATTTTCATTCCTGCAATCGCGGCAAGCGTTGTGTGACAGCCGATTTCGAGACGTCGGAAGGGCGCGCGCGCATCTTGAAGCTCGCCCGCCACGCCGACGTAATTATAGAAAATTTCAAATTTGGCGGCCTCGAAAAGTACGGGCTTGATTACGCCTCGTTGAAAGGCGTCAACCCGCGCGTGGTCTATTGCTCCATCACGGGCTTTGGTCAGGATGGGCCCTACGCCGCGCGCGCGGGCTATGATTTTTTGATTCAGGGCATGGGCGGGCTGATGAATATCACCGGCCAGCCGGATGGGCCACCGACCAAGGCGGGCGTCGCCATCACCGACATGTTCACGGGTCTGTACGCCGCAAATTCAATACAGGCCGCGCTGCTGCGCCGCGCAAGCACTGGCGAAGGGGCCTTCATCGACTGCGCGCTGCTGGATACGCAAGTCGCAATGCTCGCCAATCAGGCGCTCAACTATTTCGTCGGCGGCAGCGAGCCGCAAAGGCTCGGCAACGCACATCCCAACATCGTGCCTTATGACGTCTTTCCGGTCGCAGATGGCGACATCATCATCGCAACCGGAAATGACGGACAATACCGGCGCCTGTGCGAGGCGCTCGGCGCGCCGGAGCTGGGACGTGACGAACGCTTCCTCGCCAACAAGGATCGCGTGCGCAATCGCATCGCTTTCAACGAGATTTTCCACCCGCTCTGCATGCGCTTCACGCGGGGGGATCTTCTGGGAAGACTTGAGGCGCTAGGCGTGCCCGCAGGACCGATCAACTCAATCGGGGACGTGTTCACCGATCCGCAAGTCGCTCATCGCGGGATGCGCATCGACCTCGACAATACGCTGGCGGCAATCGGCACGACGCCGGGATTGCGCTCACCCATCGTCATGGACGGCAAGCCTCTCGCTTCAACGCGCCCCGCGCCGGGACTGGGGCAGCACGATGACGAGGTGCTGCGGGACGTGAACTGGGGCGGGTGACGCAGGCCCGATTGCGCCGGCGTCACAATCGGCGAAGCCGACTATCCGCGATAGGTCGCCTGCCCGATGCTGAAAGGTTGTTTTGACGACGGCGACAATTGCGTTCAGCCCTTGCCTGTCGTGGCTGGTCGGCCTTCGCGACCCCGACGAGCTAGAGATCCAGCACCAGCCGCGGGCTTTTGGAGCCGGAGCAGCAGATCATCATCGTCTTGCTCTCTTCGCGCTCTTTGTCGGTGAGGATGCCGTCGCGATGGTCCGGCGTGCCGGAGATAACCGCAGTCTCGCACGCGCCGCAGACGCCTTCCTGACACGAGTACATGATGTCGACGCCGCCTTCGAGCAGCACGTCGAGAAGCGTCTTGCCCTCCGGCACGGTGAACTCAAGACCGGACTTGCGCAGCTCCACCACGTAGCCGCCGTCAGTCGCGGCTTCTTCCCTGGCGGAGAAATACTCGATGTGGACCTGATCGGGCGCCACGCCCGCCGTCGCCTTCTCGTAGCCTTCCAGCATCGGGACCGGACCGCAGCAATAGAAGTGCGAATCCTTGCGGGCGCCGTTGACGATCTCGGCTACGTTTAAGAATCCGCCGGCCTCCGCATCGATGTGAACATGCGCTTGCGGCAGCGCCATCAGTTCGTCTTGGAAAGCGACTTCCGAGCGGTCGCGGCAGGCGTAATGTAGCTCGAACGAACGACCGAGTTTTTTGAGGCGCTGCGCCATGCACCAAATTGGCGTGATACCGATGCCCCCCGCGATCAGCACGCTGTGGGCGGCGTCTTCCTTCAGCGGAAAGTTGTTGCGCGGCCCGCCGATGGCGACGATCTCGCCGACGCGCAATTGATCGTGAATAAAGATGGAGCCGCCACGGCTGGCGCGATCGCGCTTGATTCCCACGACATAGGCGGCGGTATCGCCGTCCGCCGTCACCAGCGAATACTGCCGCATCATGCCGTTGGGCAGATTGAGGTCGATATGCGAGCCGGGCTCCACGGGCGCGAGCGCCGCTCCGTCAAGCCGACGGAATTCGTATAGATTTGTGTCCTGCGCGGCATAGCGAATGGCGGTGAGCCGCATGTCGACGGTCATGTTATCCGCAGTCATGGCGGTGCAAATCCTGTGATTTTCGCCGCCATAAAGCGCACGCGGTCAGGCGCCGTCAACCTTCGAGAGGAAAGTCATAACCCGTTCGTTAAACTCCGATGCGCATTCGATATTGCCCATATGACCTGCGTTTTCGAACACGTGCAGTTCAGCTTTGGGAATATGCGGCACGAATCCGTCGGTGTAGCCGGGTGCGCGCAACGGATCGAAGCGGCCCGCAAACACGAGCGTGGGCACGGCTATGTTAGCGTAAGCGATATTGTCGCGCTCGGAACGCGCGCCACTCGAGACGCGGAACGGCGCCTTGAAGCGCGCAGCGGCTGTCGCCTCCCATGCGCCTGGCAGGTTGGCCAGTTCCCAGCGGCGATCGATATAGGCGTCATTCGCGGCCCAGGACTTGTCGACGAACATCGTGTCGACGATGCGCCGCATATGCTCCTTCGTGCCTTCGTAGGAATTGAGCACTTTGCGCGCTTCGTTGTCTGGCGAATCGCCGCCGCCAGAGCAGCAGACGACCGAGCGCAGCGGCCAATCGGGCTTTGCCCGCGCCGCCACTGTTAGGGTCAGTCCGCCCGACATGGACGAACCCATGACGTGGACGGAGCCAACGTCCATGGTTTCGATGAACCGGCGGATGTGGCGGATGCGGCGTTCAAACTGGTTGCCGAAGTCGAATATTTTCTCGGTGCGACCAAAGCCAAGATGATCTGGCGCCAGCACGTGATAGCGCTGCGCCAGAACATCAATGTTCTGCTCCCAGGTGATCTCCGCAGCTCCGCCAAATTCGGCGGAGTGCAAGAGCATGATCGTGGGACGCACGCCCCGGTTGCCGTCGCCAGCTTCCAGATAATGCGTGCTGATCCCGTCGACCGAGATGTAACGTCCTTGGCTCATTCCGCAGCGACCCGCGCGTTCAGCGGACGGGTGCGCGCGAGATCCTGCACCTGCGGATAAACTTCCTTGGCGAAGAGGCTGATGCTGCGCTTGGTGCGCTCGGTGCTGAGGTGCCCGGCCTGCTGCATCATCAGCAAGTGGTCGAAGCCGCCCACAAGGTCGTAGAGACGCTTGATCTGCTTGGCCACATCGTCCGGCTTGCCATAGATGAGCACGCCCTGATCCTTGAGGAACTCGATGGACTGTTTGCGCATCGCGTCCGTGCGGCCCGTGAACGTGCCCTTGAGCGCCTGCACGTTGAACTCGACCGGCACGTAGCCGGGCGGGTTGCGATACTGGGGCTCGGACTTGGCGTCGAGATACCAGCACAGCTCGCGCGCGCCAGCCTCGGCCTCCGCATCGGAATCAGCGGTGTAAACGAGCGGCATGTAAGCTGTTCCACCGCCGCCCGGCAGGCCGGTGTCGTTGTAGGCGCTGCGGTAGCCGTCGAACATCCACTTCACCTTCTCGTGCGGCTGCAGGAAGGTGGCGAAAACGAAGCCGCGTGCGGCCGCGCGCTTGATGTTGCCGAGATCGCTCGAACCCGTGATCCAGATAGCGGGGTGCGGCGTCTGGTAAGGGCGCGGCCACAGGTTGATGGCGCGCTTATGGGTGAACTGGCCTTCAAAGTTGAACGGGCCTTCCGTGTGCGTCCAGGCCTTCGATACAAGGTCGATGCCTTCCCACAGCCGCTCGACAGTCTGCGTCGGGTTGCTGTTGGCGGCGAAGACTTCGTAAGGCACGCCGCGCACAAAGCCGACATCGAGTCGTCCGCGCGAGATGCAGTCGATCATCGCCATCTCTTCGGCGATGCGGATCGGGTCCTGACGGTTGGCGATCGGATTGCCAAGAATGCAGATGCGGCCCTTGCTCGTCTGGCGCGCGAGGATAGCGGCGGTCAGCGGCGCGCAGGCGTTGATGCAGGTCGCTGTCTGATGATGCTCGTTGAGCAGCATGTTAAGGCCCAGCTCGTCGGCCAGCATGTGCTCGTCGAGATAGCGGTTGTAGAGATCCGCGCCGATCTTGGGATCGAAGAGCTTGCTGGGGATCGACACGCGCATCGTCGGCAAGGTGTCGAGCGGCGGCAGGTTCGGATAGGGCATCTCGGTGAAGTGCCAGGCGTACATGGTGCAGCCTCTTTGCTGATGTCGTGTTGCGGTGACTTACGCGAGGAAGGCGCGCAGCGGCTTCAAAACAGCGTCGGGTTGTTCTATCTGAGGATAGTGACCGGCCTCGGGTATTGTTGTGAACTCGGCGCCCTCAATCAAGCCCGCATAGGCTTTTCCGTAAGCGGTGCTGGCCACACCGTCGTTTTCTCCCCAGATCACGAGAGTTGGCGTCGCGATGCGATGCAGGCGATGCTTCAGCTTGGGATTATGCATATAGGGCTCCCAGCAGAACCGGGCGAATGACTCGGTGTTGCGGGCGATCACGCTGAGCTGTTCATCGGCCATGGACGCGTAATCGCGCTTGCTCTTCTCCACGTCGCGCCACTTCATGGCGGTCACCTTGGAGGGATGCTGGATCCACAAATCCTGAATGTCGACGTCGAACGGCCCGCCGACCTTGACGCCATAGGCGCCGATGAGGGCGAGGCGCGAAAAGCTGCTGTCATTTTTGGTCGCCATTTCCGCAGCGATCCAGCCGCCCAGCGAGCAACCGACGACCGGGACGTTCTCAAGCCCGAGGATCTCCATCAGGTCGAGCATGATGTAGGCGAGGTCATCGGGGCTGGTCAGCCAGTCCGGCCGCCCAGAGACGCCAAAGCCCGGAGGCGAGGGCATGATCACCTTGTGATCGCGAGCCAATTCCTTAACAAAGGGGCTGTCGACTTCAAGTTGCTCTTCGCCAGCGAGCAGAACGAGCGGCGAGCCCGTTCCGTACGTGCGCACCTCGATGTCGATCCCGTGAACGTTGACGACGTTCTCGATACGCTCAGCGACGGTCATCCTGCATTCCCTCCAGTTCGTTTTTCTGCGTTTTCCGCTCAAAGCGGATTATCGCGCAACGCGGCGCGGGCCGTCCCGGCTTCATCTCGTCGCACCCTCCCGCCGGATACCGCTCCCGGCAGGTTGGAGTCACACCCCGTGAATGTAATGGGGCGGGATGGGCTGTTGCGTCACGACTTCAATGCCGTAACCCTCGATGCCCACGATGTTGCGCTTGGTGTTTGACAAGAGGATAATTTTCTTGAGGCCAAGATCCGCGAGGATCTGGGCGCCCACGCCGTATTGGCGCAGTTCGGCGATTGGCCGACGCGCGGCGGCGCCGTTGCGTTCGTGGATGGCGTTGCTGACGCTCGAACCAGATGGCTCGCGAATGAGGACGATCACGCCCCGGTCAGCCTCGGCGATCATCCGCATGGAGGCTTCCAGTTCGCCACCGCGATTGCGGGCCTCGCCGCCATAAAATTCCCCCGGCGTCACATCGCCAAGGCTGTCGGCCAGCATATTGCCCTGATGCATGCGCACCAAAACCGGATCGGGGCCGGAAATGTCGCCGCGCACCAGTGCGATATGCTCGACGTACTGGATCGTATTGCTGTAAACGCGCAGATCGAATTCGCCGCCAAAGCGGCTCTCGATACGAGTTTCAGCTTCCAGCTTCACAAGCCGCTCGTTGCGGCGGCGATAGGCGATCAGATCTGCGATTGTCGCGATCTTCAGCCCGTGATGCTGGGCGAATTTCACCAGGTCCGGCATGCGGGCCATGGTGCCGTCGTCGTTCATGATCTCGCAGATTACGCCCGACGGATTGAGGCCGGCGAGGCGCGAAATGTCGACAGCGGCTTCCGTGTGGCCGGCGCGAACCAGCACACCGCCGTCCTGCGCCATCAGTGGGAAAACGTGGCCGGGGGTGACGATGTCATCGCGGTGGCTGTCGGGGTTGATCGCCACGGCGATGGTGCGTGCGCGGTCCGCAGCAGAAATGCCGGTGGTGACGCCTTCGCGCGCCTCGATCGAGACGGTGAAGGCCGTCTGGTGACGGGTGCCGTTGCGCGGCGCCATCAGCTGCAGGCCAAGTTCGTTCACGCGGTCGCGGGTCATCGACAGGCAAATCAGGCCGCGCCCATAGCGGGCCATGAAGTTAACGGCCTCGGCGTTCGCCATTTGCGCCGGAATGACGAGGTCGCCCTCGTTTTCGCGATCTTCATCGTCGACGAGGATGAACATGCGGCCCGCGCGCGCATCTTCCACCACGTCCTCGATGGTGGATAGCCACGAAAGGGTGCCCTGCGACATGTACGCTCCCTGATCGCGCGCACTTGGCGCGCGGACATAAACTTAGACTTCTAAGACTGCTTGTATCGACCTGCCGCGCTGGGGGTCAAGGGGCCGTGTCCCGGTTGCAGTTCCGGCAAATGCAATTAAGGGAATACGGGTCGCGGCGGCTCGGGGGAGCGCGGGCCGCGCAAAGCCGTCAAAAAAGACAACCAGAGGGAAGAATGATGTTTTCATCCACCACCTTGGGCCGCATCGGTCTAGGCCGAACGCTGATCCCCGCCCTGCTTGCGTCCACTTTCGCCGCGAGCCCCGTCAGCGCCCAGAGCGTCGAAGACTTCTACAAAGGCCGAAAAATCGACATCGTCATTGGCTTCACCGTTGGCGGTGGTTACGACGCCTACGCCCGCCTCCTCGCCCGGCACATGGGCGAGCATATTCCCGGCAAGCCTGTAATGGTGCCGCGCAACATGACCGGCGCCGGCAGCCGCATCGCCGCCGCATTCATTCACGGCGTAGCGCCCAAGGATGGAACCGCCATGGGAATCGCGGACCAGTCCATCCCGCTGGAACAGGCGCTAGGCGACGCGGGCGTGAAGTTCGACTCGCGCGAGCTCAATTGGATTGGCAACCCGAACGCCGACAACAACGTGCTGACCACGTGGCACACCTCGCCGGTGAAGACGATTGAGGACGCCAAGAAGATCGAAGTCACCATGGGCGCGACGGGCTACAACACTTCGTCGCAATATCCGACGGTTCTGAACGCGACCGCAGGCACGAAGTTCAAAGTCATCCTCGGCTATCCGGGCGGCAACGAGATCAACCTCGCGATGGAACGCGGCGAAGTCGCAGGCCGCGGCTCAAACGCATGGGCATCCTACAAGTCGACGCGGCCGGACTGGATCAAGGACAACAAGATCAACATTCTTGTTCAGATTGGCCTGCGCAAGGCGTCCGACCTGCCGAACGTGCCGCTTTTGATGGATACCGCGACCAACGATGTTGATCGCGCGGCGCTGCGGCTTCTGTCGGCGCCCACGACCATCGGGCGGCCATTCTTTGCGCCGCCGAATGTGCCCGCCGAACGCGTGAAGGCGCTGCGCGCGGCCTTCGACGCCATGATCAAGGACAAGGCCTTCCTCGAGGAAGCGAAAAAGCTCAATCTTGATATCGACCCGGTCGGGGGTGAAGATCTTCAGAAGATTGTAGCCGACATCATAGATGCGCCTGCGGACGTGAAAAAGCGCCTCGCGGACATCCTGTCGCTCGTCGAGCGTGAGAAGAAATAATACACAAGAGGGCCCGGCGAGGTCACTCTCGGCGGGCTTTGCCTTTCTATGCCGATGGCCGCGTCATAACGGCAAGCATGCAAGGCGGTTCCAGGCTGCAGCTTATTGGCTATCGGGTACGGGCTGGCGGGCGCGCGCCGGCCCGCTATAAGTGTCCCAAATCCCCGCCCGGACGGAGTAGCCCGATGGCCAGCAAACTCGACCAGCTCAAGACAATGACGACGATTGTCGCCGACACCGGTGACATGGAGTCAATCCGCGCGTTCAAGCCGACCGATTGCACGACCAACCCCACGCTCATCCTCAAAGCCGCGCAGATGGAAGCCTATCAGCACCTTGTTGACGAGGCGATTTTGTGGGGCGTGAGCCGGCGTCGCGTCACAAGCGAGGTCTGCGACCGGCTGGCCGTGAACTTCGGCGCAGAGCTGGCGCAAATCGTACCGGGCCGCGTTTCGACAGAAGTCGACGCCGACCTGTCGTTCGACGTGCAGGGCATGGTGGACAAGGGACGCGCCTTCATCGCCGATTACGAATCACGTGGCGTGAGCCGCGACCGCGTGCTGATCAAGCTCGCGTCCACATGGGAGGGCATTCGCGCCGCCGAAATCCTGCAGAAAGACGGCATCGACTGCAACATGACTCTGATCTTCAGTCTGGCTCAGGCGGCTGCGTGCGGCGATGCGGGCGCGTTCCTCATCTCGCCCTTCGTCGGCCGCATCCTCGACTGGCATGTGAAGAACGAAGGCAAGACTTTCACGGCGCAAACCGATCCCGGCGTGCTGTCTGTGCATGCGATCTATGGCTATTATAAAGCGCACGGCGTCACCACCGTCGTCATGGGCGCGTCCTTCCGCAACACAGGCGAGATCGAAGCGCTTGCGGGCTGCGACCGGTTGACGATCTCGCCGCAATTGCTGGGCGAACTGGCGAACGACCACGGTCTGCTGGAACGCAGGCTCGATCCCGGCAAGATCGACAAGGATGTTCCCGCGCGCATGACGCTCGACGAAAAAACGTTCCGTTACCTGCTCAACGAGGATCCCATGGCGACGGAAAAGCTTGCCGAAGGCATCAGGCTTTTCTCGAAGGATTTGCGCTCGCTGCGCGACATGGTCTCGAAGAAGCTTGAGTCCTCGGAAGTTCGCAGCATCTAGGACCTTCCCGGCGACCGCCCTAATTTTGCCGCGCCCCGCATTTTAGTGTCGCCCTTCACGGGGCGACGCCAATGCCGCATCAAAGCCGAACGATTCGGGACCGCGCACAATCGGGGAAACTCCTCGCATTGTTTCCGCTCGCATTGGTCTTTGCTGCGATAACTTTTCTGGCGCTGGGCGCCAACATGAAAGCGAGCGAACCCACCGTCGCGACGGTTGCGCAGGCATCCACAAACGGCGATGCCGACGCCCAGGCGGCGGAGGAGGCTGCTGCCGCTGCCGTCGTCAGGATTTCATTGGCTCGCGTCGCGCCTGCCCTGCCAGAAGAGGCGCTTGAACCTCCAAAAACAACACCACGGCCCGCGGCGCCGGAGACCCAGCGCAAAACTGTCGCTCCGCGGCGCGACGCCAGCGCGCAAACATCAGGGCAGCGCGCGGCGGCTCCCCCTCAAATAGCGAACGCGCCCGCACAATCTGCGAACACGTCCGAACGAGGCGTGGAGTCCGCAGCAGAGACGAAATCGGAAGGCGGCATCTTCACGCGCCTCGGTTCCTATGCGCCCTCGCCGCGCAAGATTGCCAGTTCCGTCAGCGATAGCGTCTCCAAACTCGCGAGCTATATTCCAGGCCTGTAGCAACGACGCCACTGGCTTTTGACGTTCCGAATCCTGTAGCGTGAACACCTCACGTCAGGCGACCCATTTGGAACATCAGCTCCATCTCCTGGACTACAAGGAAGCGATTCTTTTCCTGATCACCGCTGGCATCGTCGTGCCGGTGTTCCATCGGCTGCGCATAAGCCCTGTGCTCGGGTTCATCGCGGCGGGCATGCTGCTGGGCCCATTCGGCCTTGGCCGACTGGCGCAGGAATGGCCCGCCTTCGGGGCGATTTCGATCTCCAACATCGAACAACTTTCAAAAGTCGGCGAGCTTGGCGTCTCCTTTCTTCTGTTCATGATCGGGCTCGAGCTGTCGTTCGAACGCCTGACGCGCATGCGAAAGCTCGTGTTCGGTCTTGGCGCAGCGCAAGTTGTGGTCTCGACACTCATCATCGCCGAGATCGCCTATCTGGCGGGCCTCTCTTTGCAGGCGTCACTTGCGGTGGGCGCCTCTCTCGCCCTGTCTTCGACGGCGATCGTCATGCCCGTTCTGGCCGAACGCAAACGCCTCAACTCGTCAGCCGGGCGCGTCGCGTTCTCGATTCTGCTGTTTCAGGATCTGATGGTCGCGCCTTTCCTGTTCATGATCACGGTGCTGGGGCAGAGCGAAGGCGGCAACGGCGTCCTGGCGTTGTTTGTCTCAACGCTCCTCCCGGCTCTCATCGGCCTCGCGCTCATCGTCGGGCTTGGACGATTGTTCATTCGTCCGCTGTTTCATCACGTCGCGGCGGCGCGCTCTACCGAACTGTTTGTGGCCGCCTGCCTCCTCGTCGTCATGGGCGCGGGTGTGGCCGCGGCGAGCGCTGGCATGTCCATGGCGCTGGGCGCGTTCATCGCCGGCCTGCTGCTCGCCGAAACCGAATTTCGCCGCGAAGTGGAAGTCACCATCGAGCCCTTCAAGGGTCTTTTGCTCGGGTTGTTCTTTCTTACGGTGGGAGCTGGCCTCGATCTGGCGCGCGTCCTGGCGGAGCCGCTACAGACGATTGGCATTGCGCTGGCGCTCATCTGTGGAAAATTTATCGTGACCTATGGGCTCGCCATGGCGTTCGGCGTTCGCGAAATGGCGGCGCGCGAAGCTGCATTGGTGAATGCGCCAGGGGGCGAATTCGCTTTCGTCATGCTGGGCGCAGCCATCGTGACGAACCTTCTGGATCGGTCCTTCGCATCCCAACTGGCGCTCTCGGTCACCCTCTCGATGATCGCAATTCCGCTGCTCGCTGGCGCTGGCGCACGAATGGCGCGCGCCTCGCGGGCAGCCGTCGACGTGAGCACGATGGTGGAGAACGCGCCGGACGGCGACACAAAGGGCCACGTGATTATCGTCGGCCACGGCCGCGTCGGCGCCCTCGTCGGCGAGATGCTGGCGCGACACAAGATCCCTTTCCTAGCGATTGACGGCGACGCGCGCCTTGTGTCGCGCGGCCGCGACAGCGGGCTCAATATTTTCTGGGGTGACGCTTCCCGGCCCGATTTCCTGCTTAAGTGCGGCATCGTGGGCGCGAAAGCGATCGTTGTGACGATGGACGCGCCAGCAGCGGTGGAAAAAGTCGTGCAGGCTGCGCGCGCCCAACGACAGGACCTGACAATTGTGGCGCGCGCCAGAGACGCGGGTCACGCCTCTCACCTGTACGAACTCGGCGCCACCGACGCGGTGCCCGAAACCATTGAAGCCAGCCTTCAGCTTGCCGAAGCCCTGCTCGTTGACATCGGCGTGCCATCAGGTTTCGTCATCGCCTCGGTGCATGAAAAGCGTGACGAATATCGCGCCTTGTTACAGAAGGATGGCGTCCACGAGGAGCGGCGCGGCATCCGGCTCTCGCGCCGGATCAAGGACATGTCGCGCCCGCGCAAGGCGGATTCCTGACGTTTTTGCGAGCGCGCTTGTTCATCACGGCGTTACCTTGCGCGGCGCTCGCAGGCTGAGCCGTAAAGCAGGCCCGCTTGTCGCCAAGAGGTGGTCAGGATAAGCCCCTGCGATGGATATGAAGGAACCCAAGTCGAGAAAGCCCTGGAACAGGGAAACGGTCGAGATGCTCCGGCGCTTGTTCCAGGAGCACGGGCGCAAGCACATCCGCTCATACCTTCTGGCGATGGCGCTTCTGGGCGTGGGCGCGGCTGCGACAGCCTATTCCGCCTACATGCTCAAGCCAGTGCTGAACGGCATCATCGACGGCGACAAGTTCCGCGACCTGCGTTCCATGGCGTGGCTGGTTTTTGGCCTCTTCGTGCTCCGCGGCGTCGTCACCTTCCTCGCCACCATCACGCTTGCACGTGCGGGCAATTCCATCATCGCGAATGCGCAGCGGCGGCTGTTCGATCATCTGCTGCGGCAGGACATGCGCTTCTTTCACGACCGGCATTCGAGCGATTTCATCACACGCTTGGTTTATGCGCCCAACGGCATCCGCGACACGATGCAGGCGATGGTGACGACAGCCGGGCGCGACATCCTCACCGTCGTGGGCCTGATCATCGTGATGTTCTTGCAAGAGCCCGTCCTTGCGCTCATCGCCATTGCAACTATGCCCATCGCCGCGTTGCTGCTGACGCAGACGGTGGGACGCATCCGCAAGTTCGTCATTCGCGGCTACGCCGGCGCAACACAGATCATGCAGACCATGCAGGAGACCGTGCAGGGCGCCCGCATCGTCAAGTCGTTCAACCTTGAAGATGAAATGCGCGGCCGCATGAAGCACGCGGTGCGCGAGGTCGAACGCAGCTCCAATCGCGTTTCGACCGGGCTTGCGATGTCTGGCCCGATCGCGGACGCGCTGGCAGGTTTCGCCATCGGCGCGGTCATCTTCTACGGCAGCTGGCGCATCACACTTCACCAAGCGGACCCGGGGTCATTCTTCTCCTTCGTCGCTGCACTTTTGATGGCTTACGAGCCGGCAAAGCGGCTGGCGCGCTTGCGCCTGCAATTGCAAAACGGCGTCAGCAGCGCCTCCATGATGTACGAGGTGCTCGATCATCCCGCCGCCGAAACGCAGGCGTCCGGATTGCCGCCATTGGAGATTCGGCAAGGGCGCATCGCCTTCACGGGCGTGCGTTTTCGATATCGTGAGGAAGAGCCGGTTCTCGACGGGCTAGATCTTCTCGCCGAGCCCAACATGACGACGGCGCTGGTAGGTCCCTCGGGTGGCGGCAAATCTACGGTGCTCGCGCTCCTGCAGCGTTTTTACAATCCCGAAGCCGGCACGATTGAAATCGACGGGCAGGACGTCTCCAAGGTCGATCTCGCATCGCTGCGGTCGCGGATCGCGTTTGTGTCGCAGGATGTCTATCTCTTTCGCGGCACGATCCGCGACAACATTGCGCTTGGGCGACCCGGCGCGAGCGATGAAGAGATTTTCGAGGCGGCGCGCAAGGCGCACGCGCATCATTTCATCAGCGAATTCTCGACCGGCTATGACACCAACGTCGGCGAACAGGGCGCGCAATTGTCTGGCGGTCAGAAGCAGCGGATCGCGATCGCCCGCGCGATATTGAAAAATGCGCCGATCATTCTGCTGGATGAGCCGACAGCGGCGCTCGATTCAGAATCGGAGCGGGAGGTGCAGAAGGCGCTGGACGACCTGCGACAGGGGCGCACCACGCTCGTTGTCGCGCACCGGCTGCAAACGATCATCAAGGCGGACCGCATTTTCGTCATCGAAAAGGGCCGCGCGGTGGAATTTGGCGCGCACGACGACCTGATCCGGCGGGGCGGGACGTACAGCAATTTCTTCGCCTCGCAGTTTGGCGAAGGCGCCGACTCGCTCAAAGCGCCGGGCGGGCCGAAATCTCTCTGACAAAGTCAGCGGCGGGTCGTTGCGCGACGGGCCGGTCAGACGCTGGGCGCTCGGCCGCTGGTCGGTCTGTGCGATACTGCCCTTTCAGCAAGAGCGCGCTGGCGATCGCCGCCAGACCCACGATGGTGAGCCACCACAATTGCAGGCCCACGGCGCTGAAGGCGCCAATGGCGACCGTGGAGACCACGGTGGCAAGCAGGAAGCCGGAGGCAGGCGGCATCGCCGCCCCGGCCGCGACAATGACTCGCGCCAGGAGAAACGCCATCAGCAACGCGCCGAATACGCCGAGGTCGAACCACATCTGAAAAATGGCGCCGCGCGGAACGCCAAACGGAATAAACCCCGTCTGCAACCCGCGCACTGCGGAGTCAAAGCCATACCCCGTGAGAGTGCGCACGCCATGTTCCGCGATCATGCCGGCCCAGGCCGTAAAGGAGCGCATCAACGGCAGCGCCTCAATGCCCATTTGCGGCGCAAATCGCTCCGTCAGAAGGGCGAGCGCGGGGGCGAACGCGAACAGAATGGCGAACACAATCGCCAGAACCTGCGCGAAACGCCGGCCGCCCGCCAACCCGAACGCGCAGACAATGGCGCCAGCCGCCAGCCCGCCAAAGGCCGCGGGCGTGCGCACGAGCAAAATGGCCGCCGTCGCCACCACCGCCAGAACGCCCGCAGACATCCAGCGGTCGCGCACCGCCAGCGCACCCAGCGCCGGCCACAGCAGAACCGCCGTCATGATCGCAACGCGCTCAATGACGCCCGGCTCCGGGCCCTCTATGGGCCGCGTGTCGATGAGATTAAGCGGCGCGAGGATGAGAACGCCCAGGCACGCAGCGCCAAGGCCAATGGGCAAGAGGTTCAGGTTTGGCGTACGCACGTGGGTGGGCAGGATAGCGATGGCCAGCGTCACGACCGCCGCCGTGCCGATCATTTTGGCGAAGCGCTCCCCCGCAACGCCGGGATAGGGCGTCCAGAGGATCGAAGCGCCGATCCACACCAGCAACGCGAGGGCCACAATGCCAAGCGGCGAGGCCAGCGCCTGCGCCAGCGCCCGGAACATGCCCTGCCGGGGCGCGATGAGAACCGATGCGATCATCAACGCCGCGCCCACCGGCACCAGCGCAACGAGCAGGCGGCGGGAAACCAGCGCCCCCACGGGCCCCGCGATCATCAAAACCGCGATACCCAGGCGCATGAGGAATTCGGCAGCGCCGGCCACCGGGTCTTCCATATGCCGCCGGACTGGAGTGCTCATGACGAGTACGCGCTTCGAGGAGTTACGCGTCGACTATAAATCCCCGCGGCCCGTCTGACTGTGGAGACAGGGCAACACCCGTGGCAAAAGCAACACTGTTTTAGTCGCCAAGGGGGCCTGAACGGTTACGCTTGACGTCGCTGCGGCGCTTTTTCTCGTCAACACGCTTCTTTTTGGCGGTTCTGGACGGTTTCGTCGCAATGCGCGTGATGGGGCGAATCGCCGCCTCCTGAATCAGCGCCACAAGCCGCTCCTGCGCATCGGCGCGGTTGCGCTCCTGCGTACGGAACCGGGCGGCGTTGATGATGATGACGCCGTCATTGGTCAGCCGCCGCCCCGCAAGGCGCGACAGGCGGACGCGCACATCGTCGGGCAAGGATGGCGAATTGGCCACATCAAAGCGCAGCTGGACGCAGCTGGCCACCTTGTTGACGTTCTGCCCGCCCGGCCCGGAGGCGCGCACGAAGCTTTCGTGCAATTCGCTCTCGTCGATAGAGATGGAGCGGGTGATGCGGATCATGCGTCCTCTCCCCGCCCCCTGCGCGCTCAGCCTATGATCGCGAACACGTCGTCGTCGCGCACTTCAACCTTGTAGGTCTTGATGGCGACGCTGCATGGCGACTGGCGCGGCTCGCCGGTCTTGATGTCGAACGTGCCGAAATGCATCGTGCACTCGATCTCGCCGTCGATAATCTCGCCATTCGAGAGGCTGGCGAGGCCGTGAGTGCAGCGGTCATCGGTGGCGTAGAATTCGCCGTCGAGATTGTAGACCGCCAGCGCGCCCTCGGGCCGCTCGACCTTGAGAATGGACCCGGGCGCAAGATCGGCGCTCTTGCAAAGGAAAAAGAGGTTCTCGTCGGCCACGTGGCAAGTCTCCATGTTCGGCGCATGGATAGGGGCAAGGGGCGCGGGGGGCAAGGGGGAGCCAGACTGCGTCAGGCGTCGCAGCCCGCGAGAAGCTTACCCCACACCCAGCCGAAGGTCTTTTTTCGCGATTCACCTGAGCGACATGCGCGACCCGCAGCCAACCACCGCGCTCCTCACGGGTGTTCCCCTTGATTACAAGACGGATGATTGCGCCCGGCTTCATCTGAAGGACAAGCGCCGCCTTAGGCGTCGGCCCCGACCGAAGCGCTACGAAGCCATGCGGCGTCTTTTCCAACTCGCAGGCGAGGCTGAGCGTCTGCGCGCGTGAAGACGCACGCACACCTTCGCTACCCCTCCATCTCTTCCCTTAACATCTCCAGCTCCAGCCATTCTTCCTCTGCGCGGGTGATGTCTTTTTCTGTTTTCGCCAGCGCGTCGGAGAGTTTTGCGAAGCGGGCGGGGTCGCGGGCGTAGAGTTGGGGGTTTTCCAGCTCCTTGCGGATGCGGGCGGCGAGCGCGCGGTTTTCGTCCATCTTTTTGGGCAGCGTTTCGAGCGCGTGCTTTTGCTTGAAGGACAATTTGCGCGAGCCGTTTTTGGTGCGCAGCGTTGAGACGCCGTTGCTGGTTTTGCCGCGCGCCTCGGGTGCGGCGACGCCAGACCCGGCAGATCCTGGCGCCGCGACTCCCGGGGCCAGCACGCCATAGCCGCGTTGGGCCACCATGTCTGAATAGCCGCCGGCGTATTCAAGCCACTGGCCCTCGCCTTCCGACACGATGACGGAGGTGGCCGTGCGATCCAGAAAATCGCGATCATGGCTGACGACGATGACGGTGCCGGGATAATCGTTCAGCATTTCCTGCAGGATATCGAGCGTCTCAAGATCAAGATCGTTGGTGGGCTCGTCGAGCACCAGAAGGTTGGAGGGCATCGACAGCGCGCGCGCCAGCGCGAGGCGCCCGCGCTCGCCGCCCGACAGTTTCGTCACCGGCTGGCGGGCCTGTTCGGGCGCGAAGAGAAAGTCCTTCATGTAGCCGATGACGTGCTTTTTGGCGCCGTTCAGCTCCACCCAGTCGCCGCTGCCGCCGGTGAGCGCTTCCTTCAGCGTCCACTCGGGGCGCAATTGCATGCGCTTTTGATCGAGCGCGGCGACTTCGAGGTTGGCGCCAAGGCGCACATGACCCGCGTCGGGCTCAAGTTCGCCAATCAGCATCTTGATGAGCGTCGTCTTGCCAGCGCCGTTGGCGCCGATGATCCCCAGCCGGTCGCCGCGCAGGATGCGGGTAGAGAAATCGGTGACGATGGCGCGCTCGCCGTAGGTTTTCGAAATGCCCTCGGCCTCGATGACCAGCTTGCCGGAGACCTTGCCTTCGGCGGCCTCCATCTTGACGCCGCCCTGCACGCCGCGCGCATCGCGGCGTTGCTGGCGCAATTCGCCCAGCTCGCCAACGCGGCGCATGTTGCGCTTGCGCCGCGCGCTGACGCCGTGGGTGATCCAGTGTTCTTCCTCGACGATCTTGCGATCAAGCTTTTGCAGGTCGCGGGCTTCCTGCTCCAGCACTTCGTCGCGCCATGTCTCGAAGGCGCCAAAGCCCTGCTCAAGACGACGCGTGCGGCCGCGATCAAGCCACACGGTGGCGCGCGTCAGGTTCTGCAGAAAGCGACGGTCATGGCTGATGAGCACAAGAGCGGAACGCAGCCCTGCAAGGTGCTTTTCCAGCCATTCGATGACCGGCAGGTCGAGATGGTTGGTCGGCTCGTCCAGCAGCAGCACATCTGGCTCGGCGGCCAGCACACGGGCCAGGGCGGCACGGCGCGCCTCCCCGCCAGACAGGCGCGCGGGGTCTTCCTCGCCGGTAAGGCCCAATTCCGAGAGCAGATATTGCGCCTTGTAGACATCATCTGTGGGGGCGAGACCGGCTTCCGCATAGGCCAGCGTGGTGGCGTATCCCGACAGGTCCGGCTCCTGCGGCAGATAGCGCAGAGAGGCGTCCGGCTGAAAGAAGCGTTTGCCTTTATCGGACTCGATTTCGCCCGCCGCAATGCGCAGCAGCGTCGATTTGCCCGAGCCATTGCGGCCTACCAGCGCCAGACGCTCGCCAGGAGACACGGAAAGCTCCGCATCCTCGATCAGCGGCTTGGCGCCAAGGGTGAGAGCGATATTCTGAAGTAGAAGAAGGGGGGGAGAAGCCATGGGTCGCTATGTCGGGGAAAGCGGCCCCCATGGCAAGGGCGCATATTCACGGAAGGCGGCAACCTTTTCTTGGGGCCTTGCGGTTTAACGTAGGGGCGATTGAAAAATACCCGGGGATTTTTATGACGGATACGCAGGTTCTGGCCGCAATGGCGGCGCTGGAGGCCCATCGGGTCGAGGTCGGACATCGGCGCATCCGGGATCTGTTCGTCGGCGACCCCGGCCGCGCCAACCGGCTGCAGGCGGAGATGGACGGCCTTGTGCTCGACTATTCCAAGCACCGTGTCACCGACGCCACGCTGGCGCATCTGCTGGGCCTCGCCCGGGCGGCCAATGTCGAAGGCAAACGCGACGCGCTGTTTTCCGCCGCGCATGTCAACAACACCGAGGGGCGCGCGGCCATGCACATGGCGCTGCGCGATTTCTCCAGCGCGCCGATCATCATCGACGGCGCCGACATGCGGCCCGCCATTGAAGCCGAGCGCGACAAGATGCTCGCGTTCGCGCAGGCTGTGCGCAGCGGCGCCATGCGCGGCTCGACGGGCGAGCGGATCACCGACGTGGTCAACATCGGCATCGGCGGCTCGGACCTTGGTCCCGCCATGGCCGTGCGGGCGCTATCGCCGTTCGCAGGCGACGGCCCGCGGGCGCATTTCGTGTCGAACGTCGATGGGGCGGACATTGCCGACACGCTGAAGGGGCTGGATCTCAAGCGCACGTTATTCATCATCTCGTCGAAAACATTCACGACGCAGGAGACGATGACCAACGCACAGTCGGCGCGCGCGCGGGTTGCCGAAGCGCTGGGTGAAGCGGCGGTGGCCGATCACTTCGCGGCCGTTTCGACAAAGCTCGATCTGGTGGCGAACTTTGGCATCCGCGCCGATCGCGTATTCGGTTTCTGGGATTGGGTCGGGGGGCGTTATTCGCTTTGGTCGTCCATTGGACTCGTGCTGGCGGTGGCCATCGGGCGAGACAATTTTCTGGAGTTTCTGCGCGGCGGTCACGACATTGATCTGCATTTTGCGCAAACGCCGCTGCAGGACAATCTGCCCGTCCTGATGGGGCTTTTGGGAATTTGGTATCGCAACGCGTGGGATTATTCCGCGCACGCGGTCATCCCATACGATCAACGTCTCGCGCGCTTCGCAGCGTATCTGCAGCAGCTCGATATGGAATCGAATGGCAAGTGCGTGACGCGCGACGGGGAGCCAGCGCCGATGGTGACGGCGCCCGTGATCTGGGGCGAGCCCGGCACGAACGGACAGCATGCGTTCTTCCAGATGCTGCATCAGGGAACGAACGTCGTGCCGGTCGACTTCATCGTCGCTGCGCGTCCCATCGACGCCGATGCGCACCATCATGATTTGCTCGTCGCAAATTGTTTCGCGCAAAGCGAAGCCCTGATGCGCGGACGCACGCGCGAAGAGGCGGGAGCGCTGTTGCGCAAGCAAGGCATGAGCGATTTTGAAATTGCGCGTCTTGCGCCGCACAAGGTCTTTCCAGGGGACAGGCCCTCCTCCACACTCATTTACAAGCAGCTTGATCCGCGCACGCTTGGACGGCTCGTCGCGCTCTACGAGCATAAAGTGTTCGTGCAGGCGGCGATTTGGAACATCAATCCGTTCGATCAATGGGGCGTCGAACTCGGCAAGGAATTGTGCAACGGCCTTGCGCCTGTCGTGCGCGACAGGGCTGCATCGCTCGCCGCACTGGAGCCCGCCACAGCGGCGCTCATCGAGACGCGGCGCAGATTGCAGGGGTGACGGGCCTGCGTATGCTGCGACATTGTGGCGTGCGGAGAAACATGCGCCGCGCAGCTCGGAGCCGTTTGGGGCGAGCCCCTACTCGTCCTCGCCAAACCTGTTGGCGACCAGCACGTCAAGCGCGTCGAGAGCTTCTTTTGCCTGCGCGCCCGAAGCGGTGACTGTGATGCTGGTGCCAATGCCGGCGCCCAGCATCAGGATGCCCATGATCGAATCGCCGCCAACGGTTTCGCCGCACCGCGACACGGTTATTTGCGCATCGAACTCCTCGGCGCATTGCACGAATTTGGCGGTCGCGCGCGCGTGAAGCCCCTTGCGATTGATTATGGGAAGCGTGCGAACGAGGGCGCCGTCCGGGACGGGTGCGTCCGGTTCGTTACAATCGGCGAATGATCCGTCGTCATTCATTTGCCGCTCAGGATACGACTGGCTACCGAGATGTATTTTCGACCCGCATCCTGCGCCTGAAGCACAGCCTGATCGAGCGTGGCCTCCTCGCGCACCGACGCGAGTTTGATAAGCATGGGCAAATTGATGCCGGCAACGACATCCACCGAGGAGCCATCCATGACGGAGATCGCCAGATTGGACGGCGTGCCGCCAAACATGTCGGTCAGCACAACAACGCCTTGTCCGGTGTCGACGTCATGCACAGCCCGCACAATATCTGCGCGCCGGCTTTCCATGTCATCCTCAGGACCAATGGTGACCGTCTGCAATTGCGATTGCGGGCCGACCACATGCTCGAGGGCGGAGCGAAACTCTGTCGCCAGGTGACCATGAGTCACCAGGACCATACCGATCATTGGACCCCGACCGTCCGTCGAATGCGCCGCCCTGCTGGTGAAAGTGACAGGGCTCATGCGAGGGCCGCCATTTTGTGCATCGGCGCAGAATTGGCAAGCGAAAACGGAGCCTGCCCACGCACGTTCAAATGCGGCTCCGCAACAGGAAATCAAGGGTAATGCGCGCCGATTCTACCGCCCCCAGCCCAGTGGGGACGACCAAGCGTGGCAATTTGACGCCTGCCAAGTCAGCGGTGTCGCCACCTTCCGACGGCATCCGGTCCGGCGCGCCGGGGGTTTCAAGCGCCGGGGCCAGATCGACGATGCAGCGCAAGACAGCCGCAGCTTCGTGCCCGACGTCTTCGACGCCCTGTCCTCGACGCTCCACGCGCCCGGCAATTGCGGGGTGCGGACGCGCGATCAAGCGTCCGGCGGCGTGCTCGATCAACACGCGATCGTCCGCCACGAGGCGTGCAAACAGGCTTCGCAAACCGGCGGCTTCCACGACAGCGAGCGCCAGACTCGATTTCCCGGCGCCGGAAACGCCGCGGATCAAAACCCCCGCCTCCCCGACAACCACAGCTGCGGCGTGGATGGAGGCGGGTTCGGGCGCGCTCATGCCGAGCGGCCGGTCCGGCTTGCGGGCGCAGGCGCGGCTGGCAACCAGACAGTGAAACGCGCGCCGGCTGTGCTTTCGCCGGGGCCCGGGCGATTTGCGGCGCGGATCACGCCGCCGTGGGCCTCGATGATCTGGCGGGAAATCGACAGGCCGAGGCCGGAATTCTGGCCGAAGCCCTGCTCCGGGCGATCGGTATAGAAGCGTTCGAAAATACGCTCGAACGCGTGAGCCGGGATGCCGGGACCATCGTCATCCACCACGATCTCGACGCCCGGGCGCCCTTCCCGGTCCTCGGGCCCACTAGGCTCGCCACGCGCGGGCCGCACCGCCAGACGAACGCTGCCGCCATGGGGCGAAAACGAGCGCGCGTTGTCCACGAGGTTATTGACGACCTGCCCCAGCCGCGAATCATGGCCGAGCACAATAAAGGCGGCGGCGCCGGATTCTCCGGGCGGGGCGACGTCGAGCGTGAAGCGCACGCCGTCCTCGCGCTTTACCTCGTTGGCCAGATCGAGCACCGCACGCAACAGTTTCACGATGTCGACCGGATTGGAGTCCAGTCGCGCCATTTCGGCATCCAGACGGGAGGCGTCGGAGATGTCGCTGATGAGGCGGTCGAGACGCTTCACATCGTGCTTGATGACGTCCAGCAACCGCACGCGCGCTTCCTCCGTGCGGGCGATCGGCAACGTCTCGACCGCGCTCCGCAGGGAGGTGAGCGGATTTTTCAACTCGTGCGCGACGTCAGCGGCGAAGCTCTCGATCGCCTCGATGCGGTTGTAGAGCGCCTTCGTCATGTCGCGCAACGACCCGGACAAATGCCCGATTTCATCGGGACGGTCCGTGAAATCAGGAATCTCCTGACGCGACTTGATGCCCCGGCGCACGCGCTGCGCAGCCTCTGCGAGGCGACGCATGGGCTCGGCGATGGTGCCCGCGAGGAAGAGCGACACGATCAGCATGACGCTGGCGAACACAAGGAAAATGCGGATCATCGCCCAGCGCTCGGAAGAGATGATCTTGTCGATGTCGCCGCCTTGCGTGGACAGCAACAACGCCCCGCGCACGACGCGGAAACGCTGCACAGGCACAGCCACTGAGATAATCGTTTCACCGCGGGCATTAACGCGCACGATCGATTGCGCCTCCCCCGTCAATGCGCGCTGCACTTCAGGATACGCTCGCCCGTTGGCAAGGCCTATGTCCTCATAGAGCGGAAGATTGGCCCCGACGAAGACATTCTCAAACTGCGTGATCATGCGGCGCGACCATGACGCCTGACGCTCTGGAGGCGCGCCCAGATCAAACCGCAGAATTGTCGAGCGCTCGGTGATGGATCGCGAATCGATCAGGAGATAACCCTCACGATCATATACGCGCGCGACCGTGCGGGTGGGGCCGACGAGGCGACGCAGCACAGGCCCGATCTGATCGGGGTTGATTGAAAACTCCAGCGCGGGATCATCATCCTCGCCCGGCCCGAGCGTTTCGCCCGGCGCCAGCGACATGAGCTTTTCGGGGTCGATGCGGATCGCGTCAGTCTCGACCGTCGCTGAAGCCGCGACCGCGGCGGCGATGATCTCGCCCTGCGTCTTCAGGCTCTGGATTCGCGCGTCGATCAGGCCTTCGCGAAACTGGTTCATATACATGAACCCGATCAGCATCAGCACAAGACCGCCAAGGTTGAGGAAGACAATGCGGCGGGTCAGCGAGGATGAGAAAGGCGCTGTGAGAGCCCGGCGAAAGGGACGCGTGCGCATGCGCAAGCTTTTACGCGCCGCACCGGCGGGCGCAGGCTGCACGTGTGGGCCGGGTTGATGCGCCTCAACGCTCATGCGCCGGATATATCCCTGAATGGACGCGATCATGAGCGTAAATCGCACATGGCGTCAAAATGCTCGGCGAAGGGCCGGGCGAAAGGACGGCGAAAAGCGCGCTCAGGCCTCGCGGAAACGATACCCGACGCCATAGAGCGTCTCGATCATTTCAAAGTCGTCGTCCACGATCTTGAACTTCTTGCGCAGCCGCTTGATGTGGCTGTCGATGGTGCGGTCGTCCACGTAGACCTGATCGTCATACGCGGCGTCCATCAGCGCGTTCCGGCTCTTCACAACGCCCGGGCGGTGAGCGAGCGCCTGAAGGATGAGGAATTCCGTCACGGTGAGCGTGACGGCCTCGCCCTTCCAGGTGCAGGTGTGGCGCTCGGGGTCCATGCGAAGCAAGCCCCGCTCAAGGATGCGCGCTTCGGATTCTTTCTGACTGGCGGCTTCCTTGGGGTTGGCGCGGCGCAGGATCGCCTTGACCCGTTCGACCAGAAGGCGCTGCGAAAACGGTTTGCGGATGAAATCATCGGCGCCCATCTTGAGGCCGAAAAGTTCGTCAATTTCCTCATCCTTGGAGGTGAGGAAGATTACCGGCAAATCCGACTTCTGGCGCAGGCGGCGGAGCAATTCCATCCCGTCCATGCGCGGCATCTTGATGTCAAAGATGGCCAGATCCGGAGGGTTAGTCTTCAATCCATCCAGCGCGCTGGCGCCGTCGTTGTAGGTCTGGACGCGATAACCCTCGCCCTCAAGAGCGATGGAGACGGACGTGAGGATGTTACGGTCATCGTCGACCAGGGCGATTGTTGGCATTCACCAATCCGGGGTGTCATTACGCAGGGACGCGCAACCTCGTTTCTTATATAGGCCGAAATGTGACGCTCTGCGACCCCGGAGAGTTCCGAAGAAGCCTCTCGGGCGGGCAAAAGACCTAAAATTAGCGCGTCCATGCGCTTCTAGGGGGCGGCTCCAGGCTTCGAACTTGGCTCCGCTGCGAAGCTTAATCGCGCCGCCGGCCACTGCAAAAACGCAAGCACGACAAATAAGCCGAGCCCGATCGTGTCCGCCATCCAGTTGGGGAAAACGAGCAGGCAGCCGGTCATGAGTGCGGCCACGCGCTCCACCAGAGTCAGCCGTCGGAATGCGTGCCCCTCCAACCCTGCCGACAGCGCGACAATGCCAAGCGCCGCGAACCCAAGCGCGAGCACAATCTCGTCCCATGTGCCCAGCGTAAGCAGCGCGGGGCGATAAACGAACATGAAGGGGATGATGAACGCCACGAACGCGACGCGCGTTGCATGGATCGATGTTTTCAGGAAGGGCGAGCGGGCGATGCCTGATGCAGCGACCGAGGCTAACGCGTCGGGCGGGGTCAGCACCGCGAGCGCCGAATAATACATGACGAAGAAGTGCGTCACGACAAGCGCGACGTCCGGCGCCACACCCGCCACTTTCAGGAACCCCTGCAGCATCGGAATCGTCACGGCGACCTGCACGATGTAGCTGACCGACGGCGGCACGCCCATGCCAAGCACAATCGTAATGAGCATCGTCACGATGAGGCCGACGAGCAGCGATTGCACGGCTCCGCTCGACACCTGCACCATCTTCAACGCAACGCCCGTCAATTCGAACACGCCCACGATCATGCCGGCCGCAGCCGTCGCGATGCCGACCAGAAGCGCGCCCTTTGCCCCCGCTTCGAGAGCTTGGAAAATGTCGCGCAAGCCCATGCGCGTATGCGGGCGCAGCCACGACGTTGCGATCACCGAAAGGATCGCCACCGTTGCGGAGTATTGTGCGGAATAACTTTCCGACAGCATGTAGACGAGGACGAACACCGGCAGCAAAAGATGACCGTGCGAGAGAAGGCTCGCGCGCCAGTCTGGTAATTCCGCTTCTGGCACGGCCCCGACATTGTGACGCAACGCCGACCAGTGCACGGTGAGGAAAATGCCGAAAAAGTAGAGGATGGCCGGGATCAGCGCATAAAGCGCGATGGTTCCGTAGGGCACGCCCATGAACTGCGCCATGATGAAGGCGACAGAGCCCATGATGGGCGGCATGAGGACGCCGCCCGTCGAGGCCGCCGCTTCGATGGCGCCCGCCATGTGCGCGGGATAACCGAGACGTTTCATCAGCGGGATCGTGAGAACGCCGACAGTCAGCACGTTGGCCGGCGCGGAGCCGGAAATGGTGCCATGAAGGGCGCTGCCGATCACAGCCACTTTCGCGGGTCCGCCGCGCGTGCGCCCGACAAGGCCAAGCGTCAGATCCATGATGACCTTGCCTAGACCGCTGCGCTCAAGAAACGCGCCGAAGATGATAAATAGCGCGATGAACTCCGCCGACGCCGACAGCGGCACGCTGAAGATGCCGGCGAGCGTCATGTATTGCGCGTCCATCTGCGTGCCGAGGTCGTAGCCCCGGTGCGCGAGGATGCCGGGCAGATTCGGAATCATCGGATAGGCCAGAACCACGATGATGATGCCGACGAGCGCCCATCCGGTTTCGCGGCGGCAAAGATCGAGAACGGCGAAACACAAGGCAACGCCGAGCCACGTTTCCAAAGTCGTCAGCGGCGTGACAAATTCAAAACGTTCTGACTCAAGGTATTCAAGGTTGAACAGCCGGTAGCCCATGGCGGCTGCGGCGCATGCGGCAACAAACGCGTCATAAGCCAACGCCACCGCACGGCCTGCCACGCCGGCGAACGGAGCGGCGCTAGGACGCACGAGAAGTATAAGAGCGAGAATGAACGCCAGATGCACGCCCGTCTGCACCGGGATGGTGAAGACGCCGAACATGCCCGTGTAAAGATGAAACAACGCAAAACCGATGCAGAGGACCGTGATCAGTCCTCTGCGCATATTTTCAACCAACGTCATGCCCGCTCCGGCGTCTGGATGCTGCTCGGGTGGGCCAGCGCTCAGCGCCAGCCCTTTTCCTTGAAGTACCGCATGGAGCCCGGATGAACCGGCAGGCCAACTTCCGTCGCCAGATTTTTCAGATCCCAATTGATGAGGTCAGGTTCGACGGCGGCGACCTTCTCCAGATTTTCAGCCGTTATCTTGGTCATCTCATACGCCTGTTGATCGGTGATCTTGTTCTTGTTGGCGATGATAATGTTGGGGTAGCCGAGCGTCGGAACTTTGTTTGACAGGCCTTTGTAGGAATCCGGATAGGCAGGCCATTCGGAACGGTAGAAGCTCGGGTCGCCTTTGATCATCGCGTCGATGACGCGATCAGGAAGCGGCACAAGCCTAATTTTGCGCGTTTGCGCGAGATCCATGAAGGCGGCGAAGCGATCCGACGGCGAATACACCAGCGCGTCGATATTGCCGTCCTTGAATTGGTCAATGGCTTGACCAATCTGCAAATAGTGCATGTTGACCTTGATGTTCTCCATCTTGAACAATTGGTCGGCAACCTCGACGATGGTGAACCCCTTGGGCCCTGTATTCACCTTTTTGCCCTGCAAATCGGCGAAGGTCTTGATGGGCGAATTCTCGGGCACGATGACGACGACCTTGAACGCCTGCAGCGCGAAGAGCTGCACGATGTTGGGCGTCGGGGCCTTGTAAGGCGGCTTACCCATAAGTCCGTCCCGCGCACTGTTGGATAGCGTGATGCCGAGGTCGGCCTTGCCGATATCAACCGCGACGATGTTTGCGGCGCCGCCGCCGGGCACGAGCGTCACCGAGCCAACGCCCGGCGCCTTCTCCAGTATTTGTGAAAGCGCGACGCTGACTGGATATTGCGAGCCGCCCTGGCGGCCGGTGGCGAATGTCACCTGCGCCTGCGCAACAGAACCTACGCCCGCCAGCGCAAGAAGCGCCACGCCGACGGCGCGAATGAAGCTGGTCTTCGACATTGATTGCATCCTTCTTGATCCCAATCCCTCATGGAGAACGCAAAGCGACTCCGACGCCCGGATAGCCAGTGGAACGAAGAAGGCTTTTGGGGCTCGCGCCCGATGCGTTAGCCCAGCCGATTCAAGCGAATCGTTGCGCGTCTCCTCCGCCCGGGCTTGCCGCCGGGTCTGGTGAAGATAGTCGCACGCCGCCCAGCTGCGCACAATGGCGGCGCGGCAGGGTGTGCGACGCGACGCCCTCAGCGCCAGGCTACGCTTGCGCAAGGCGTTCCGCCTGCTTTGGCTTGAGCCTTTTGCGCCCTCGCGCTAAGAGGACGCGCCTGCGCCGCTGGCGGCGCAGAGACGACCGTCGCAAGGGATTCCGATGCCGCAAGCCTCCTATGTGCTCACACTCTCCTGCGCCGACAGGCCGGGGATCGTGGCGGCCGTATCGACTTATCTCTTCGAACAGGGCTGCAATATTCTCGACGCGCAGCAATACAACGACGTCGCGACGGGCCTGTTCTTCATGCGCGTGACATTTGAAACCGACGCGGCCGCAGCCCCGTTACGCGGCGGCTTCGAGCCGATCGCGGGGCGCTTCGCGCTGACGTGGATCATGCGCGATACAGCCGACCGCAAACGGGCCATGATCCTCGTTTCAAAGTTCGATCATTGCCTCGTCGACTTGCTCTACCGCTGGCGCAATGGCGAACTGCCGATGGACATTTCCGCGGTTGCGTCGAACCATCCCCGCGAAACGTGGGACCATATCGATCTGGACGGCGTGCCCTTTCATCACCTGCCCGTCACGCGGCAGACGAAAATGGAGCAGGAGGCCCAGCTCTGGGAGCTGATCAAGAGCACAAAGACGGACGTGGTTGTGCTCGCCCGCTACATGCAGATTCTGTCCGACGGGCTGACCGCCAAACTCGTCGGCCGCTGCATCAATATCCATCATTCCTTCCTCCCCGGCTTCAAGGGCGCAAACCCCTACACGCAGGCCCATACGCGCGGCGTGAAGCTGATCGGCGCAACAGCGCACTACGTCACCGCCGATCTCGATGAAGGCCCGATCATCGAGCAGGACGTCGAGCGCATCACCCACCGCGACACGCCCGAGGATCTCGTGCGCAAGGGACGCGACATTGAGCGCCGCGTGCTTTCGCGCGCGCTGCGCTGGCACGTGGAAGACCGCGTGGTGCTCAACGGCCGCAAGACCGTCGTCTTCGGCGAATAGGGCTGGCGCAGCGAGCCTGCCTGCGGCTAGTCTTGCGGCATAACGCGGGGGAAACGCATGAAGGCCTTCGTCAACGCCAAGGGCGCCAGCGGCGCCATCCTCGAAATGTGCGACGCGCCGGCGCCAACGCCCGGCCCCAACGATTTGCTCGTCGCTGTGCGCGCTATCGGGCTCAACCGCGCGGACCTCGCGCGACCGATCGGCAACCCCGACAACAAGGCGGCCAACATCGCCGGCATGGAAATGGCGGGCGAAGTCATCGCAATTGGCAGCGCGGTGCAGGGCTGGAAAATGGGCGACCGCGTCATGTCGATGACGACGAAGTCCTACGCCGAACAGGCGCTGTGCGATGCGCGCGTCGCGATGAGGGTTCCCGTCTCCATGAGCTTCGAGGAGGCCGCCGCAACGCCGGTCTTCTACTCCACCGGGCATGATGCGCTGGTGACGAACGGCGAATTGAAAGCGGGCGATAGCGTGCTGATCGCAGGAGTCGCCGCCGGCGTTGGAATCGCGATGATTCACATCGCGAAAGCGATGGGCGCGCGGCTCATCGCAGGCACATCGCGCAGCGGCGAGAAACTTGCGCGGTTGAAAGGCCACGGCCTCGATCTGGCGATTGAGACCGGCAAGGACGATCTTGTCGCGGCCTGCATGGCGGCGAGCGACAAGAAGGGCATTGACGTCATCATGGACAATGTCGGCGCCGGGCTGTTCGCCGCGCTCACCGATGCTGCAGCTGTGAAGGCGCGCTATGTCACCATCGGGCGACTTGGCGGCAAGGTCGATGAGATCGACCTCGACAAGATTGCCCTCAAACGCATGAAGGTAATCGGCGTCACGTTTCGCACGCGCAGCCTGGACGAGAAGATTGAAATTACGCGCAGGCTCGTTGCGGATCTGATGCCGCATCTGGAAAGCGGAGGCATCAAGCCGGTCATCGACAAAGTGTTCGCTTTCGATGAAGCCCCTGCGGCGCAGGACTATATGCGCTCCACCAAGCATCTTGGAAAGATCGTGCTGAAGCTCTGAGAAGCTTCAGGCGATCATCAATCGCAGGATGGGGACACGTTGAGCGCGGTGAAAAGCGGCATTGAGCCCCATCGTAGCGCCGGACAATAGCGCAAGCGCCAGCCCTGTCACTGCGGCCCTGTCACCGCAGGCCTGTCACCTGCAATGACGCGCGATGATCTCCAGAAAGTCAGCGATGGAGCCGTCCATCTGGCCGACGTTTTCCTGCCGCTCGCGACCGGTCGAGCATTTCCGAAACACGCCGCTGGCCTTGCGCATCACTTCAACGTGCCTGCGGAAGGATGGACAGCGCTGCGCGATCACGCTTGATTTATTTCGCTCCAGATCACGCAGAGTGGCGCTGAAACTCGCCTCGGTTGTTGCGAGGTCACGCCGGCACTGGGGCGTGTCGACGTAGCCTGCTGACGGCGTCGATATGGTCGCGAGAAGTGCGGTAACGGTGAAAATCGTGCGCATGAAGGGCTCCCTTGCGTACGCCACACTTGCCGCAAGCGTGCGGGCGGTCAGTGCGCAAACGCACAGCGGTCAACGACGACGAGTCGAGGGGATTTCCATGCGCATGCGGCCATTAGGAAGTCGGCGGAGTGTTACGCCGCCGCGCATGCTCTGCTGGGAGCGAACCGCGCGGCGCGAGGAAGTGCGGGGTTGGGCGCCTTGCGCACGCGGGCGGGGCGCAGCGCCCGAGCCTGCGCGACTAGCCGGCCCCGACACGGCGATGCAATTATTGTAGGCGTGCGCGTCCTTCAACTTTTCGCAATCGCCACGCTGCGCCTGCACAGGCGAAATCGCGGACAACACAGCCAACACCAGCGCAAACAGGCTTGCGCGGATCATCCGCGCAAGGTTCCGCCGGTCTTCTTTGTCACGTCCGCGACGATGCGCCCGGCGACAGCCTCTATCTCTGCTTCCGTCAGCGTCTTCTCACGCGGCTGGAGTCGCACCGCTATGGCGACCGACTTCTGACCCTCCGCCACGCCTGCGCCCTCGTAAACGTCGAACACGTCAACGCCTGCGATGAGCGCCTTGTCGGCGCCTTGCGCCGCGCGCACGATGTCAGCGGCCTTCACGGCGCGGTCCACCACGAAAGCGAAGTCGCGTTCCAGCGGCATGAACTCGCTGAGTTCAAGTTTTGCCTTCGCGCGTGTGGCTTTCGCCTTCTGCGCGGGAATTTCATCCAGATGAATTTCGAATGCGCAAAGCGGGCCTGACACATCGAGCGCCTCAAGAACGCGCGGATGCAATTCGCCAAACCAGCCAAGCACATTCTTGGGGCCAAACTGCATGGTGGCCGAGCGGCCAGGATGCAAAAACTCCGGCCCGCCGGGCACAATTTGCATGCCGCCGAGCGGCACGCCCAGCGCCGCGAGCATCGCCATGGCGTCGGCCTTGGCGTCGAACACGTCAACGCTTGCAGCCTTGCCTGACCAGTGACGACCGGCGCCCTGAACCTTCGCGGTTCCCCGGCGCACGGCGGCGACGGCGATGCGTTGATCCTTTTCGCCCGCGCCCTTGAACACCTGCCCCACTTCGAACAGCGCCACATCGCCGAAGCCGCGATCCGCGTTGCGTTGAGCGGCTGCGAGAAGGCCCGGCACAAGGCTGGGGCGCATGTCGGAGAGTTCGGCGGCAATCGGATTGGCGAGCGCAAGTTCGGGCTTGCCGCCGCCAAACAACTTGGCGCGGTCCGCCGAGATGAAGGACCATGTCACCGCTTCAACGAGGCCCTGCGTGGCGAGCGCGCGGCGCGCCAGGCGCGTGCGCTTCTGCAATGTCGTCAGGATTGGCGTCGCAACAGTCGATTCCGCGCGCATGAACGGCGTGGAGGTCACATTATCAACGCCTGCGATGCGCACGATTTCTTCAACGATGTCAGCCTTCCCCTCAACGTCGGCGCGCCATGATGGCGCCTTTACGAACACGCGGTCGGCATTGGTCGCCCGACGCGCGACGGTGAAGCCGAGCTTTTCAAGCGTGGCGATCATGTCGGACGTGGGGAGTTCGAGGCCGGTAAGGCGCTTCACTTCCGAGAAGGGAAAATCAATCGTCACATCGGGCGTTGGCGGCTCTCCTGCAACGATAAGTTGCGACGGCTCTCCGCCGCACAACTCCATCACAAGATGCGTGGCGAGTTCCGCGCCAGGTATGCAGAAGGCCGGATCGACGCCGCGCTCAAAGCGATAGCGCGCGTCAGTCACGATGCCGAGATTGCGGCCCGTGCGCGCGATGTTCATCGGGTCCCACAACGCGGATTCGATCAGCACGTCGGTGGTGTTTTCGTCGCAGCCGGAGTGCTCGCCGCCCATGACGCCTGCGATGGATTCAACACCGTTGGCGTCCGCGATGACGACGTTGTCAGCCTTGAGTTCATACGTCTTGCCGTCGAGCGCGAGAACCGTTTCGCCAGCCTTCGCGCGGCGCACGACGAGATCGCCAGCTACCTTCTTCGCGTCGAACACATGCAGCGGGCGGCCGCGATCGAAGGTGAGATAGTTTGTAATATCAACGAGGGCGTTGATGGGACGCAGGCCGATGGCCTTGAGGCGCTTCTGCATCCACTCTGGCGACGGGCCGTTCCTGACGCCGCGCACGAGGCGCAGCGCGAATGCGGGCGCGAGGTGTTTGTCTTCGGCTGCAAAATCGAGCGTCACGTTGACCGGGCAGGGATAGACGCCTGCCACCGGCTTAATTGCGTGTTCCTTCAACTTGCCGAGGCCCGCCGCGGCGAGATCGCGCGCAATTCCATGCACGCCAGCCGCGTCGGCGCGGTTGGGCGTAAGATTGATGTCGATGACGGTGTCGCCGAGTTTTGCGTAATCGACGAAGCGCACGCCGATGGGCGCATCGTCGGGCAATTCGATGATGCCGTCGTGATCTTCCGACAATTCGAGTTCAGCGGCCGAGCACAACATGCCCAGCGATTCAACGCCGCGGATCACTCCCTTGCCGAGCGTGATGTTCTTACTGGGAATGTAAGTTCCCGGCGCGGCGAAGACGCTTTTCAGGCCTGTACGCGCATTCGGAGCGCCGCACACAACCTGCACAGGCGCGCCAGCGCCAATGTCCACCATGCACACGCGCAGGCGGTCGGCGTTGGGATGTTGCGTCGCCTCGATCACGTGGGCCACGACGAAATCCTTGAGCTTCTTCGTCGGATCCTCGACCCCTTCAACCTCAAGGCCGATGCGCGTCAATGTCTCGGCGATCTCCTCGAGCGAGGCGTGAGTGTCGAGATGGCTCTTGAGCCAGGAGAGGGTGAGTTTCATGGTGCGCCCTCGCTTACGTGCTTAGCCCGCCCGCCAGCGTCGGCAGGTCGAGAGGACGGAAGCCATAATGTTGCAACCAGCGCACGTCTGCTTCGAAAAATGCGCGCAGGTCTGGCATGCCGTATTTCAGCATCGCGATGCGGTCGATGCCCATGCCCCAGGCGAAACCCTGATATTCGTCCGGGTCGACGCCGCAATTGCGCAGCACGTTGGCGTGCACCATGCCGCAGCCCAGAATCTCCAGCCAGTCTTCGCCTTCGCCAAAGCGAATTTCG
>JAUXWZ010000021.1 GCA_030684835.1 Beijerinckiaceae bacterium
GTCAGGCGCAGCGCTTCCTTGCTGGAGCCGAAATGCTGGTGGAACCAGTCGCCAGCCATCGGCGCCGCCGACACCATGCCGCCGAACTCGTAGTCCTGACGCCGCACCTTGTCGCCATTGCCGACCGACCACGGCTGCATCCCCAGAGCTTCCGGCCACGTGTAGGTATAGCCGCTCCCCTTGAGGCAGATCAGCACCGCCGCTGACGCATGCTTGTGCGCCTTCGAATAGCGGCCCGTCTCGTGCTGGCCGACCCACTGGTAGAAGCGGTTGCCGGCCATGTGCGGCTCGACGCGGCGATAACCCGGCGAGCGACGGTTATCGAGCGGCAATTCGCAATTGATCACGTCGGGAATGAAATTCGTCTTGCGCATCGCAAGCCCGCGAACCGGATCTGGCGCGAGATCGTCCTTGTCCTTGAAGTAGTCGGCAGCGCCCGTATAGCGGTCGGTGAAATTATAAGGGCAGTTGAAGATGAAGTGCGGATTATCCAGCAGGTTCATCACGTTCGGCGCCGAGGTGCCGCACAGGATAATGGCCGGCGAATTCGTCGCGTTGACGAACCGATGATTGGCGTTGAGCGGGATCGGGAACATAGAACCGCGCTGCCACTCGAAGGTCTGCCGCGTCGGCGCGCCGTCGTTCCACACTTCCGTGGAGCCGCGGCCTTCGACCACCAGGCACATCTTCTCATAGACATGCTTCTCGACGTTGAGCGCGCCGCCCGGCGGAACTTCAACGACATACATGCCCCACAGGCCTTCCGTGCCCAGGAGCTGGATGTACGAGCCCTTGCCGCCCAGACGGGCCCAGGGCTTCATTGGCAGATCGAGGACCGTCTTGCAGCCGATGTCGCGATAAACAGGAACGCCCTCGGCTTCCATGAAAACGTCATACGGCATGGCGGGGCGGCCAAACTTGCCCAGACCCGCCTTCTGGCCAGCCTTCGGGTCGTGCCCGTGACTGGAGACTTCGTCGTGCGGCATGGCTTCCTCCTGAAAGTTTCTTGGTATCGTCGACTTGATGCTGCAGTTAAACCAATAAATCAAGAGCCGCTTCGAACAAGCTTGCGCAAGAGAATTGAAGCTCTCGCCGTTCGATCGCGCTCACACGGCCTCCGCGCACAACGCCTCCACGCCAGGCAGCAGCGTGTGGACGTCCGCTGCCTCGCCCTGCTCGATTTTGAGATTTCGGTAGATGGGAACCGGGACTCCTCAAAGGTAAGCAGCGCTGCCCTGGCTCGGTCTTTGGACCGCCGGTTTGTAGAGCTTTCCGATACTTTTCGGTAAGCTAAAAAATTAAAGCGTCGGCATAGCTACCCGCAGTCGCAAGGCGGCGGCCATTGCGCGAAGTCCATCGTCGCTTGCTTGAGGCGGTTCCCCGGCGTTTGATCGGATCATCTCATGAACAAAGGCAAGCTTTGAAACCACGACGGGCGTCAAGACAAAGGGGTACAGATCTTTCTGGCCCATGCTTCGATTAAGCGAATTGGCTGCAAAGGTAAGTGGAAGCCATCCAGCTATCAGGCGATCGAGGCTGGCCACGTGCGGATCAAAATCAATTGCTGTCTCAAGGCTCGCATCCAGTGTGCGACTTCTCAGCCTGAGACCAAAAGCGCTTGCCGTTTCCAGCGTGTCCACCATGTGGAGATAGTGCGCCCACGTTTCAGCCCAGTCTTCCCAAGGATGCGAGCTGGCATATGAGCTAATCCAATTCTCCTGCCAGTCAACCGGCGCTCCATACAAATAATGACTGTTTAGCGCAGCCTGATAATCGTTACGTTCATCACCAAATGTAACCCGAAATCTTTCGATCACGCTCGCATCCTGATTTCGCTCGACGAGCATTGTCCAATAGTAATGACCTACCTCATGTCGGAAGTGCCCCAATAGCGTTCGATAAGGCTCACCCAACGCTACCCGACGGCGCTCACGTTCATCATCATCGGCTTCCGCAATGTTAATCGTGATGACACCGTCGAAGTGCCCGGTCATCACCGGAACAGACGCTACGCCGACCTCGGAATCCGCCAGGAAATCCCAGGCAAGCCCCTTATCGTCATTGGACCGTGAAGTGAGTGGAAGCTGCAACCGCAGGAGCGTGTAAAACAGTCTGCGCTTTGCTTGCTCGATCTGCCTCCATCGCTGAAGGTTCATTGGCATACTTAGATCTGGCACCATGCGATTGTGCCTGCAGGCCAAACAAAAAGCATCGGTGCAAGTGTCCGACACAAGCCAGTTGCATGAAGCAGCGTCAGCGTTCTGGCAAGAGCGCACTCGTCTTGATGGATCGTGAAGCGGCGCCCACCCTTCTTCAGAGTGGGTCAACGTCACGAGCGAATGAATTTCAGGCATGTATCCCAAGCGGCTGCCGCAAGCGTGGCACTCCGAACTTTCAAAGTAGACCGGCTGATTGCAAGCTTGGCATTCGAAATGCTGCACGGTGGTCCTCGATATTCAAACGGCGGTCAGCAGACCGGCCCGGGGCGTTTCAAGAGAGACCCCCTAAGATATCAAAGCGCCAGTGGATTGGTTCCACCATACGCGCAATTGCCGCAATAACAAAAAATGCGGGAATTGGGCTGTGCTGCTTTTCCGGTAGGCCTGCCCAAAACTGCAGGCCAGCATAACGGTTTGACAAAAACGTCCTTCGAGAAATAACGTCTATCGTGACAAAGCGCGCCCAAGTGCGCGCAAGAATCATTGGAGGAAATATGTCCGGACAGCCAAAGATCAAGCATCTCGCGATCATCACCCTGGACCCTGAGCGTCTCGCGAACTTCTACGAGAAGGTCTTTGGGATGAAGCGTCTCACGCGCCCGTCAGAACGGCCAAAAGTGAGCAAGGCTGTCTTCATGACGGACGGGTATCTGACGCTGGCGCTGCTTGAGAACAAAGCTGAGGGCAAGGCGCCGGGACTTAATCATTTTGGTTTCCAGATCGACGATCAGGAAGAAATGGCTGCTCGCCTCGGCGAGTTCGATCTCCAGCCGACCGCCCGACCGGCGGATAGGCCCTACGCGGAGACGCGCGCGACAGACCCCGACGGAAACAACATCGATCTCGCGGTGCGTGGATTCGGCGCGTAAGCGCCAACCTGCGGCACGTCATCTGTTGTTTCTGCGATAAGACTGGAGGACAAAATGGAGCGCTTTGGTCGCTTGTTTGCGCTTGCCGTGGCTGTGCCTATAACCACAAGCGCCTCTCTGGCGCAGGAGGCTGATTTTTATCGAGGCAAACAGATCAAAGCGATCGTAAGCACAGCAGCTGGCGGCGATTATGATAACTGGATCCGCTTGATCACACGCCATTGGGTGAAACACATTCCGGGCGCTCCGGTCTTTATAATCCAGAACATGCCGGGAGCTGGCGGTATCATTGCCGCTAATTCATTCTTCCACACCGCGCCGCGTGACGGCTCCAGCGTCGCCATGATTGGCCGGAACCTACCTTTCCAGGCCTTGATGAAGGAAGAAGGAATACGTTTTGACCCTCTGAAATTCAACTGGATCGGAAGCCCCGAGGTTTCCACACGCGTGTGCGTCGCCATGGACGACGCACCGGTGAAAACTGCGGAAGATCTGTTCAAAATGGAGTTGATTGTTGGTGGTGCGGGCGCCGGCACGGCAGTGACCACCACCCCTAAAATGCTGAACTCACTTCTTGGAATGAAGTTCAAATTAGTTGAAGGATATGGCAGCGCCACAAATGTGCAGCTCGCGATGGAGCGCGGCGAAGTGAAAGGAATTTGCCAGACCTTGAGCTCGCTAAGATCCTTCCGCCCTGGTTGGCTGGAAAGCGGCAAGATGCGTGTGCTGTTCAATATGGAGCGCACGCCGATCGCAGAGTTTGGCGCGCCCTCGGTTCTCAAGTTTGCAAAAACGGCTGAGCAACGGCAAATCTTGACGATCTATTCCTCCAGTGTGGAGCTGGGTCGCCCGATGGTGGCCCCGCCAGATACGCCTCCCGCCCGTGTCGCCTTGCTCAGGAAGAGCTTTGGAGAGACTTTGGCGGATGCAGAACTGCGGGCAGAGGCCGATAAGCTAAAAATGGAAATTTCTCATGTCCCCGGTGAGGAGCTTGAATCGTTAGTGAAAGATTTGATGTCGACGTCAATCGATGTTCTGAAGCGTGTAAACGAGCTCACGCGAAACTAGCAAATTCGTCTGAAAGAGCTGGAGCGGTCAAAGCTTCGCCCACGCTGGCGCCAGGCCTGTTTACGGGACCTTTCGCCAGACGCTAGCCAGCCATCTACGCTCTGCGACGGGAATATCGTTGGGGCGCAGATAGGTCTCCAATTCAACAAATCCGGCGTCTTTCAGGAAGCTTCGCCAGCCTTCAACGCTATGCCAAACACCGTAACGATCACCCGACCAACCCTCCTCATCGTTTCCGCGGGGATTGGAAGCAAACAGGACACCGGCCGGTTTTAAGGAGCATCTGATTTGTCCAAGGACGCGCGGCAGTTCGCGCCGGGGAACATGAAACAAGGTCGCGTTGGCGTAGACTCCGTCGAAATACGCTTTGGGTAAATCAAGAGCCAGGAAGTCCTGCCGCCAGACTTCACAACCGCTGTAAGCGCGCGCCATCTCGACGAAAGACACGCAACCGTCCAGCCCAATCGCGGTATGGCCTTTGTCGGAAAACACCTTCAAATCCCGGCCTGGTCCACACCCAAAGTCGAGAATGCAGGCGCCTGCCTCACGTTTCACCCAGCGCAGCAACGCGTCTACGTTTTGCGCGACGTCATGACCGCGCGTACGCTCCCAAAACTCGCCCGCGCGACGGTCGTAGTCTGAAACAGTCGCGGCAAAAATGCGCTTTAGCTCTGCCTTATCGGGCGTGGCGTGATCGTCGCCGGACATTCTCGCCTCCTATGTTATTGAATACCGCACTCAAGCAAGGACGCGGGTCGATCAGCGGCCTTGCGCGAAATACCGCCGCTATGTATGTAGAAATTTCAAATTTATCATACACGATTTAGAGAAGCGGATTGGTCGCGGTGACTACGTTATCGATATCAGCTGCGCGCCATGCAAACCAGATTGGCTTTGCGCCGCGGATAGAATCGGTCGAACTCACCAAAGACGCGAGGTTTGTAGCTCCGCCCCTAAGTCTAGCTGGAAAACTGCCTACGCCGGCGAATGTTAACTTCACTCTCCCTGCCCTTTCCGTCAGCGCTGTGAAAACCCCAGCAGCCAGCAACGCGAAATGGGGGTGGCTCGGGTATTTGGCGACCCTGCTCGGGCACGCGGTCCTCCTCGCGGGATTGCTTTTGTATTTCGGGTCGGCTGGTGCGCCACGACAACTTTCCGAGGAGACAATCGAAGTCGAGATTGTTGTTGAACCGCCGGGCGAAACTGTGGTTGAGACGAGCCCAGCCATACCGGAAGCAATTCCCCCCTTGCCGTTGGTGGAGGACGAGTCCCCTGTCAGCAATAATCCGCCAGTGGAGGAAACTCCGCTCGAGAATGTGCGCGAGACGGAAAAGATCGAGACGGCGGTCCTTGAGGTCGAGCCGAGACCCGAACCGGCCCCCGAACCGATCGTGCAGCCTGAGACGAAGCTGGCAGAGCCGCCTGCCGAGGAAAAGGAGCCTCCGCCAGAGGCCGAACCGATCGAGGTCGCACCTCCCCTCGTGAAACCGAGGCCTCAAAAGCCGGCTCCGCGGCAGGCTGCTGCACGCAAGCCGGAAAAGACGGCGCCGAGGCAAGCAGCGGAACGGACGCCGCCAAAACCACGAAACGGGGCGCCGGGGTCCGCCGGCGCGACGGGCAAGCCGTCCATAGCTGGACAGAATGCGGCGAGCATTGACGCCTTCCGCGCGGCTGTCGCAGCCAGACTCGCTCGTAACAGACCCTCCACGGACATCGCGGCGCAGGCGCAAGGCGTCGTGGTCGTCTCATTCGGCGTCGCATCGTCAGGCGCTGCCGAGGGAGTCCGCATCGCGCGGAGCAGTGGTCATGCCGTACTGGACGGCGCCGCGCTTTCATCCGTGCGCCGCGCCTCGCCTTTTCCGCCGCCGCCTCCCGGCGCGCCGCGTTCGTTCACGGTTCCGATGCGTTTCAACTTGCGGTGAGACTGGTCGGCATCAGCACAACGATGAGTGCGAACGGCGCTGCAAGGAGATGGACGGGCACTGCGCCAAGCGTTGCGCGGCTCATGGGTGCTGCTATGTTCGTACTTATAAGACAACCGCAGGACAGTAAGCGCCTGATGAAATGACCTGCAACCGGGAGGAGCAACGATGAAAGTCGCAGATGCGATCGCGCAGGCGCTTGTCGCCGAAGGTGTGCGCCTGGCGGCGGGAATCACCGGTCAGTCAGTTGGGCATGTTGCGGATGCATTAGCGGAAAGCGATAGCGTCAAAGTCGTCTACGTAAGGCAGGAACGCGTCGCAATAGACATGGCCGATGGCTTCGCACGCGCCAGTGGCGTGCCCGCAGTCGCCTTCGCAGACGCGGGACCAGCAGCGGCAAACGCGATGGGTGGCCTCGTCAATTCATGGGGCGATTCCGTGCCCATCCTGTTCATCGCTGGCCATAATGATCAATGCGAGCTCGCCACCGGGGACACCAAGGAAATTCCCTTCCGCGATCTCTTCGGCCCGGTCAGCAAGTGGTGCACAATCATCGAACATCCTGATCAGGTCAGCGCCATCATCCGGCGCGCCTTCATGCATCTCACCACAGGCCGGCCCGGGCCTGTCGTGATCGGCATGCCTTACGATGTGTCCTCGATGAAGATGGAGCGTTTTGAATACGAGCCTGTGAGTTCGCGCCGACGGGTGCGCGCAGCTGGCGATCCTGACGCGATTGCGGAAGCTGTCGATCTGCTTGCCGGCGCGCAACGACCCTACGTCTACGTTGGCGCGGGCGTACTTTACGCAAACTCAACGAAAGACCTCATCGCCCTCGCTGAACTTTTGACTTTGCCTGTCGCGACAACACTCAACGGAAAAAGCGCCTTCCCCGAGGATCATTCCCTTGCGCTCGGAATCGGCGGTTTTGCGCAAGCCGCCTACGGCACGCTGCCCGCAACAAAACTTGCCATGGAGGCTGATGTCGTTCTCACAATCGGATGCGGCTTTAAACGGCACGCGACACAAAAGCCTCGCGCTCCAGGCTCAAAGCACATCCAGATTGATGTCGATGCTGGCATGTTGAACAAACATCACCTCGCCGACGTGGCTATTCAGGGTGACGCGCGCGCAACAATTGCGCAGCTTGTTGAAACTGCGCGCTGCCGCCTCTCTCCTGAACGCCTGGCGCCCGTTGCAACGCGCTTGTCGCGCATCGCAAACCTGCAGGAAGAATGGCGCACGCTTTGCCGCCCGCTGACACATTCTCAAGAAAGCCCCATCAACCCATTTCGCGTGACGCACGAATTGGACAAAATGCTCAGTGGACTCGACAGCATCCTTTTGCATGACGCAGGATCCGTTCGCGGGACGACATGCCAACATTATATCGCGCGCGAGCCACGCTCCTTTATCGGCTTCGGCGTGCAAAGCGCCATGGGGTGGTCAGTGGGAGCCGCGATCGGCGCGAAAATCTCGGCCCCTGACAAAATCGTCGCGACAGTTATCGGCGAAGAGGCCATCACAGAAACGGCGATGGACATAGAAACGTCCATTCGCGCCAACGCGCCGATCCTCATCGTCGTGAAGAATAATCGTGATTTCGCTGATCGGGACGGAGGATCAAGCAAAAAACTTGCGCAGGCGCGCTTTGGGGGCGGCGTCGACATCAGCGCTGTCGCAAATGCACTAGGCGCCGCGACATTTACTGTCCACAATCCGGAAGATCTAGCAGGAGCGCTTGATGCCGCGCGCGCCTCCGTGCTTTCCGGAAGGACGGCGCTCGTCGAAGTTTTCACCGCCCGCGTCAAGGCGCGTCTGTCGCGTTTGTGGGAATAAACAACATCAACGAGGCGCGCGAGATGTCGAATGGCCTGCCAATTTACAAGGATATCGAAGGACGTGTAGTAGTTGTCACGGGCGCCAGCGTCGGCCTGGGCGCTGTGATGGCGCAAGCTCTTGCGCTACAGGGCGCGCACGTCATCGCGGTGGCGCGCACCAAAGCCCGTCTTGACGAATTTGCCAACCGCGTAAACGCCACGACTGGACGATCCGCCATCACGCCCATCGCGGGAGACGTGGCGTCGCTCCAGCTTTGCAAAGACGTTATTGCCACGGCCATCGGAAAGTTTAACCGGTTAGATATTGTCATCAACAACGCTGGCGTTGGCTCAAATCATGCGCGTCCTGAAGGCTTTCAGGGAACGCTGAAGTTCTGGGAATGCGACCCGCGCCTATGGACCGAGGCGGTCACGATCAATGGCATAGCTCCTTTCTACATGACCCATGCAGCCGTCCCGCACATGATCAAGGCAGGCTGGGGCCGCATCATCAACAACACAACAAATTTTCACACAATGCTCGGACCCGGTCGATCCTGCTATGGACCCGGCAAAGCTGCTCTGGAGGCGAGCACGCTCATCTGGAGCAAGGAGCTTGAGGGAACAGGCGTCACATCAAACGTCATCATTCCTGGCGGGCCGACCGCAACGCCCATTCACGAAAAGTCACGAGGCATTCCGCTCGACCAAATGTTGAAAGCCGACATCATGGGGCCGCCCGTGCTCTGGCTTGCCTCCACCGCGTCTGACGGCGTCACCGGACGTCGTTTCAGCGCTCGGCATTGGGACACAACGCTCCCCGCGCAAGAAGCTGCGATGAAGGCTAGTCAGCCCGCTGCATGGGACACGCTGTCAACACGCGTCGCGATCGCGCCACAATACATCGAAGACTGAAAAAGCGCCTGCCCAGCCCTGTCAGTTCAAGATTTTTCGCGCACGCGCGGACGCATCTGGAGATATGCGCGACAGCCGCTCCGCAAGTTCTTCCAATTCCGTAGCTGTCACGGGGTTTATCGAAAGGTTGATCTTCTTGGCTTCCGCAAGAAACTCGGAGTCTTTGATCATGGCCTCGAAGGATGCGCGCAAAATCTTCAGACGGTCGGCAGGAATGCCGGGCGGCGCAAAGAACGGCCTTCCTGTTTCATCGCGGGCATAAAGAATCTCGAGCACCTGACGATCAAGTTCGTTATCAGGCAATTGGAAGACCGGCACATCCGGAAGATCCGGGTGAGGCTTGAAGCCATATTGAGCGATAATTTTCATACGGCCGGACGATATTTTTTCGGCGTTTCGCACCTTTGCGCTCACCCACCCAAGTCCACCATTGCCGAAGACTTCGCCACGCTCCATTGCTAGGTCAATATCATCCGTCCCCTTATAACCGCTCACAACCTTGAATTTTGTTTTCAAAATCACGTTTGCCGCCACGGGGTAGTCGACAGGCGCGCTGCCCACCGCATCGCCGCCAACGATCAACTCCTTCTGGAATAGCTCAGCCATCGTCTGCACAGGAGAGTTGTGCCAGACTGCAACTACTTGAGCATCCCGGCTGGGGCCGCCAATCCACGATAGCTTTGCCGCATCAAACCTCGCGGCGGTCGGATAAAGAATGGGACCCGTCGGCATGGCATTGTTGGCCAGCCCGACCACAGACCCGTCGCGCGCCGCAACATGATAGATGTGACTCGTCATCGTGAGGCTGCTCGCCCCCGGCATATTCTGCACAATCATATTGGGGCCGCCCGGAATATGCTTTGGCCAATTGCGCGCTGCAGTGCGCGCCAACGTATCGTAGCCACCGCCCGGCCCGGACCCGACCAGCAATGTCATCTGTCGGCCCTTGTAGAAACCGTCTCCCGCCTCCTGTGCAAACGCAGAGCTCACGAGTCCAGTCGCGAGAAGCAGACTTGTGACAAGCCGCATTTCCGATCCTCCCATGTCACCCACATTGGGGCGCGTCGATGCTTTTATGCCAACGTATCTAGCAGATTACGCAAGCGGCCAAGGATGTTCAAGCTCCCCCGCTTTGGGTCGACGCCGCGTTGGCCCCAGAGTTGCTTACCCTCATGGGGGCCATCAGGCCGTCTTGCGCGGCGCGCCTGACTTGGTACCATCAGAGCCGTCACGTCGACGCGGCTTCATAAAAGAAGGGGAACGACGATGTCACAGACACGGTTTGGCCGTATCCTTTGCGCAAGCGCTTTCGCAAGTATCTTCGCGCTCAATTCCGCGCTCGCGGCTAAAGATGATTACAAAGGAAAGCAGATCAATTTCGTCGTCGCCTCCGCTGCGGGTGGCGGCTACGATATCATCGCCCGGATGATCGGCCGCCATTGGCCTCGCTATCTGCCGGGAGAGCCGACCGTCGTCGTTCAGAACATGCCCGGCGCAGGCGGCATTCGCGCCGCCAACTGGCTCTACAATGTCGCCCCGAAAGATGGGCTGACAATTGGCATGATCAACAACACGATCGTGTTTGACCCGATATACGGAAACAAGCAGGCGCAGTTCGACTCGCGGAAATTCAACTGGCTTGGGACGCCGAGCCAAGAGACGGGACTCTTGATTGTTTGGCATACGGTTCCGGTCAACAACCTGGACGAAGCGCGATCTCGCGAGCTCATCCTGGGCGCCAGTGGAGCGGGCTCAACGCCGGCATTCTTCGCACGCGTCCTCTCAAACTTGTTTGATTTCAAAGTAAAAATCATCCCCGGATATAAATCGCAGACCGACAGTTTCCACGCGATGGAGCAAGGAGAAAATGACGGCAACGCATCACCCTTCTGGTCAAGCCTAAAAGCCAATTACCCACACTGGCTGAAGGAAAAAAAGATCAAACCACTTGTCTACTACGGCGGTGTGAAGAACCCCGAAATACCAGCGCCTTACGCATCCGATTTGCTAAAAGACCCGGAGCAGCGCGCCGTAATGGAACTCGCGCAGGCAGGGCTCACCATGGGGCGCCCAATCCTGGCGCCGCCTGGCGTTGACGAGGCTAAAGTCGAAACGATGCGAACAACACTGACCGCCCTGTTTGCTGACCGTGACTTTTTGTCAGAATGCCAGAAGCAAGGCCTCGATTGTTCATCGCCGCTCTCGGGCAAGGAAATGACGCAATTTGTCAGCCGCATATATGATACGCCCAAGTCTGCGCGAGACAAAATCGCAGAAATTTACATGTTGGGGCAAAGCAAATAACTTCACGTGCAGCTCTACTCAGAATGAACGTTTATGACTTGGTCTTCACGTAAAAATGGGCCGCAGATTCTGCGGCTCACAAAAGTCATGCTTGTTGCTTCGATCGCCTTGTTGGCCACGTTAGTCACATTCGACAATATTACGGATTACGCTACGAACTTCGAATTCGTTCGCCATGTTCTTAGTATGGACACGACTATTCCCAGCTCGGGAGTTCGCTACCGAGCGATAACGTCCCCAACAATTCACCACATCGCCTACGGCTTAATCATTTCGACAGAGGGTGTGATCGCGGTCCTATGTTGGGCTGGCGCTTCGCGTCTGCTAAGAGCCCTGCCGCGACCCGCAGAGGATTTCAACAACGCCAAATCATTGTCTTACGCCGGACTTGGATTAGGCCTCATGCTTTGGCAACTAGGCTTCATTGTTATCGGGGGCGAATATTTCTCCATGTGGCAATCTTCCACGTGGAACGGGGTTCCCGCGGCCTTTCGCTTTGTCATGATGATTGGCCTAACGCTTGTCATCGTTGCGTTGCCGGACGAGAACAAGTCTACGTTAACCTCTGGCTGACGTGTGCAACCGTTGGAAAAGTCAGTGCTTCGCCGCCTCCAGGAACGCTTTGCGAACATCGGCTGGAGCATTCACGACCTCATCGATGATCCGCTGGACTTCGTCTCCGGACAAGGGGCTGATTTCCGTCCCAAGCTTTTCGGCATCGTTCAGAAACTGGGTATCCTGCATCACAGCGTCAAACGCGCGACGCAACAGCACAAGGCGATCAGCCGCAATATCTGGCGGCGCGGCAAGCGGCCTGGAGGCGCTGACGCCCTGCGAGAGGAACCTGGCTATATTCTCCTTCACCGGATCGCCCTTTACCAGATCGACGAGCAGCGGAACATCTGGAAGATCTGGCTCTTTTCTCATGGCGATTTGCACAAGCACATGAAGCTGACCGTTCTTGATCGCATCAGGCTTGAGACTCTTGTAGCCATCCCATTGATTCACGCTTCGACCGTCAAGTTCTCCCCGTTCCATGGCGAGGTCCTGCGCGGCGCCGCCAGGGTAACCTGAGATAATTTTGAATCTTGTTCCAAGGATCGAGTTCATCACAGCTGGCACGATAGATGTGATGGCGCCCGCCCCGGTCGAGCCGACTGTTACCTCCCGGGCTTTAGCGTCATCAATCGTTTTAACCTTCGACAAGAACCACGTTGCCGTCACGTTATTCGATGAGTTCAAATTGCCGATCCAATTGAATTTCGTCAGCGACACCTCGACACCGGGTCTGCCAAGCGCCTCATGCAAGATCAAGCCCTGGCTAACAAGAGCGAGCCACGTTCCATCCTGCGGCGCTCGGCGAGCTGCATAATTGAGTGAAAGTAGCCCACCAGCGCCCGGCTGATTTACGACGATTATCGACGGCTCGCCCGGGATGTAACGATGGTAATGGCGCGATAATAGGCGAAGCAGCGTATCGTAGCC
>JAUXWZ010000022.1 GCA_030684835.1 Beijerinckiaceae bacterium
AGCGCATGACCCCAGTATTGATGACGGCAATTTCCGCTGGCTTTGCCCTGATCCCGCTCATGATCGACTCCACTGCGCCCGGAAAGGAAATCCTGCATCCAGTCGCCGTGACCATCTTTGGCGGACTCGTCAGCGCGACGCTGCTCGATGCGCTGCTGACGCCGGCTCTGTTCCTCAGATATGGGCGCAAGCCGCTGGAGCGCCTCATACAGACTGCAAAATCCGAGCACGTTCCCGCTGACGAAACCACCGCCGCACAATCATACTAATCGTTCACCGCAACACTGATTTGCCACAAGGAGAAACCAGAATGCGATCCATTCTAATTGCCTCGTCGATGCTGCTGGCGAGCCTCGCGCAGGCCCATGAGACGACAGGCCCCAACGGCGGGCGCCTCGTGGACGCTGGCGATCTCCACGTGGAGCTGGTGTCGAAAGGCAGAGAGATCGACGTCTTCGTGACGGATGCGAACGACAAGCCGCTGCCCGTCGAAGGCTACAAGGGCACAGCAGTGCTCGTGATAAACGGCAAACCGCAGCGCATCCCGCTTGCGCCCGCCGACGCGAACCGGCTTACGGGCGCAGCCGCGATCGATATTCCAAAGACAGCGCGCGGCGCTGTGCAATTACAGCTTCCTGCGGGCGGATCCGTGCAGGGCCGTTTCCAGTGAACTGAAGCAGCGGGAGCCCGCGGAATCCTGCAATCAGGCAGGGTTCGCGCGCACAGGGAGAGACGCTGCTAGACGAGGGCAAGTATTCGCCCAACCTGGCGCAAACTACGCCTGGAGCAATCGGACTGATGCCGGCCGCCGTTGTCCGATCGCCGCCTATACGCCAGCGGTGAGCATATTGAGTACCGCGACCCTAAACAGTGATGAGCATGGTCGCGGCTTTTCGAATGCTACTGCAAGCGGCAACGTCGGGCGCTGTCAGTTGAGCAATAGATCACCTGTAGCTACGGCGCACACCACGTCTCACCGTGTTGCGTCTCCGCACGTATGCCGAACGTCGCCTGCCGTAGTTGGCGCGTCGCCTTCCGTAAGTTACACGACGCCGACGAACTGGGTATCTCGTCCGGGTGCGGCGCCCTCTGCGACGGGAGTCGTATTGCGCTTCTTGCCCATTTTCAGGAGGCAGGTCCGCGATAGGCGCGCCTGCAGGCAGGCGCTCATCTGCGCGCGCGGGAGCGTGTCGTAAAGTCATGCCAGCAGCCAGGACTGCGGCAAATGCGCCAAGGAAATTGCGACGATCCATGATTTCTACCTGTGCGATTTTCTGGCGAGGGTACAGATTGCATCGAAGGCGTGTGGAGGTCGGTGGCGAGACGTCCATAAGCCTCGCCTGTAGTTATCACCGAGCAAGGCCCGAAGACCTTGCCAGGACAGAGACTACCTCTGCTGATCACTCAATAATCTGAATCACTCGCCTGGTGCGGGGGTCCACAAGCACCGGACGTTCGTTCACGACAGTGTAGCGATAGTCCTGCACGCCATACTCTCGCGGCACCTCATAATAGGTAACCCCATTTTCCGGTAATTCAGTCCCGACAGTCAGGTTGCCAGTGTATTGATAGGACGGTCGCCGTGCGGTTACGACGTACTCACGAAAGCGCGGACGCTGATCGATTCCGAGCAGACCCGATATGCCTCCGGTAACGCCCCCAACGGCGCCGCCTACGATCGCGCCAACAGGACCCGCGGCACGGTTGCCGTCAGATGCGCCCTGTTCTGCGCCACCAATAATGCCTTGCGCTTGCGCGGTTACTAACGAGGCTGCGAGAAGACCAGCGGCGAACATGATTCTCATTATGTTGTTCCTTACCTAGAGCATGACCAACGCGGGGCTCAATGTAACGTTCCGTACACTTTGCAATTGATCCATCCGACCTGCTCCCTAAAAACTCCAGCCGCGAAAGATTTACTTGGAGTTGCTGAATTCCAGTGGACCTGGTCTCCTCGACAATCACGCTACCCACGAGCGCCCGAAGGTCCATCGCGTGGCTGTGCGCGGCACTTGCGCTGTTTGTAATGAATCGTTTGTCGTTGCCCATAATCAAAAGCCGCAGGCCTTACTAACCGGCCGGTAACCGTCCAACGGAGGTTACGCCCGGCGCACTGATCAATGCCGAGCAAAGCCGTACCGCCTAGCAACAGAAGGGCGCAGGAACAGAACGGACGGAAAGACCGGGGATGTCCGGTCTTTCCGAGGGCAGCGGAGGCTCAGCCAGCCAAAGCTAGCGAGCATACTTGAATTCGGGGGCGTCTTTCAGTTGGTCCTTCGACGCCCCGGCGAGGATGGCGCGTTCTGGTGCGTCACGCGCCGTGCGGTCTGCGGTTCGCTCGGTCATTCGCGGTGCAGGGGGGACTGAGGATCGTTCTGTTGGCGCAGTGACGCTACCCGTTTCGCGCCCCGCAGCGGGCGCAGTCCGCGTCTCAGTTGCAAGCCTGTCCGTTCGCGTTGGGACGGGGGCCGTCATTTGCCATTTTAGAGCGTTGAAGGGCACCGCCACATTACGTTGTCCTATGCCAAGGAAGCCTCCAACACCGATCACCACGGCTTCAATACGCCCGGTCTCGTCCAGTAAGACCTCGGTAATGTCGCCGATCTTATCATTCTGCTCGTTGTAGACATCCACGCCATCCAGCTTTGAAGCTCGCCACAAGCCCGCGCGGTGTTCGGTCAGGTACTGCAATGACCCGGTCTGCATCGTTGTGTTTGCGGCCCGCGCTGCAGGCGCGTCGACGCCGCGGGGAGCGGAGGGCGCCGCAGCGCCGGGCGTGCGCTGCTCCGCAGGGGCAACGCGTTCGGCAGGTGCTGCGGGTGCGGTGGGGGCGCTAGTCTGCGCGAAAGTAGGAGCCGAAAGGAGCAAGCCTGAAAGCAGACATCCGCTCAGGCGAATTTGTGATTTTACTTTCATATCACGTCTCCCGTTCTATCCTGCGCGCTTGAAGCGCGGCAACTTAGTAACGTCGGCGGGCGTAGCTTAGTTCAATCGGAGAGATCTGGCGCTTGGAGCACTCCTGCTATGACCTGCCCGCATTTTCTGATCACGGATAACTTGGAGGTTTTAGTTATCGCTCTGAGCCCATCCTTGGGGCCCCGAAACTATGATTCGCCTGCTATTATCGAGTGACTGATTGCACCGGGATTCTCCAAGGATCACTGCCGAAACGGTTTGAGCGGAACTTGATCCGCTCATTACATTCCCATTGTGCGGACCGGACGCGAGTCGCGCGTCATCCCTGTTAGCTTTAGATGTTTGATCCCGGGATTTCATGGGCGCTCCTCACCGCCAGAAATCAAGCGATGCATTAAGAGCGAGGGTCGCAAGGGCCTAGCCCATGCTGAGCGCTCGGGCGGTCGCCTTCGATTTGGCTTGGCTACATGCGGCCACGGCGAGTACGATGTCGAGGATAACGAGAGCACTCGCTCGCCCGGCTCCGCCGCTAATCGCCACAGGCCCAGACCGGCAGGAACGGTCGGGCCGACCATAAACAGTGAGGATTCCCATGCCGCATGACGCACCTTCCCATTGGCACGAACCCAAGTCGGGCGAAAACGCCGGACTGGGAAAATTCGGGCGTCCCCAAATGCCCTATGACAGGTTCATGGAAGCGGAAGGCATCCCCTGTTACCGCGACATTGGCGTCCGTACGGTTCTCGATCTGCCGCTGCAGCCATGGAAGCGCCTGGGCGGGCGTGGCAGCTACATCCAGCTCTTCGGCACAGAAGGCCTCTGGGGCTCATATGTGGTCGAAGTGCCGCCCGGCGGCGCGCTCAACGTTGAAAAGCATATGTACGAAAAGGTCGTGTTCGTCGTTGACGGCCGCGGCTCGACGGAAATCTGGACAAATGCCGCCAAGAAGCAGACGTTCGAGTGGCAGAGGGGCTCGTGCTTTTCGATCCCGCTCAACGCCAGTCATCGCTTCGTCAACGCGACGAACGCGCCAGCGCTGCTCTATTGCGGGACTACTGCGCCAAACGTGATGAACCTGTTCGATCACGTGAGCTTTATCTTCGACAACGATTTTAGTTTTTCGAACCGCTACGCTGGAGCCGACGACTTCTTCAAGTCAGTTGAGGACGTTGAGCCGGATCCGGTGCGCGGACTCGCCATGCGCCGCACGAACTTCATTCCCGATCTCGTCAACTGTGATTTGCCGCTCGACAACCGACGCTCGCCGGGCTACCGCCGCGTCGAGCCGCACATGGCTGGCAACCGCTTCTACTTCTGGATCGGCCAACACGAAACCGGACGCTATTCCAAGGCGCATAAGCATATGTCAGCGGCTGTGCTGCTCTGCCTGAAGGGCAAAGGCTATACGTATACCTGGCCGGCGGAACTGGGCACGACACCGTGGAAGGATGGTTTCGGGGATCGCGTGAAACAGCAGAACTATGAATACGGCGGCCTCGTCTCTGCCGCGCCGATGTCTGGTGACTGGTTCCACCAACATTTCGGCATTAGTAAGGATCCGCTGCGAGTCAGCGCATGGCACGGCCCCAATAATCAGCGTGCACGCAAGGCCGGCGTGCCAGGCGAGTCTCTCATGGATTACGGCGCGATCGACCTGAAGAAGGGGGGCAGCGCGATTCCCTATTGCGACGAGGATCCCTACTTGCGCGAGGAATTTGCTCGCAGGCTCAGCGAGGAAGGCGTATCGTCCCGCATGAAAGAGGAGTTCTACAAGGATGAAGCCGCAGGCGATGCTGTGGGGAACATCATGTAAGCGCGCAAAGGAAGTATGAATAGCAGTGTACTGCTGAACGGGCCTTCAACGCCTTTTTGATAGCGGCGCAATAGTGTACCGGTCCTGTCAGGCCCTCTCGATGCCTTTGAATGGCATGGAGGGGGCGGGACGAGATGGCGGAAAGCCGCAAAGCGGTTTGACGTTTATCGCAACACGATTTCGAAGATGCTGCAGGTTCTGTCCCGCCGGGCGACTTGCGCCGCGAACGACCGCTCCACGGTTCGATCCCGTGGAAGCTGGCGGCGATGTACAACTGCGGCATCGCCCCCCCGACGGAACCATTCAAAAAGATCGGCGCCACGGACGCAATGTCGGGGCAAGCAAAGCGAAGGGGGACCCAATGATGTTGACGATTTTCCTGACCCGGTCGTCTCTCTCCTGTTCACGAGCGACCGGGAGTTCCAGATACTCCGGGAGGCTTGTCTCTCGGCCGACCGGCGCCAATGGATGGCCCGGTCCGTCCGTCGGCGATCTTCAGCCATGTGCCAGATAGGCGCGACAATCTCGCTAACGTTGCTTTCGCTGGGTTAGCCCTGACGACCAAGTTCGGTTTACGTCGACATTTCGACGCTTGCTGCAAGCGGGTCACAGCGGCTGGCGCCCGCTCTTGCACCCGCGCGTTTATACGGCGCACGTGCGTTGCGGTGACACCATTTGCATAGCTTTCCACACAAGGCCCTGGTTTGCGAACCGGGCCTGCGGGGAGGGCGCCAACCTTCCCCTTTCGTGATGGCGCCAGCGTTCCGCTTTCCAGAGATTCAAAGCAAAGGCGGCCTTGCGCCAAGGCGTTCAGTGGGAACACCGGGCGCGGCGTCGCAATTAATGCTGGCTCACGCGGGCCTTGCTGGTGTATAGAGCCCAAATACCATTGGAGATTGAATGAGCTTGTTTAAGGAACCTGGCGTTCGGGAACGCCAATCGACGTCGCTTGAAGTCAAGAAAGCGATGCTGGAGAAATTTCGCGCGTCGATGAATGACCCCGGCCTTCTTGAAAAGCAGGCAGAGAGAGCCGCGATCGTCGAGGCGCGCACCAAGCGCCAGGCCGAGCGCGATGCGCAGAAGGAAGCAGAGAAGCTCGTTGCAGCTGAAAAGGCCCGCGTTGAGGCCCTCGCGGCGGCTGAACAGAAGTTGCTTGCTGACGCCGAGCGCGCAAAGCTCGTGGCGGTGGAGGCAGAGCAGAAACTTGCCCTTCTCGCCGAACAAAAGGCCGACCGCGATGCACGCTACGCCGCGCGCAAGGCGGCCAAGAAGCAACGCCGCAAGGGCTGACCCCGAAAAGGTCCGCGACAAGCGTTGCTGCAAAGTTATACACGGCCGAGCGGCCAGCGCCCGGCCGGTTTTCGCGTGGTCGGCGTGTTCAGTACGCTACGGCCAGCACATTTGACGGACTGTCGTCCAAGATGACGTGGGTCCGCGTCGGCGCCCGTTACGGATGCTGAACTTAATGCGTTGTCCGCCGGGCGGACCCGCCATCATTCCCCGCCATGCTTCGTCACAAGATCGGTCCTCAGCCCCATGCCGTTTCCGTCCATCCATCCGCTCTTCGAACGCGCCCTGACCGCTCAGGGGTATACCGAACTCACCTCCGTGCAGGAGGCCGTGATTGCGCCCGGGGCGGAGGGCCGCGACCTTCTGGTGTCAGCCCAAACCGGATCAGGCAAGACCGTCGCCTACGGGCTGGCGCTGGCCCATACGCTGCTGGGCGACGCCGAGAAACTGGGCAAGCCGGGGGCGCCCCTTGCTCTGATTATTGCGCCGACCCGGGAGTTGGCGATGCAGGTTCAGCGCGAGCTGAACTGGCTCTATGCTCCCACCGGCGCACGGGTCGTCAGCTGCATCGGGGGCATGGATGTGCGCCGAGAGGCGCGCACGCTGGAAGACGGCTGTCATATCGTCGTAGGGACGCCGGGGCGCCTGAGAGACCACATCGAACGCGGCCGCCTCGACATTTCGACGCTGCTGGCCGTGACGCTCGACGAAGCCGACGAGATGCTCGATCTTGGATTTCGCGAAGACATCGAATTCATCCTCGACGCCACGCCCCGGGAACGTCGCACGCTGCTGTTCTCAGCAACCATTCCGCGCGATATTGCAACACTCGCGCGCCATTACCAGACCGACGCCTTTCGGATTGACACGGTCGACCGGACACAGCCGCACGGCGACATTGAATACCGCGCTCTGCGCATCGCACCCCACGAAACCGAGCACGCCGTCGTCAATATTCTGCGTCTGATCGAAGCGCGCGGCGCGATTGTCTTCTGCCAGACGCGCGAGGCTGTGCGCCATCTCCACGCCAGTCTTGTGGAGCGCGGTTTTGCCGCCGTGGCGCTGTCAGGCGAGTTCAGCCAGAGCGAGCGCACCCACGCGCTGCAGGCGCTGCGCGATGGCCGCGCACGCGTATGCGTCGCCACTGACGTTGCGGCGCGCGGCATCGACCTTCCGGGACTTGAACTTGTCATCCACGCCGAGCTGCCGAACGATCGCGACACGCTGCTTCACCGCAGCGGACGCACGGGCCGCGCGGGCCGCAAGGGCATTTGCGTTCTGCTGGTGCCCTACACGCGCCGCCGCAAGGCTGAGGGGCTGATCGCGCAAGCGCGCGTTGATGTGGTGTGGAGCGGTCCACCAACCGCGGAGCAGATCCGCATCGCCGACCAAACCCGCATGCAGGACGACCCCATCTTCTCCGAGCCCAGCAGCGAGGAGGACGCCGCGCTCGCGCGCATGCTGATCTCGCAGCGCTCGCCGGAAGAAATCGCGGGCGCCCTGGCGCGACTCTATCGCAGCCGCCTGCCCGCGCCCGAGGACCTTTACGACGCCTCAAGCGCGCCCGAACGCGCGCCCCGCCCACCCCGCGACCGCGCCGACAAGCGTGAGCGGGATGCGCGACGGACAAACGCAGCAGATACGCCCTCCGGGCAAGCCACCGTCGATCCTTCCTATTCGCCCAGAAGCGCGGAGCCGATGGTGTGGTTCCGCATGAATGTGGGCCGCAGCAACAACGCCGATCCGAAATGGATTCTCCCCGTGATCTGCCGTGTCGGGCATGTCACAAAGAAAGAGATTGGCGCCATCAAGATTTTCGAGAAGGAAACCAAGTTCGAGATTGCGGAATCGGTCGCACCTCGTTTCGCCAGCGCCGTGCGCCGCTCGACGGACGAGAACGTCCACATCCAGCCAGCGGCCGGATCGATGCAGGAAATGCGCAAGAAGCCTGCGGGGGACTCCGCGCCGCGCGAATCCACCACCCGCGAACCCTTCAAACCGCGCCCACGCAAGGAAGGGAAAGCCCCCTACGCTGGCGGTAAAGGCCCACGCGACTTCGGCAAGCGAAACCTCGACAAATAGCCCGAGCCCACGTGTCGCGCCCGGCCCCCAGCCGTCTTGTGGGGCTGTCGCGCCACGGTTAGGGTGTACACGCGGCCATCAAGAGCCGCGTCGGGAGGACTTGACCATGAAGCGCCCTTGGGCGGCGTTTGCCGTGATCGCGACACTTGCGTCAGGCTTCGATGCGCAGGCGCAGGCGCAGACGAGCGGCGGGAGTTCCACGATCACTCTTGCGATCGGCACGAATGTCGGTGGCGGTTACGATCTTTATGGACGCCTCGCGGCTCGGCATCTGGGCCGCATGATGAAAGGCGCCCCGCTCGTCGTACCCTCCAATATGCCCGGCGCCGGGCAATTGATCATGACCAACTGGCTCTACAACGTCGCGCCGAAGAACGGGTCGGCGATAGGCCTCGTCCCAAGCACGACCGCCCTGGAAAATCTGTTTGGGAACCCGCGCGCGAATTACGACGCGCGCAATTTCAAATGGATCGGCAGCCTGAACGGACACACCGCAATTGCCATCAGCTGGCATGCTTCGCCGATCAAGACGGCTGACGATCTTTTCACGGACGTCATTATTGGCGGCGGCGCTCCGAGTTCCGACGTCACGATCTGGCCGCGGCTGCTCAACAACATATTGGGCACAAGAATCAAGATTGTCGCTGGTTATGTCGGTACGTCACAAATCGCACTGGCCATGGAGTCGGGCGAAGTGCATGGGCAAATCGGAGCCGATTGGGACGGCTTGAAGGCGAGCCGACCAGACTGGATTCAAAATCAGCGCATTCGGGTCGTCATGCAATTAGTGAGCGCACGGCATCCAGAATTGGCGAACGTGCCGACGGTTCTTGATTACGTCAGAACTGACTCCGACCGGAGGCTTTTGCAATTGTTCATCGACCGCCTTTCCTATGGTCGTCCGCTTGCCGCGCCGCCAGGTACGCCAGACGCCGAAGTCCAGAACTTGAAAGCGGGATTTCAGGCCATGATTCAGGATCCCGAGTTCCGCAGGGAAGCAGAAACACTTCGGGCGACGATAAATCCTGCGCGTGGCGAAGAAATAGAAGCGCTGATCCAGAAGGTTTATGCGGCCCCGCACGACGTTCTCTCACGGGCGGTTCAGGAATTGCAGAAGGCGAGCAAGTAAATGGACCATTTGTCCGATGAGATGGCGCGCACATGATTGTCGATGCACAGGTTCATTTATGGCCAGCGGAAACACCGGCGCGTCCGTGGCCATCTGATGGCGCACAGAGGGCGCATCTCAAAGAACCGATGAGCTATGCCGACATGCTCAAAACCATGGACCGGGCCGGTGTAGACTGCGCCATCATTGTGCCGCCGTCATGGGAAGGCGACCGCAATGACTATGCGCTGGAAGCCGCGCGGCTGCATCCTGACCGGTTCGGAGTTATGGGGCGCATCGCGCTAGATGATCCTGCTGGTCCCGAGCTTGTAAAGCGATGGTTTGACGAACCGGGCATGCTCGGCGCCCGCATCAATTTCTCGGATGAAAAGACCGTATGGCTGGAGGACAAAACCGCAGACTGGTTTTGGCCAGCGGCGGAAGCGGCGGGTATCCCGGTGATGATGCATGCTCCGGGGCATCAGGACAAGTTTGCCGCCATTGCGCTGGCTCACCCGCGACTGCGCATCATTGTCGATCATATGAATATTTCGACCCGGCTCGCGAAAGACAAAATTGCTCCGGCGATCAAGGCGACAGCCGCGCTCGCGGCGCATCCCAACATCAGTGTGAAGCTATCGTCGGTCCCGGCCTATTCATCGACGCCTTTTCCATACGCGGACATGGACCCGCATCTGGAGGAGCTGGTCGCGGCTTTCGGCGCCGAGCGATGCTACTGGGGAAGTGACCTCTCGCACGGCAAGGGCAAAATACCTTACGAGCACTACGTTAGTCACTTCACCGAGCATCTCCCATTTCTAACGCCTTCCCAACGCAAGTTGATATTGGGCGCTGCGATAGTTAGCTTCTTAGGCTGGCCAAAATAGACTGCGCAACGTGAAGGATTCACCAGCGCACAGCATGTTTCGTCAGCGCCTTCGTGACGGCCGTCACCGTTTGATTTCTTGCTGGTCCCCAAGCGCCGGGCGGCGACGCACGCCCGCCGCCGGCTTGCTCGCGCATGAATCTGCTGATCCAGCGATCGCTCGCATTCTTGCAAGTGAAATTCAAATTGACGAGGTCGCGGGGCGCGTAGACATTGTGGTCGGTTGACGGCGCGCCAACGGCAGGAGCTGGATACCTCCTGCGACCCGGACGAGGACCAGCTTTGCAGCTCAAATCGGCAAGCGCGATGTTGCGGCGCATCGTCAAACCCGCGGACGCAGATGTGCTTGCGAGCTAATGTCCCGGGGAGGACGCCATGGTTAAGGTCGTGACAGCAACCCGTTTCAAGCCAGACGACGTCTGGGAGCGCGAGAAGGTCATCCGCGTCTCGAACGCTTTAAACGATAGCGCTTCCTGCACCGCCGTGCAGCGCGAAGACATCTTCCGGCTGCATGCTCTGGGTATGGACTGGGACATCGGCGTGCAGATACATGAGCCCTCCGACGGGCGCATCAACGCGGGCGCGGACGGCAAGAAAGTTGGCGTGTTCCTGCTGCATGGCGGCGCCGGCGACTTCAAATCAATGGAGCGATTATCGACGCTGTTTGTCGAGAAATTCCGCTACAAGGTTGTGGTGATGACCTTCCCCGGCCGGCTTTATCTTGATGATGAATCGCGCGACTGGCCGGGCGATACGATGAACGCAGACGGAGTTGTTCGCACTCCCCTGTGGCTCAAGGGTGAGCATGTCACGCCTGACCAGTACGAACTGGTGCGCGACGCCTCAAAACGCATGAAATACGGGGTCAGAACCCACGCGCGCGCCAAGCCGGGCACGCGTTTCTACGATCGCATGGCGTCGTGGCCCGTCGCCTTCGAAGAGGGAATGAAAGAGGCCTGCCGACGTCAGTTCCCGCAAGACGAATACTCTATTTATGTGCATGGCCACTCGACCGGCGGACCTTACGTCTCGATGTTGACCCAGCGCGTGCCCAACATCGCGGGCGTGCTCGCCATCGAAAATTCGACGTTTGGTTATATAAACGAACGTAAACATCAATGGGGCGGGCACGTCGGGAAGATCGAGGGTTACGAGGCGGTCGCCACGAAGACCGAAGAGTCCTGGAAGGACCCCTTCAACGATCTCTACATTCGCACATGGCGTGACCTCGCGCGCTACCGTGGGCCTGAGGCGCTCGGCCAGGAAGGTCCAAACGCCCTGATGCGGTTGCCATGGCTCATGGAAGAGATTCTGGATGCGTGGGACGTCGCCAAGAAGCGACCGCAGTTCAAAGCGGAATACATGATCACGCACAATATTGTCAGCGCGCTGGAGAGCGCAGCGCGCGCTGCGGCCAAGCGGATGAATATGACTGCGGCGGACGAGCAAAGGCTGATCGAGCATTACATCGGCTACACACGGGAACTGAGAGGGCCGGGCGTGAAGCCAGTGCCGCCGTATCTTTTCGTGATTGCCAAGGACAGCCGCGACCATAATCCGCAGGTCTATCGCGAAGTGATTTTGCCGATGTTCGCGCAGATGAACCCAGCCCCGCGCACCCACCTGACGCGTTTCATGGCTGGCGTTCACACATACACGAAACCAGAGCAGGATCTGCCCATGGGCATCGCGCCAGCTGCGGCGCATTATTTCAACGAAGCGATCACCGGCGGATTTTTTGTCGTTTGATGTGCGCCGCCAAAATGGAGTGACACCATGCATACCGGCGCCCAATGGCCCCAGACACGTCTCAAATGCCCGGATGGCAAACTGATCTGCCGCAGGGCGAATCGTTATCGTGCACACGTTGCGAGGGAAACCCTAGCGGAACCGCGCTTCACGAGGATACTGCCCAACGCGAGGGATAATAAAGGAGACGTCCAATGAACGACCGCACAGCATGGAGCCCCCCGCCAGAGGTATCGCGCGAACAGGCGCTCGCCATCTCGAACGAAGTGCTAGGGGGCCGCTCCATTCCGATCAACGAGACGGAAGACATCTTTCGCATCAATTGCCTCGGGCTCGACTGGGACATGGGCGTTTCAGTGTTCGAGCCGAAGTCGCCAGAAGACGCCGCACGTGGGCCCGATGGCAAGAAGGTCGGCGTCTTTGTGCTGCACGGCGGCTCTGGCGACTTCAAGGCAATGGCGCCGCTGGCGCGCATCTATGCCGGGAAGTTCGGACACAAAGTCGTCTGCATGACGTTCCCCGGTCGCCTGTACTTCGATGACCCAAGCCGCGACTGGCCGGGCGACACGATCAAGCCGGACGGTACGGTGCGCACGCCGATGTGGCTGCGTGGCGAGCCTATCACACCAGACCAATACGACGTCGTGTCAGACACGACAAAGCGCATGCGTTACGGCACGCGCACAGTGGCGCGCGCAAAGCCCGGCACGAACTTTTATCACCGCATGGCGGCGTGGCCCGGCGCGTTTGAGGAAGGGATGCGCGAAGCCATGCGCCGCCATCTGCCCGAAGGCGAATATTCAATTTATGGTACGGGCCACTCCACGGGCGGACCGCACATTTTCATGATGTGCCAGCGCGTGCCGAACATGGTCGGCGTCATCGCCGTGGAGCACTCGCCGTTCGGCGTCATTCAGGCCAAGCAGCACGACTGGTCCGGCGCCCTGGGCAAAATTGCAGGCTTTGAGCGCGTCTCGAAGAAGCCAGACCCGCGCTCGGACCCGTTCAACGAACTCTACATCCGCACATGGCGCGATCTGGCGCGCTATCGCGGGCCCGAAGCGCTAGGGCAGGAAGGCCCCGCCGCGCTTATGCGCCTTCCCTGGCTGATGGAAGAAATTCTCGACGCGTGGGAAAGCGCAAAGAAGCGCCCGCAGTTCAAGGCCGAATACATCATCACCCATAACGTGCAGGCCTCACTGAAGGCGGGCGCCGAAGCAACGGCGGATCGGCTGAAGCTGAACGCAGAGGACCGCGCCGCTCTCGTGGCGCGCTTCTGCAGCTATCCCCACCCCGTGCCGGGCAAACAGGTGCCGCCAATCTTGTTCACGATCACCAAGGACAGCCGCGATCACAGCGCGGATGTGTATCGCGAGGTGGTGCTGCCGGAATTCGCCAAACTGCCTATGGCGCCCAAGACAGCGCTCATCCATCTGGGCGCGGGAGTACATACGTACTGGAAGCCGGAAGAAGGCCTTCCCGTGGGGGCGGCGCCTATCGCGGCTTACCTGAACCATCAGGCGATCATGTCGGGATACTTTCTGCCGTGATTGCGTGCGGGAGATTGTCACCATGAAAACGCATGGGCGATCATCCTGACGGCCAAAGCACTGGTTGTCTGCGGCGGCGCCGCCGTCGCAGGCCACACAATTTTGTTCATCGCCAAGGCGCGGGAAGGGTTTGCTGCGCTCCGCGCCGCGCCGAGCCGAGCCTACCCGCAAAGCTCATCGCAAAGCTCATCGCACGCATAAAATGGGTGAAGAAGGCGGCGATGACAGGCTTACAAAGGGCTACGGGGCGCACACGGCCACGGGCGGGGTGGACCAGCGGCTTTTAGAAGTGTGCGGCTGATCAAGCGGCAAAGGCTCCGCTGAAACCGGCGGACACTGCGCGCCCTTGCCGTTTGTCTTCGTGACACGCTATCTTGCGCGCATCGAAGCGCCCTGCCACGGCAGATGCGTCTCTCGTCGAACAACATGCTTGAACAAGCAGAACATCTGGAGAGGAAACCCATGTCGCAGGCGCAGGCATTGTTTGAGCAGTTCATCCGCGATGTTCATGCCGTCTGGGCTGCGGAACCCGACATGGGCAATCGCATGGCGCAGACGAGGCCGCTGTTCGAGAAGCTGGTGCGCGAGCCCGCCATGCAGGCCGAAAGCGACAGCTGGCCCTCCACCGAAGGCCACAAGAACCTGCTGTTCCACACGGATGAAACATACGGCTTCATCATCAACGCTGTTGTGCGCGAACCCAATCGCAAGGGCAGCGTGCATGACCACTCAACCGCGTGGGTTCTCTACGGCTTGCTGGCCGGACATGAATCGCTGGAGCGCTATGAGAGGATCGATGATGGATCGAAGCCCGATTACGCGGAAGTGAAGCTTACGGGCGTCACGAATGGTGGGCCCGGCAATGTCGATCTCGTGCCGCCCTACGCCATTCACGCCGAACAAGGCGGAACGGGCCGCTCGGTGGCTCTTATTTTCCGCAGCCAGCGCCTTGTCGGCAAGGTGCTGCAGCACGGTTACGATCTCCAGAACAAGACGATTATTGAGCGGTGGGGGCCGACGCAGATCCCCTACACGTTTGGGCAAGCAGCCTGAAGGGAGCGCAAAATGATTCAGCCTCGATTGGCCCGGCATGCGCTGGGCGTGATGATTGTTGCAGCTTCGCTCGCGACGCACGTCGCCCATGCGCAAGACTATTATGCGGGGAAGACGATCACGTTTCTCGTCGGCGGCAACCCCGGCGGGGGATACGATGTGTACGCCCGCACAATTTCCCGGCACATCACCAAATATATTCCAGGCGCGCCGCAAAGGCTTGTGCGCAACCAGCCGGGCGCCGGCAGCGGAACAGCGGCAGCCGCAATTTATAATACCGCGCCAAAGGACGGAACCTGGATTGGCGTGCTGTTTCCGGGCGTCATCATGGGCCCCATTCTCGATCCGCAATCGCGCATGACGTTCGATCCCGCAAAATTCGTCTACATCGCCAGCGCCGACAGCGGCACGCGGGTCTGCATTACGGGCAAGAAGTCATCCATCAAGACGATGAAGGACGCGCTGGAACGCAAAGCGATCATGGGCGCAAGCGCCGCCGGCGGGTCGAGCCGCGACTACGCTTACATGCTCAAGCACACCACCGGTGCGAAGTTTGACGTGGTGAGCGGTTACAAGGGTACGCCCGATATCTTCCTCGCCATCGAACAGGGCGAAGTCGACGGAACCTGCGGTCTCGACTGGTCGAGCCTCAAGGCGCAGCGTCCAACCTGGGTGCGGGACGGCATGGCGAACGTCATCATCCAGAACGGGCTCAGCAATGAGCCGGAACTGGACGCGTTGAAGGTTCCCAACGTGTGGGAGTTCATCCAGTCGCCGCAAGACAAGGCGGCCATAGAACTTGTGCTCGCACAACAGGTTTTCGGCCGTCCCTATGTTGTCGCGCCAGAGACGCCGCCCGACGCGGTGCGCACGTTGCGCAAGGCGTTCATGGACGTCTTCGCGGACAAGGAGTTTCTCGCAGACGCCGAGAAGTCGCGGATCGACATCAGCCCAACCTCGGGTGAAGACGTGCAGAAACTCGTCGCCGAGGTCTTCGCCATGAAGGCGGATGTCGTGGAGCGCGCGAAAAAGATCACACAAGAGTGACGATCACCAAGCACGGGAGACGGGCATGACGATCGACAGGTTGGCGACGACAAAGATCATCGTCGGCGCGCTTGCGCTGCATGCAATCTGCAGCGTGCCCGTTCACGCGCAGGACGGCGGTTTCTTCGCGGGCAAGACGATCAGCCTCGCCGTTCCCTCGGGGCCTGGTGGGGGCTATGACACTTACGCGCGCGCCTTCGCGCGACATTATCCCAAGCACATTCCCGGCAAGCCGCAGATCGTCGTGCAAAACACGCCCGGCGGCGGCGGGCTCGTCGCCGCCAACAACCTTTACAATCTTGCAGCGCGCGACGGCACAGCGATCGCCGTGCTCGCATCCAGTTCGTTTCTGGTTGCCGCGCTTGGCGAGAAGCTTGCGAAGTTCGACAATCTCAAGTTCACGCCGGTTGGAAACCTGAGCGAAGAATCTGACACATGTTCCGTGTGGCATCGATCTCCCATCGAGACCACGCAGGATCTTTTTTCGAAGGAGACGGTCGTCGGCAGCGAAGGCATCGGCTCCAATTCACAGACGTTTCCACTAGCGATGAACGACGTGCTCGGCATGAAGTTCAAGATCATTCCCGGCTATCAGGGCACGCAACTTCGCGCCGCCGCCATGGAGCGTGGCGAGTTGCACGGCGCTTGCGGCATCTTCGTCTCGACGCTGAACGCGCTGTTTGATCGCCAACTCAAGGAAGGCGCGTGGCGCGTCGTCCTGCAGATGGGCCTGTCGCGCAATCCGCGCTTTCCCGATGTGCCCAACGCGCTGGAGCTCGCAAAAACGCCGGACGCGAAGGCGACGTTGACGACCATGTTTGCGCAGCTTGCGCTTGGCCGCCCGCTCTATGCCCCGCCCGATGTGCCCGCCGAACAGGCCGCGACGTTGCAGAAGGCGTTCGCCGCCACGATGGAAGACGCGGACTATGCTGCGGAAGCAACTAAGTTGCGGCTTGATCGTCGCTGGTTCGGGCCCGAGCGCATGAACGAAATCATGCGCGAGATGAACAACGCCAGCGAACCCGTGAAAGCAAGTTTGCGCAAGATCCTCAAGATCGACGCTAGCAAATAACGCATCGCGCTCAGGCAAGGCCGACGCAGCGCAGCGCGAAGGCGATTTCGCGCGCCCTCGCGCGCTGCGCGGCGCGCCTTCCCTCGGCGCCCGAATGACCCGTGTCGAAATCAACCGAGAGCAAAAAGGGCCCACCGGTCGCGCGAGCGCGTAAACGCGCGATCCATTTTGCTGGCTCCCAATACGTCACACGCGGATCAGCAATTCCCGCGCGCGCGAGGATGGGTGGATAGCGCGTCGCGCGCACCTGTTCGTACGGCGAGTAGGATCGCATGCGCTCGAAGGCTTCACGGCTCGTAATTGGATTGCCCCATTCCAGCCACTCGCCGGGGGTCAGCGGAAGTTCATCATCAAGCATCGTCGTGAGCACGTCGACAAACGGCGCGTCGGCGATGATTCCCGCGAAGAGATCGGGATCGAGATTAACTGAGGCGCCCACAAGCATGCCGCCTGCGCTTGCGCCCTGCGCCACGATACGCCCCCGCGAGGTGAAGCCCTCATCGACAAGCTTTTGCGCGACGGCCAGAAAATCCGTGAAAACGTTTGGCCGGCCTTCGAGACGGCCCATCCGATACCAGCGCCGGCCGCGCTCAGACCCGCCGCGCACATGGGCGACTGCGTAAACAAACCCGCGCGAGAGGAGCGGCAACCGCTCGACCGAAAACGCGGGATCGATGCTCCAGCCATAGGCGCCGTATCCGTAGAGCAAGCATGGTGCGGAGCCGTCGCGCTTCACACCGCGAGGACAGACAACCGAGATCGGCACGTCTTCGCCATCCGGCGCCTTCGCAATCAGACGATGAAGCTCGAAGTCGGCGCCAAAATCCTGCGGCAACGTCTGACGCTTGAGCAGGGTTGACGCGCGGCGCGTGAAATCAAACTCATAGGCTTCGTTTGGCCGCAACGGCGTGGAGATCGAATAGCGAAGACTTTGCGCGTCGAAATCGTAGGACGGCAACAATTGCAGACGAAAGAATTGCGCGTCGATGGGCGCTGTTTCTTCGCTGCCGTCGGCATGACGACGAATGACGATGCGCGGCACGCCATTCTCGCGCTCGACGCGAACGAGATGATCAGCCAGACAGCGATGCGAAGACAACGTGACGCCCGCGCGATGAGGCACAAGATCGCGCCAGTTGGCGCGCTGCGGATTGGCGAGTGGAGCGCTGACGAGCTTGAAATCCTCGGCGTCGTCCGCATTCGTGCGGATGATGAGCTGGTCGCCAACATGGTCGGCGTAATATTGTACGCCTGCTTCGCGCGCGCAGATGAGCCTGAAACCCGCGTCAGGCGCCCCAGCGTCCAGCAGCCATTCCTCGCTGGATTGCGCGCCACGCAAGGAGAGGATGATGAAAGCGCTCGATGTGCTACGCGACACGGAAGCTGACCACGAAGGATCGTTCTCGCGGAAGATTTCGACGCTGTCGGACGCCGCGCCGTCTAGCCTGCAAAGCATCACGCGCCCGGGCCGCAGGTCTTCACGGTATTGCACATAGACCAGCGCGCGCGCATCCCTCGTCCATGCAAGCGAGCTTGATGCGCGCTCCAGAACCAGCGCGAGATCGCGGCCCGATTGAAGATCACGCACGCGGATCTCGCCCTGCTCTGCGCCAGTGGCGTCCGCCACGTAAGCGAGATAGCGATGATCGGGAGACACGCGCCATCCCATGAGCTTGAAGAAAGCTTTGCCCGCAGCGCGTTCGTTGCAATCCAGAATGATTGATTCATTCAAGCCGGACCTGTCGGCGCGCACGATCAGCGGATGCTCGCCCTCGCCAAAACGTTGCCCGTAGGCGAAAGGTCCAAAGGGTTGCGGCGGCGCCGACCAGGGCGTCTCTGCGTTGCGTTGCATTTCTTCGACAACGCGATCTTGAACATCGCGCAGGCCGTCAAGATGCCAGGCCGCGTAACGCGCTTCTGCGCGAAGATGCGCGCTTATGTCCGTTGGAAGAAGATCAGGATTGCGAAGCGCGGCGCGCCAGTTGGCCGCCCGCATCCATGCATATTCGTCTACGAGCTCGACGCCGTGATAGACCCGGCGTTGAGGCAAGCGTTTGGCGGCAGGCGGCGCGGGCGTAATATCGTTCATTGCAACGTCTGGTCCGGTCACGCGTCAAAGCGCGCCACGCTTTAAGTAGGCGCTGCCCTCACCCAAGGCAACGCCGCCTTCTTTCGCCCGCCGCCTTCACTTGGGAAGTTTGCGCTGATCTTCCGCTTTGGGCTCAAGAGCCATTTTAACGCGGCTTCGAACAGTCTCAGGCGCATCGATCAGCTCCGTCACGATGCGGGTCAGAACATCTGCGCTCATCGGGCGAATCTCGGCGTTTGATTTGGCCGCTTCATTCTTGAACTCGGGATCCAGCAGCGCGAGGTCGAACGCCTTGCGCAACGCGGCGACCCGGTCGGCAGGCACGCCCGGCGTTGTCGCGACAGGACGCCCCACCGAGACGGCCTTCGACATGTAATCGGCCACAGGCCTGTCGGCTTCTGATAGTTGCAGGTCTTTCAGCAGCGGCACGCCGGGGAGGTCCTCTTCCGCTTCGATGCCGACCTGAAGCAGCGGCCGCAGTAGTTTTTCTTTCAGGTAATGTGGCTTCGAGGTCATGTAGCCGGCGTAGGTGTTGGTGCCGCGTCCCTCAAGTTCGCCGCGCTCCATCGCAAGATCCACATGCTGGCCGTTCGGATACCCCACGACGATTGCAAGCTTGGTGCCCAGAATATTGTTGTAGAACGCGGGTAATTGCACTGACATCGAACCTGCGCCTGTCGAGCCGATTGTCGTGACGCGCGTCTTGGCGTCCTCAAGTGTTTTTGTCGGCGACGTATGCCAGACCGCGAGCAATTGATTCGAGTTCGCCATGTTTCCAAGCCAGTTGAACTTGCGAAGATCGACCTTCAGACTGGGGTTGAGCCCGAGCGCCTGATCGACCGGCAATCCCTGACTGACCATGGTGAGGATGGTGCCGTCCTGCGGCGCTATCTGGCCGACGTAGTTCGCGGCGATAATGCCGCCGCCGCCTGGCATGTTCTGCGGCGTCACATTGGGCTGCCCGGGAATATGCCTGCCGATATGGCGCGCCAGCAGCCGCGAGAGCTGATCATAGTCGCCGCCGGGGGGCGTACGGATGATGAACCGCATTTGCTTGCCAGCGTAAAAGCTTGCGACCGTATCGGCCGCGACCGGGCCCGCAATTGCGATGAGCGCAACAGAAGCGGCAAGTGTCGTAATCGACTTTTTCATGGACGTTCCTCCAGCTGCGCCGGTCATTCGACCGCTCTTTCGACCTATGGAGGAGGTTGCGGACCGCACTGCGCGTCACAACAGGTCAGCGGACAAAATCCTGCCCGGATTGTTGGCCGCGTTTTCCTCCCTTGCGGCGCGGCGGGGTTCACCCCCATTGCGCCCGTTTGCAAGAGTTTGCAGGAAATGGCGGCTCCCGCAAGGCCTGTGGCCTCCGAGAAATCGTCCTTATTAGACATGACGGCGCGAACAAGCCGGTCTAATCTGGGATCACTTTGGAGGGGGGCGGTATGATCAGGCTTGGAATCGTTGGGCTCGGGCCTTGGGGCAAGCGTCTCGTGGAATCGGTGCAGGGCAAGTCGGACAAGGTGAAATTCGCTGCCGCTTATGTCCCACGCCCCGAAAAGGTTGCTGATTACGTCGCGGCTAACAGCATCAAACTAGCCGGCAGCCTCGATGAATTGTTCGCCGATCCGGCAATCGACGCCATCGTGTCCTGCGGGCCCGCAAATCTTCATGGCGAGCATTCGCTGGCGGCTTTGAACGCGGGGAAGCCCGTGCTGGCCATCAAACCCATGGCGCTGAACGCCGCGCAAGCGCAGGCGCTGGGCGAGGCGGCGTCGAAGAAGGGGTTGCTGCTCGCGCTCGGCTACAATCGCTGCTTCATGCCCAACATCACCGCGCTGCGCACCGAAATCGCCAACGGCGCGCTGGGCCAAATTCTGCACACCGAAGGCGACTTCTGCGTTCATCGCCATTTCAACATCAAGGAAGGCGGCTGGAAGGGCGACCCGCTTCACTCGCCACCCGGCAGCCTCTCGGATCATGTTCTCTATCTGACCATTGAGGCTCTCGGCCCCCTCGTGCAGGTGCACGCCATCTCCCAGCACGGCGTGAGCGATAATCGCCTCTCGGACGTGACCGCGACGCTGGCGAAAGCGCGCAGCGGCGCCAGCGCCTTCCTCACCGCCATCGGCACCACCGCCAACGAATTCCGCTTTCACGTTTTTGGCTCCAAAGGCTGGGCCGAAGCGCGCGGCGAGCGCAGCTTCCGGCTGGAAACGGCTGGCGGCCGGAGCGTCACCACAGAATTCCTCGACGCCGACCCCGAGCGGCTTGAGGTGGAAGCCTTCGCCGACGCGCTCACGGGCCACAAACCGTTTCCCGTGACAGCGCAGGATGCTGTGCACAGCGTTGCGGTGCTGGAAGCGATAGCCCGCTCGGCCAATTCGGGTCAGCCCGTGTCTCTGGGTTGACCGCCATGATGCGCGTGACATTTTTCGACCGCTTCCTGATTTTCCTCGCCATCAAGCTGAAAGTTTCGCCGCTGCTCGCGCACATCCTGCTAATGGTCGCGATCACGGCGCTGTTTGCGGGTATGGCTCCCGACGCGGCTGTCATGCTGCGGCGGCTGGATTACCTCGCCATCTGGATCGCCACCTGCGCCTTCGGAATTTTCGTCACCTGGTTCTCGAAGGGCGAGTACAAAGACGCTTGGCGGCGTTCCGACATCTGGCGCGAATGAGCCCACGTTTCGCGCTTCTCGCCGGGCGTGCTATGGCGGCGTCCGAAACTTCCGGAGTCACTTCGCCCATGGCCTTCCGCTCATGACCGTCCGCTCATGACTATCCGTTTGCACCGGGGCGATCTTCCGGACGACTTCCTGCCAGGCGATTCTGTCGCCATCGACACCGAGACCCTCGGGCTCAACCCGCATCGCGACCGGCTTTGCGTCGTTCAATTATCGCGCGGCGATGGCACTGCGGACGTGGTGCAGATTGCCGCGGGACAAACGGCGGCTCCCAATCTGACCCGCCTGCTCGCCGATCCCGCAGTCATGAAGATCTTTCATTTCGCGCGGTTCGACGTCGCGGTCCTTTACAAGACGTTCGGCGTGATCGCGCAGCCGCTGTATTGCACGAAGATCGCATCCAAGCTCGTGCGCACCTACACGGACCGTCACGGTCTCAAGGATCTTGTGCGCGAGTTGCTCGGCGTCGATCTTTCCAAGCAGCAGCAGTCATCGGACTGGGCGGCGGAGACGCTTTCGGACGCGCAGCTTGCGTATGCCGCGTCCGACGTATTGCATCTTCACGGACTTCGCCGGAAGCTCGACTTTATGCTTGAGCGTGAGGGCCGCGCCGATCTGGCTGCGGCCTGTTTCGGGTTCTTGCCCACGCGCGCCCGGCTGGACTTGATAGGCTGGCCCGATCAGGACATATTTTCCCACGAGTAGCGGCTGGGGCGCACGCGCCGCAACTTTGCCATGACGCCTGTGCATTGACATACGAACAGACCTCTCCTGGAGCCTTCCCGGCATGACTGACACCGCCGTCCGACTGGATCGGCCGCGCCGCGGCCCGCCGCTGGCGAACCGCGCTCAGGCGTTCCGCCAGGCGGCGCGTCATACGCGGCTCGTGCAGTTTTTACGGCGCGCGATCGTTTTGGGCTCCATCGCACTGGTCGCGGGCGTGGCGGGCTGGTCGTTTCTGTGGTCGGGAGGCAAGCTGCCAGGCGGCGTGACCATCAATCAAGCGACGCTGAATGGCACACGCGTCATGATGGATTTGCCGAAGCTCAACGGCTTCCGGCGAGACGGGCGGCCCTACGAGGTGCGCGCACGCTCGGGCATTCAGGATATCCGCACGCCCAAGATCATCGAACTCGTCGAAATCGACGCAACGGTGCAAACAGCGGACGGCGCGTCCGTCCGCGTCGTGGCGCCGGCGGGCGTGTTCGACAGCGGCGCTGACAAGATGAAGCTCAATGGCGGAACGGGTGGGGATCGCATCCGCATCACGAGCACGGACGGCTACGACGCGCTGATGCGGTCGGCGGAAATGGACTTCAAGAAGGGCGATGTCATCAGCAATGAACCGGTTGAAGTGACGCTTAAGAACGGCGCCGTCAGTTCGGACAGTCTGGAGATCCAGGGTCACGGCGCGCAGGTCACCTTTACGGGCAACGTGAAATCGACCATTGCTCCAGACAGCAGCGTGCGCGCGACCCCGGCCCGAGTGGAAGGCAAGAAGGAATGACTTTTTCGATGCGCCAAATCCTGAATGCCAGCATTTTTGCCTGCGTCATGGGGATCATCGCCCTGCCCGCACAACCTGCGCTGGCGCAACGCACGGGCAGCCCTGTTCTGCCCGGCGGCAATTCGAAAGAGCCGATCCAGATTGACGCTGGCAAGCTCGAGTATATTGAGAAAGAGCAACGGCTCATCTATTCTGGCGGCGTTTTGGCCCGTCAGGGCGAAGCGACGCTTAAGGCTCCCACCCTCACGATTTTCTTCACGAAAGATGAGACGGCCAAAGGCGCAAAAACATCCAACGCTGCGGCGGCGCTTGGCGGCGGCGGCGACAATCAGGTTCGCCGGATGGAAGCGACTGGACCGGTCACCGTCACTAACAAGACGCAGGTGGGGACCGGCGACCGGGGCGTTTATGACCGCGTCGAGAACAAGGTCTTCCTGATCGGCAACCCCGTCCTGACGGAAGGCCCCCATGTGGTGCGCGGCAACGCGCAGTCGCAGCTCATTTATGATCTTACATCCGGGCGAGCGCAAATTTCGGGCGGGCGCGTGCAAAGCCTCATCACGCCCAGCCAGGGCTCACCTGCCGACCGGTCCAAGCCCAGGCCATAAGCTTCCCCGCGCGTTGGCTGTTGCGCCGCAGTGCGCGGCGAGATACGCGATCAACACGATAAATCAGGTCGCCGGCACGCATGTCCATCCCGGGAAACACGAGCAATGGGCGTTTTGCGGCCGTTCGTAGGCTGCGCAGCTTGTTCGGGCGTGGCGAAGACGCCACGACGCAAACGCCGAAGCCGCAGCAGCGTCTGGAATATGCCCATGCGGATGAGAGCGTGCAGGCGCCTCATTACGTCGACCATTACGGCGAGGGCTCGCTGGGCGCTTACAATCTCGGCAAGAGCTATCGGGGACGACAGGTGGTGCAGAACGTCAGTCTGGCGGTGCGCCGGGGCGAGGCCGTGGGCCTTCTTGGTCCCAACGGCGCCGGCAAGACGACGGTCTTTTACATGATCACCGGCCTGGTGAAGCCAGACAAGGGCGAGATCGAACTCGACGGGCACGATGTCACACCCTTGCCCATGTATCGCCGCGCGCGGCTGGGCATCGGCTACCTGCCCCAGGAGGCCTCGATTTTTCGAGGCTTGAATGTCGAGGACAACATCCGCGCCGTGCTGGAAGTGGCGATCGGTGACAAGGACGCTCGCGAAGCGGAGCTCGAAGCCCTTCTCGATGAATTTGACATCAAACGCCTGCGAAAGTCGCCCTCGATTGCCCTATCGGGCGGCGAACGTCGACGCTGCGAAATTGCCCGCGCGCTGGCCAGCCAGCCCTCGTTCATGCTGCTCGATGAGCCGTTCGCCGGAATCGATCCGATCGCCGTTGGGGATATCCAGCAACTTGTTCGTCACCTGACGCAGCGCGGCATCGGCGTGCTGATCACCGACCATAACGTGCGTGAAACGCTGGGATTGATCGACCGCGCGTACATCATCCATTCGGGCCAGGTGCTGACGGAAGGATCGCCCGAGGCGATCGTCGCCGACCCGGACGTGCGCCGCTATTATCTTGGCGAAGACTTCCGTATGTAACGGCGTAAGCGCCGCGTTAAGCAAGTGTGCGCTGGGCGCTGACTGTCGCAACGCGCGCCTTGCCCTAGCCCTGCAGTTCGGGGTAAGCAAGAAACGGGCCGAACGTAGTCGGCGCGTGGAGTAGGTCGTATAGATGGCGCTTTCGACGCGGTTGATGCTGCGACAGGGTCAATCCCTGGTCATGACGCCGCAGTTGTTGCAGGCCATCAAGCTCCTGCAGTTTTCCAGTCTCGAATTGTCCGCATACGTCGAGCAGGAGCTTGAACGTAACCCGCTTCTCGAGCGCGTTGAGGAGATCGGTGACCGCGAGAGCGCGCCCGAAACCGCAGCGGCCGAGTCTGACTGGGACCGGGAGGCGGCAGGCGCCAGCGAAGGCGACGCCTTTGACAGCCGGGAGTGGGAGGCCGACACCCGGGAAGGCGACTGGGCGCAGGAAGGCCTTCAGACAGACGCCGCCGCCTTGTCCGCCGACCTTGGCACCGAAATCGGCAATACGTTTGACTCCGACCGCCCCGCGACCGCTGCAGAAGTGCGGCACGATGATCCGGGCTTGTCGGCGACCTCATGGAGCGGCGCACCGGGCGGCGGCGACGAAGAAGCGCCCAATCTGGAAGCCTATGTCGCCGCGCAGGTCAGTCTGTCCGGCCACCTGGAGCAGCAGCTTGCGGTGGCGGTCACCAATCCTACCGACCGGCTGATTGGCCACGCGCTGATCGATGGCGTGGACGAGGCGGGCTATCTGCGCGAACCGCTCGGCGAGGTCGCCGAACGTCTCGGCGCCCCGCTTGAGCGCGTCGAGCGCATTCTCGCCATCATTCATACATTCGAGCCAACCGGAGTTGGCGCGCGCGACCTCGCCGAATGTCTCGCCATCCAGTTGCGCGAACGCGACCGGTTCGATCCCGCAATGCAGGCATTGATCGCAAATCTTCCGCTTCTGGCGCGACGCGATTTCGTGCAATTGCGCAAGCTTTGCGGCGTGGACGAAGAAGACCTCACCGACATGCTGAAAGAGATTCGCGCGCTCGACCCCAAGCCGGGTCGCGCGTTCGGCGGCACGCCTGTGCAACCGGTCGCGCCAGATGTGACCGTGCGCGCCAATACGGACGGATCATGGCACGTTGAACTCAATCCCGAAGGCTTGCCGCGCGTCCTCGTCAACCAGACATACGCAGCGAAGGTGACGCGTGCGGGGCTAACGCCGGGCGAGAAGACATACATCGCCGAATGTCTGCAAAATGCGAACTGGCTGACACGAAGTCTGGAACAACGCGCGCGAACAATTCTCAAAGTTGCAACGGAAATCGTGCGCCAGCAGGATGCGTTCTTCTCGCACGGAGTTGAGCATCTGCGTCCGTTGAATCTCAAGGTTGTCGCAGATGCTATCGGCATGCATGAGTCGACTGTTTCGCGCGTGACATCCAACAAACATATCTCCTGCCCGCGCGGACTTTTTGAATTCAAATATTTCTTCACAGCCTCCATCCCCGCGCAAGCGGGCGGCGACGCGCACTCGGCGGAAGCGGTGCGATTCAAGATCAAGCAAATGATCGATCACGAAGCGCCTGACAACGTGCTTTCAGACGACGCGATTGTCCTTAAACTGAAACAGGCGAACGTGAATATTGCGCGGCGCACGGTTGCAAAATATCGCGAGAGCCTGCGGATACCCTCGTCCGTAGAGCGCCGTCGCGAAAAATCCGCGGCCATGCGTAGCCAAGGTTGATTCGGCGCCTTGCGAGTCGGGACCGCACCCCGCACCATACGATCCGTCGCATGACGCACCGACGCTGGTTGACACCGGAGCGCGCGCCTTCTAACCCTTAATCATCTTCGGGTTGTGCGTTCCTCAACAACGCTCTTCGGAGAGGGAAAAAAAATGGATCTGCGAGTCTCGGGCAAGAACTTCAGCATCGGCGACGCCATGCGAGGACATGTAACCGACAGGATCCAGGCCGCCGTTCAAAAATACTTTGACGGAAGCGTATCGGGTCATGTGATTGTCGATCACGAAGGCTCTGGATATCGCTCAGACTGCACGCTTCACCTTGCATCGGGAATTACGTTGCACGCTGAAGGTCGCGCCATCGAGCCATACGCAAGCTTCGATCAGGCTGCGGAACGACTTGAAAAGCGATTGCGTCGTTACAAGCGCCGACTCAAGGACCATCACGCATCGGACGCAGCGCCAGCGCCTGCGCCTGCCGCACGCGATGTGTTCGCCAGCTATGTTCTTGAGGCGCCGGAAGACGAGCACGAAGAGGACGGCGCTTTCAACCCTGTTGTGGTCGCCGAGAAAACCTCATCGCTGCGTCAACTTTCGGTTTCCAATGCTGTGCTCGACCTTGATATGACGGGCGCGCCGGTTCTTATTTTTCGAAACGCCGCAAGCGATCGCGTGAACATCGTGTACCGCCGATCGGATGGGAACATCGGCTGGATTGATCCAGCGGGAACCAGCAACGCCAGTGCGAATTGACGTTAGCGTCGCGTGTTTCATTCTACCCGGTGACTCATGTCGCTTCATGATCTGATTGACAGTGACTCGATCATCGCTTCGTTGAAGGCGCCAACGAAGAAGCAGGCGTTGCAAGAACTCAGCGAACGCGCCAGCGCCGTCGCGGGTATTCCCGCTCGCGAAATCTTCGATGCATTGTTGCAGCGCGAACGACTGGGTTCAACAGGCGTGGGCGGCGGCATCGCCATTCCGCATGGTAAGCTGCCGCGCGTTGAACGCATGCTCGGCGTGTTCGCGCGTCTCGAGCGACCCATCGATTATGAAGCGCTCGATGGCGAGCCCGTCGATCTTATTTTTCTTTTACTGGCGCCCGAATCTGCGGGCGCGGATCATTTGAAGGCCTTGTCGCGCGTGGCCCGCTCGTTGCGAGATCCCTCGTTAACAGCGCGATTGCGTGCGACCAAGGATGCGTCTGGGCTGTTTCTTCTGTTGACGCAAAACCCCGCGCATCACGCGGCTTAAACTCAGACCCATAACCTGTTGGCGTAATCAATCGCGAAGCGCTCGGGCGCGGCGGCGATAGCCGCCATACCGGCCAAAACAGCAAAACCGGACGTCACGAGTCGGGTGGGAATAGTGCGCGCAAGCACGTCCATCGGCGCCTTGCTTTCAAACGCGGCGCGAAAATCCGCATCGTCGAGAAGCGGCTCAAGTCGCGGCAGCACGCCGCCAGCAAGCGTCACCCCGCCGCGCGCGAGAAAGGTGATCGCCATGTCGCCCGCGATGCGCGCTGCAATCCGCAAAAAGAGAACCAGCGCGTCTCGCTCATCGCCGGGGGCGGCCAAGCCCGCCTGCGTGATTTGCGCCGGCGTCAGATCCTGAGCAGGAAGGCCTAGAATGGCGCGGCGCGCCGCATGAAGCCGCGCCAGTCCCGGCCCAGACAGAAGGCATTCAGCCGTGATGCGGCCATGGACGCGGGCGATATGCGGCCAGAGCGCTTCCTCTTCGGGCCCCACCGGCCCGGCGTCGATGTGTCCGGCTTCTGTGGGCAGGGCGGCGTAGCGGCCGTCAATCTGCGCCAGCGCCGCAACGCCAAGACCCGTGCCGGGGCCAAGCACCACCTGCAGTCCGTCGCGCGCCCACGGGAGAGGGCCGATGTAACGCACGTCTTCCGAAGTGAGGGCGGGGAGCGCGTACGCCATCGCCTCGAAATCGTTGAAGAGAAGGCCCTGCGTCAGGCCGAGTTCGCGCGCCGTCTCCGGGCCATCGATCAGCCAGTCGGCGTTCGTCAGCTTGATCGTGCGGCCAGCCATTGGCCCCGCCGCGCAGACCAGCATGCAGCGAGGCGCCTCTGGCGCAGAGCGGATCACGGCGCGCGCGACATCTAAAAATTTATCATTTGCAGCCGTCTTACTGACCGATACGGGGACGGGCCGTTGGTCGGGCGCATGGGACATCGCGAAGCGCGCATTGGTGCCGCCGATGTCGCAAAAGAGCGCAGGATACTGGAAAATCAACAGGTTGCCTCTTGCAAATGGCTCAGAAACGCCTCGGGAACAGATCGGCAAAGCTTGACGAAGAATCGTTGCGATATTGAGTGGCGCCGCCCGCGCAGGTCAATCGGGGCCATGATTTCCAAAGTTGTTCTTCTCAATTGCTGGCCGACGGCCTAGAACGCGGCGCGCACAGGACGAACAGGCTGACATCATGACCTACAAGCACGCTTCCTTGTTCCCGCTCGCCAAGGACACCACGCCTTACCGCAAAATCACGTCGGACGGCGTGAAGATCGAGAAAATCGGCGACCGGGAAGTGCTGAGCGTCAGTCGCGAGGCGATCCGGCGGCTGGCCGAAGAGGCGATGGGCGATATCAACCATCTTCTGCGCCCGAGTCACCTCGCGCAATTGCGCAAGATCCTCGACGACCCCGAGGCGACGGGCAACGACCGCTTCGTGGCTTTCGACCTGCTCAAGAACGCCAACATCGCCGCGGGCGGCGTGCTGCCGATGTGCCAGGACACCGGCACCGCCATCGTCATGGGCAAGAAGGGCCGGCTGGTGTGGACCGATGGCGAGGACGAGAGCGCACTGGCCGAAGGCGTGATGGATTCCTACGCCAAGCGAAACCTCCGCTATTCGCAACTCGCCCCCCTGTCGATGTTCGAAGAAAAGAACACGAGCAACAATCTGCCTGCGCAAATAGAGATCTATGCGGAAGGCGAGAACGAGTACAAATTCCTGTTCATGGCCAAGGGCGGCGGCTCAGCCAACAAAACCTTCCTGTTCCAGCAAACGCCTTCCGCCCTGACGCATGAGCGGATGATCGCCTTCCTCAAGGAAAAGATCCTGACTCTTGGCACGTCCGCCTGCCCGCCCTATCACCTGGCCATCGTCATCGGCGGATTGTCGGCCGAGCAGACCCTGAAGACGGTGAAGCTCGCTTCTGCGCGCTACCTCGACGGACTGCCCACCACTGGCGGTGAGGATGGCCACGCCTTTCGCGATCTGGCGATGGAAGAGGAAATCCACACGATCACCCAGAAGCTCGGGGTGGGCGCGCAATTTGGCGGCAAGTATTTCTGCCACGACGTGCGCGTGATCCGCCTGCCGCGCCACGGCGCCTCGCTGCCCATCGGCATGGGCGTCTCGTGCTCGGCCGACCGGCAGGCCGTGGGCAAGATCACCAAGGACGGCGTGTTTCTGGAGGAACTAGAGCGCGACCCGGCGACATATCTGCCCAAGATCGACGAGGCGACGCTGGGCGGCGACGTGGTTCAGGTGGACCTCAACCAACCCATGACGAACATTCTGGCCAAGCTGTCGCAATGTCCGATCAAGACGCGGCTTTCGCTCACCGGTTCGCTGATCGTGGCGCGCGATCTCGCGCACGCCAAGCTGAGGGAATTGCTGGACCGCGGCGAGCCCCTGCCGGATTATTTCAGGAATCACCCGGTGTATTACGCCGGCCCCGCCAAGACGCCGGATGGCATGGCGTCTGGCTCCTTCGGGCCAACCACGGCAGGCCGTATGGATTCGTTCGTCGAGCAGTTCCAGGCCGCGGGCGGCTCCATGGTTATGCTGGCGAAGGGCAACCGCTCGTCAGCCGTGCGCGAGGCCTGCAAGAAGCATGGCGGCTTCTATCTGGGCTCCATCGGCGGGCCCGCCGCGCGCCTCGCGCAAGATTGCATCAGGAAGGTCGACGTCGTCGCCTATCCAGAACTGGGCATGGAGGCGATCTGGCGCATCGAGGTCGAGAACTTCCCCGCCTTCATCGTCGTGGACGACAAGGGCAACGACTTTTTCAAGGAATTGAACCTCGGCTGAAGTGAGCGGTTGAGGAGATAAGCGGGCGCGTCTAATGGGCGCGCCTTTTTCGTTTGCGCCCCCGAGCCGCGCCGTTCAGGTTGACGCCCGCGACCAAGGGCCTAAAAGCAAACCAAATGCACACCCAATGAGGCTAGTCATGACGGGAGCGAGATCCTTTGTGGTCGACGATCGCGAAAAGGGCATTTTCCTGCTCGATCGCGAGGCGCTGGTGTCCGAGGACGTTCTGCGCGGCGAGATGAAGAACATTTTCGCCAAGTGCTGGATTTATGTCGGCCACGGCTCGGAGCTGAAGCGCAACGGCGACTTCCACACCCGCAAGGTGGCGGGCCGTCCCGTCATTTTCGCGCGCGACGGCAAGGGGCAGGTGCGCTGCCACTTCAACACCTGCCGCCATCGCGGCGCGCTGGTGTGCACCGAGCGCAAGGGCAACACGCGCCGCTTCAACTGCGTCTATCACGGCTGGATCTACAACAACGACGGCTCGATGGCCCGCGTGCCGGGCGACGAGGCCTACACCGCCGCGTTCGACCAGAGCACGTTCGGCCTGAAGGCGCCTGCGCGCTTTGAGCAGTATCGCGACTTCTGGTTTATGAACCTCGATGCTGATGCGCAGCCGCTCGTCGAATATCTGGGCGAGGCGACCGATTATATCGACCTCGTGGTCGATCAGTCGCCGTCCAACACGATGGAAGTGATCGCTGGCACGCAGGAATACGACGTCAACGCCAACTGGAAGCTGATGGTCGAGAACAGCGTGGACGATTACCACCTGCCCTCGACGCATTCGACGTGGCTGAACTTCATGGCAAATTCCGGCGTGAAGGTTGAGGCGCCGAAAGACCCCTCGCTTGTGCTGCCAACCCATGGTCTGGCGATTGACCTTGGCAACGGCCATTTCACCACCGACAACATCAATTTCCGCGGTCGCCCCGTCGCGGCTTGGATTCCAATCTACGGCGAAGACGCCAAGCCTGAAATGGACGCCATCCGTCAGGAACTAGTGGAGCGCGTCGGCGCAGATCGCGCCAAGCGCATCTGCGACACCAACCGCAATCTCGTGATCTTCCCGAACCTCGTCATCAACGACGGCTCGTCCGTGACGATCCGCACCTTCTTCCCCGATGGCGCGAACAAGATGCATGTCACGGCATGGGCGCTGGGACCGGTGGAAGAATCCGAAAGCATGCGGGCGCGGCGTCTTGACGCCTTTCTCACGTTCTACGGCCCCGGCGGTTTCGCCACGCCTGACGATGTGGAGGCGCTTGAACTCGTGCAGCAGGGTCTGGCGAACTACACCGATGATCGCTGGTCCGAAATGTCGCGCGGCATGGGCCGCGAAGCCGCGCAGCTCAACAGCGACGAACATCACCTGCGCACCTTCTGGCGGCACTGGGACAAGATGATGGCCGGCGGGTCATCCGGAGAGCAAGCATGAGCGCGGCGACCATGGCCAACGTGTCCGTAACCCGCGCCGAGGTGGAGGACTTCCTCTATCACGAAGCGATGCTGCTCGATGACTGGCGCCTGAAGGAATGGGAAGAACTGCTCGCCGACGACGCGACGTATTACATTCCGGCGAACGACGATCTGGACGGGGACTTCAAGAGCTCGCTCTACATCATCTCCGATGACCGCGAACGTATTCGCCAGCGCATCATTCGCGTGCTCGATCCCAATTGCCACGCGGAATTTCCGCGTTCGCGCCTGTGCCGCCTCATCACCAACGTGCGCATCACCGGCGTTGAGGGCGACATCGTAAAAGTTGCGGCGAATTTTTCCTGCTATCGTTATCGCCGCTACCAACGCGAGTTCGTGTATGTTGGAAAGTATGAATACCAGCTGCGCAAGCGCGGCAATTCGTTCAAGATCAAGGAGCGCCGCGTCTTGCTCGCCGCTCACGAACTGGGCCAGCTTGGCTCGGTGAGTTTCGTTCTCTAAACTATTCGAGCCCTGGAGCCGCGCTCCGGGGCTCTTTCTGAAAACTGCGCGATCCACAAGCGGCCAAAAGAGCTGCACAGGGAGGACCCGAATGACCGAAATCTTTGTTGCAAAAGCTGGCGACATCACCGACGGCGACCGCCGCATCGTGCGCACGCCTAAAGGCGAAATCGGCGTCTTCAATCACAAGGGCGCGTTTCACGCCTACGCCAACAATTGCGTCCATTCCGGCGGGCCGGCGTGCGAGGGCATCCTCGTCAACAAGGTCGTAGACATTATCGCGGAAGACCGGACCTATCAGGGCCAGACTTTCTCGGACGTCATGCATTTTGTCTGCCCCTGGCACGGCTACGAGTTCGACATTGAAACCGGCGTGTGCGCGGGCAATCCAAAGCTGAAGATCAAGAAGTTTGAAACCGTCGTGCGCGGCGGCGATCTTTATCTCGTAGCGTAAGGGGCGGAGCATGGACGCGACCAACAACGAAGTCCGCAGCCTGCGGTTCGACTCCTACGATTCAGGCGAGCATCTGAAGAACGCGGCTAAACAGGCGCGCGCACGCAATTATCAGGATTTCCTCATCGTCGACGTCGACGCTCACCATTATGAGAGCGAGCACTACCGCGACGTGTTTGGTTATATTGACAGCCCAGTGCTGCGCCGCAACGCGCTCGAGTCTTTCAGCCGCGGCGGACGCGCGAACTTTCTGGGCGGGCAAGTGGGCTATCAGGACATCAGCGGACGCATCACGCGCCACTGGCTGCGCAAGAATGAGAAGACGCCCGCCGACAAGCATCGCGACATCACGACAACGCTGCGCTGGATGGATGCGATGGGCGTCGATTACGCCTGCCTGTTTCCCACGCCCATGCTGTTCCTGGGCACGCATCCGCAGCCCGAAATAGAATCCGCGCTGGCGCAGGCCTATAATCGCTGGCTGTGCGAGCGCATCCTGCAAGAAGAAAAACGCATCATTTCGATGCTCTATCTTCCGTTCAACGATCCGGAAGCCGCCTATCAGACCGTGAAGGAATTTGGCGGGCGCAAGGGCGTGGTCGGCTTCATGGTGACGGCGCCGCGGTACAAGCCGGTGCACGACAACGCCTACATGAAGACCTATCGGCTGATCGAGGAGATGGGCCTGCCGATCTCGTTCCACGCCGCCTATTCGTGGGGCGATCAGGCGCTACAGCTGACCAACCGTTTCATCGGCGTGCATGCGCTGGGCTTCATGTGGTTCAACATGGTCCACATGACGAACTGGGTCGTGAATGGCCTGCCCGAACGCTTCCCGAAGCTGAAGGTGATGTGGATCGAAAGCGGGCTGACATGGGCCTACAGCCTCATGCAGCGGCTGGATCATTCCTACATGATGCGCACGTCAGACTGCCCCTCGCTGAAGCGCAAGCCGAGCGAATACATGCAGGAAATGTTCTACTCCTCGCAGCCGATGGAAGTGCCGGACGACCCGTCGATCCTTGAGGCCACCTTCAAGATGATCAAGGCTGAAACGCAGCTTGTTTGGTCGTCGGATTATCCCCATTGGGACTTCGACCTGCCGGGCGTGATCTACGACCTGCCTTTCTTGAAGGAGCAATCGAAGCGCAACATCCTGGGCGGCAACGCGGCGCGGCTTTTCAACCTGCCGCCGCAGCCGGTGAAGACAATTCCCGACTTCGACTGAGCGCCGATGCGGGCAGCTGAAGGACATTAGCAAAACTTATTTTGTGCAAGCCGTTGGTCCGGCACGAACATTGTATTGGCTCTCCCGAGGAGGAGAAGCTGATGCATCCGTTCGCCATGCCACAAGAGATCGTCTCGAGAGTTACGGCGCGTGCAGGCCGCCCACACCCGTTTGATGTTCTGACTGCCGCACGAACGGCGCTGCTGGTCATCGACATGCAAAACTATTTCATGAAGCCGGGCTATCCCGGCGAAACGCCCACGGCGCGCACGATTGTGCCGGGCGTCAACCAGCTGGCCGCCGCGTTGCGACGCATGGGCGGGATCGTTGTATGGATCAAGAACAGCGCCACCGACACGCGGGAGAACTGGTCGGTGCTGCATCGGGAACTGATGACGCCCGAAAAGCAGAAGGCGCGGTATGAAGCGCTGTCGGAAGACCATGAGGGCCACGAACTCTGGCCGATGCTCGACGTGAAATCCGAGGACGTGCAGATGGTGAAGAAGCGCTTCAGCGCGTTCATCCAGGGCTCGTCCGATCTGGGGGCTTTTCTTCACGTGCGCGGCTTCGACACCGTGCTGATCGCGGGGACCGCGACCAACATCTGCTGCGAAAGCACGGCGCGCGACGCCATGATGCTGAACTTCCGCACCGTCATGGTGTCGGATGCGCTCGCCGCCTATAGCGACGCCGAACATGCGGCGGCGCTGATGAATTTCTACACGGTCTTTGGCGACGTGCAGTCCATCGACGAGACGATTGCGTCGCTGGCGCACGGCGCGCGCCGTTACGCCGCCGCCTGAGCCATTGAGCCTTAGTCCATGAAGCGGCGGGCGTGGTTCACCACCTGCCCGGCCATGATCTCGATCTGCTTGGCGATGGCGGGCTCGGAACATTCGCCGTTGCTGAACTTCACGACCGCCGAGTTGACGGCGACGCCCAGCGGCACATTCCAGCCGCGCAGCGCGTGGCCGATCTGGCGAAGCTGCGACAGCACCATGCCGGGGCCCTGATAGCCATACCCGCAGCCGATGGCGCCAACCGCGCGTCCGTCGAAGTAAACCCGCGGGTCGGCGCGCATTTCTTCCGTGTAGTCGATGGCGTTTTTCACGAGGCCCGAGACGCCGCCATGATAGCAGGGCGAGGCGATGATGACGCCGTCGGCGCGACGCAGATCCTCAATGAAGCCCTTGGCCGCATCGGTCATCATGCCAGGGTCGGGATCGTACATGGGCAGCTGGAGGTCCGTGCCCCCATAGAGCCGCGTTTCGGCGCCCTGCGCCGTCGCGAATGCGAGCGCCATCGCGAGAGCCTGCTCCGAGGACGAGCCCTCGCGGGTCGTGCCGCCAATTCCGACGATGAAGGGTTTGCGTTCGCTCATGTGCGGTCCGTCGCCTTTCCTGCCTGTCTGGCTCCCGTGATCGGAGCAATTTTTTCGCGGCGCGCAGAACCGCGCCGCGTCCTTCTGTCTAGTCCGGCGCGCCGCTGTTGGGAAGTCGCTCGCGCGCAGGTTCGTGGAGCAGGCCTTCGCGCATGACGCGTTCGTAATCTTCCGGGTGGTCGACATCCCACACGACGCGCGGCTCGCGCCAGGTCAGACCCAGCGCCGTCAGCTTGTCGCGCGTCTGCGACATCACGGCGGGGCCGCCCCAGTCCACACCCTTGAAAATAGGCGGGATTGGCCGCGCGGCGCCGACGAGTCCATAGCCGCCATCTTCCGCAGGCAAAAAGACCACGTTCGCGCCGTTCTCAAGCACGTGCGCGCAGGCGGTGAGGTCGGCAGGCGTGATGGCGGGGCAGTCAGACCCCATCAGCAATAGTGGGCCCGGCGCGGCCTCGAACGCGCCAAGCATTTTTACGCCCAGATCGCCCTGCGGCTGCGCCCGAAGCGCCACCCCGAATTCCCGCGCGCAGGCTGCGAAGAACGGATGCGCCACATCCGGCGCGCACCAGAGTTCGACCGGGCCGAGATTTGACGCCAGCGCCTGCGCGACGGCGTGTCGGGTCAGGACAGAATGAAAATGCGCCGCGCCTTGCGCGCCCAGAGCCGGGATCAAACGCGTCTTGGCGGCGCCCGGCACAGGCGCGCGGGTGAAGATCGCAATGGTGATCGCGCGCGTCATGACGCCTGCGACTTTTGGGGCGCTGGCCGGTAACCGTAACGGGCCGCGAGGCGCGCAGGATCGGCCCCCAGAAAATAGGCCAGCCGAAGCCGCCACATCAAAAAGATGGTGCGGAGCGCGCCGCGCTCGTCCCAGCGCCGTCCCGCCGTGCGGACTTTTGCGCGCAGGCAGACCGGCTTTGACAGGCGCTTGAGCGCGCGCGACAGCGCGATGTCCTCCATCAGCGCGATGGCGGGAAATCCTCCGGCCTGATCAAACGCCGTCTTGCGCACGAACATCGCCTGATCGCCCGTCGCCACGCCGGTGAGGCGCGAGCGCAGGTTCATCATGGCGGCGATGAGCGGCAGCAAGCGGGATCGGCCTTCAATCACCACGTCGAACCGGCCCCAGACGCGCTCGCTTGCGCAAAGCCCTTGCAGGATATCGTCCAGCGCGCCGTCGGGCAGACGCGTATCTGCATGCAGAAACAGAAGCACGTCGCCGCGCGCGGCCGCCGCGCCCGCATTCATCTGGTCGGCCCGCCCGCGCGGCGCGACCAGAAGGCAGTGGCATTTTCCTTGCGCGAGCGGGACTGTCGAATCCACGCTGCCGCCGTCCACCACGACCACTTCCACCCCAAGCCGGCGCAGGGGCGCGAGGGCCCGCAGCCGCTCCTCGACGCCAGCGGCTTCGTTGAGAACGGGGATCACGATGCTCAGCGACAGTTCGCGCGTGTCCACAGTCCACCTTGCTCCTTGGTCCATTCGAGTGACAAGCCCGCCCGATGGTGCACCGGCCCGCCCGGCGACGCCAGCCTCGCCCCGCGCCATCGCCTGCGTGAGACATTGGCCGTCCGGCGCGGGACCGCTGGATTTTCCGCCCCCGTAGTGTATAAGCGCCGCCAACGTCCGTGCATTCGCCCGGGCGCCCCGCCTGTTGCGACCGCGCTGGACGACATCCCGGCCCGGCCCATCAGCGGACGGCGGCCATCTGATGATGGCGCGCTTCATCCCCCAGATTGAAAGGATGCCCCGATGTCGATTACTCCCGAGCGCAAGCAGGCGCTTCTGCAAGAATACGCCACGAAGACCGGCGATACGGGTTCGCCCGAGGTGCAGGTCGCGATCCTCACGGAACGCATCACCAACCTCACCGACCACTTCAAGAGCCACGTCAAGGACAACCATTCCCGTCGCGGCCTTCTCAAGATGGTCTCGCAGCGCCGTCAGCTTCTCGACTACGTGAAGCGCCAGGACGAGCAGCGTTATCGCACGCTGATCGAGCGGCTCGGCATCCGCCGCTAAGAATCGGGGCGCCGGCCCTTCGCCGGCGTCTACCCCGCCCCGCCAGAACGGCGCGGCGTTACAGAATGGCGGCATGGGGCCGTCGTTCGTCTGGAAGGTCCAGCCATCGGCAGGATCGCCGGACGCTGACCAGACAGGGCGAAGCCCTTCAGCGTCTCGCCGTCTTGCTCATGGCCGCAGCCTTTCTGCAAGCCACAAGAGACAATCCGCATGTTTGAGATCCATCGTGAACAGCTTGAATGGGCCGGGCGCAAGCTCGTGCTCGAAACCGGCCGCATCGCTCGTCAAGCCGACGGCGCCGTCTACGCCTCATGGGGCGAAACCAGCGTTCTGGCCACAGTCGTGTCCGCCAAGGCTCCGAAGGTCGGCATCGACTTCTTCCCGCTGACCGTAAACTACCAGGAAAAGACGTTCGCCGCCGGCCGTATTCCCGGCGGCTATTTCAAGCGCGAAGGGCGTCCGAGCGAGAAGGAGACGCTTGTCTCCCGCCTCATTGACCGCCCCATCCGCCCGCTCTTCCCCGACGGCTATCGCCACGACACACAGGTCATCGTGACGGTTCTCAGCCATGACCTCGAGACTGATCCAGACATCCTCGCGCTCGTCGCCGCCTCTGCGGCGCTCACGATCTCGGGCATCCCGTTCATGGGCCCGGTCGGCGCTGCGCGGGTAGGCTTCATCAAGGGCGAGCTGAAGCTCAACCCCACCATTGACGAGATGAAGGAGTCGCAACTCGACCTCATTGTCGCCGGTACGCAGGACGCCGTGCTGATGGTGGAATCCGAAGCGCAGGAGCTTTCGGAAGAAACAATGCTCGAAGCGGTCATGACTGGTCATCGCGGCTTCCAACCGGTGATCGACGCTATCATCCGCCTGGCCGAGAAGGCCGCCAAGGAGCCGCGCGATCTCGTCATCCCCGACAAGTCGGAGATCGAGAAGGCCGTTTCCGAGGTTGCCGAAGCCGAGCTGCGCGAAGCTTACAAGAACACCGTCAAGCAGGTGCGCTACGCCGCCGTCGACGCCGTGAAGGCGAAGGTGATGGGCGCACTGTGCAGCTCCGACGCGCCGAAGTTTGACAAGCAGAAGGTCGGCGAAGTTTTCCACGACCTGCAGGCCAAAGTCGTGCGCTGGAACGTCCTCGACACCGGCATCCGCATCGACGGCCGCGACGTGCGCACCGTGCGCCCGATCCTCTCGCAGGTCGGCGTTCTGCCCCGCACGCACGGCTCCGCGCTCTTCACCCGCGGCGAAACGCAGGCGCTGGTCGTTGCGACGCTGGGCACCGGCGAAGACGAGCAGTTCGTTGATTCGCTTGAAGGCTCGTATCGCGAGCGCTTCATGCTGCATTACAATTTCCCTCCCTACAGCGTTGGCGAGACCGGCCGCATGGGTTCGCCCGGCCGTCGCGAAATCGGCCACGGCAAGCTCGCCTGGCGCGCGGTTCGTCCGATGCTGCCGACGGCGGCGGAGTTCCCCTACACGATCCGCATCGTGTCGGAGATCACCGAATCCAACGGGTCGTCTTCTATGGCGACGGTGTGCGGCGCCTCTCTGGCGCTGATGGACGCTGGCGTGCCGCTGAAGCGGCCGACGGCCGGCATCGCGATGGGCCTGATCCTGGAAGGCGAGCGCTTTGCAGTGCTCTCCGACATTCTGGGCGATGAGGATCATCTCGGCGACATGGACTTCAAGGTGGCGGGCACCGAGAACGGCGTCACGTCCCTGCAGATGGACATCAAGATCGCCGGCATTACGGAAGAGATCATGGGCGTCGCGCTTGGCCAGGCCAAGGACGGTCGTCTGCACATCCTCACCGAGATGTCCAAGGCGCTGAATAGTGCGCGCGAAGAACTCGGCGAGTTTGCGCCGCGTATCGAGCAGATCAAGATTCCGACCGACAAGATCCGTGAAGTGATCGGCACGGGCGGCAAGGTGATCCGCGAGATCGTGGAGAAGACCGGCGCCAAGATCAATATCGATGATGACGGCACCGTGAAGATCGCGTCCTCCGACGGCAATTCCATCAAGGCGGCAATCAACTGGATCAAGTCGATCACGCAGGAAGCGGAAATCGGGTTGATCTACGAAGGCACCGTCGTCAAGACGATGGACTTCGGCGCCTTCGTTAACTTCTTCGGCTCCAAGGACGGCCTTGTTCACATTTCGCAGCTCTCAAAAGAGCGCGTGAACAAGACCACCGACGTGGTGAAGGAAGGCGACAAGGTGAAAGTGAAGCTGCTGGGCTTCGACGATCGCGGCAAGGTCCGCCTGTCGATGCGCGTTGTGGATCAGGCCACCGGCGAAGATCTCGAAGCCAAGGAAAAGGCCGAGCGCAAGGCTGCTGGCGAAGGCGATCAGCCCGCCGAATAAGCGCTTTTTCCAGACACGATTCAGACAGCCCCGCAGCGTACTGCGGGGCTTTTTTGTTTCAGGCGATCAGAAGATCTCACGTTATCTTGGGCTCATAGGGCGTGAGCAGGCCGCGCTCCACCAGATGGTCCCATGCTTCCTCCGCCGTATCAGCAAACGAGAAGAGGTCGATATCGCCCGGATCAATCATGCCGTGCTCGACAAAGGCGTTGAAGTTGATCACCTCGGTCCAGTATGTCCGGTCGAAGAGGATGACGGGGACACGCGGCGCCTTGCCGGTTTGTGCGAGGGTCAGTAGCTCGAACAATTCGTCCATCGTGCCAAAGCCGCCGGGAAACACCACGAGCGCCTTGGCCCGCATGGCCAGGTGCATCTTGCGCATCGCGAAATAGTGGAAGCGGAACGTCAGCGCAGGCGTTGAATAGGTGTTGGGCATTTGCTCGTGCGGCAGGACGATGTTGAAGCCGATGCTTGGCGCGCCCGCTTCGCACGCGCCGCGATTGGCGGCCTCCATGGCCCCCGGCCCCCCGCCTGTCGCGATGACGTTATCGCGCTCCACGGCGCCATGCCCATCGAGCGCGCCGCCATACTGCGAGCAGAGCCGCCCGAACATGCGGGCCTGATCATACCAGAACGCCTGACGGCCCGGCCCGTCGGCGCGAATGCGCGCGCTGCCGAAGACGACGACGGTCGAGCGCACCGACCAGGCGCGCAGCGTTTCCTCAGCCTTGGCGTATTCAAGCAAAAAGCGGACGCCGCGCATGGGATCGGAAAGTAGAAAGTCTCTATCGAGCGCAGCGAGACGGTAGGAGGGGGAGTCGAGGCGCGCCTTGAGGGCGGTGATATCGTCGGGTTCATGATTCATTCGGGAATCTTATCAGGGCTTCAGCCCGCAGCAATATCTGGCGAAGGCGCCGGCGCGACCCTACATTGGTCGGCGAAGGCGCTTGGTCTTCAGCGGGAAGGCCAGATGAACGGCGCATTCTTTTCCGAGCTTCTCACTTCAATTGCTGACCGGGGCCGCAATCTTCTTGGCCTGGCGGCTGGCGACGAGGCTTCACGGCGCACCGGCGGCGCGGCGCAATTGTGCGAGGCCCTGCTTTCAGGCCGAGGAGAAGCCTCCGGCACCGCGCTTGCGCGAGAGGTTCTGCAAGACTACGCCGCGCTCGACCAAGCTGGAAAACTTTCTTTCTTCAGCGCGTTGGCCGATCAGTTTGGACCCGACCCCGCGATCCTTAGCGAAGCGGTCGAGGCATGGGCGAAAGAGCCTAGCGACGAGCGCAGCGCCGCGATTCACTATGCGTCCGAGCCGCGGCGGCAGGAAGTGTTCCGCCGCCTCAACAGAGCGCCCGGCGGCACCGCTGCGCTGGTGGACATGCGCCAGGACCTGCTGAAACTGCTGCGCTCCAACCCGGCCCTCAAGGTCGTGGATCGCGATTTCGTGCATCTGCTGAATTCGTGGTTCAACCGCGGATTCCTCGTGCTGCGGCGCATCGACTGGTCATCGCCCGCTGTCGTGCTTGAGAAGATCATCCGCTACGAGGCCGTGCACCAAATTCACGACTGGGACGATCTGCGCCGCCGGATCGATCCGCCGGACCGGCGATGCTACGCCTTCTTTCATCCCGCGCTGGTGGATGAACCGCTCATCTTTGTGGAAGTGGCGCTCTCCGAGGAGATGCCAGCCGCCGTGCAGCCATTGCTGGCCGAGGAGCGCACGCCCACCGCGCTCGCCAAGGCGAACACCGCCGCGTTCTATTCCATCTCGAACTGCCAGCAGGGGCTTGCCGGCGTCTCGTTCGGCAATTTCCTCATCAAGCAAGTGGTGGAGGAATTGCGACGCGAATTACCGGGCGTCTCGACGTTTGTGACCCTCTCGCCCGTGCCCGGCTTCATGAAATGGCTGCAGGGCAATGCGCATTTACTGCCGGACAGCGACCGCGCCGCCCTCGAAGGGCTGGAAGATCCGCACTGGCCGCAGGACGAGGACTTCGTGGCGCGCGCCAAGGCGTTGCTGGAGCCGCTGGCGGCGTATTATTTTCTGGAGGCGCGGACGCCCGACAATCGGCCGATTGATCCCGTCGCCCGTTTTCATCTGGGCAACGGCGCGCGGCTTGAGCGCATCGATTGGCTCGGCGACACCTCTCCAAAGGGCTTGACCGAAAGCGCGGGGCTGATGGTCAATTACCTTTATGACCTCGACCAGATCGAACGGAACCACGAGGCCTTCGCCAACTCCGGCGAAGTCGTTGCCTCGGGCCCCGTTCGCAGATTATTGAAGTCGGGCGCGCGACCGCGCCTTGCGCCGGCCAGCGGCGCCAAGACCTGACCGCCACGGCGCGTCACAACAAGAAAGACCGGGGGAACATGCCCGCCTACCTTTATGACCTCATCGCGCGCCGCGCACCCTCGCCCCAGAAAATTTTCATTGAGACGCCGGAAGGCCGCAAGATCAGCTATGCAGATCTTCATACAGGCTCCGCGCGCATCGCCAATTTTTTGCGCGCGCGCGGCATCGAACCCGGCGACCGCGTCGCCGTGCAGGTCGAGAAGTCGGCCGACGCGGTGATGCTCTATCTCGCGTGCCTGCGCGCCGGCGCAATATTCCTGCCGCTCAACACCGCCTACACACCCGCCGAGATCGAATACTTTCTAGGCGACGCCACGCCGCGCGTATTCATCTGCGATCCCACCAGCCGCGAGAAGCTGACGCCTGTCGCCGCAAAGGTCGGCGTGGCGCATGTGGAGTCGCTAGGCGTGCGCGAGGACGGCTCGCTGATGGAAGGCGCGCGCGGCCTCAGCGCAGAGTACGTGGATGTAGAGCGCGGCGCCGACGATCTCGCCGCCATCCTCTATACGTCCGGCACGACGGGCCGCTCGAAGGGCGCGATGCTCTCGCACGGCAACCTTGCATCGAACGCGCTGACGCTGGTCGAGTACTGGCGCTTCACGGACAGGGACGTGCTCATCCACGCGCTGCCAATCTATCACACGCACGGCCTGTTCGTGGCCCTGAACACGTTGCTGCTCTCAGGCGGCTCGATGTTTTTCCTGCCCAAGCTCGACCCAGATCTCATGCTGCAATTGATGGGACGCGGCGCGACGACAATGATGGGTGTGCCGACCTTTTACACACGCCTTCTGGCGCATCCGGGCCTGACGAAAGATGCGACGAAGACCATGCGCCTCTTTATCTCAGGCTCTGCGCCGCTGCTGGCGGAGACGCATCGCGAATGGACTGCACGCACAGGCCACGCAATTCTCGAACGCTACGGCATGACTGAAACAAACATGAACACGTCGAACCCCTATGATGGGGATCGCGTGCCCGGCGCCGTGGGATTCCCTCTGCCGGGCGTGTCCGTACGCATCACCAATCCCGAGACGGGGCAGGAATTGCCGCGCGGCGAGATCGGCATGATCGAAGTCAAGGGGCCCAACGTCTTCAAGGGCTATTGGCAAATGCCGGAGAAGACCGCGTCCGAGTTTCGCAAGGACGGGTTCTTCATCACCGGCGACCTCGGCAAGATCGACGATCGCGGCTATGTGTCGATAGTCGGGCGCGACAAGGATCTCGTCATCACCGGCGGATTCAACGTCTACCCCATTGAGGTGGAGACCGAGATCGACGAACTGCGCGGCGTGCTGGAGAGCGCGGTGGTTGGCGTGCCCCATGCTGACTTTGGCGAAGGCGTCACGGCGGTCGTGGTCTTAAAGAAAGATGCGGCGCTGGATGAGAAGCAGATCATCAGCGCGTTGGAAGAACGTCTTGCGAAGTTCAAATTGCCAAAGCGTGTCATCTTCGTGAACGAATTGCCCCGCAACGCAATGGGCAAGGTGCAGAAGGCCGAACTCCGCAAGACGTATGGCGATCTTTATAAGAAGTAGGCT
>JAUXWZ010000023.1 GCA_030684835.1 Beijerinckiaceae bacterium
AAGAAGGGCTCACGGCTTTATCGCTACTACACCTCTATGGACCTGATCCGGAATCGATCAACTGGCGAGGGCGCAGGTCCGCTGCGTTTACCGGCAGGAATGGTCGAGGAGGCAGTCGTGAGCGAAATCCGCCGCATGATCCGCGCGCCGGAGGTGGCTGCCCGGGCGATCGCGGCGGTTCGGCAGGACCGAGAATGTTTTGACGAGCAGGCTATCATCTCCGCGCTCGGGGAGTTCGATCAGCTTTGGGCGTCGCTGTTTCAGGCCGAGCAAGCGCGCATCGTCCACATTCTGTTTGAGCGCGTCACGGTCGACGCCAGCGGCATCGCCGTCGATCTGCGCAACGATGGATTGGGATCAGTCATTCGCGACATGATGGCGCCCCGCCGGGAGGAGGCCCGCGTATGACGCGCTCGGCGAACACCATGCGCGTCGTCATTCCCTTGACGATCCGTAAGCGCAATGGGCGGCCGAAGATCCTGCCCCCCGAGAATGCGGGCATGGCGAGTGGCAGGATGCAGGATCCACATGTTCTACGCGCCATCGCACGCGCGTGGAGCTGGCGGCGGAAACTTGAAGCTGGGGAGTATTCCACCAACGAAGATATTGCAGCGGCCGAGCGTGTCTCCGATCAATTCGTCAGCCGGACGATACGGCTCGCTTATTTGTCGCCGGAAGTGCTCGAGCAGCTCGTGATCAGACGCGTGCCGCTCGCGCTGTCGCTGAATGACCTGTGCGCGATTGCCGAACGGCCGTGGGCGGAGCAACTGGGATTTGTTTCCCCTCCAACATGAGAAAAGACAGCTTTCGGTGCAAAGACGGCTTTTGACCCGTACCTGCCCTCGGCTGCCCTTTCAACGACTTCCGCTTAGCGCCCCATTCTCGTCACTTAAGGGATTCTACGCTTGCCGGAAAGCGGACATTTCCCGTTGGCGCCCCGCTTTATGCCCAAGTCTGGCCAATCGGACGCGTTGCTGAGTTAAGGCACCAGTCCGCCGAGCGCAGACGCTACACTGTGGGGCTCAAATTCATTTATATCCCACCACCGTCGGCGTTGAGGTCGTCCTGTCGCTTGCGCCAACGTTGCATAGCGCGCGACGCGTAGAGCCGGATGATGGGTCGAAGGGCGAGATCCAGCGCCGCGACAGCAACACCAGTGACAATGCTTCCACTGGCCACGTAGACGGCGGCCGTCAGCGGGATCGCACTTGCCGCATCGGTGGACGCGCGGCGCATAAAAACCGCTCTTTGCTCCGTCCCGGCGACGCCGATCTTTCGTTCGAGCCAGAGCGGCCAACGGACTTTTTTCGCCGCAGTCTCTGCCGTTTCCTGAGGAGCCGCATTGCTGCCGATCAGCCCAATCGCGACCGTGTCGTTGTTGAAACGGTCGATCAGAATGAAGCCGCCAAGCTCCTTGCTGTCGGCATAGTCCGCGAACACGGCCGGCTTATCGAGCCGGATGGTCACAACTCCAAAGCCGTTCATCGGCAGAGTTTCTGCTGCGGCAGGTTTGTAGGTGTTCACGTCGATGGCGTGATGAAGAGCAGCAATCTCGGCCTGCGTTTCAAACGTTGCGAGCTTGAACAGGTAACGCTGCCCGGCGCGCAGAGGCGTCTCGACTGTCCAGAACACCTGCGCGGTGATGGTTGATCCGCTCGCAATGCGTGACGATGCACCCACGAGCAGGTCGCCGCGCGACACGTCGATTTCGTCCGCGAGCGTGAGGACGGGCGCCTGGCCTGCACGTGCGTGTGCGAGGTCACCGTCGTAGGTAACGATGCGCGCAACGTGTGAGCGTTGCCCGCGCGGCAACACACGCACTTCGTCGCCGGGATGAATGAGGCCCGAGGCGATTGTGCCCGCGAATCCACGGAAATCGAGGTCCGGCCTGTTCACCCATTGCACGGGCATGGCGAAAGCGGCGTCATTGGCCTGCCCTGCGTCGACATCGATTGTCTCAAGGTGTTCGAGCAAAGCGGGGCCGCGATACCAAGGAGCGCGCGACGAGCGGCGCGCAACGTTGTCGCCATCCTTCGCGGAAACCGGGATGGCTGCAATGGAGGTGAAGCCAAGCGTGCGGGAGACATTTTCGAAATCGCGCACGATGCGGTCGAAGACGCTCTTGTCGAAGCCGACGATGTCCATCTTGTTGACGGCGAGCACGATATGCCGGACGCGCAGCATCGACGCGATAAACGCATGGCGACGCGTCTGCACAAGCAAGCCCTTGCGCGCATCGACGAGAAGGATCGCGAGATCGGCGGTTGATGCGCCGGTCGCCATGTTGCGCGTGTATTGCTCATGACCGGGCGTGTCCGCGACGATGAAGGATCGTCTTGGCGTTGCGAAATAACGGTAGGCGACATCGATGGTGATGCCCTGTTCCCGCTCTGCCGAGAGGCCGTCGACGAGAAGTGCGAAATCGAGTTCTGCGCCTTGCGTGCCGAACTTCTTCGAGTCGTTGTCGAGCGCGCCGAGCTGATCGTCGAACACGGCGCCGCATTCGTAGAGCAGGCGTCCGATCAGTGTCGACTTGCCATCATCCACCGAACCGCAGGTGAGAAATCGCAAAAGGGAATGATTGACGGAATCGGGCGAAGCGACAACGTCGGCGCGGGCAAGATCCAGAGGGGCCACGGCGGTGTTCATCAGAAGTAGCCTTCCTGCTTCTTCAGCTCCATTGAAGCCGAGCTGTCGTGGTCGATAACGCGCCCCTGCCGTTCGGAAACGCGGGACGAACGCATCTCCGCAATGATGTCGTCGAGCGTCGCGGCTTCGCTCTCCACGGCGCCGGTGAGCGGATAGCAGCCGAGAGTGCGGAACCTCACCATGCGGTTCTCGACTCGTTCGCCGGGAAGTAGATCCATGCGCTCGTCGTCACGCATGATCAGCGCGCCATCACGCTCGACGACGGGGCGGCGCGCCGCGAAATACAGCGGGACGACGGGGATATCTTCAAGCGCGATGTAGTCCCACACATCCGCCTCAGTCCAGTTTGACAACGGGAAAACACGGAAGCTTTCGCCCGGCCGCTTGCGCGTGTTGTAGAGCCGCCAGGGTTCCGGTCGCTGGCTTTTCGGGTCCCAGCGATGCTGCGCGGTGCGGATGGAGAAGACGCGTTCTTTCGCGCGGGATTTCTCTTCATCGCGGCGCGCGCCGCCAAAGGCCGCATCGAACTTGTGCTTGTCGAGAGCCTGTTTAAGGCCTTCCGTTTTCATCACGTCGGTGTGCAGACGCGATCCCGATGTGAAGGGGCCTACGCCGGCCTTGATGCCTTCCTCGTTCTTGTGAACGATCAGGTCTACGCCAAGGCGGCGCGCAGTCTCATCGCGAAACTCGATCATCTCGCGAAATTTCCATGTCGTGTCGACATGCAGCAGAGGGAAGGGCAGCTTGCTGGGATAGAACGCCTTTAGCGCCAGATGCAGGAGGACGGAGGAGTCCTTCCCGATGGAATAAAGCATCACCGGACGTTCACTCGTGGCGACCGTCTCTCGCATGATGTGGATGCTCTCGGCCTCAAGTTTCTGCAAATGTGAAAGGGGTTTCATGCGCTTGCTCCGGAGGAAGCGCTGGCGCGCACGAGACGCCCGTCTGGCCCCACATGCAGCCCGCACTCCTTGTTGCTTGCTTCCCACCACCAACGTCCGGCGCGTTCGTCCTCCCACGGCTCGATGGCGCGCGTGCAGGGCGCGCATCCGATTGATGGGAAGCCTTGGGCATGCAGCGCGTTCAGCGGCACGTCGTTACCTTGAGTGAAAGCGACAACGTCCTCGCGGCTCCAGTCCAATAGCGGGCTCGCTTTCAATAGGTCGCGCGCGATGTCGAACGTCACGAATTCTGCGGCTTGCCGCTCTGCGGACTGCGATGCGCGCAGGCCGGTGATCCATGCTTTCGCGCCAGCGAGAGCGCGGGCGAGCGGGCGCACCTTGCGCACGTCGCAGCAGGCGTGGCGCTGATCTACGCCCTCATAAAAGCCGTCGATGCCCTGCTGAGCGACGAGCGCTTCAAGATGATCGCGCTCGGGATAGAACGCGCGGATGCGCCGGCCATAGCGCTGCTCTGTCGCGCGCCACACGTCGTAGGTCTGCTGAAACAGCCGACCTGTGTCGAGCGTTACGATGTCGACGTCGAGTTCGCTGTCTGCGATCAGGTGCGTCAGCGCCTGATCCTCGATGCCGAAGCTCGTCGTGAAGACGATCCGTCCGCTGACGTGCTTGTGCAGGTCAGACAACCGTTCGATCGGCGTCCGCGCGCTCCAATCGTCGCCAATATGCACACACAGCATCAAGAAACGCCCGATCTAATATTCTATATCTTACATATCTGATCGGATTAATTATAAAAACAACAAAATGAATATGTTTTATTGCATCATGCGTTCCTTTGCGGCAACAATCCCCCCAACGTTTGAACCACTCGCGAATGCCGCAACAGGACGCACGATCTGGCCGCCTCGAGTCCCCCTGGAACTGTGGCGAGATCATTTGGAAACGATAAAGGGGCAGAGGGTCACGTAGACGTCGAGTAACGCCCCGAACGGTAACCAGGGTCGTGGGTCAAAGGTTAGCGCTCGCATAGTGTGGCTCGGCCGCGCCGCCACGCGCCTACCGTCACACGATTTTCAATATTTACAGGGATTTTGAGAGCTTTCCGGGCGCAGTCGGAGGGCAGCTTTCCGTCCCCAATTTCCGAAAAGCCGACAGTCCGCATCCGGCCCCAAACCGGCCATTTGTCGTCGTCGCAGCGAACTTCCGCTCGTGGCGCATTCTGGTCGTTCCAAGGGATGAAAGCGAACGACGGAAATGCCTTGAGCTGTTCCGATCCTAAGATTTTTCTGCAGTTGCTAACGATGTATCGCAAGGGATTGCACGCGTTCCTCCGCAGGATTACGCGCTGCAACGCCCACTTCGCGTTCTCTGAACTGCTTGCCTGCCGAGAAATCGGCGGCGAAAAGTTGGGATGGCGCAAAACCATAAGATACTGAAAATACACGAGTTTCTTTAACCCAACCTATTTCCGCGAGGTTGGGACGGAAAGAGACGGAAGCCGTTTAGAGACCAAAAATCGGCGCGGCGGCAGTCTCTGAGGTTGGGATGCCGTCACGAAATCCCTCTGCGGCAGCGGGAAAACAGGCGTCTGATTTCGCGGTCGGTGAAGTTCGCAATGGCGGACTGGCGGAGGGAGAGAGACTCGGAACGAACTCTCTCGGCGGAGAGGATCGCATTCGCCTGACCCTTGAACGAAATCCTGAGGGAACTCTCTGTTCGCGGCCTTCGCCGAAAGGCTTTTTCGCAACTGCCAAGGTCCTGTTATCCTGCCACCCCTTAGCCACCCTAGCTTTCGCTTAGCCCACTCGACATGCCCTGGCGCGATTGAACCCAGCTGCCTTGTCCGCTAGCGTCGCTGGAAGCGTCAGGAAATTGGGCGCGCCCGGTTCTGCGGTCCGTCGGGGCGCATGGCAGGAACAGAGAAGTGGATAGGGGGCTCGGGCTCGATACCGATCCCGGCGCGAGGCAGCCGCAGGATCAGCTGATCGTGCTTCTGAACCACGATGAGATACTCGGCCACGTGAACCGGCGGAGAGCAGTAGGATTTTTACATGAAGGCTTTCGAATTCGATCACAACCTTGTCGACACCTACGCGCGCTTTTCGAGATCGTTCAGCACCATTCGCGCCGAGGACATAAAGAGCGAGATCGAGCAGCAATACGACAAGGGGCGTTTCTGGCCGGATGCTTTGCTTTCGCTGAACCCGAGGTTTTTGTCGGGGCCTACTGTTGATGACTTGGTGGCATCGGGGGATCTCGACGAAGCCACTGGGAAGATCTTTCGGATCGGGGCGGCATCTATCAGATTGCACCGCCATCAAGCGCAGTCCATCTCCAAAGCCCGCGCTGACCAGAGCTTTGTCGTGACGACGGGCACCGGCTCGGGGAAATCGCTGTGTTTCTTCGTCCCAATTGTCGATGCCATAGTGCGGTCAAAAAAGGCCGGGCGACCGCGCAAGACGCGCGCCATCATCGTTTACCCGATGAACGCCCTGGCAAACAGCCAGATCAAGGAAATCGAGAAGTTCATTTCCCAATCCGGTCTGCCTGAAAACCTGAAACCCGTTGTTCGCCGCTACACCGGTCAGGAAAGCCAGGAGGAGCGTCAGCGGATTGCCGACAACCCCCCAGACATTCTCCTCACGAACTTCATGATGGCCGAACTGCTGCTGACGCGTCAGGACAGTCTCGACACCCAAGTCATCGATAATGCCAACGGGCTCGAGTTCATCGTGCTTGACGAACTGCATACTTATCGCGGGCGTCAGGGCGCGGACGTCGCAATCCTGGTGAGACGTCTTCGGAACCGGTGCGCTCCAACAAAAGCTCCGATCTGTATCGGCACATCCGCTACCATGGCCAACGATGGTTCAGAGATCGGTCGAGCGAAGGCGGTCGCGGACGTTGCATCCCGTTTGTTCGGCGCATCGATCGGCCCGGATGCCGTTATCGACGAGTCGCTGCAGCGCGCGACGGATGACCGGCTGAAGCTGGACGATGTGCGGTCGAAGCTTGCGCATGTTCTCACGAATGACCTTCCCGACGGTCTGACGGATGCGGTTTTGCGGCGGCATCCTCTTGCTGTCTGGGCCGAGCTTGCGATCGGCCTCGATGATGGCCAGGAGCTCAAGCGCAAGAAACCCGTCCCTTTCGACACTGCGGTCGAGCGCCTTTCGGAAGACAGCGGCGTAGACGCGGCAACCTGTCGGAGTGGGTTCGAGCATTTTTTGACCCGAGTGAGCCTGCCGGAGACGGAGCGCGGCGGTCCCGGCTCGAGCGCGTTTCTGGCGTTTAAACTGCACCGGTTCATCTCGGGCGCCGGGGAGATTTTTACGACGCTGACCCGCCGCCCAAGGCGGGTCCTGTTCGAGGGTCAGCTGGAAGATCCAGACGCGCCCGGCCACCGCCTTTATCCGACCCGGTTCTGTCGCGAATGCGGTCATGAAGTGCACGTTGTCACCAAGATGCAGGATGCCGAGGGGCTCCGCTTCCTGCCGCGGAACATCGACGACACGCCCCTCGCGGACCCGGATGGCGATGTTGCGGGCTACCTAACGCCAATTGGTGAGGGCGACCCGGACTTCGCCTTCACCGGTGATCCCGAAACCTATCCGGAAGATTGGCGCGAAGAGCGCAATGGGATCGAACGCCTTCGTGCCAATCGCAAGGGTCGACTGCCAGCGTTGGTCACAGTAATGCCTGATGGGCGGTTCCGCCCCAACGGCGTCAGTTTCTGGTTTATCCCCGGCAAGTTCGGCTTCTGTCCATGCTGCCTTAAGCAGGCTCACCCCAGCATGCGGGAACGCAGCAAGCTTGCCGGTCTTTCTGGCGAGGGCCGAAGCTCGGCGACGACCCACCTTGTCTCGACTGCCCTTGAATGGATGAATGGGGACAGCAGCGGCGTTCCGGCAGAGAAGCGAAAACTGCTTGGTTTCACCGACAACCGCCAGGACGCCGCCCTTCAGGCAGGGCACTTCAACGACTATTTGTTCGTAAGCCTTTTGCGCGGTGCAATCCTGCGGGCCGTTCTTGACGCCGGTGACGATGGTATGGCCGAGGATGAATTCGGCCTGCGCGTGGTAAAGGCGCTGGGTTTTACGGCATCCAACAAAGGTTCACGCATACACTGGATGCTGGACCCTGAAGCTGGAGCGGTGGTCCGGGAGGATGCGCAACGCTCGCTTGCCAAAGTTCTTGCCCACAGGGTCTGGACAGATCTGCGACGAGGATGGCGATACACCAACCCCAGCCTGTCAGTTCTCAAGCTTGTCGATGTGGATTTCATCGGGTTGGATGATATCTCGGAAGACACAGAAAGCCTTATGGCTGTCCTTCCCGAGCTCGGAAGCCTGGATGCCGCAGCCTGCAGAAAGCTGCTCAAGGAAATCCTTGGTGCCATGCTCGAAGGCTTGGCCGTCAGCACCGAAGCGCTTGATCTGACCGTTCTCGATACCGTCGGCCAGAAGTCCCGGAATCTCTTGCGAACCCCTTGGGCGATCGACCAGAAGGAAACGCTCAGAAGCCGGACGACTCTTTTCCTTCAGGCGCCTGGCAAGGATCGAGTCGGCTTACGTGAAGAGCAGACCATTATCCGTGCCGGGCATAACTCGCGGATTGGCCGCCTGATCAATCGGAAGAGCATCATCGGCACGAAGCTCAGCAAGACCGACTACCTCACCGTCATGTCCGGCCTGATGGAGCTGATGGCACGCGAAGGGCTGGTATCGCTCGTCGAGATCGAGGCTGACCTGCACGGTTGGCGGCTGTCGCCCTCGGCCGTTCGTCTTGTTCCGGGGGAAGCGATCCGGAGCGGGACGGCATACGGGAACCGCTATTTCCACGACCTCTACAACGTCATCGCGGCCGACTTGAAACGGGGCCGAAGCACATATTGGGGTCTCGAAGGTCGCGAGCATACGGCTCAGGTTTCGCAAAGGCAGCGGGAGTGGCGGGAATGGCGTTTCCGCTTCGAGGATGACGACCGCGCGAAGCTCAAAGAGAACGTCGCGGAGATCAAGTCATCGGGGGAATCCGACCAGTTCCTGCCCGCTCTCTTCTGTTCGCCGACGATGGAGCTCGGCGTCGATATTTCTGCGTTGAATACCGTCTATCTGCGCAACGTGCCACCGACCCCCGCCAACTACGCTCAGCGCGCGGGCCGGGCCGGGCGGTCCGGCCAACCAGCGGTTATCGTCACCTATTGCGCCGCACAGTCCCCGCACGATCAATATTTCTTCGAGCGCCGCAATGAGATGGTGGCCGGGGTCGTACGGCCGCCAGCGCTGGACATCACCAACGAGGAATTGGTTCGCTCGCACTTGCACGCTGTCTGGCTGGCCGAGGCCAAGCTGGCGCTATCGCCGGACATTCCTGAGATCCTCGATCTGACGCAGGCGAAGTATCCCCTTGAACAGGAAGTTCTCGACGTCATCAGCAGGCCCGGTCTGGTGACCGCTGCGTGCGCGCCGATGAAAAGGGTGCTAGACCAAATCCTCGCGTCAATGGATGGCAAGAAACCCGTCTGGATGGGCGAGGGGGATGATTTCATCCTGGAGGTCGCGAAGCGGGCGCCTCAGGAGTTCGACCGTGCCTTCGACCGCTGGCGTGAACTCTACAATTCGGCTCGGACCCAGCTTATGGAGGCCAACAGCCGTTCCGAGATCGCGGGCCTGTCGGGTGCCGACCGGCGCAAGATCAAGGCGGCCCAGATGCAGGCCAGCGACCAGATCGCCATCCTTGAACAGGGCAAGGCCACAAACGGTTCGGATTTCTATTCCTATCGGTACCTCGCGACCGAGGGCTTTCTGCCGGGCTACAATTTTCCGCGGCTTCCGCTCTATGCCTTCGTACCAGGAGAGGGAAAGGCCGGTTCCTTCCTGCAGCGCGCCCGGTTCTTGGCGATCTCGGAGTTCGGACCGCGCAGCCTGATCTATCACGAGGGCAGGGCATACCGGGTGATGAAAGCCAAGTTGCCGCCCGAAGTCCGCACCGGGGACGGGTCGGAACTCGCCACCAAGGACATCTTCATCTGCTCCAATTGCGGTGCCTGCCACGAAGGCGAGGTCGAGCGCTGCCACGCGTGCGACTCCCCGATGGCGGGTGAAGTTCCCGTGCAGCGAACACTTCGGATCGACAATGTCGAAGCTGCCCCCGCCGATCGCATCACGGCGAACGACGAAGAGCGTGTCCGCCAGGGCTTTGACATCCAGACAGTTTTCTCCTGGCCGAAGCGCGATGGTCGCCTTCATGTCACCGAGGCTGATTTCCGTTGCGGCGAAACCTCGATCCTTGCCCTGCAATATGCCAACAGCGCCGAAATCAGCCGGATCAATAAGGGGCTGAAGCGGCGTAAGAATCAGACTGTCTTCGGCTTCAACATCGACCCCCGCAGCGGCTACTGGGCCAAGTCGGAAGATGAGGATGCGGACGTCGACGTGCCGCCGGACGTCGTAAGGCCGGTTCGAATTGTGCCGATCGTGCGAGACCGCAAGAACGCGCTCCTGCTCCGCTTCCGCGAACCAGAAGCCTATGCCCCCGAGACGATCGCGACGGTTCAGCATGCCCTTCTGCGTGGAATCTCCGTCATCTTTCAGCTGGAAGAAAGCGAAATCCTTGGCGAACCATTGCCCGCCCGCGACAACCGCCGCGCCATCCTTGCTTATGAAGCGACGGAAGGTGGCGCGGGCGTCCTGAGCCGCTTAGTTGAAGACGCCCATTCCCTCGGCAAGGTCGCCAGAGAAGCCCTGTCTCTCATGCATTTCGAGAAGGTCGATGAAGCCGTCACGGCGGGAGATGCCAAGGTCTTGGTTGATCGGGATGGCGAGGCCTGTATCCGTGGCTGCTATCGCTGTCTGTTGTCCTACTTCAACCAGCCAGACCACGAGCTGATCGACCGCGCCAGTGACGAGGCCAAGCAGATGCTCATCGACCTTGCCCGTGGCGAGGTGGTGCTTGCGACCGCACCGGTGCGCACTGCGAGCGCAGTGGGTTGGGAAGCGGCCTTCAAAGATGTAGGGGTCCCAGCCCCGGATGGCTCGTCCGTCATCTTTGCCGAACAGGAAATGAGCTTTGCATGGCGCAACCATTTCGTTGCGGCTGCGACCGAAGGCCTGTCGGATGCCGCGCGCGAGACTGCTGATGCCAAAGGCTGGACCCTGTTTGAGTTGCCCGCGACTACCGCGGATGGCGTCCCCGACGCGCTGGCTTCGATGTTCAAGGATTGATTTTGATGACCGTGAGTTTTGCCCCGGGAGACCTTGTGCGTGCTCGCGGGCGCGAATGGGTGGCCCTGCCTTCGCCGCGCGAGGGAATTTTGGCACTCCGCCCCCTCTCAGGGAGCGAGAATGATACGGTCATTCTTGACCCTTCTCTCGAAACGCTCCCGGTATCGGCGGCCCGCTTCGACTTGCCAGCCCATGCGGCGACAACCGTCCAGTCGAAGGCGGCACTCCTGGCTGACGCGATGCGCTTGACCCTTCGGCGTGGAGCAGGCCCGTTCCGATCCGCCGCTCAGCTGGCCTTCGAGCCCAGAATTTACCAACTCGTTCCTCTGCTGATGGCGCTTCGCCTTCAGGTGCCCCGCCTTCTGATCGCCGACGATGTCGGGATCGGGAAAACAATCGAGGCCGGGCTCATCCTTCGTGAGCTGATGGATCGGGGAGAAGTCGATCGCTTCTCTGTGCTCTGCCCACCGCATCTCGTCGAACAGTGGGTCGGGGAATTGAAATCACGCTTCGGCATCGAAGCTGTCGCCGTCACTTCGGGCAGTGCATCTCGCCTTGAACGCAATCTGCCTCTCGCGCAGACGCTTTTCGATGCCTATTCCTACACGGTGGTCAGCCTCGACTACATCAAGGCCGAAAAGCGCCGCGAGGGGTTTGCCCGGGCCTGCCCAGATTTCGTGATCGTTGATGAGGCCCACGCCTGCGTAGGCACCCACAAGGGAAAACAGCAGCGTTTCGAGTTACTCGCCCGGCTCGCATGCGATCCGGAGCGGCGGATGATCCTTCTCACCGCGACGCCCCATTCGGGGGACGAAGACGCCTTCGGTCGCCTTCTCTCGCTAATCGAGCAGTCCTTCGGCGCGATGAACTTCGACGATGCTCGCTATCGCGAACGCCTCGCGCGGCACTTCGTGCAGCGCCAGCGCATTGATCTCGTCTCAGGCGATTGGGATGAAGATCGCGCTTTCCCGAAACACGAGACGACGGAGTCTCCATATCGTTTGTCCCAGCCTCATCTCGATTTTCAGGAGGCGGTGCTGGACTATTGCTTCGGCGTGGTCTCGCGGGCGGGTTCTGGGCAGCGGGAACAGCGTCTTGCCTTCTGGGGCACACTGGCCTTGATGCGCTGTGTTGGCTCATCGCCAGCCGCCGCCCTCAGCGCCCTGCGCAACCGCGTATCCAACGAGAGCGACCGTCTTGAGCCTCAGATCTACGACGAAGATTCTGACGACGAAGACGCCGTGGATCTCGAACCAGGTACCGGCTTTGACACCGACCCAGCACTCTTGGCTCTGGTCAGAAAAGCCGAAGAACTGGTCCACAATGCCGATCCCAAGCTCACTGCACTAATCGACGCCCTGACGCCGCTGACTAAGAAGGGCGCAAACCCGGTCGTATTCTGTCGCTATCTCGCGACGGCCGAACATGTCCGTGACGGCCTACGCAAGGCATTTCCCAAGCTCGTCGTGGAAGCCGTGACCGGCGTTCTGACACCTGACGAGCGCCGCGATCGCGTTGCGGATATGGCGGCGGCAGACGATCAAAAGCAAAACCAGCGCATCCTCGTTGCCACCGACTGCTTGTCGGAAGGAATCAACCTCCAGCAGCTGTTCGACACGGTCGTTCATTACGATCTATCCTGGAATCCGACCCGGCATCAGCAGCGCGAGGGCCGGGTCGATCGCTTCGGACAGCCGGCCGAGCTCGTCCGTTCAATCATGATGTTCTCACCCGACAGCGCCATAGACGGGGCTGTGCTCGAGGTGATCCTCCGCAAGGCAGAGGAGATCCGCAAGGCAACGGGCGTGACGGTGCCGCTCCCTGACAATCGGGGGCCGGTCACGGATGCTCTTATGGCTTCGATGATGTTGCGCAGAGGCGGAACGCGTCAGTTGGCGCTCGACCTGCGCCTTGATGATGGCACCAAGGCCATGGAGGCGCGCTGGCGGGACGCATCGGAAAGCGAGAAAAAATCCCGTGCTCGCTTTGCCCAGAACTCCATGAAACCGCACGAAGTGGCTCCCGAATGGGAGAGAGTCCGGACCCTGCTGGGATCGCCCCAAGATGCGAAGGGCTTCATCGAGAGGGCGATGTCACGCTTCGGCGTGCCGCTTGAGCCGCGCAAGACCTTGCTGGTTGCCCATGTCCATGCGCTGGAAGCGGCGCTCAAAGAACGCCTCGCTCAACGGGACCTGACCGGCTCCGTCCGCCTTGCCATGGTCGAACCGGCACCGTCAGGCACAGCTCTGCTCACAAGAACGCATCCGCTGACGGCGACACTTGCAGAGGCGCTGGTGGAAGCTTCACTCGATCCGGACACTCTCTCCGGGCTGGGGATTGGCCGGGTTGGCGCGTGGCCGACACCGGCCGTCCAGCAGATGACGCGGATTGCACTCCTTAGGATACGGTTCAAGCTGACGGTCCATGCCCGAAAGGAGCGTCTGCTTCTCGCCGAGGAAGCTGCCCTTGTCGCCTTGCATGGCGCCAAGATTGTCGCGAGCGGCGAAGCAGCCCGCACGCTCCTGAACACGCCCGCAGCCGCTGACCTGGCATCATCGGCCCGGGACCGGTTCGTCATCAAAGCCAAGGAGGATCTGCCCGGCCTGCTCGACGGCCCTTTGGCCGAGTTCGTTATGACTCGCGCGGAAGAGCTGATGCAAGATCATGCTCGCCTGCGCGCAGCCGCAGGTTCGGCCTCTCGCGTCACAGTCGAGGCGGTTCAGCCGCCCGATGTGATCGGCCTGTTTGTTCTGATGCCAAGCGAGGTCTGATCAATGGCCCGCAAATCCATCATCGATATGTCGGCATGGCCGTCGCTCAGCCTTGAGGGCAATCTCATTGCGCCGGCAATGGTTGCCGCGATTGATCGCCGCGAGGCGACGGAGCAAGCGGAGGCCGACTACCGCATCCGTAAGGGCCTCACGATCCGCGAAGAAATCTCGACTGCTTTTCGCGTCGGGCAGTCGCATTTCGACGCCTTTGCAAAAATTGATAACCCTTCGCCGGAAGCTACGCGGCGTTTCGTGCGCGCTTTTCTTCAGGAGACGTTCGGCTTCGACGATCTCGGCGCAGGGCAGGGCGCCATTGCATTCATTGCGGGCGAACGCGTGCCTATCGTTGTCGTGCCTCCGTCCGACGAGAAACTCGACCGGCGTAGCCCGACCCTTTCGACTGACCGCACACGCTCGCCGGCCTTCGCGCTTCAGGACCGCCTGAACGAGCATGACTCGAACCTGTGGGGCCTTGTCACCAACGGTACGCTGATACGTTTGATGCGCGACAACGCATCACTGACCCGCCCGGCGTATATTGAGGCCGATCTTTCGCAGATATTCACAAACGAGGACGCCGCGTCTTTTGCCGTCCTCTGGCTGCTGATCCACCGCACGCGCTTTGGCGTCGCTGGCGCTCCGGCGACCGATTGCGCGCTGGAACGCTGGCGCGAGGCCGGGTCAAAAGAAGGCGAAGTCGCGCGCGACCGTCTGGCTGTTCAGGTGCAAATTGCACTCAAGGTCCTCGGCTCGGGCTTCCTAGAGGCCAACCCTGACCTTGCTGCCAAACTGAAATCGGGCGACGTCAATCTGACCGAGTGGTTCAACGAACTTCTGCGCCTCGTCTATCGCCTGATCTTCCTGATGGTGGCCGAGGATCGCAACCTCCTGCATCCCGAAAAAGCCAAGCCCGACGCCCGCAAGCTTTACGCCGAGGGCTACAGCCTCGCGGCATTGCGCGCACAATGCTACCGCGCCGCATCGTGGGACAAACATCACGACCGCTATGATGCCATCAAGATCGTCTTCCACGCCTTAGCCCACGGGCAGGACGCGCTGGCGCTCCCGGCCCTTGGCGGCCTCTTCTCCGACGACAAGCTCCCGCACCTCGAAACCGCCCGCCTGCGCAACCGCGCCTTCATGGAGGCGCTCTACCGCCTCTCCTGGCTCGACCAGAAGACCGGCATGGTCCCCGTCAACTGGCGCGCAATGGAGACTGAGGAATTGGGCTCTGTCTATGAATCTCTCCTCGAGCTCCAGCCGCAGCTGGGCGATGACGGCAAGACGCTGCTCTTCGCCTCCGAGGCCGCCGAGCAGAAGGGCAACCAGCGCAAGACCACCGGCTCCTACTACACACCCGACAGCCTCGTTCAGGCGCTGCTCGACACCGCGCTCGACCCCGTGCTCGACAAGACCGAGGCAGAGGCGGACGATCCAGTCAGAGCGCTCCTGAAACTATCTGTTATCGACCCCGCCTGCGGTTCGGGCCACTTCCTGCTGGCCGCCGCCCGCCGCATCGCCACGCGCCTGGCCCGCATTCGCGCCGATGGCACGCCCTCGCTTGCCGATTTCCGCCATGCGCTCCGCGATGTAGCGCGCTCCTGCTTGCACGGGGTGGACCGCAACCCGATGGCGGTGGAGCTGACCAAGGTCGCGCTCTGGATCGAGACGGTGGACCCCGGCCTTCCGCTGGGCTTCTTCGACGCACAGATCCGCTGCGGCGACGCGCTGCTGGGGGTGTTCGACCTCAAGGTACTGCAGGACGGCATCCCCGATGCCGCCTACAAGCCTCTCACCGGCGACGACAAGGAAACGGCGAAATACTACCAGCAGGCCAACAGGGACGCGAAGAAAGGCCAGGGCGGTTTCGATTTCGGCACAGGGCAAGTCGCCATGCCCGAGATGAAACCGTTGGCGCTGGATTTCTCAGGCTTCCGAGAACTGCCCGAGGATACGGTGGAGCAGATCGGAACCAAGGAGGCGCGATTCGAGGAACTGCGCAAGGGGCAGGCCTTTGCGCGGGCGACGGCGGCGGCGAACCTTTATGTCGCGGCCTACTTGTTGCCCAAAGTCGGCGGCGCACCGGCCGGGGCTTCACCCCGCACAGTGCCGACGACCGAGGAACTGTGGCTTGCCCTCAATCAGGGCAAGATCAAGCCCTCGATGATAGAGGCCCCCAACGCCGCCCACCGTGCGAGGGCCTTCCACTGGCCGCTGGAGTTCCTCGATGTGATGCAGCGCGGTGGGTTCGACGTGGTGCTGGGGAACCCGCCGTGGGAAAAGGCCAATATAAAATACGAAGAATTCTTTCAAAAACACGAGCCAACCATTCTCGACGCGAAGAACGATGCTGAACGAGAAGTCAAAATAGATGGCCTGCAATCGACAAATCCAAGAGTGTACCAAACATTTATGGAGCTATTGGATGAGACCGAGAGGAAGATAAACTATTTGAGGAATTCTGGTTTTCTTCCCCTCACGTCCAAAGGCTTCATTAATTACTATTCCAGCTTCGCTGAACTAATGTTGAACCTGATGGGGGAAACTGCGCGATCCGGCGCGATCCTGCAGAGTGGAGTTGCCACAGACAAGACAAATGAAGATTTTTTCCACTTCATTGTTTCGAACAACCGCCTGCGTTCACTTTATGATTTTATCAATACCGAGAAAATCTTCAGTATTGATTCCCGATTTAAGTTTTCATTGGTGACGATGTCTCGTGGGCCGGTTGATGGTGCGCCACTGTTCGCATTTAATTTGACAAATCCAAGTAGCATTCTCTTGAACGGTTACAGTTTGACATATGATGACATTGCAAGGGTCAATCCAAACACCTTCACCTGCCCGGTATTCAATACGCCGAAAGATGCCGAAATCGTCCGCAAGATGTATGTAAACGCTGGTTTGTTTTCTGCTTCTGACGAACGGGGGTTCACATCAGACGTGGAACTCCACAGGATGTTCAACGCGACAACCGACCAGAAGCGTTTCTTCGTGCTCTCCGATGATTTTACGGAGCTATCTCAAAACTGGCTTCCAGTTTATGAGGCTAAGCTAATTTGGCACTTCGATCATCGGTTAAGCAGCTTTAATGGTGCATCAAAGATTGAGATTAAAAATGGCAACGCTTCGAATATCCCTTTGGCGTTGAAGCGAAATATTTCTTGTGAAGTTCTTCCACGATGGGCTGTCGAGGAAAGCGAAACGCGTGATTTCGACTTCAAGTACCACTATTCTCACGAATGGTACTTGGCGATTAGGATGGTAACCAGTGCGTCGAATGAGCGAACGCTGGTTGCGGCGATTATCCCAAAATCAGGAAGTGTAAACTCACTAAACCTCGTGACAGGAGTAAGTGCTCTTCAAGCTTCATGCCTGTTGGCTAACCTAACCTCGCTGGGGTTGGACTATGTTGTGAGAACGAAGGTCAATAGCAACAACTTGAACCAATGGATCATTGAGCAGCTGCCAACAATTCCATTTTCCAGATATGCTGATCAAGTATTCGATAAAATATCGAGATGGGTGCTGGAGCTCACCTACACCTCGCACAGCCTCGCCCCCTTCGCCCGCGATCTGGGCTATGACGGCCCGCCCTTCGCCTGGGACGAGGACCACCGCGCCGACCTGCGCGCCGATCTTGACGCCTTATACGCCCGCGCCTACGGGCTGACCCGCGACGAGCTGCGCTACATCATCGATCCAGCCGACGTGAAGGGCCGCGACTATCCTAGCGAAACCTTCCGCGTCTTGAAGGAAAAAGAAATCCGCCACCACGGCGAATACCGCACCCGCCGCCTCGTCCTCGCCGCGTGGGACCGAATGGAGACCAATGGCGAGTTCGCGGCGATGGGGATGTGAGATGACGGACATTGCGCCCCGCACCTACGCGACGTTGAAGCCGCTGTTTCTCGCTGCATTAACCTCCCGCACAGAGCCGGGAGCGAGCTACAATCGACAGCAGGGCGCGATCCTCGCGCATCTGAAGGCATCAGATTACACGAGTGACGACATTGAGGCGCTAGGCCCCTATATCCACGCTTTCATGGAGGAAGTCGTCAGTGGCGCCGTGAACCCCTTTCCCAACGGCCCGTTCTTCGACGGCTTCCAGCCAGAGCCCAAACCCGCGTTTGTCGCATTCCAGAAAGATATCTTCGGGCCGTCCTCTTCCGGTGTGGCGAGCGGCGAGCGCGCTCTCATCGAGCAGCTCATCGCGGCCACGCGGCTCTATGACAGCAGTGAAGCCGTTGAAGAGCTTTTTGCGTTCACCGTCCGCTTGCGCGAGTTCGCGCCTTTCAACGCCATGTTGCTGCATATTCAGAAGCCGGGCCTGACACACGTCGCCACAGCGCAGGACTGGTGGGCGCGCTTCAAGCGTGTTCCAAAGAAGGGCGCTCGCCCGCTGCTGATTTTGCGCACAAAGGGTCCGGTCGACTTCGTCTTCGACGTGCTAGACACCGAAGGGCGTGAACTGCCAGTCGACGCCTTCGCCTTCCCGACCTTCGGCGATTTGGCGGAGCAACGCTTCGGCGCTTTCATGCTGTCAGTCAAGAGGGAGAAGATTAATATCCTTCCGCTGGACGCAGGAGACGCCACAGCCGGGTGGATCAAGCGGATTGCTATGTCGAAAACGCCCAAGGGAAAGAACCTGTATCAGCTTGCCTATAATCAGAATCATTCGGCGGCGACACGCTTCGTGACCGTGGCGCATGAACTCGCGCATCTGTATCTGGGGCACCTTGGCGATGACCGCGGAAGAAGAGTGCCGAACCGTCGAGACATCCCCAATGCTTTGAGGGAGGTCGAAGCCGAAATGGCGGCCTATCTGGTCGCCATGCGGAACGGAGTGAAGCCGCGCAGTGAAAGCTATCTCGCCAACTACAAGGGCGCTTTCGACGCACTCAACCTTTATGCCGTGACCCGAGCCGCGAACGCAGTGGAGACCGCGCTCGGGATATCCGCCCAGAAACTCTGGAATGAGAAGGCGTAGGTGATGATTCAGTCGCCACAGAGTTTCCACTCCAACCTCAGCGCCTTCTACGCTCGCGTCAACGGCTTGCCCCGGGACGATCTGCGCTACATCCTCGTCATCGCCGCGTGGGCCGGGTTGGGATCCAACGGCGAATTTGCTGCGATGGAGATGTGAAGATGGCCCAGCAAATGGACGCAGATGATCAATCAGCGCTCAGCGAACTCGAACAGATCAAGCAAGATGTCGTGGACGGAAAGGAACCTACCCGAAGCGTTCGCGAGCTTCTGCGCTGGTTCGGTGCTTATCGTCGCCGCGCCGGCGTGGTGGAGCGGGTTAATGCAGAACTGGAAGCCGTCGGCCTTCGCACAGATCCCCATTTTACTACAGTTTGGGTGGACGCGCCTGTAACCTTCCGACTTATCGAGGAGGCGGCGCCTTTTGATGCTGCGGCTCCTTTGCCTGTTACGGACGCACCGAGTGATCCCCCTGCCGATCGTGGGATAATCGATGCGTTGCCTGACACGGCGCATTTGGTACGCATGCTCGAAGCGGCAAATCGAAAAGTCATCTCCGTCAATCCCCAGGATCCTATCGAGACGGCTATCACCCTTATGCTGGCTCATGATTACTCCCAGCTGGCCGTGATGACCGGGCCGCGAGAGCTGAAGGGGGCAATCAGCTGGAAATCAATCGGCAGCCGTCTCAGCCAGAGGAATGAATTGAAGCAAGTCCTCGATGCGATGGAAGTCGCCGCCGAGGTCCGGGATTCAGACTCCTTGTTCGAGGCGACGAAAACGATCATCCAGCAGGACTACGTCTTCGTGCGAGCCAATGATCGCACGATCACCGGTATCGTAACGGCGACCGATCTAAGCGAGCAGTTTCAGGGTCTTTCCGAACCGTTCCTGTTGCTTGGCCGGATCGAGAACCAGATTCGGCGCATGATCCAGAATGCGTTCGATGTGGGAACTTTGCGTGATGCGTGCGACGAGCGAGATCCTGACCGCAAAGCGACGCTCACACAGGTTTCCCAGCTGACCTTCGGAGAATATCAGCACATTCTGGAGAAAGAAGCGAACTGGGCGAAGTTTGGCTTTGTTGCTTGCCGCAAGACGTTCTGCAAAGAGCTGGATGAGGTTCGGAAGCTCCGCAACGAGATCATGCATTTCCATCCCGATGTCATTGAGGGCAGAGATTTCGAGCAGTTGCGCCGCTTCTCGCGCCTGCTCGAGCAACTAGAAAAGCTCTCGAAATAACCCGGGAAGTTGGTCGCCACCATGATCGAAAGCCCACAATCCTTCGTAGTCCGGCAGGAGTTAGAAAAGGCTGCGTCGCAGAACGGCTTTCGCCGGCCGCTAGGCGAGGCGGGCGGATGGGTTCACTACGGCTCAACAACGGCGAAGGGCACGGTATGGTTCGCAGCCGCTGGCCAGCATGGGCCATGGTTCATGGCGCTGGACCATACCGGTGTGATCGAGGAACTCAGCGAGACGCCGGCAAATCTCCCGGGTCCAGGTCTTGTGCGTTATGCCCATCCTAACCTGAGGGCGCTTTACGCTGTGATGGCCCGTGTCTATCGGCTCGGGGTGACGTTACCTGATGGCCCCTTGCAGGAGTTTCGCGCTGCCATAAACCACCTCCCCAATACGACTGAGACAGAGCGCCTTACCATTCAACGCGTAGGCCAAAACATCTTTCGCGACCGGTTGATGACCTATTGGCAAGCCCGTTGCCCATTGACGGGCATCACAGATCCAGCCCTCTTGCGCGCCAGTCACATCATCGCCTGGAAAGATTGCGCTAGCGACGCAGAGCGCCTCGACGTCCACAATGGTTTGCTACTTTCCGCGCTATGGGACGCAGCATTCGACCGCGGCCTCGTGACCTTTGACGATGAAGGCCAGCCAATTTTCGCGCCGGCATTGAGCGAAGCGGCGCGCGCCGAGCTGAGATGGCAGAAGCCGATCCCGTTGACCGACAAGCACCAAAAGCGGCTTTCCTGGCACCGTGATAAGCTGTTTGTCAGGGAGCGCCAGTGAAACCCCGATCGATCAACATCTTCCTGCTCGACGGCGATCCGAATGGTATTCGCGTCGCTCAGATTTCGATGTCTACGATACAGTCGATTGCCTTCCGTCGGAACCAACTGCGCCGGGTGCGAGATGCATTTCCTGAGATCGAGCGACCGGGTGTCTACATCCTGATTGGCTCCGACGAACAGGAGTCGGGCGGCCATGTCGGCTATGTTGGGGAATCCGAAGGGGTTGGCGCCCGCTTGGGCCATCACAATTCGAACGAAACCGGTCGAGATGCAAAGGGCTTCTGGACCGACACCGTCGTCCTGATCAGCAAGGACGAGAACCTCACGAAAAGCCACGCGCGTTACGTTGAGGCCTGTCTAATCCGGAGCCTCAGCCATAATCCGCGCTGGTCGATTCCTAACAACAAGCGCCCTTCAGAGGACGCGGGCAAATTGCCGCTACAGGATCGTGCGGCAATGGACGAATTTGTTGATCAGACAAAAACACTGGTTGGCGCGCTTGGCTGGGATATTTTCCGCGAGGTGAGGGGGCGACCCGTTGATGTTGCCCGGTTGTTGAGTGAAGAGCGTTCTGGTGACGAACTGCAGTTCTTCTGCAGGGGCGAGGGTTTTGCCGCCGAGATGAGGCTGGGGGCATCTGGGGATTATGTGGTGCAGGCTGGTTCGAAGGCTCGCACTCGCACAACGCCAACCATTCCCCGTGGAACGAGCGCCTTGCGCAGCGCGCTACTGGAGGCAGGCGTGCTGCGCATTGACGGCCAATTCCTGCTTTTCACCAGCGATTACAGCTTCACATCAGCGTCGGCCGCTGCAGCGACCGTTACCGGCGCGAGCGCCAACGGGCGGATTCTTTGGAAGCTCCCCGATGGTCGTACGTATGCTGACTGGGAAGCCTCACAAGAGAACGGTAGCGGCGCTGACGAAAATTCCACCGGGTGCCAGGAGGCGTAGGCGCGTTTTAACCTTGCGTTTCGAGCACCACGCTAAACCTGTCGAAATCGATAGCGTCTCTCTCATTCGGCCCCGGCGGCGCGAAATACACCATCAGCCCGAGCGGCACCAGGCGACAGCGTTATTACCGGCACGGGCTGTTTATATGGTGCACGATCGTAAGCGCGCGGGGCGCGGCGGTGAACGGATGGTCACACTGGCCCTTTGATTCAGAGCATAACCTTGATGCGCCAAGACCTACTGTCCGAATTCTCCCGTAGGCCAAATAAAACCGGCGTCCTCAGACGGTTCATCCCACTTCTCAGCCACCGGCAACCAGCGGTCGATCTCATCGCGAAATGCCGGGTCATCAGCCTTTATGTGGAAAGTATAGAGGCGGTTGACGATCTGGCGCATCAGATCGCGCATTTCATCATCGTCGATGCGCGAGATTTCCATCCAGGGACAGCGCTGGCCGTCCGCGTCCACGACGAAAACGTCAGAGTAGTCGCCGGTCCGCGTCACGGGAACTCGGCCCGCGTGCAGGTCTTCCAGCTTAGAATTGCGCACGCAGATCATGGCCATGATCTTGGCCAAACGCGCTGCAATCCGGTGTTCGTCGCGCTCGTTCATGAAAAGAGCTTATCCCATCAGTGCTCCGCATGTCATGTCTCTGGAATAAAGCCACGCGGTCAGCGTAGATACGCGCGCCTCAACACGCATAACACTAGTCGATGAGGATCTCGGCGATGGCGGACACTTACGGCTTTACTCGACCACGGGCGGACAGATGGTGGCGATGCGCGGTTCAGAAAAGCCCTTGGCGGGCGGTAGGCAAGTTCGTCGCGATCGCGAGCCAGCACGCCGCCGCTCTAGCATTTGCCATTGCACGTTCTGACCCTGATCGCGGCTTGGTTCTCAACGATCGGTCGCTGCGGCGCGCGGGGCAGGGGCACCAGGATCTGTTGGTGATTTCGCCGTGGAAGCAACCGCAGCGCTGGCCGATGTCGAAGGCTCGGATCGCGGCGTGCGAGCTCGGCGTCCCACTCAGAACGTAGGCTTCCTGCATCTGCTCGGAAGCCTCGGTCCAGAACCAACTGTCGCGGGGCGGCCAAATCCTATTGAGCACTCCGCCGCTGCCCCTCCTGTAAGGTGCGAACAAGATAGCGGACGGCTTCTTCTGTTCGCCCGACGGTCACCTTCACGTCTCCGATGTCGCGGGTGATACCTTCGAACTTCACCGCCGTACGATCGTCCTTCGCCGCCGCTATCGCCGCATCCCGCAGACCCGCAGCTTCGATCTTGATGATCCGTTCATTCATCTGCTGCATGCGATTTTCGTTGGACGCATAAACGAGCCCGCCGCCGAAGATGATGGCGGTCGTGTTGAAGGCGGCCGTAGGGTTTCGAACACTGCGCCGTAATATTGGCCTGCAGCCGGCACCATGCTCGTCCCATCCAAGGCTGCTTCATCGCACGCCGTGAATATATAACAAAGACCGTGGGGGTCTACCCACGGTGGACCGAGGCTCGCGTAGAACATTCGACTCCTCACTTTTGGGATTGAGGGTATTCTCCGATAGAAGTTGTCGGCACCTTTGATCGGAGATGCACCATGCCCATCCTCGTCATTCGTCAAACGGTCGCCCTGCTCGCCATGGCGTTGGTGCAAGCTGCTCTCCTGGCCGCTCCAGTTCGAGCTCAAGACGCAGGGCCCTATGCGCCGACGAGTATTCCGCTGCGTATCGAGAAGGTTGGGGAGCAGCCGATCCACTTTAGTATAGCAAGCACGGGCGTGCCCGGCTCCGTGAACGAAGGCAATACCTCCAACGCGGGCTTCGTCATCACTAGCGATGGCGTCGTCGTATTCGACGCGCTCGGCACGCCGAGCCTGGGGTGGGCGCTACTGCGCGAGATACGGAAGCTGACGGACAAGCCGGTGAAGTACGTCGTCGTCAGCCACTATCACGCCGACCACATTTACGGCCTTCAGGCCTTCAAGGACCACACGTCGGCCCTCATCGTCGCCCACGAACGCGCGCTCGAATACGATGAGAATGATGAGACGGCCGATGAGAAAGCGAGCGAGCGGCTCCGCCAGAGACGCGCCGCGTTGTCGCCGTGGGTGGATCGCAACACACGCATCGTCAAGCCCGACATTGTCTTCAAGGAACGAATGACGATTTCGCTGGGCGAGAAGCGGTTCGTCTTGCGATCAGCCGGTCCGGCACATGCGGCCAGCGACATACTGATGCTGGTCGAGCCCGATCGGGTGCTGTTCGCCGGCGACATCGTGCAGAACGGACGCATTCCCTTCATGAACAGCGACGACGTGGACACTGCAAGTTGGCTGCGCGCGTGTGAGGAGGTGACGGCGGCGCGCCCGTCGTTCGTCATACCCGGCCACGGCATGCCCTCCGCGGTTGCGAAACAGGCCATCGATTTCACGCGGACCTACATCAACTACGTTCGAAACTCCCTGCGTCCCGCAGTGGCGGGCTGGCTCGACTTCGAGCAGGCGTACAAGGACGTCGACTGGTCCTCTTACCAGAGCCTGCCGGCCTTCGGGGACAATAACCGCGGCAACGCATACAGGATCTTCCTGGAGTTGGAACGGGAGCAGCTACGAGGCGCGCCCTGATGACCGGCGTTGTTTCTCGTAAACCCACATGAAATAGGTGATCTGCCGTAGATCCATCCTGGTCGTCCCCGCAGCGCTCTTGCATCGATCCGCTGGCGACGCCTGGTCGATCAATTTCGATTATGGCTCCCATATGAAAAAACCGCTACCGGGCCAAACGCAAATCACTTAGGCTCACCTCAAATTCGGGCGCTGACCGGCCGGCGCGACGCAAATTCAAAGCCGAACCAGGGAGGAATGTAACCATGCGTTGGATGGTGGCTTCTGCAATACTCTCCGCTAGTGTTGGCTCTGTATCAGCGGTGGAGATGAAGTGCCCCCGCATTACAGTGGTCGTTCCCTACACGGCGGGTGGAGCGACTGACGTCGCCTCGCGACTCGTGGCCTCGGCTATGGAGCCGCTGATCAAGAAGTCGATCGTCATCGAAACCCGCACCGGGGCGACCGGCAACATAGGCACCGCCTACGTTGCGACTTCGCCGCCGGACGGGTGCACACTCCTCGTGAACGGTGCAGTGATGGCGACCTATGCGCATAGTTTTAAGAAGCTGTCGTACGATCCAATCAAGGACCTCGTCGCTGTAGGCAGCATCGGCGTGACGCCCACGATGCTCGTCACCTCCAACAAGGAGATGAAGAACGTCCAGGACCTGATCGCCTGGAGTAAAAGGAGGCCGGACGGGCTGAGCTACGGCAGCGCCGGATATGGACTGTTACATCACCTCGCCGTCGAGGAAATAGCCGAGAAAACCAAGTCGCGTCTCGTCCATGTGCCATATCGCGGCGGCGGAAGCGCGACGATCGACCTGACCACGGGACGGCTTGATTTTGGCAGCTTCGCCTTTGGTTCGGTCGTGTCGTTCACGAATGCGGGCAGCCTGCAGATGATCGCGGTCCTTCAGGACAAGCGCTCGCCACTCGCCCCTAATGTTCCCAGTATATCCGAACAGGGGTTCCCCGGTCTTGACGCTGGCATTCACTTCATGATGTTCGCGCCGTCCGCCACGCCAAAACATGTGGTGGATTACCTCAGCGACACCCTTGCGAAGGTGGTGGCCGATCCATCTCTCACGCAGAGGTTCGCGGCCATCGGCTTCGATCCGATCCCGCTCAACTCCCGCGAGGCCGGAGAAATAGTCCAGAAAACCGGGGCAGACTGGGCCCCTGTCATCAAGCGTCTGAACATCGCGCTGGATTGAAGAAGACATTGGCCCCGCTGTCGCAGCGCTGACGTCCCTGCAGGGCCCATCGCGTCGACGGCGGACGTCGCTCGTTTTCCGGCGGAGCGGCACAAAATCAGAATGAGGACAGCATGTCATTCACGACGACAGACCTGAAGGTTCGCCACATCGCGGCCCGCCAGATGCAGGCGGGCCCAACGCGGTCGGGCAAGGACGAAACAATCGTTTTTCTGCATGGGGCCTCAGGCCTGCCCCTTTGGAACGACTTTTTCGGCTCGCTTGCGGAGCGTTACAGCCTTCTTGTTCCCGAACATCCCGGCTTCGGTGGCTCGTCTCCGCCAGACGATATCCGCGATATTGCGGACATGGCCATGTACTACCTTGATTACCTTGACCGCTGCACTTCGGGAAAAGTCCATCTTATTGGCCATTCGGTAGGCGGCTGGATCGCCGCCGAGGCGTCCTGCCGGAACACACGGAAAATAGAAAGCCTTACTCTGATGGCGCCTGCCGGATTGCGCATCAAGGGCACGCCGACCGGCGACAATTTCATCTGGTCGCCCGAAGAGTCTGTTCGTAACCTTGTCTTCGATCCGGCGCTCGCCGAAAGGATGCTTTCGCGCGAGACCTCTGAGGAAGAAGCGGACATGATCCTGGCGAACAGGTTCATGGCGGCTAAGCTCGGCTGGGAGCCCCGCTGGCTGAACCCGGCGCTGGAGCGATGGTTGCACCGCATCGACGTTCCAACAAAGATCATTTGGGGTGCCAACGACAATCTGTTTCCGGCTGCTTACGGCAAGAAATGGAACGACCTCATCGAGGCATCCAGCCTTGAGGTGATCGACCGGTGCGGTCATCTTCCGCAAGTGGAGCGCCCCGACGAGAGCGCCAGGATCATCATCAGCTTCCTTGATGGAGCCGCAAAATGAAGTTCGCCTGCTTCACACTTATGCCGTACCGCCCGCTCGATATGGCGGAGCGAAACAAGCATCGCTCGGCTTGGGTCGTGATGCCGAACTCGCTTTACGATCCCCGGAAGGGCGCGGACGAGTACGAGTCCTACATCAGCCAACTGGCGCTTGCCGAGACGCTTGGCTTCGACATCATCGCAGTGAACGAGCATCATCAGACGGCGTACGGCATGATGCCGGCTCCGAACCTCATCGCCAGCGCACTCATCCAACGGACCAAGAAGGCGAAGATCGCGGTGCTGGGGCGCGCTTTGCCGCTCGTGAACAATCCCATCACGATCGCCGAGGAATTCGCGATGCTCGACACCTTGTCGCGCGGCCGTCTTATTGCCGGCTTCGTGCGCGGCATCGGAACCGAATACCACGCGACGGGAATCAACCCGGCGTTCTCCCACGAGCGATACCTTGAAGCACATGACCTCATCGTACAGGCGTGGACGCGGACCGGCCCCTTTGAATTTGAGGGCAACCATTACAATTTCCGCTATGTAAACCTGTGGCCGCGTCCTTATCAGGAGCCCCACCCCCCAATCTGGGTGCCGTCACAGGGCTCATCTGAAACGATCCGCTGGGCCGCCTCGCCAGAGCGGCGATATCCCTTTCTGGTGACCTTCTCGGCGCAGGATCTCGTAATCCGCTATCTCCAGATGTACAAGAATCAGGCGCGCGAGTTCGGCTACGAGGCGAGCGGCGATCAGCTTGGATGGGCGGCTCCCATCTATGTCGCCGACACCGACGAGAAAGCGAGGGCCGAGGCGAAGGCCGGAGCCGAGTCCCTGTTTAATGACTACCTTTACAACCCATGGGAGATGTTGCTGCCGCCGGGTTATATGTCGAAGTCGTCCATGAAGAACACGATGAAGATGCGCAAGGCGCTCGGTTCACGTCCTCGCACCCATAGCATCGATTCGCTCATGGAGTCCGGGACAGTCATCGCGGGCTCGCCCAAGACGGTTCTCGAGAAAATCAACCGGGTCAGAGATCAGACCGGCGTCAACATTCTCGTTTCCATGTTGCAGTTCGGTGTGATGTCCGACGAACTCGCCATTCGCAACATGAACATGTTTTCGTCGGAAGTTATGCCGCACCTGCGGTGAGGTTGCGGCCGGCCGCCGGTTGCCTGGCGGCTCGCTCCTGTTGAGTGCAAAGGAAGCTTGCATCAGGGAGGAAACAGCATGGGAAAGACTCGACTCGCGCGGTGCACATGCGCCCGGTGGTCAAGGACAGGATCGACCGCTATTTTCTACTGAGCGTTATGAGGAAGGCGCTTCCATGAGTTCGGGTATGTCTCCGATTACGTGTCCGGTCACCGTGGTTCCGCCGCTGACCCCGTTCGATCATAATCTCCGGGTGGATTATCAGTCCCTTGCCCGGGCGATCGACTATGTTGTGGATGATGGCAACGCCAGCATCGTGGTGGCGGCCGGCGTCGAGGCGCAGGAATATCAGTATCTCGACTGGGCGAGCCGCAAGGAGCTCATCACTAAAACAATCGATTTCGTAGGCGGACGCCGCCCCGTTGCGGTGGGCGTCACACACCCCTCATTCAAGCAGGCGATCGAACTCGCACAGCTCGCCGAGACGAAAGGCGCCGCCTTTCTTCAAATTCTGGCGCCTAACCGGCCAATCGGCGGCCCGAAGCCAACCGGCCACAACATCGCCTATTTCGAGGCGATCGCCCATGAGACGAGCTTGCCGCACATGTTCTATCTCAACCAGGGGCGTGTCGAGCTTTCAGGTTGAAGGGGCCTGTCCTGTCCGCTATCGCCCGATAGCATTGCGGGCGCGTGCGGCGACTGAAGGAGCTGACGACTGAAGGAGCTGACGCGTAGATGCGCTCGACGAAAGTTTAAATCAGTGATTGGATAGATGCCAGTCCGCTTGAAATAATCCTGCTCGGTCATTTTATAATTTGGTAACATCCTCACGATGTCTGCCGCTTCCTGGAGGAACAATTCAGGAATGGAAAGCGACAGTAGCGCATCACGTTCGACGCGCGCAAACTTCGCCTCTAGCGGAATCTTATCTCCGTTTCCAGAAACTCCAGCCTCACGTCGGACGGCAGATCCATCGAGATCAGCGGCGCTTCGCGATGGTTTTCATGCCGCCCACAAACCAGTGAATGTCTTGCGAACGCGCGCCGTAATCGTGCTCTCATGCCGCGCATGAAGGTGAGCCCCGCTGATCTGTACTGCGACGTGCCGACGCGCCTACCCTTAAGATGAGCGGGGCTGTTAATGCCGGACACAGGGGCACATAAAAGCACGAATGGCCAAAGAACTTGGACAGCGCTACCGGGATCGCTCGGAAGGGCAGTGTCCCCGGCTTTTGAGCGCTGTGTAAGATCAGAGTGATAGTCCGAGACCTCAAAATACAGATCGTCGAGCATGCTGATGCATCTCGCGCGGACGTAGTAACTTGATGTCGAGAACAATGGCTTCGGGCTGAACGCGTCCATCCATCACGGTCATAATCCCGGCTCGCCATAGGTAGGTTCAGTTTAGCCATTCTGGCGCTCTGTGGTTAGGGGAAGGCGCTAGGATTGCGATACAACTTTCAAAATTGATGAGGTTGATTTGCTTGGCGCGGATCAGCCAGCAGCCATCTATCTCGCGAGCACGATTCCTACTTAAAGAAAGCTCGTGAGCCTACTCCTCGAGGCCCGTAGCTTCGTAGAAATAACGAAGCGCTGCTTCGGCAACTTCAACATCCTGCAGGGCTGTTCCGGAACTCACGCCTATTCCTCCCACCACGACTCCGTTCAATTTCACGGGCAAGCCGCCTCCAATAATGCAGAAGTGCCCGTTATTGGTCACATGGATGCCAAACGTAGGCTGGCCCGGTTGACAGAGCTGGTTGTAGACGTGCGTGGGATTGCGCGCTGCGGCAGCTGTAAAGGCTTTATCTATTGCGATTGAGATCGAGCTGATCTTCCCGCCGTTCATTCGATCGAATGCAATCAGGTTACCCGCTTCGTCGGCAACGGCAATGCACATGGGAATTTCCATGTCATTCGACTTTCTGGTTGCGCCATCGATGAGCATTCGTGCGTCCTCAATTGCAAGACGATCCACCTTAAGCATATCAGCCTCTTACAGGTTTGAAATCGGTGCTTTGGAGATACGCATGGAGCTGTGCAAGCTTCTCGCTCCCAATTGGTGGATAGGGCGGATAGGGATCGCCGCATGGCACGCCAAGGTAGGTCATAGCATGCTTCATAACCGTCGCCATGCCCGCATCCATCCAGCGCGCGGGAAAGAGGGCGAACTGCAATTGCAGACGCGCTGCCTCCTTGATGTTCCCGGCGACATATGCCTCGATGATCTTGTTGGCGAGAAACGACGCCGGTGGGGGCAGGGTGACGCCTGTTCCACCAAGCAAAAGTGATGCAAGCAGCATTTGCATCGTGGTGAAATAATGCGCGTGTCCCGCATGTTCAATTTCAACAATGAGGCGTGAAACACGAGATAGATCGCGCGAACTTTCCTTGACGTATTTTACACGGTCGATCTTGGCGATCTCGACTGTGGCTGCAGGACTGGGGTCGGCGCCTGGTCCCTGGTTTAGGTAGAACATCAGCGGCAGGCTCGTCTCGCGAGCGATAGCCTCGAAATACGCTATGATATCGGATGTAGGGGTGGGCCCACCGATCGGGCGATTGGGAGCCAACACCTGCAAGAAAGCGGCCCCCTTCCTCTCGGCTAGTTGAGCGAGTTCGATCGCCTGCCTGAATGATGGATGCGTCACGCCCACAGCGACGGGTCGACGACCGTCAACGAAGTCAATCGTGCGGGTTATGAGTTCCTTACGGCTGTCCCAGTCGAGATACTGATATTCCTGCGCCTCAACGCCCGCCGCCACGACGATGCTGGCGTTGCAATCGTCTACGACGTAGTCGATCACGCGAGCGAGATTGGAATAGTCGACGCGTAAGTTTTCATCAAATGGCGTCAGCGGAGGCACAACGGTCACCGGACGCTTGGTAGGAGCCAGATCAGAAGCCATTGTGCGCGTTCCTCAAACGGTCACCGGCAAATAACGGTCGAGCCAATCCTTTACGACGGCGCGCACGCGCGGCATAGATTCAGCAAACATGAAGTGATCGGTCTCGTTGAAAAGATGTAGATCTTTTGGCTTACCGGCGCGTTCGAACAAGCGGATCGACTGTTCGGTTGGCGTTACGGAATCGACTGAGCTGTGCAATAAAAGAAGGGGACGCGGACTGAGCTTCTCAATCACCTCTTCCGCCTTGAAGTCGAACATGCTCTGGGCCGTATCAGCGGGAAACTGCTCAACCGATTTCTCGAGGATGTGATGTCGCATTCGGTCGGGCACAGGGACGATGTCGTAGCGGTCAACTATCATGGACCTGCCATTCTTCGCTTTGTACCTGCGGTTTTCCTCAAGCATGTCGGTGAATTTCTTCCACGCCGCCTCGCCTGGATGCTGGCCGCGGAACTTGCGCTCTCCGTTGCCCCAGCCGCCAGAGGAAATGACGCAACCAAACCGATCATCGATGCTGCCGGAATAAAGGGCGACGGCCGCTCCGAAACTACTTCCCATCACGCCTATCCGATTTGGATCGACGGATGGATGTTTTTGCAGAAATGAGAGAGCATTGCGGGTGTCTGCGACCTGATCGAGACAGAGTATGTGCCCAAACTCCCCTTCACTGTCGCCACAAGATCTCATGTCGAACCTAAGAGTAATGTAGCCCCAGTCGTTCAGCATTTTACAGGGTATTTGGACGTTCCCAGCGTTCCTGTTGCTACCGAAGCCATGGAGAACGATCACTGCGGGGCGAGTCTCGCCGGGACGGATGTCATGGGGTAGACCGATCGCGCCAGAGAGCTTAAGTCCATCCGAAATGATTGCAACGCTTTCTTCCATCGCTACGCTGTCCTCCAACTGACTTCCAGATTGATGCGAATATAGCATTATGCTCTACTGAATTTGCAAGAGGGAGGAACGCAATGATCGCCCACCGAGTCGCGGCTCTTGGAACGATGGCGCTCGTGTTGCTTCCTGGCGTGGCCCATGCGCAGGCAGCCAACGAATTCTACCAAGGGAAGACCATCAGTTTCGTGGTCGGAGCAGGAGCGGGAGGGAGCTACGACATTTATGCTCGCACGCTCGCCGCGCACATGCCGAAATACATTCCCGGAAACCCACAAATCGTTGTCAAGATGGCTGGGGGCTCGGGCGGCGGTATATCGACCGCCATCCAGATCGAGCACACTGCGCCCAAGGACGGGACTGTGTTCGGTATGACCCAGCACACAAACGTAATCAGTCAACTCACTGAGCCCTCGGTCGCAGGGAAGTACGATGTTTCGAGATGGCGCTGGGTGGGAAACATGGCCAACCTGCGTAACGTCTTGGCGATATGGCACACTGCTCCCGCCCAGACTCTGGAAGACGCAAGAGCAATCGAAGTTATAGTAGGCGCAACAGGCAGAAACTCACCGACTTTCATCGTCCCTCAGGCGCTCAATATCCTTGCTGGCACCAAATTCAAGATGGTTCTTGGCTACAATGGCGTTGCTGACTTGAATCTTGCTATGGAGCGGGGCGAAATCCAAGCCCGCGGGGGCTCGTGGATTAGTGTAGTCGCTCAGACGCCAGCATACATTACTGAAAAGAAGTTAACAGCGCTTGTCGTCGACGGACTCACGCGAGATCCTCTTCTCCCGACGGTGCCAACCCTTTTGGAGCTTGCGAGTACACCAGATCAGAAAGCGGCTGTTCGTGTGATCTCTGGTGCGAACGAATTTTCTCGCGCGGTATTCCTTCCGCCCGGCACCCCCCAAGAACGCATCGACATGCTGAGGCCGGCCTTCGACAAAGCGATGGTAGATCCAGAGCTAATCGCCCAGGCAAACAAACTGAAATTACCGATCGAGCCAACTTCAGGCACAGAGCTCGACAAGATCGCGAAGGAAGTCGTGTCCTCGTCGTCAGATTCGATAGCCCTAGCAAGGAAATTACTTGGAGAATAGTCCGCTCTCGCACCTTATCAATGATAGGCGGATCTGCGACCGCTGTGTTTTTCGGACGGTCCCAGACTAAGCAGAAATCGGGTGTCCGTCGTCAGAAACATTTGGCTCAGAATTCGTTGTGGATTAGCGGAGGGACTGTCTCATCCTGGGGTTTATGTTAAGCCGCGATGTCGCGGTGCTGCAAGCGCCGATTTTGGATACTCTGGCGTTTGATCCTTTCGCGCTGTTTGAATGATACCTGCGGCCCTGCCGAAGTAGGCATCGGCTGGCGTTACGTTGTCGAGACTCTCGTGATAGCGCCGGTGGTTGTAATGCTCGACGAAGGTGCCGATCCGGACCTCCAGGTCGCCGGGCAGGAAGTAGTTTTCCAGGAGGATCCGGTTCTTCAGGGTCTGATGCCAGCGTTCGATCTTGCCCTGGGTCTGGGGATACATGGGAGCGCCCCGGACATGGCTCATCCGTTGGGCCTCGATATAGTCCGCCAGCTCCCCGCCGATGTAGCTGGGGCCATAGCACCTACGGAAGGAATGAGGGGAGGCAGCCGGAGACAGCGGTGCGCGCAGCTTTTCGCTGCAAGCGCGCACCGATCGAGGCAGCCATGGCCAGCAGCCGCGTCTGCGGCCGGCTGAGAGTCTCATCGAACATTAGCACGCCTGGCGTTTTCGTAAACGATCAAAGCCAGTTCAGTGGTACACTTTGCGCCCGCTGATGCTGGCGAGCGCCGGGCTTGTTGGCCGGGTCCGCGTTGACGTTTCAGACGATGTCTATAGAGTTACAACTATAAACAAAGACAAAATTTTAGGGAGGTTGGGATCTGATGGCTTCGCTTGTTAATGCGCGCTTGAGTTCAGCAAATATTCCGCCGACGTGGAGGCGGAGATGGAGGTGAGCCGCAGCGCGGCCGTTACGAAGCAGCATCTGCACGAGACTGCCGCCACGACGCTCATGGGCAGATTGCTCAGGACGTTCTGGCAGCCTATTGCGCTTGCAAGTGACGTGGCTGTTCGTCAGGCCCGCCCACTCCGCATCCTTGCCGAAGACCTGACGCTCTATCGCGGCGAGAGCGGCAAACCTTATCTGATCGGCGGGCGGTGCGCACATCGATGCACGCTTCTGCATACGGGCATCATCCGCGAAGATCAGATCAGCTGCATGTATCATGGCTGGCGCTATGATGGCTCTGGCCTCTGCATTGACATTCCGGCGGAGTCCAAGCCGCGCGCCAATCCAATTCGGATCGCGGGCTATCCGGTGCGCGAATACGCTGGACTGATTTTCGCCTACATGGGCGAGGGGGCCGCACCGGAGTTCGATCTGCCACGCAAGGCCGCATTCGAGGCAGGAAGTCGCTCATTCTTCCCCAAGCGCGAGTTCTGGGACTGCAACTGGTTCCAGCAGGTCGAAAACTCGATGGACGCGGTACATCTGAGCTTTGCTCACTTGTGGGGCGTGCCCGGCCAGTTCGGCGCATCGATCTCCGCGGGCGGAGAAATTCCAGCGCTCGAATACGCCGAAACCAGCAGCGGCATTCGCCAGATTGCCACACGGTCCAACGGCAATGTCCGGATCAGCGACTGGACGTTCCCCAACAACAATCACATCGTTGTGCCGGGCCCTGACAAGAAGGCGTCATGGGGTCACGTGAGCGTGTGGGCGGTTCCAGTCGATGACCGGCGAACAATGCGCTTCCGTATCTATTCCACCGACAAGGTCGACGAGGAGACGGCCGCCCGTATCCGCGCGGATTTGGCCTTTGAGCCCACACGTTGCGCGGATGCGTTGTTCAATGGCGATCTGTCCGGCCTGAGCGAACAGTCGATCATCAGCGCGCAGGATTATGTCGCTGTGCGTGGACAGGGCGAGATCTGCGATCGTGAGGAAGAGAACCTCTCGTCGTCTGACGCCGGCGTCATCTTCCTGCGGCGCGTGTTCCTGCGCGAGCTGGAAGCGATTGCGACGGGCGCAGAACCAAAGATGTGGGCCAGCCTGAAGGAAAATATCGACCTGCCGCCACCGCCGACGCGCGCAGCTTGAGTGATAGTTTCAATGGAGGAATGACGCGTGAAAGTGACCGACGCGATTGCACATGTGCTGAAGGACGAGGGCGTTGAGTATCTCATCTGCTACCCGCGTCAGGCGCTGATCGACTCCTGCGCAAAGATTGGCATTCGCCCGGTGGTCTGTCGTCAAGAGCGCGTCGGCGTCGGAATTGCCGACGGGATTAGCCGGTCGACTTATGGCAAGAAGATTGGCGTCTTTGCGATGCAGGGCGGGCCCGGCGCTGAAAATACGTTTCCCGGCGTTGCGCAGGTCTACGGCGACAATGTGCCAGTTCTGATCATGCCTGCGCACCGCATTGGCCGCAGCTTCACGCATCCCTCGTTTGACCCCGTGCAGGCTTATCGCCCGGTGACGAAGTGGGGTGCGGAGATTGCCGACCCCGCCCGCACCATCGAACTCATGCGGCGCGCGTTCCACGCGCTGAGGTCCGGCAAGCTCGGTCCGGTCGTGCTCGAGGTGCCCACGGATGTCGGCGCGATGGACCTGCCGGGCGAGTACGTTTACACCCCCGCGCGCTCGCTGAAGGCGGGCCCGGACCCGGCGGACGTCAAGCGGGTCGCGGACCTTTTGCTGAAGTCGGAATGTCCCGTGATCCACGCAGGGCAGGGCGTGCTTTATTCTGGGGCCACGGCACAACTGGTCAGGCTTGCGGAAATTCTCGATGCGCCTGTGCTGACGACGAACACAGGCAAGGGCGCTTTTCCGGAAGATCATCCACTGTCGCTTGGGGCATCTGTTATTTCGGCCCAGAAGGGCGCTTTCTACTTCCTGAAGAAGGCCGACGTGATCCTCGGCATGGGAACGAGCTTCACAAAGAATCCGTGGGCGCCGCAAATCCCTGCCGGCAAGCGGATCATCCACTGCACACTGGACCCGGCAGACGTTTGTAAGGAGTTTCCGACCGAAGCCGCGATCCTGGGCGATGCGCGCCTCGTCATGGAGGCGCTAATCGCAGAGATCGGCGAACGGCGTCGAAGCCAAACGGACGCGGTGGCGGAGGTCGCGCGGCTGCGTCGCGAGTGGGAGGACGACTGGAAGGATGAACTGGCGTCCAACGAGACTCCGGTTAATCAGTACCGGATCATCAATGAGCTTAAAAACACGCTCGATCCGGCGCAGACGATCATCACCCATGATGCAGGAAGTCCGCGCGAGCAGCTCATCCCGTTCTGGAAAACGGTGACGCCCGGCGGCTATCTCGGCTGGGGAAAGAGCACGCAGCTTGGGCATGGTCTTGGCCTGATCATGGGCGCGAAGATCGCCAACCCCGATAAGACGTGCATCAACCTGATGGGCGACGCTTCCATCGGAATGGTCGGCATGGATGTCGAGACGGCCGTGCGTAACAAGCTCGGTATTTTGACCATCGTGTTCAACAACGGTGTGATGGCTGGCGAGAAAAATGGTCTCGTCGACGCGCAGGCTTACAATGCGGCCGATCTCGGCGGTAACTACAGCCAGGTGGCGAAAGGTCTCGGCGCGTGGTCAACGCGGGTCGAAAGCGCCAACGATTTTCAGCCAGCGCTCGCAGAGGCGCTTGCCGCGAATTCGGCGGGGCAGCCAGCGCTCATTGAGGTCATGGCCAAGCAGAACTTCCGCTATTCGCGGTACTAAAATACGCCGTAGCAGGGGAGGGCTCGATGATGTCACGCATGTCCCGACGCAGGTTCGTCGGCTCGGTTGGAGTGATGGCCACTGCACAGGCCTTGTCGAGTTTCGCGCACGCGCAGGCGTTCCAGTCGCGTCCCGTCAAGATCGTCGTTCCAGCAGCGGCAGGCGGCGCGCTTGACCTCATCTCTCGCGTTTTGGCCGAGAGGGTTGCCGACCAGTTCAAGCACGGCATCTATGTCGAGAACAGGCCGGGCGCGAACTGGATCATCGGCATGGACGCGGTCGCGAAGTCGCCGCCGGACGGCCATACGCTGCTCCTCGTATCCACGTCCGGATTCAGCATCAACCCGCACCTGTTCAAGAACGTGCCTCCCATGGAGGAGTTCGTGCCGATCACGACGGCGACGAAAGGCGCGTTCGTCATTCTGGTCAATCCGAAACTGGGCGTGGAGAGCGTTCCCGATTTCATCAAGCTGCTCACGGCAAGCCCGGGCAAGTACAACCACGCGTCCAACAGCGCCACGACGAAACTGCTGTCCGAGTTCTTCAAGTCGCAGGCTGGCGTCGAGTATGCGGATGTGAGCTACAGGGGCGCCTCTCTCGCCATCAGCGACACGATGATTGGCGTGACAGACTTCTGCTTTGTCGATTTTGGAAGCGCCACGAACGTCCTTCAGGACCGGTCACTCATCGCGCTCGCCGTGACGTCTGCCGAGAGGTACGAACTTAACCCGGATATCCCGACACTTTCCGAAGCCGCGTTGCCGGGGTTCTCGGTCGATGGCGGAACGGTCCTGTTCGCGCCCGCGCGGATCAGCCCGGAAATCCTGACGCAACTCAACGCGACCTTCATGAATGTGCTGCGTTCGCCGGAAGTCATCGCGCGATTCAGAACCATCGGACAGATTGCGAAAGGCTCTCCGACTGAAGAGACGTTGCGCAGTCTCCGCCTTGAAGTGGACCGTTGGGGCAACCTCATCAGGGAAAAGAACATCACGTTCAAATAAGAGCAAACTAGCGCGCTGGGAGGCATCGTACATGCATTTGCTGAGAGAACTTACGGTTGGCGCTGCAATGGCGGCCGCGTTGGCGAGTGTTCCTGCTGCGGCCGATTCGGTTGCTGATTTCTATCGCGGACGAACGGTCTACGTGATCAGCGCTGGCGGGGCGGGCGGAGCGCACGGGCTGTACGGTCAGGTCATCTCGAGTCACATCAAGCGGCACATCCCGGGCAATCCGAATGTCGTGATCCAGTACATGCTGGGCGCAGGCGGCAATATCTCGATGAACTATCTTTACAACGTCGCCGCGAAGGACGGCACGTACATCGGCTTGCCCCTTCAGGACCTTATTTTCAACGCACGGATCGGCATCCAGGAAGTCAAGTATGATGCGAGCAAGGTTCATTATCTTGGCGGCGCAGACACGACGCGAACTGTCGTGTCTGTCATGCGCGCGGCAAAGATCACGACGCTGAAAGACGCTGCGGCGCGCGAAGTTCTCATCGGAACCAGCGGGCGTTCAGGGCAGTCGTATCTTATCCCCGTGGTGCTCAATAGCCTCCTGAACACAAAGTTCAAGCCGATCCTTGGCTACAAGGACATCAGTGAGATTCACCTGGCGATGGAGCGTGGCGAGGTGCAGGGCACTGCAGCTTCATGGCCGACGATCGCGAACACCAAAGGGGACTGGGTCAAGAACGACCTGGTGCTCAATCTCGTGACTATAGGACTCGACAGGGATCCGGAGCTGCCAAGCGTGCCCGCAATCACGGAGCTCGCCACGGCTCCGCAGGACAAGGATCTTGTAGAACTCCTGTCCGGTTCTGCGCAACACGGTCGTGCATGGATCGCCATGGGCGATATACCCGCTGACAGGCTCGAGGCCCTGCGCAAGGCGTTTGCGGCCACAATGGTCGACCCGGTTTTTCGCGACGAAACTGCGAAGCGCAATATGAGCGTCAATCCCGTCAATTGGCGGGATCAGGAGATCGCGCAGAAGAAAATTCTCAACACGCCGGAGGCAGCAGTCGCGCGCCTCAAGCGCATTCTGGAACTCTGAACGCGGAGTCACGCGATGCTTTCTCGCGAAGACAATGAACTCTTGACGCGCATCGGCCCCGGAACGCCGATGGGTTCGCTGATCCGACGGTTCTGGATTCCAGTGTCCTTCGCCGACAAGATCGCAAAGCCGGATGGGCCGCCTGTTCGCGTGCGAATCCTGGGTGAGGATCTGGTCCTGTTCCGTGACACGGAGGGTCGTATCGGCCTCGTCGACGAACGCTGTCCGCATCGCACGGCTTCGCTCTACTACGGGCGCAACGAGCAGTGCGGCATCCGCTGCGTCTATCACGGCTGGAAGTTCGACGTGAACGGGAACTGCGTCGATATGCCGAGCGAGCCGTCAAGCAGCGGCTTCCGCGACAAGATCAGGATCAAAGCTTACGCGTGCCATGAAGCTGGCGGTCTTGTCTGGGGCTACATGGGGCCCGCCGATCTAAAGCCCGAATTTCCTGAACTGGAATGGACGGTGATTCCTGCTGACCACCGCCACGTGTCGCGGCACATACAGGAATGCAACTGGCTTCAGGGTTTGGAGGGAGGCTTCGACACGAGCCATCTTTCCTTCCTCCACGGCGGCGCTGTCGAAAGCCGCATGGGCGTCGTGCCCGGCCGTTACGAAATTGTGCCCGGCGACTTTGGCTTCGTGGCTGGCACGGGACGCGATCTTGAAGATGGCAACACCTTCTGGACCGCCGCGGCCATGCTGATGCCGTTCCACAAGATCATACCGTCCGAGCCGATGGCGGCGCATGTGTGGGCGCCGATCGATGACGAGAATACGATGCTCTACAGCGTCGATTTCAACCCGACGCGCCCGCTGACCGATGATGATCTCAAGCGCACCAAGGCTTACCGGGGCATTCACACGGAGAATATTCCAGGCACGGACCGCGCAATCCAGAACAAGGACAATGAGTACATGATCGATCGCGAGCTACAGAGCAGCGGCGCATCCTTCACGGGCATGAAGGGGCTGGGTATTCAGGATTGCGCGATTCAGGAATCGATGGGGCCGATCGCCGATCGGACGCTGGAGCATCTGGGCGTGAGCGATTCAGCTATCATTCGCATCCGCCGCATCCTTCTAAAAATGGTCAAGGATGAAATCGCCGGCGCCTCGCCAAGCCCGCCGCCGGGGGCGTCGTACCGAATACGTTCCGCCCGGTTTCTTGCGCCCAATGATAGGAAGTTCGCCGACATGATTGGCGAGAAAATGCACGGCAGGGATGAGGCCCCATAGCTATAGTTCACAGGGCTTGATGAGGCAGTCTGTAGTGAAATGCCAGGCGCTCGATTGATTTCCGTCAACCGGTTCGCCCTTAAGAGGCGACTGGCTTGCCAACGTTCAGGGGGGCTCTGTCACATTATCGAATCTGGATGCAGGACGCGACGGTCCCGGAGTTTTTCAAGCGGGCGCCACTGCCTCATGCCACGTGCCCATCGCAGCCGCGCGAAACGCGCGGTGCGTGGAGGCTGAGGTCAAATGACGCTGGACATTGAAGGTATTGTAGACCGCGGCGTGGGAGGAGAGAAATCTTTGAGCTGATCCGGCGCTCTTAAAGCACTGCATCTTGTACTCTCGTCGTCGGGTCGGCTGATGCGGAGTTTTCAGCCCGGTTGTTGCGCCGTCGACCGGTGCGATGACGGCGCGCTATTCCAAGTTCTCGCGCCGCCGCGCCATAGGAACGCAGGTCATCGGTGACGAAAGTCGACGGCAAAAATCCATGTTTCCTGAGGAGCTTGCGCATCAATTTTAGCGCTGCGTGCTTGTTTCTCTTCGACTGGACCAGCACATCCAGAACCTCGCCTTCGGCGTCGACAGCGCGCCATAAATAGATCATGCGTCCGTCGATCTTGAGATATACCTCATCCAGATGCCAGGTTGTGTGGGGTTTCGGTCGGCGCTTGCGTAAAGCTGCCGCGATCAACGGCCCAAAGTGATTCACCCAGCGTCGTACCGTCTCGTAGGAGACCGTGATGCCGCGTTCGGCCAACAAATCCTCGACGTCACGGAAGCTCAACGAGAATCGAAGGTACAGCCAGACCGCCTGCTGGATCACCTCAGGCGGAAAACGGTAGCCACTGTAACTGATCTTCGTCATCCCGATGAGCTATGGAGCCGTGGCCAGATCCGCAAGGCCACGCGACGTGACAGAGCCCTTGGCCGAGCGGCAGGTGTCGCAAAGCACCGTTCGCGGAGAGACCGGAAGTATAGGTCGCCATGTGTAAAAGTTGGAGATGCCGAGCCGCTGCGCCGCCAGGACGCGCCCGTGGCCAGCGATGATCATACCGGTCTCGTCCACGAGCACCGGAACCGTCCAGCCCCACTCGCGAATGCTGGCCGCAATCTGCGCCACCTGCGCATCGCTGTGCGTGCGAGCGTTGCGCGC
>JAUXWZ010000024.1 GCA_030684835.1 Beijerinckiaceae bacterium
TGGCTGGGGCGGGAGGATTCGAACCTCCGTATGGCGGAATCAAAATCCGCTGCCTTACCGCTTGGCGACGCCCCAATGCGCGGCGGACCATAGTCGGGTGGGCGCATCGCTGCAACTGGCGCGCTTGCGCATAACTGGGGAAATTCGCTTGTCGAGGCGGGATAGCCTCGGTATAAGGCAGGCCTTCGCGCATCGCGGTCGGTTTCGCCGTCGCATGTATCGACGGATCGGAGTGTAGCGCAGCCTGGTAGCGCACCTGCTTCGGGAGCAGGGGGTCGGAGGTTCGAATCCTCTCACTCCGACCAATTCACCACACAATTCTGGTGAAAGTCGGCTTTAGACCGCCAACGCGTTCCAGATGAGGCGCAGGGCGAGGATTGTCAGTCCGATTTGCAGGATGATTCGGAAGCGCTTTTCGCTTGTGCGCGCCAGCGCGACTTCGCCCAGCCAATTGCCCACGCTGCCAGTCGCCACCATGGCTATGATCAGCGGCACATAATCCCACACCGAAAAACCAATTGCCGTGAAGGCGACGAGTTTAAGGATGTGGACCATCGTCATCAGCGCGCCAAGGGTCGCTGCATGGTTGCGCCGGTCCGGCGCCGCGCTGGCCACGAAAGGCGCGACGATGGTGCCCGTCGCACTTACAAACACGCCCAGAAACGTGGCGGCGAAGCCAACCACGGCGAATCGACCCCGTTCCGCCCCCATCCGGCCAAGGTTTGGCAGCCACGTGACAACCAGGATAAACCCTCCCAGGATGCCCATCAGGATGGCTTGTGGCAGCGCCACGAAGGTGCGCGCGCCCAGCGTCGCCCCCGCAATGGCGCCAACAAGGAAAGGCAGGATCGGGCCGCGCATGATCCAGCGCCACATCAGCATGGCGCGGGTCACGCCCGAACCCAGCTGAACAAACGTGTGCGCAGGCACGACGCTGGCGGGCGGCATTACGGTCGCCATGATGGCGAGCAGGATCAGGCCCCCGGCTGTGCCGGTGTAGAGGCCTATGAAGGCGGTAAAGAACGAGGCGACGGTCAGGCCAACGAACATCAGCAGACTCATGTCCGCAGGCAACAACGCTTCCATTCCAACCCCGCTGGCGCGTGCGCGCCGCTATTCCCCATTCGGCGCAACTATGCGTGCGCCGACCTGTCGGATCATTTAGCTGACGCCGCCGATGCGCGCGAGCGTGGTCGCGGGCCCCGACGTGTTTCCAGCGCATTCCTGCCATGCGCCAGAACGCATGCTTGACGCGCCGCGGGCGAAATGGGTTATCGGGGCCATGATAATCGCGCGCAGCGAAACTTTGCCAGGCTGGCGGGCCGGACTTCTTGTCCTTGGCCTATACGCCATGCTGTTGCAGGTTTTCCTTGCCGGGTTGGCGGGGCCTGCCCATTCGCTGGCGGGGCCTGACGGCGCGGTTTTGTGCGTGTCGGGCGAAGCGTCCGTGCCCGGACAGGCGCCCGTCACGCCTCATGCCGGCCATGAATGCGTTTGCGCCGCGCTCTGCCACGCTGGCGGCGCGCTTCCCGGCGCGCGCGCGTCTTTCGCTGTCGTCCCGTCATTCGAAGGTGTCGCCGGCGTTCTTCACGCCGCGTTGGTCGTCTCGCGCGCGGATGCTCGCGTCCATCCGCCTGCGCGCGCGCCCCCTCGCAATGATGTCGTCCTGTAATCCTGACGATATCAGCGGCGTCTATTTGCGCCTTCATTAAGCGAGCACGACATGCACAAGATCATTCTTGGGGCTGCAATTGCGGCCACAGCGGCGTTATTTTCGACTTCGCCTTTTTTGACTCACGCAGCGCCCGGCATCCGGCTGGTGTCTAGTGCTGTGGCGCAGACGGCGCCGGAGCAGAGTTACAAGCTCGGCGCCCTCACGATCACGGCGCCATGGACGCGCGTGACGCCCAAGGGCGCGAGAGTTGCCGCCGGCTATGTGCGCATCACCAATACGGGCGCGGAGCCAGATCGCCTTGTCGGCGGCGCGTTCGATCTGTCCGCACGCGTTGAGGTGCATGAAATGTCCGTCGATGGCGGCGTCATGCGCATGCGCGAACTGTCCAAGGGGCTGGAGATTGCGCCAGGCGCCAGTGTGGAGCTTAAGCCAGGCGGCTATCACCTCATGTTCATGGACATGAAGGGCGCGCTTGAGGTGGGCAAGCCGGTGAAGGGCCGGATCACCTTTGAGAAGGCCGGTTCGATCGATGTCGAGTTTGGTGTTGCGCCGCTGGGCGCAGCGACCGCGCCCAGCGGGGCCAGGCCCGCTGCCGCTAAACCCGCCGCCGCGCATGGCGGCGGGCACAATCACCATTAAGACCAGAGCGTCTGACGGTTACGACAGGCGCGATGTCACCCAGGCGGCGCGGGCGAAGAGGTCCGCGTCGCCGTGTTCGTAGCCGATCATCTGTATGCCGACCGGCAAATCGTCCACCCGCAGCAGCGGCAGGTTGAGCGCGGGCACGCCCAGCATCGAGCCGGGCACGACAAAGGCTGGATCGCCCGTGGACGAGAGGCCTACCGGCGCGGGGCCTGTCGCCGACAACGTGATGCAGGCTGGCGCGATAGACGCGAGATTGGCGAAAGCGGCGCGGATGCGCAGGCGTTCTGCGAGCATGAGGCGGTAGTCTTCCACGGTCATGCGTTCGGTTTCATGGAACCGAGCGCGCATTGGCTCGCTCAGCTTGCTGGCGTCGCGCTCCATGTAGGTGTTCAGCGGCCAGCGCGATTCCCATGCGTTGATGTCGCGTGTCAGCGGCAGCGCGCGATGGATGGCCTGCTCAACCTCTTCGATTTCGGGGCGGTCGCGGCGTGTGAGAATTTTCACGCCGCCCTTTTTGAGCGTTTCGACGGCGAACAGAAGCGCATCGCGGGCGCTTTCGCTGGCCTTCGTCCAGCCGGGCGTTTCCAGAAAAACGAGCGAAGCGGGGGCGCTTGCTGCTGGGACTGTGGCGGGACCGATGAGGCCTTGAAAGCCGGGGTCGCCCCCAACCCGCGAGACGATGGCGTACGCGGAGAGCCACGTATCATCGAGGGTGGCGGCAAGAACGCCTTGCGCTGACTGGCTCATATAATCGTGGCTGCCGCCACGGTTGAGGCCGCCGAAGGTCGGCTTGAAGCCGACGACGCCGCAAAAGCTCGCGGGCCGCACGATGGAGCCTACGACCTGCGTCCCAAGTCCCATGGTGAAGAAGTCCGCTGCGACGCCCGCCGCCGATCCGCTGCTTGATCCGCCCGGCGTGCGGGTGAGGTCATGGGGATTGCGTGTCGGGCCCGGGTGGGAGGCGGCGAATTCGGTTGTGACTGTTTTGCCTACAACAATGGCGCCTGCCTCGCGCAGGGCCTTCACGCTCGCCGAATCTTTGTCTCCGCGCCAGCCCGCATAGAGGGGCGAGCCCATCTGCGTCGGCAAGTGAATGGTTTCGATAACGTCCTTTACGCCAAAGGGCATGCCGTCGACCGGTGACAGCGGCGCGCCGTCGCGCCAGCGCGCGCTCGCCTCATCCGCCAGTATGCGCGCCTGGGCCACGTCAGACCGCGCTGTGAAGGCGAGGACTTCGCCCTCGCGCGCTTCGATGGCGGCAAGCCGGCGTTCAAGAAAATCACGGGGAGAATCCTTGCCTGACTGGAAGGCGGCGGTGGCTGCGGCGAAGCTTTCGGGCATGTTTTTTCTCGTGGGGTTTGACGGTAAGATGTTGAAGATCGTTCATCCTTAAGGCGCCTGGCAAGCTCCGGGCCATCGCTTCACCAAGTTCCCGCCGCGTCTATGTCGTAGCGCCGGTCCATGGTAGAAGCCCGCCGCGAACGGCGCGTGTTCGGAGGTTTTGTCTTGACTGATATCGATCTGCATACCGGACCTGCCGACGCCAGCGATGTGCCCTTCAGGGCCACGCCCTTCAGCGCTGCAGAACCTGCCTGGGCGGCATCGGAAGATGCCCTTGGCTTTGATCCGGCAGTTCGTGGACTTGCGGAGCTGGCGGCTCACCGTTCGGCTGGCAGTCCATTGGCGCTTGGCCTTCTAGGACCACCTGGGTCAGGCAAGAGCTTCGCGTTATCCCGGCTGATCGAGCTTGTGGGCGCATTTTCCAAGGCGGGCGACAAGGACGACTCGCCTTATTTGCCGAATGTCGTGGTGGCGCGCGTTGATGCGAGCGCAGCGCGCGATCCGGCAACGGCGTTGGCGGCAAGCGTTTTTGCCGCGATGCAGGCGGCAGGCGGCAAAATGGGCGCACTCGCCGAGGACGCAGCCACCGCTGGCGCGGACCCGGTGGACGCCGCGCGCGTCGCGAGCGAACGCCTGATCGATTTGCGCCGCCGCCTCGACGGCGAGCGGCGCACGCTGAGCGAGCTCTCGGGGCGCAGGGCCCGCCTGTCCGAAACGGTTCTCTACCAGTCTGGCGGATCGCGCATCGATTCGTGGGCGCGCGCCAACCGGGGCCGGATCGAGGGCCGTTTGCGCGCCTTCGGCTTCATATCGGGCGATCCGGTTGCGACCTACAAGGATCTGGTCCGCGACGTCGCCGAAAACCGGGGCGTGATGGGGCGCATTTCAGCTTTCGCGCACGCCATGTGGGCGTTCCGCGGGCAGGCCAAGCTGATTGTTCTGGCGGTGATGTTCTTCCTGCTGGCATGGGCGCTGGGTCTGGCGCAGGACTCGCAAGGCTTGTGGGCTGGCTGGCTCGGCGGGCAGGGCGACATGGGCGCGAGAACCGCCGGCTGGATCAACGCGAATGGCCCGGCTATTTTCGGGATGGCGCGATCAATTCTGTTCTGGGCGGGTGTGGCCTGTATCGCCCTCAACGCGTTCCGTGCGGCGCGGTTCATGTCGCCCATCTGGCGTGGCGTCTCGTTGCTCGACGCAGACATGCAGACGGGCGCGCGCGAACTCGACACGCTCATAGGCAACCAGACCCGTCTTGTGGATGATCTCGCCTCGCAGTCAGAAGCGCAGGCCCGCAGAGCCGAAGAGGCCGAGCGTCGCGCCGCCGCGTTCTCGAGCCGTGCGAGCGATGATTTGGGGGCGTCGCCCTTCGCCGCGCCGGAAGGCGATGCCGGCAGCCGCCAGGCACGTCATTTCTTCCGCGCGATCGCCCGGGACGCCGGCAGCAGCGCGGGCCCCCAGCGCATTCTTGTGGCGGTGGACGAACTCGATTCCCTGCCGCCAAAGGAAGCGGCGACGTTCGTGGATCAAGCTGCGGGCCTGCTTGCGCAAGCGCCGTTCGCCTTGCTCGTCGCCGCCGATCCGCAGCGCCTTGCGCAGGGATGGGGCGGGGACGGGGCCGATCAGATCGCGCGCCGCATCCAGATTGGGGTTCGCGTCGACGCCGCATCAAGCGGGGATTACGCCCGGCTTGTGCGCAAACTTCTTGCAACCGGCGAAGTCTCAAGTGTGGATGAACCTGCGCCCGATCTTGGCGCCTCAATCTGGGATCGACCTGTTTCGCCAGATGAAGCGGCTTTGCTGGAATCGCTCGCCCCGCTCGCCGGACGCACCCCGCGTTGTGTCGCGCAATTCGTGACGGCGTATCGCCTCAGCCGCACGCGCACTGACAAATGGCCGCTGCTGGCCTTTGCCCTGGCGCTCGACGTGGGCGGCACGCACGATGAGCGCGCAGCCATTGCGTCGGTGCTGGGGTCTTCGCTCCCCGATCAAGCGTTCGATCCGTCGGGCCTCTCGTCGCGGTTGTGGGAAGCGCTCGCCAGCGCGCGCACGGCGAACGGGGGGACAATTTCGGCCAGCGAGATGCGCGCCGCGATTACTCTCGCGTCGACCTATTCGCTACGCGTCTGACGATCAGAAGCGTCGTTGTGCGCCCGCCAGCAGGCCTTGCTGGCGGCGCTCCGCGCGAGCCGCCACTGTGGTGAACACGCCGCCGATCAAAGACCATTTCTCGGCAACATCATAAATGACGCTAGCTTGCAACTTGTGCGCGCGGGTGCGGTCGCCGAACGGGCCTGCCTCGTTAAAGCGGTTGAAGCTTTGAAAAAGCAGCAGCCACTTTTCGGCGGGTTTCAAGCCAAAGGTCGCATCCAGTCGCAGACCGCGCCCGTCACCCGTCACGACCCGGGGACCGGCCGAAACTTCAATGAAAGCAGACCGCTGGGCGAGCGAAAACGTCCTAGCAATTGCAAGGCGCACATCGAGCGCCGCGCCTGTCGCCCGAAACGGCATCCCTTCAAGACCCGCGCCCGCGCTCACCACCGCCTGCGCCGCAACGCGCAGCGCCCCGCCGTCGAACAACAGCCGCCGCACGCCAATGGCGCCCGCGCCCTGCGCCTCGATCCCGGAGACGTCATCAAGACGACCGATCTCGGCCCGCCCTATCATCGTCGTATTCGCGTCAACGCCATATTCGGTGAAGGCTGACAGGCTGAACTTGCTGTAGGCGGAGATCGGGATCAGGCGTCCGTCCCGTGTCCAGTATTGGTCCGCGCGATCGAACGTCGATAGGAGGATGATTTTGCCTTCGCCGGGCTTTTCGAGAAAAGCGTCCGCGCGCGCCGGTTCGGGCATCGCCACGAGCATCGTGGACGCCATGCTGGCGCCAAGGACGATACGCGTTGCCATTCCCAGATACGCCACACAGCACCTTCAGCTGGACTATAAGCCCAACGGAAGTTGGCGCAATTCGCCAAACCGGAGAAACCCGCATTTTACAGTGGACGGCGCTTGCCGCCGTGGCTGGCCAGCACGAAAAACAATGCCGCCACGACGATGAGCGCCGAACAGGCGAAGACGCCGGCCGCGTTCCCATACAATGACCAATCACTCACCAGACCGATGACAACCGGGCCGGCGACGTAGCCGACATCGCCGATGGTCCGTTGCAGGCCCATGCCTTGTCCGTACTGATTTCGCGGGAGAACCTCGATTGTATAAGCGGCGACCGCCGAGCCGTTGAAGCCGCCGGCGACGCCATAAACCACCATCGAAATCCAGAACCAGAACGGATGCGCGCCGCCCAGCAGAAGCGCGATGCCAAGCGCCGAGCCAATCAGCGAAAGCACTACTGCGATACGCGAGCCCAGATGCTTGATGAGCGCGGTCGCCAGAGGCAGCACGACCAGCATGGCGCCCGCGGTGATCGTGATCCCAAACCCGATGGCCGCGACGGTCAGTTTGAATTCGCTGTCGCCGATCAGCGGCACGAGCTGAAACAAGAAGGCGGTGCGCGTAAAGAAAACGACGCAGGATATGAGCGAGATGCTGATGAACGGCACCGTGAAAAGCCCGCGCTGCGCGCCCATCGCAGCCGACATCGTGCTCACTTTGGCGTGCTGATCGCGAAACGTGAAAATGCCGAGAATGACTGTCGCCACGGAAATCGCGAACAGCGCCCAGAATGGCGCGCGCAAGCCGAAATAGCTTGCGAAAAAGCCGCCAAACACAGGCCCGATAGAGGCGCCGAATTGTAGCGCCGCCTGATAGAGGCCAACAATTCGCGCGCGGTTTTCCGATGACGCCATGTCGGCAAGCGCGGCCCCGGACACTGTCATGTACATGCCCGAGCCAACGCCCTGAACAAAGCGCCAGAAAACAAGGTGATAAAAATCCTCGGTCAGCGCCGCCCCGATGCAGCCGACGCCGATGATGACAGCGCCGGCGATGAGCAACGGGCGCCTGCCGAGCTTCTGGCTCAGCCAACCGCCGGGATAGTTGGAGAGCAGCCGCCCGATCCCAAAGACGGTCATCAGCATGCCGACAAGCGTCGAGGTGACGCCGAATGTGGCGGCATAGAGGGACAGCACCGGCACCATCATGCCGCTGCCGATCATCGTTACGCAGATCATGGCGAGGAGCGGCCAGGCCTGACGGTCGCGCGCGAAGGAGTCCCGGAGGGAGCTCATGAAGCTCATGGCCGTCTTTCAAGCATAAGAGCTGCGCCGTCAACTGCGGGGGCAGGCCACTGGACAAGCGCCCGCGCCTGCGCGAAGAACGCGACACGAGAGAGCCCATAGGAGAAGCGGATGAATGTCGTCAGCCGGTCGGCCAACAGCGAGGCCATCGAACTCAGATTGCGCAAAGAGGTGGCCGCCACCACGCTCATCCTTAACGACGAGGGCCTGATGGGCTACAGCGGGCACGTCAGCGCCCGGCTGCCGGGGGAGGACGCCTATCTCATCCAGCCCCTGGACACGAGCCGCGCCGGCCTCAAGCCGGATGATTTGCTGGTGTGCGACTATGACGGCAATGTGCTGCGCGGCAACGGCAAATCCCGCCCGCCCGCCGAGGTGTTCCTGCACGGCGAAATCCTGCGCGCCCGGCCTGACATCAATTCCGTCGCGCATTTTCATCACGATCTGACGAATGTCTTCACGGTGGTGGAAGGCGTTGAACTGGCGCCGATCAAGAACCATTCCATCCGCTGGCGCAGCGGCATCCCCGTCCATCAGGATCCTTCGCACGTCAGCGATGCCGGTCTTGGCCGCGCGGTCGCCGATACGCTTGGGCCCCACTTTGCGTTGCAAATCCGCGCGCACGGTCAGGTTGTCGCCGCAGAGAGCGTGCAGGCCGTGCTGATCGATTCCGTGCACTTTGTGGAAAATGCAGTTGCCATGTATCACGCTGCGGCGCTGGGCCGCGTGCGTGCGCTCACCGAGGCGGACATGGACGCTTTTGAAGTCGCGTTCAAGCGTCAGCGCCATATCGACAAGCTGTGGGAATATTACATTGGTCGCGGCAAGACCAAGGGGTTCTTGCCGGACGAATGGGAGCTCAACTGATTAAAAAAGCGGCGCTCCGGCGCCGCTTTTTCGTTGTGCGAGAGGACGATCAGGCCGGGGTCATCTGTGGCCCGAGCATCTTGCCCTCGAGCTCGTCGAGCGAGACGACAGTGGCGTATTTCGCATTCATGTCGAACAGGTTCGCGCAATGGGCGAAGTTCGACCGATCGAAGCAACAATCGTCCACGACGAACGTATTGAAGCCATTCGAGAACGAATCCACCACTGACGCGCGCACGCAGCCGGATGTGGAGACGCCGCACACGATGACGGTGTCGATCTGCCGCTGGACGAGATAGGCGGCGAGGGGCGTCTGAAAGAAGGCGCTGGCCTTTGTCTTTTCAAGAATCCACTCGCCTTCGCGTGGCGTAATGGCGTCCGGGAAGTCATTGAAGCCTTCCGGGACCGTGTTTTTCACGCGTTTGCTTTTCGTCGCCTTGCCCACGTAGGCGGTGTCGTTCATGTGGCTGCGCGTATAGACGACGGGGCGTCCCAGTTCGCGGAACATGTTGATGAGCCCGGCAATGCGGGGCATCGTCTCCCACGAGACAGGCCCGCAGGCCGGACCAAACTCCGCGACCGCCTCCTCAAGGGTTGATCCTTCTGTTCCGCAAAAGCCCAACGTGACGTCGACGACGACCAGCGCGGTGCGCTCGCCGATCTCGCCTGCGCCCATGAACCCGCCTTGCAGATAGGTCTTGAGTTCGTCGGCCGGGATAACTTTCATCCAGTCTTTCATCGTGTCCTCCGTTGCGCAGCGTCCCACAATTGAAACGCGCGAGGGGCGGCGTGGCAAGGCCTGATAAAACAGGATGCAAAAGCGTTGCCGTTGTGGACACCGCCGAAAAGCGCGGCGGCAGCGTTTGCTTCCAAGCGCCTCAAACGCTCGCTTTAGCGGTGTCCATACGTAACCCTGCGCCTTGCGCGAAGGCCTTGGGGCCCTTAGAAGGCGCTGACCTATAAGGTGGTTTGAGCCGCCAGCATTTCAGAGGAGACGAACAATGCGTGCAATACGCATACCCGCGCAATCTTTCACGGCGCTCGCCCTTGGCCTCGCCATTGCCGGGCCTGCTGGCGCGCAGTCGCCCGAGCAGTTTTATCAGAACCGCAAGATGGACATGGTGATCGGCTATTCGGCCGGCGGCACCTACGATCTTTATGCGCGTCTGGTCGCGCGCAGCCTGCCAAATTACATCGCCGGAAATCCGACGATTGTGCCGCGCAATATGCCCGGCGGCGGCAGTCGCACTGCGGTGGCCTGGCTCGTCAATGTCGCGCCGAAAGACGGCTCCGTGCTGATGACAGCCGATCAGTCTTTGGCCATTGCGCAGGCGCTGGGCGACCCGCAGGTGCGCTTTGACGTCACGAAGCTCAACTACATCGGCAATCCGGCCCGCGAGAACAACACGACCGCCGCCTGGCATACGTCCGGGGTCAAGACGATTCAGGATGCGATGGACAAGGAAGTCACTGTTGGGGCGACAGGCGGCTCCACGTCTTCGCAATATCCCAAAGCGATGAATGCGCTCATCGGAACCAAGTTCAAGATCATTCTCGGCTACCCCGGCGGCAACGACATCAACCTCGCCATCGAGCGCGGCGAGGTCGCGGTGCGCGGATCGAATTCATGGGGCGCGTGGAAAGCAACGCGCCCTGACTGGCTGCGCGACAACAAGATCAATATTCTTGTGCAAATAGGCCTTGAGAAAGCGGAAGATTTGCCGAACGTGCCGCTTCTGATGGATCTTGCAAAGAACGATGAAGACCGCGCCGTGCTGCGCTTGCTTTCGTCGCCGACGGCGATTGGCCGTCCGATCTTCACCAACCCCGGCGCGCCGGAGGATCGCGTGACGTTTCTGCGCGCCGCCTTCGACAAGATGGTGAAAGACCCAAAATTCCTCGCGGACGCGAAGAAGGAAAACTTCGAGATTGATCCCGTGAGCGGCGCAGAAATGCAGAAGATCGTTCAGGAGATCGTCTCCGCGCCAGAAGGCGTCCGCAAGAAGCTGGGCGAGATTATCGGCGGCGTTGAAGAAAACACGGGGCCAGCGCGCCCCTGACGGGAGATTGAGATGACGGAAGTCCGGGGCGCGTCCAATTCACACGCTCGGCTGAAACTGGAAGCGGCCGCGGCGACGCGGCTGCTCGTCCACGAAGATATTCTGGACTATTCAGGGCACGTCAGCGTTCGCGTTCCGGGCCGCGACGCCTATCTTATTCAGCGCGGCGTTGATCCGCGTTCGGACGTTCAGCCAGAGCGCATGCTCATGGTGGATTTCGACGGCAATGTGCTTGAAGGCGAGGGCCGCGCGCCGATTGAGACGCCGATCCACGGTGAGATCTATCGCGCGCGTCCGGATGTGAACGCCGTGCTCCATTGCCACATGGAGCTCGCCATCGCCTTTACGCTGATGAAGGATGTGACGCTGGCGCCCATGCGCGCGCGCGCCGTGCGCTGGCAGAGCGGCATTCCCACCAGTCCTGATCCCAGCCACATCAAGCTGAAAGAGCAGGGCGAGACGCTGGCGCGCGATTTGGGCCCGCATCACGCCGTGCTGATGCGCGCGCACGGGTTGACGCTTGTGGCCGAGTCGGTTCCCGCGTTGCTCGTCGATGCAGTTCATTTTGATGAAAATGCGCGTGCGTTGATGCAGGTTTTGCAGGCAGGCAAGACGCCCGTTCCCCTCACCGAGGAGGAGATGGTGCAGATCAACAAGCATGAAGTGCGCGACTTCCACGTCGGCAAGCTTTGGGCCTATTACACGCGGCGCGGGCAGAAGGCGGGCGTGCTGGAAGACGAGTGGGATTTTGCCGACTAGGGGAATACTTAACTTTCCGGCTTGTCTGCGGCGGTAGATCGCGCGCCAGTTTCCAGCTGCGCTGCAACGGCTTTGCGCCTTGGGACCATTATCGCGAGAAAGATCAGCGACAGAGCCGCTGAAATCGCAATCGATGTCCGCAGGCCAATGACGTCGGCCAGAAAGCCAAGCGCCAGAGCGCCGAGCGCGGGAAAGCCACGGAACAGAAGCAGATAAAGCGCCATCACGCGACCGCGCATGCGATCGTCTGTGGCCAACTGCATCAACGCCTGGATCGATGTCGACATTACGTTGAGGCTGAACCCGAGCAGCGCGCTGAAGAAGACCGCGACCCAGAGATTTTTTGTCGCGACGAAGCCGAGCGCTGACGCCGCAGTGCCCAGATAGCCAAGCATGGCGAGCGATGTGAGCCCTGCCAGCGCGCCGCGCGCCGCGATATAGACCGCGCCCAACATGGCGCCGACGCCCACGCTTGAGGTGAGCCACGCCAGTCCGGGCGCGCCTGCGTTAAACACACCGCCCGCAAAGCCGGGCAGAAGGTCCTGCAGAGGCCGCACGCACACGGAGGCGACCACCAGAAGCGCCAGCATCGTGCGCAGGCCCTTGTGCGCGGCTGCATAGCGCATGCCTTCCATCACGGCGGAAAACAGGGTCGCGCCGCGCGCCTTGCTCCTGTCAGGCGACGGTAAGCGCAGGATCAGTAAAGTTGTGAGGCAGATCGAACTGCCGATCATGTGCGCGAAAAACACGCCCTGCACGCCGTAGACCGGGATGACGAACGCGGCGATGGCGGGACCGAGAAACCGGTTGGAGTGGAAGGACGCCGAGTCCAGCGCGATGGCCGACGCGAAATCCTCGCGCGGCACGGTCAGTGGAATGATCGATTGACGCGCTGTTGAATGAAATGGGTACACGACCCCCGCGAAAACCGTCAGCGCGAAGAGAATCTCGATATTGATGAGGCCGAGATACATCGTGATCGCAAGCATTGTCGCGTGAAGAAGAAGCGCGGCTTCAGCAATGCGGATGAGCCGCAATGGATTGACGCGGTCGGTCCAGGCGCCGGCGATGGGCGCCAGAAACAACATCGGCATCAGGTCTGCTGCGGCGATGATGCCGAGCCATGCGGGCGAGCCGGTAAGCTCCCACGCGAGCCAGCCAGCGCCGACGCGCATCATCCAGCCAGTTGTGTAGTGAGGGAAAAGCCCGCCTTCGAAGAGCGCAAATTTAGGGTGCGACAAACAGCGAAGGATCGGCGGCTTTTTCGAGGACATCAGGAACTTTCGAAGAGGAAGGATGCGCATGTCGCGCATCCTTCCAAAGCTGTCAGAGGTCGAACGTCGCGGGTGCGAACAATTCTTCCGCCTTCACGAGCCGCTCGGTCAGCCCCTGCTCGTAGACATAACTGGCGATGGTGTCGATCACGTTGCGCGTCGAGCGCAGGCCATAAGACTTCGGGTCGGCGCCAAACATTTTACCGGCTTTGGGCTCGACAAGGCCGCAGGCGACGTAATCGCGCAGCGTCTTTTCCGCGCTCGCCTCGACTTCGGCCTTCGCCTTCATGAACGCGTGATAGATGTTGACCGCCGCCCACGGATATTTTTCGTGAAGGTCGCGCTTGATCACCATGGCGTGGTTGATCGGATAGATGCCGTTCTTGGTGAAGTAGCGCGTTGATTCCGCCACCGGGTCAGCAAAAAGCGGGCGGCATACGCCGGAAATGTCGGCCGTCGAGCGGTCAACAAGGTTAGGCTCGTTGAGATAGAGCAGGGCGCCGTCGAGTTCGCCCTTCAGAAGCATTTCGCCGATGTTGGTGGACATCGGAATCTGTTCGATGCTCACGCCTTCTGGCGCCTTGAAGCCGGTTGAGCCGCCGTGGCTTTTGTCCGGATGGCGCTCCATATGCCATTTGATGTCGCGCGCGTGGACGCCAAATTCGTGCTGCAGCACGCCGCGGCTCCAGATGGCCGATGTCTGCTGGTATTCGGGCACGCCGATGCGCTTGCCCTTCAGATCCGCTGGCGTGTTGATGCCGGAATCGCGACGCACCATGATGCGCGTGTGGAAGAACATGCGCGCCGTATAGATCGGGATCGCGACGAAGCGCGTGTCGCCCTTTGAGACAGCGATCAGCAGCGACGAGATCGACATTTCCGACACGTCGAATTCAGCAAACTTGAGCTGCCGCCAGAACATTTCGGACGGATGCACCACCGTCGGCATGAAATTTATGCCTTGCGGCTGATGGCGACCTTCAATGATCGGGCGGGTGCGCTCGTTGTTGGAAAGCGCAATGCTGAAATCAAGCGCGTGTGCGGACATGTTTCCTCTCTTCTCACTCTTGTTTTGTGGCGCGCCGCGGAAAAGCGGCGCACCGGATCAACTTCTGATCACCATTTGGCGACGAGTTCCTTGCCGAAGACTTCGCGCCAGTCTTCCTCAACTTGCATGAAGCCATCGTAGGGGCGGATTGAGCGCTGCGCCTGCGGGTCAACGCCGCGCGGCTTGCGGCCTTCCATGACCTCGTTGATCGCCTCCAGCATGATGCGGCGCATGGCGACGATGGCCTTGTCGGACGTGCCCAGATGCTCCTGTGAACGATCGACGATGGGGCCCATGCCTTCCTGCAATGCGAAGTCCTGGGTGTTGATGCCCTGAATGCCCGTGAAGGTCTTCGTCTTCTGCATCTGGCGATCAATGAAGTAATCGTTTTGCTTGCTGGCTTTCAGCTTGAAGGTGCCGGGGATCATGTCATCAGGTCCGCGACCGTAAAACGTCTCACGCTCGATCACGTTTTCTTCGGAGAATTTCGCATCCTGATCGTAGGCGCATGCCCAGTTGTAGACGTAGCAGGTGGTGTCGTCGATCGGCGCCCAGATGTGGCCGTTCAATTCCGGGTATTCGCGCTTCTTGCCCGAGAACATATGAATGCCGCCACGGAATTGCTGGTTGGGCATGCCGAAGTGATAGATGCGCACATAGGCGCGGCCGTCGCCCAGATTGCGGTGCGACGTATAATAATATCCATAGTCCGTGCGCTCGACATCGAGACGGGGCGAGCGATCGCGCAGGCGCATCTCGTTCTTGTCGCCGAGGTTGTTGTTGTGCGCGAAGGAGGAATGGGCCGTGTCGAGGCCGCCTTCCATCGCCTGCAGCCAGTTGCAATCTTCAAATGTTTTGGACACGTGACGATGGGTGGCGGGCGCGCGGGTCCACTCATAATCGGGGGGGGCGGGCATCTGGTCCTTGGGGCCCATATAGGTCCACACGACGCCGCCTCGTTCGACGCAGGGGTAGGCCTTTATCTTGACGCGCGCCTGCAAGGGCGTTCCCGCTGGTTCGGACGGCATGTCCGTGCAGTCGCCGTTACGGTCGAACTTCCAGCCGTGATAAACGCAGCGCATGCCGCATTCCTCGTTGCGTCCGAAAAACATCGGCGCGCGGCGGTGGGGGCAGAAAGCGTCGATCAGGCCGACGTCGCCGTTCGTGTCGCGATAGGCGACGAGATCTTCGCAGAGGAGGCGCACACGCAGCGGCTCGCCATCATTCTCCGGCACTTCAGCGGAGAGCGCTGCTGGAATCCAGTAGCGGCGCATCATTTCTCCGGCTGGCGTGCCGGGCCCTATGCGCGTGACCTTTTCATTGTCTTCTGGCTTCAGCATGGCGCTGTCTCCTCCGCGAGCGATGGGTCTGTCCGGAGGGGTGGCCCGCTGGCGCCGGCGCCTTGGCGCGCGACGAGGCGGACGTCCCCTCACTCCTGAACTTTGATAAACTCTCAGGCTGCGGAGCGCTATAGTCTCGTCCGCAAACGAGCGTTCGGCGCCCCTCGCCGCGGGCGACCCTTTCCACTAGTCTATGGCGGACAGTTTGCGGCGACTCGCAGCCGGGAGGATCAGGTCGAATGCTCAGGTGGTCAATCGCGACCGTTACGATGGGCGGTACGCTCGAAGTGAAGCTCGCCGCCGCAGCCCGGGCGGGGTTTCGCGCTATCGAGCTTTTCGAGAACGATCTGACCTTTTTCAGCGGCCGACCGCGCGATGTGCGGGCGCGGGCGCAGGATTTGGGTCTCGAGATCGTCGCCTTGCAGCCGATGCGCGATTTCGAGGGCATGCCGGAGCCCATGCGGGCGCGCAATTTCGAGCGTGCGCAACGGAAGTTCGACCTGATGGACGAACTGGGCGCCAAGCTTCTGTGCATCTGCTCCAATGTTCACGAAGACAGCCTTGGAGAGCCGGAACGCTCAGCCGCGGACCTGGCGGACCTGGCCGATCTGGCGGCCCAGCGCGGCTATCGCATCGGCTATGAGGCGCTGGCCTGGGGTCGGCATGTGAAGGACTGGATGCAGGCGTGGGATTTGGTCAGCCGGGCCGATAAGGCGAACCTCGGCATCGTGCTCGATTCCTTCCATATCTGCGTGCGCAACAATCCCATCGGGCCCATCGCCGATCTTCCGGCGGACCGGATTGCGCTGGTGCAAATTGCCGATGCCCCAGCGATCCTCATGGACCCAATGTCGCTCTCGCGACATCACCGCTGTTTCCCGGGTCAGGGCGATTATCCGATAACCGAATTTGTGGAAGCGGCGATAAAAGCCGGTTATCGCGGCGCATTGTCGCTGGAGATTTTCAACGACCAGTTTCGAGGCGCGCCCGCGAACGTGGTGGCACGCGACGGGTTGCGCGCGTTGCAAACTTGCGGCGAGGCGCTCGACGTCCGCCGCCTGGAGCAGGGGTTGGCGCCTACGTCCATCGGCTCGCCCTTGCCAAAAGCGCCCGCGATTTCGGGCCTTGAGTTCATTGAATTCGCAACAAGCTCAGCCGAATCGCCGCGCTTGGTGGCGCTGCTTGAGGCGGTGGGTTTTCGCCGGGTGGCGCGTCATCGGTCCAAGGATGTCGATCTTTACCAGCAGAATTCGCTCAACATCGTCATCAACCGGGAGCAGGAGGGCTTTGCTCATTCCTTCTATCTCGTACACGGCACATCTGTTTGCGCATTGGCTTTGCGCTTCGACGACCCCCAGCGCGCGCTTGATCGCGCCAATGCGCTTGGCGCGCCGACTTATCATGGCCGTGTGGGGCCGGGTGAGGCCGTTATTCCCGCCGTTGCGGGGGTTGAGAACAGCCTGATTTACTTCCTCAAGGAAACGCCGGGGGCACTGACGCCGGACTCCCGCGCGCCGGGCCACTGGGACCGCGACTTCGTGTTCGAGGAATCGGCGCAACCGGCAGGGCCGCTCACCGCCATCGATCACTTGTCGAACGTGGTCCGCCGGTCTGAATTTCTGTCGTGGGTGACGTTCTACAAGTCGGTGCTGGGCTTTGTTGACGAGCCGCAAGTGGAGCTGGCCGATCCTTACGGCGCTTTCTACAGCCGCGTGCTCTCGTCGCCCGACAAGAGCGTGCGCATTCCCGTGAACATCGGCGACGGCGGCGCCACCGCAGTGAGTCGCTTCATCGAGACGTTTGGCGGCGGCGGCGTGCAGCAGCTTGCGTTCGCCACGGACGATCTCTTTGGTTTCGTCGAAAAGGCGCGGGCGGCTGGCGTGCCGTTCCTGACCATCCCGGACAATTATTACGAGGATCTGGCAGCCCGTTACGATCTTGCGCCGGACATGATCGAACGGATGCGCACGCTGGGTGTGCTCTATGACCGGACCAAGGGCGGCGAATTTTTCCACATTTACACGAAGACTTTCGACGAACGCTTCTTCTTCGAGATTCTGGAGCGCCGGAACTACGACCTGTTCGGGGCCGCAAACACGCCCGTGCGGCTGGCTGCGCAGGCGGCGGAGATGGATGAAACGGTCAAGGCGCGGACTGAATTTGGGATGTGACGCGCGGCGCTGGATTTAAGCGCCGCCTCCGGCTAAAAGAGCGCCAACCTCAGATCACTCGCAGAACAGGACGCACACGCCTATGGCGCGGCAATTTATTTACCACATGGAAGGCCTCTCGAAGAAGTGGCCCGGCGGCAAGCAGGTGCTCGACAACGTGCATCTCTCCTTCTACCCGGACGCCAAGATCGGCGTGCTCGGCATCAACGGCTCGGGCAAATCCACCCTCCTCAAGATCATGGCGGGGATGGACACGGAATATAACGGCGAGGCTTGGGTCGCCGATGGGGCGCGCGTCGGCTACCTGCCGCAAGAGCCGCAGCTCGACGAATCGCTGGACGTGCGCGGCAACGTGATGCTTGGCGTCGCGCCCAAGCAGGCGATCCTCGATCGCTACAACGAACTTGCCATGAATTATTCCGACGAGACCGCCGACGAGATGACCCGGCTGCAGGACGAGATCGAGGCGCAGGGCCTTTGGGATCTCGACAGTCAGGTTGATCAGGCGATGGAAGCGCTGGGCTGCCCGCCGGACGACTGGGCTGTGGACCGCCTCTCGGGCGGCGAGAAGCGCCGCGTCGCGCTTTGCAAACTCTTGCTCGACAAGCCCGAGCTGCTGCTGCTCGACGAACCTACCAACCATCTCGACGCCGAGACCGTGAACTGGCTTGAAGGGCATCTTCGCCAGTATCCGGGCGCCATTCTCATCGTGACCCATGATCGTTACTTCCTCGACAACGTCACGAGCTGGATTCTTGAACTGGACCGGGGCCGCGGCATTCCATACGAAGGCAATTACACCGCGTGGCTCTCGCAGAAGCAGAAGCGACTCGCGCAGGAATCGAGCGAAGACAAGTCTCGCCAGCGTGCGTTGGAGGCTGAAAGCGAATGGATCGCGGCCTCGCCCAAGGCCCGGCAGGCCAAATCAAAAGCGCGTATCCAGCGCTACGAAGATCTTGTCGCCAAGCAGAACGACAGGGCGCCGACCACGGCGCAGATTGTCATTCCCGTCGCCGAGCGGTTGGGCCAGAACGTCATCGAGTTCGACAATCTGTCTAAGGGGTTTCAGGACAAGCTCCTCATCGAAAACCTCTCCTTCAAACTGCCGCCGGGCGGCATCGTGGGCGTGATCGGCCCCAACGGCGCGGGCAAGACGACGTTGTTTCGCATGATCACCGGGCAGGAGCAGCCTGATGCCGGCTCAATCGCAATCGGCGAGAGCGTGCAGCTTGGTTATGTCGATCAGTCGCGCGACGCGCTCGACGACAAGAAGAACGTGTGGGAGGAAATCTCCGGCGGCAACGACATCATCTATCTGGGCAAGCGCGAGATCAATTCGCGCGCGTATTGCGGCGCCTTCAACTTCAAGGGCGCTGATCAGCAGAAGAAAGTCGGCATGCTGTCAGGGGGCGAGCGCAACCGCGTCCACCTCGCGAAAATGCTGAAGAGCGGCTCCAACGTACTGCTGCTCGACGAACCGACGAACGATCTCGACGTCGACACGCTGCGTGCGCTTGAAGACGCACTCACCGAGTTCGCCGGTTGCGCCGTCATCATCTCGCATGATCGCTTTTTCCTCGACCGCATCGCCACCCACATGCTCGCCTTTGAAGGCGACAGCCATGTGGAATGGTTTGAAGGCAACTTCCAGGATTATGAGGAAGACAAGAAGCGACGCCTCGGCATCGACAGCGTCATTCCGCACCGCCTGAAATATAAGAAGTTCTCGCGGTGAG
>JAUXWZ010000065.1 GCA_030684835.1 Beijerinckiaceae bacterium
CGCGGTCAACCCCAAGACACTGCCCGCCAACGCGAAAGAGACGCACAAATCGCTGTTCGACGGATCGAATTGCGGCATCGCGCTTACCGATCGCCCGGCTTTCTCGGTGCAGCATCACCCCGAGGCGAGCCCCGGCCCGCAAGACTCGCACTATCTGTTCAAGCGCTTCGTCGACATGATGGACGCGGGCAAGGTCTAAAGCGACCACGGGGGCGGCATGGACTGGCGCGAATACTGGAACGGGCCGCACTCGATCTACGCCAACGAGCGGCATCGCACCCTTCATTTCGATCTGATCGCGCGCGACATTGCGCGGCTCATTCCGTCGCGTGACGCGCACGTGCTCGACTATGGCTGCGGCGAGGCGGACACCGCCACTGCGCTGGCGGCCAGATGCTGCAAGCTTTATCTTTTCGACACGGCAGAAACCGTGCGCGCGCGCTTGCGGCACAAGCATGCAGGTGACCGCAAGATCGTCGTCCTTGACGAGACAGACCTTGAAGGCGTGGCCGATGAATCGCTTGATTTCATCATCGTCAATTCGGTGCTGCAATATCTGACGCAAGCCGAACTCGTCGCCATTCTCGACTTTGCGCGCGAGAAACTGAAGAGCGGCGGAACGCTGGCGCTGGGCGATGTCATTCCCGAGGATGCGAACGCCGTGGCCGACACAAAGGCGCTGCTCTCCTTTGCGTTTCACGGCGGCTTTCTCACGGCGGCTTTCAAAAGCTTGGTGAAGACGGCGCTTTCAGACTATCGCAAGCTGCGCGAGACGCTGGGCCTCACACGCTATAGCGAAGCGCAAATGCTGCGCCTTCTGACGCAGAACGGCTTCACCGCCCATCGCGCGCAAAACAACATCGGGCACAATCAGGGGCGGATGCTGTTTCTGGCAAGCCCGGTTGTCACCGACGCCACGTCGATCTGACAGCCGGGTTTCTCAATCCCGTTCCGGCAAACGATCCAGAAAAAGCTCCTGCTGCCGCCCCATCCATACCGCATGCTTTGAATGATCGGCGCGTGGATAACCCGTCTGCGGATGCAGGAATACCGTAAGCGGCGCATGATTGAGGATCAGCCACGGCGTAATCTCGTCGAACTGCTCTGGCTGGAAAGCAACCTGGAACATTGCCGAGGGATGCGGGCCCACAGGCACATCATGCCAACGCCCGTAAATGGCCTGCGGAAAAAGCGCCTCCATTTCGGCCCGCAGCCTTTCAGCCTGCGGGCGCAGTTCCATCTCGTAATAGATGTGGGCGTGATAGCTTTGGATCGCGTTGGTCGTCATGCCGTTCTCATCCAAATCGTGGCCCCGTGAGCGCAATCTTACTTTCGGCAGAGGCGATGGTGAACCAAATTCGTTCGCTGCTACGTTTGTCAAACAATCGCATTGCGGGAGAGCTTGGAAGATCCGCGCCTTGACCTGAAGGCCAGCCCGTCGCAATCAGGGTCCACTGATTTCGGGGCCCCATGCTGCTTGCCATTCCCTTCCCGGCCATCGATCCCGTTCTGATCGAAATCGGCCCTATCGCTATTCGCTGGTATGCCCTGGCCTATATAGCCGGGCTCATCGGCGGTTGGCTTGTCGCGCGCGAGATCGCACGCCGCGACTCTCTCTGGGGCGCCGTGCCGCGCCCAACCCCCGAAAGCCTCGACGATCTCCTCGTCTATGTCGCCTTCGGCGTCATCATCGGCGGCCGGATCGGCTACGTCCTGTTCTACAATCTCGATTTTTTTGTCGACAATCCCGGCCGCGTCTTCGCGGTATGGGAAGGCGGCATGGCGTTTCACGGCGGGCTGGCGGGAGCCGCGGTCGGGATATGGCTGTTTGCAAGGCGCTATGGCGTAAGCTCCTTCACGGTGGCCGACATTTGCTCACTCGTCGCGCCAATCGGCATTTTTCTGGGCCGGATCGCAAATTTCATCAAGCCGGAATTGTGGGGCCGGCCCACGGATGTCGCCTGGGGCGTGATCTTTCCAGGCGCAGGGCCTGAAGCGCGCCACCCCAGCCAGCTTTATGAAGCGGGCCTTGAAGGCCTTGCCCTGTTTATCGTTTTGATCTTTCTGGCGCGCGCTGGCTCGTTACGCTGGCCGGGCATGACCACGGGCGTTTTTGCGGCGGGCTATGGCGTTGCGCGCATCGTGAGCGAGTTTTTCCGCGAACCCGATCCGCAACTGGGGTTCTTGTTCGGCGGCGCCACAATGGGCATGCTGCTTTCCGTTCCCCTGATCATGGTGGGATTCGCGCTGATCGTCCGCGCGCGCAAAAACAGACTTCGCAAAGACTGACTTGGGGAGAGCGTTGAGTGACGGGTCTCGCACGGAAACTGAAAGCGATCATCGAAACGGAAGGACCGATCCCGTTCGACCGCTACATGCAGCTTTGCCTCGGCGACCCTGAGTTTGGCTATTACATCACCCGCGATCCCTTTGGCGCGGACGGCGACTTCACGACAGCGCCCGAGATCAGCCAGATGTTCGGCGAACTTGTGGGCCTGTGGGCTGCGGAAACCTGGAGCCGCCACAGGATCAAGGGGCCCGTGCGCCTCGTGGAACTGGGCCCCGGCCGCGGCACGCTGATGGCTGACGCTTTACGCGCTTGCCGCGTTGCGCCTGACTTTCTGGCCGCTGTCGAAGAGATTTGTCTTGTCGAAACCAGCCCTATCCTGCGCGAAAAGCAGGAGCAGAAACTTCAAGGCCGCGGCGTCAATATCCGCTGGTGCGAGTCTGTCGACGACGTTCCACCGGGACCTGCCATTTTCATCGCCAATGAGTTTTTCGATGCGCTGCCGGTACGCCATTTCATACGCGTAGAAGAAGGTTGGTGCGAAAAACTCGTCGGCGTCGATGAGGATGGAAATTTCTTCGCCGGCCTGGCGGCGGAGCCAGAGCAACTAATCCGGGCGGAGGCCCCCGTCGGCTCTATTCTCGAGATCTGCGCGACCGGCCACAAGCTGGCGGCCGCCATCTCGGCGCGGATCGTGAGACAGGGCGGCGCCGCCCTGATCATCGATTACGGCCACATCGAAACGGCTTACGGCGAAACCGTGCAGGCGTTGCGCCGCCATGTCGCCGCCGATCCGCTGACGGACCCCGGCGAGTCCGACATCACCGCGCACGTTGATTTCGCCTCACTCGCCCGGGCCGCGGCCGCATCGGGCGCCGTCGCTTTCGGTCCCATCACACAAGCTGATTTTCTGAACCGCATTGGCGTTGTGCAACGCGCGAAAGCCCTGCGCGCCAGCGGCAACCCGGTTCAGGCCGCCAACGTTGACCAGGAATTGCGCCGCCTCACCTCCTCCGATCCCGAGATCGGCGCGGGCGGACGCATGGTTCCCGGCATGGGTGATCTCTTCAAGGTCATCGCCATTCAACCATCGGACGCCCCCACGCCGGCGGGCTTCGAGCAAGAAGCAGCGGACTCAAATCAATGACCGACGCGGCGCCCGCAATTCGCTCGCCACTTCTTGAAAGCGAGGGCGTGACGCACGCTTTCTTCACGCGCGAGGGCGGCGTCAGCGATGGGCTCTACGCCTCTTTGAACGGCGGCGCGGGCTCACGCGATGCGCCAGAGGCTGTCGCCGAGAACAAGCGGCGCATGGCGCTTTGCCTGGGCGTCGCGCCGCACAAACTACTCGTGCCCTATCAGGTTCATTCAGCGGAGGCGCGGCCGATTGATTCGCCGTGGAGCGAACGGCCCCATTGCGACGGCGTGGTGACGGCAACCCGTGGACTGGCGCTGGGCGTCACGGGCGCCGATTGCGGCGTCGTATTGTTCTGCGATCCCGGCGCGGGGGTGATCGCCGCCGCCCATGCGGGCTGGAAAGGCGCGCTGGAAGGCGTGCTCGACGCCACGCTCGAACAGATGGAGCGTCTGGGCGCATCCCGTCCCGCCATTACAGCGGTTCTTGGCCCCACCATCTCAAAGGCGTCATACGAAGTCGGCCCGGAGTTCGTGGCGCGATTCGTCAAGGCGGACGCCGACAACGAAGGTTTCTTTCGCGCGTCCGTCAACGCGGGCAAGTCGATGTTTGATCTGCCCGGATACATCGGCGCACGGCTGCGAGCCGAGGGCGTGGGCGCATTCGAAAATCTTGACCTCGACACCTACGCGGATAAGAGACGCTTTTATTCTTATCGGCGCTCGGTCCACCGCAATGAGCCAGACTTCGGTCGGCTCGTGGCCGCAATAGCCCTGCCCGCCTGACAGCGCACGCAATCTGGCGTAAGCGAAGACGCCCGCGCTCTCGCGGAGAATGAGGAGACGATGGCGGGCGGCGCGAAAATAGGTGGCAATCCAAACCTCAAGCCATACTCGCTCATGGACGCGGCAGGCGAAGCCCTGACGCTCGCCGTTGGCGCGCTTGGCGCCATGTTTTTCATCTATCTGCAAGTCCCGGGCGGTTCGATGTCCGGCTCGGTCGTGGCTGTCACTTTGCTCGCAGTGTTTGGCTGGGCGAAGGGCCTTGGCCGTCCGTTGCAGATCCTCGGCCTCGCCTCGATTGGCGTCGCCATCGGCTCGGTTGTTGGCCCCGACACTTTCAACAACGTCGCAAACTACCCCGCCACCATGGCGCTGATGGCGCTGTGCGTTCTGTGCATGACGCTCGCGTCAGCTGCTGTCTGGCGATACTTAATGGGCTGGCCCGCCTCAATGGCCGTGCTCGCCTCGGTGCCGGGGTCGATGGGTTACATCGTATCGGTCTCCATGAGCATGGGCGCGGACGCAGCCAAGGTTGCGGTCGTGCAGATGTCGCGCGTCATCTTTCTCGTCACGATCCTGCCGTGGATCATCGTCTGGGAACAGGGCACGCCCGGCGAACTCCCCCAACAGGTTTATGATTCGCCCGCCACCGTGGCCTGGGTGCTGGCGGGCGGAATCGCTGCGGGGCTTTTGTTTACGCGGTTTTCTATCCCCGGCGGAGCCATCCTCGGGGCCATGATCTTTTCCGGTTCGGTGCATTATGTTGGCGTTGCGCCCGGCCGCGCGCCGACATGGCTGATGGACATGGGGCAAGTGGTTCTGGGCGCATGGGTGGGCTCGCGTTTTGTCGGGTTCGACTGGAGCCTCTTCCTGCGAATCATCATGGGGGCCGTGCTCTCGATCTGCGCTGCGCTTGCCGTATCCATTGGGTTCGCATGGCTGGCGTCGGAGTTCTTGGGCGTCTCGTTTGGCGCCGCGCTGATCGGCTATTCACCCGGCGGGCAGGAGGCGATGGTGGCGCTGGCGCTGGTGCTGGCGGTCGATCCCATCTTCGTCGCCACCCATCATCTGGGCCGCTATTTTCTAATCAACATGACGCTTCCCTTCATCGTCGCATGGATGCGACGCGCCGAAGGCAAGTGACGCATTTCCGGGAGTGACCCCATGCTGCTGCGCACCTCTTTGACCTCCCCGTTCGGCCGCAAGATCCGGATGGCTTCGCTCCGGCTGGGGATGGCCGATCGCATCCAGGTTGTGAGCGCTGACACGACCGATCCCACGGATGAGATCCGCAAGGACAATCCGCTGGGAAAAGTGCCGCTGCTGATTCTCGACAACGGCCAGCGGATCTATGACAGCCGCGTCATTCTGGAATATCTCGATCACGTTGCGGGGGGCGGCGTCCTCATCCCCCTCGACTGGACCGACAAGCTTGAAACCCTCGTTTTTCAATCGCTTGGAGATGGCGTCATGGACGCCTGCGTACTCGTGTCCTACGAAGAGCGGTACCGGCCGCAGGAAATTCGGTCCGCCAAATGGCTCGATCACCAGACCGGGAAGATCCGGCGCGGTCTCGACCACCTCACCCGCAAGCATCCTGACCCAGCCCGTTTCGATGTCGGCGTCATCTCGATTGCCTGCATGCTTGGCTATCTTGACTGGCGCAAACAGCTAGACTGGCGCAGCGAGTTTCCCGCACTGATTCCGTGGCTTGACGCTTTTGACGCCGCGGCGCCCGAGTTCGCCGCCACCGCGCGCGACGCCAGCCCAGCTTGATTGTTCACGCCGGTGTGGTTAGGCGGGGATTGACGCCGCCGCTACAAGTCTGTTCCCTCACGCGACAATGACGAGCATGGACGGCACACGCCCAAAACACCTCAGCTTGCCCAATCTTCTCACCTACGGGCGAGTGGCGGCAGTTCCTATCGTTGCAGCGCTTCTGTTCTGGCCGCTCGAAGACTGGGCGCGCTGGTCAGCGCTTGGCGTCTTCGCAGTCGCGGCGATCACTGACTTTTTCGATGGTTATCTGGCGCGCGCATGGTCGCAGCAATCATCCCTCGGCCGGATGCTCGATCCGATTGCCGACAAGCTGCTGGTTGCGGTCACGCTGCTCATGCTCGTCGCCGACGAGGCGATCACCGGCGTCAATATGTGGGCGGCGATCATTATTCTGTCGCGCGAAATTCTCGTGTCCGGTCTGCGCGAGTTTCTGGCTGAGCTGCGCGTGTCGCTTCCCGTTACGCGCGTGGCGAAATACAAGACGACTGCGCAATTGCTGGCGCTTGGCTTTCTGATCGCGCCGCCGCAGGGCGTGTCTTTTATCGATAGCGAAGCCATAGGGCTCGGCCTGCTTTGGGCTGCGGCCCTCCTTACGCTCTACACCGGCTATGATTATATGAGGGCCGGTATGAAACACGTGATGGACGAGTGATGGCCCCCGAGTTGAAGCTTTCGTATTTTGCATGGGTGCGCGAGCGTGTTGGCAAGAGCGATGAAACGCTGAACCCGCCCGCTGACGTGCGCACAATCGCCGACCTTATCGCGTGGCTTTCGTCGCGTGGCGAAGAATACGCTTATGCGTTCGACAATCCGACCGTGATTCGCGCAGCCATGGATCGCAAGCACGTGAAGCAGGATTCAGCCATTGAGGGCGCTCGCGAAATCGCCTTCTTCCCGCCCATGACGGGGGGCTGAAGTGGTGGACGGCGGCGCAGACGCCAATCGCATCAAAGTGCAGATCCAGCACGAGGACTTTGACGCGGCGGCTGAAGTCGCAGCCCTCACAAAAGGGCGTCTCGACGTTGGCGCAGTCGTGACCTTCACCGGCCTGTGCCGCGACGAAGGCGCGAAACTGACCGCTCTGGAACTTGAACATTATCCCGGCATGGCCGAGGACGAAATTGCGCGCGTTGCAGCCGAGGCCGAAAACCGTTGGTCCCTTCTTGGCGGCGTCGCGATCCATCGCTACGGCAAGATCGCTCCCGGCGAAAACATCGTGCTGGTCGTGATCGCATCATCGCACCGGGCAGCGGCGTTTGCGGCAGCCGAATTCATGATGGATTACCTGAAAACCCGCGCGCCTTTCTGGAAGAAAGAGCATCTGGCGGATGGCGGCGCAGGCGACTGGGTCGAGGCTCGCGATGCTGATGACCACGCCGCCGACCGTTGGCGAAAAGCCTGAGCGCCATGGCTTCTTCATCCAAGTCGTTTTCTTGCATCCGCCCGCATATCGTTGAGCGCGTGATGGCTCGGCGCGGCAAGCTCCACTGGTTTGACTCGTTCGATCCCGCCGCCACTGCGCTCGTGGTGATCGACATGCAGGAAACGTTCTGCGCGCCGGGCTCTCCCGCTGAGGTGCCCGCATCGCGCGACATCGTTCCCGCCATCAACAACATCGCACGCAAGTTGCGCGCGCTTGGCGGACAGGTGATCTATGTCCTGCACGCCAATACGCATGCAGGCGCGCGCAATGATTGGGCCTTGTTCTTCACGCATGTCGTGGCCGACGACGTGCGGACGCGCACCATGGATAGTCTCGCGCCAGGCCGTCAAAAGGTGTGGCGCGATCTCGATCACGACGCGCGTGATCTTATCGTTTTCAAAAACCGCTACAGCGCGCTGATTTCCGGCTCATCGAACCTCGAGCGCATCTTGCGCAGCATGAAGATCGATACGCTTCTCATCGCTGGCACGAAGACAAACGTGTGCTGCGAGTCCACCGCGCGCGACGCCATGATGCTCGATTTCCGCACCGTGATGCTGTCGGATTGCTGCGCCGCCTTGTCGGATGACGAGCATCGCGCGACGCTGGAGACATTCATCCAGCAGTTCGGCGATGTGCTGACCGGCGACGAAGCGCTCGCGTTGATGGCGGGCTAAATCTCAGCCGTTCACGGCGGCGGTGTAGTCCTCGATCAGAGTGCGCGAGATATTTCCGGGCGTGAACTTGTAGGGCCCGACCTCGGACACCGGCGTGACTTCCGCCCCTGTGCCGCAGATGAAACACTCGTTAAACGAGGTCAGCTCTTCGGGCATGATGCGGCGCTGGTGCACGTCGATCCCGCGCGCTTTGGCCAGATCAATAACCGTGCGACGCGTGATGCCATCAAGGAAGCAGTCCGCCAGCGGCGTATGCAGCGCGCCGTCCTTGGTGAAGAAGATGTTGGCGCCCGTGCATTCCGCGACGCGGCCTTCCCAATCAAGCATCATGGCGTCCGCGTAGCCGCGGCGCTCGGCGCGATGCTTGGAGAGCGTACAAATCATGTAAAGGCCGGCGGCCTTGGCGTGAACCGGCGCGCAACGCGGGTCCGGGCGGCGGTATTCGGCTATGTCGAGACGGATGCCGCGCATCTTCTCGTTCACGTCGAACATGCTCGGCCAATCCCACACCGCAATGGCGACGTTGATTGTGGAGTTCTGCGCGGCGACCGCCATCATCTCGCTGCCACGCCATGCGACCGGGCGCACGTAGCAGGAGCTCAAACCGTTCTTTTCAACAACGAGCTTTTTAGCCGCCTCGATGTCGTCGACGCTGTAGGGAATCTCGAAATCGAGAATGTTCGCTGAATTCTTGAACCGTTCGGTATGCTCGCGGCTCTTGAAAATCTTGCCGCCGTAGGTCCGCTCGCCCTCGAACACGCAGGAGCCATAATGGAGCCCGTGGCTGAGGACATGCAACCGCGACTCGGACCACGGCAACAATCGGCCGTTCATCCAGATGAATCCATCACGCTGGTCGAAAGGCAGAACAGACATTGGGCTCCTCCAACAGCCGGCGGGTGACGAACCGCAACGCGCATTTTACGCGTGCAAACGCAAGCTCTCCCCACGATCACCGGCAGGCCTTGACGACTACCAACCAACCTGAAATATGTCAACAACGCTGACGTATTGGACCCGGCATGAACGCGATGCTCCATCAAAAGCGTGGGGGGAATGCGCAGCCGCAGGGCGGCGGGCAGCCGGCGGCCGAAGCCTCCACTCCCCCGGACGCGACGCCCACCCCCGCCTACGATCTTATCGAACTGCTCTTCTTTGCGTACCGCGACTTCGTCGGGGACGCGGACCGCCTGCTCGAGAGCATCAAGTTTGGGCGCGCGCATCACCGCGTGCTGCATTTCGTGCAGCGCCACCCGGGCCTCACCATCGCGGAATTGCTCGACATCCTGCGCATCACCAAGCAAAGCCTCAACCGCGTCCTGAAGGAACTGCTGGACTCAGGCTACGTGGAAGCGCACCCAGGCGAGAATGATCGTCGGCAGCGGCAGCTTTGCTTGACGGACCGCGGCCACAAACTTGCCATGGATCTGGCCATTCTGCAGTCGCGGCGTTTCGCCCGGGCGCTGCAGGAATTGCCGGAAGGATCGCGGCGCCACGCGGAGCAATTGTTGCTCGCCATGATTGATCCGCATGAGCGCTCCCGCGTGGAAGCGCTCGTGCGAAGTGGCGTTTTTCCGCACATCTGAGGAGATAGCTTTATGACGCTCGCCGGTCAGACTGCAAAAGCCTCACCGCCAGCCGATGACGCGGCGCATGTGCTCGTCGTGGACGACGACCGCCGCATCCGCGAACTGCTCTCCCGCTATCTTCGGCAACAGGGCTATCGCGTCACGACGGCAGGCGACGCGCAGGAGGCGCGTTCGAAACTCAAAAGCATGGATTTCGACATCCTTGTCCTCGACGTCATGATGCCGGGCGAGAGCGGCTTTGATTTCGCCACCTGGCTGCGCAGCGAATCCGACGCGCCCATCCTCATGCTCACCGCGCGCTCCGAGGCGGCGGACCGCGTGCGGGGGCTGGAAGCGGGCGTTGACGATTATCTCGCCAAGCCTTTCGAGCCAAAGGAATTGTCGCTGCGCCTCGCCTCGATCCTGCGCCGCGCGCAACCCAAGCCCGCCCCGCCAGCGACCGTCGAAAGCATCCGTTTTGGTCCCTTTGTCTTTCAATGTGAGCGCGGCGAATTGTTTCGTCAGGACCAGCTCGTGCGGCTCACGGAACGCGAACGCGTCATGATGCAATTGCTCGCCCGCACGGCCGGCGAGCCCGTCACACGCGAGGCGCTGGCGGGGGTTGGATCTCTCGCATCGAACGAGCGCACGATTGACGTGCAAATCAATCGTCTGCGCCGCAAGATCGAAAATGATCCCGCCGAACCTCGTTATCTGCAAACTGCGCGCGGGGCAGGCTATCGCCTCGTCGTCGATCGCTAGGGCGCTGCGGTGAACATTACCCTGCCCGCTTATCTTTCACGGCCACACGCATGGTGGGTCAGGTCCGCGCGCTCGCTGGCTGCGTGGATGCCCAAGGGCCTGTACGCACGCTCGTTGCTCATCGTCATTCTGCCGATGGTGCTTTTGCAATCGGCAATTGCCTACTTTTTTATGGAGCGGCACTGGCAGACAGTGACGCAACGTTTGTCAGCAGCTGTCGTGTCCGACATTTCGGCGATCGTCGATCTGCTGAATGCGCCCAATGGCGTCGCCTCGTTTCAAACCCTCACGACCATTGCGGATCGTCGTTTCAACTTCGCCATTCAACTCTCGCCACGCGAGCCCCTGCCGCCTGCCCTGCCAAAGCCATTCTTCTCGGTGCTCGACAGCGCGCTTTCGCGCGAACTCGCTCTACAAATCAAACAAGCTTACTGGCTCGATACCGTCGGCAATTCGCGCCTGATCGAGATTCGCGTGCAAACGGACGCGGGCGTGTTGCGCGTCATCACCCGGCGCAACAATGCCTATGCATCCAACTCGCACATTTTCCTGATGTGGATGGTGGCGACGTCTCTGGTGCTGCTGGGAGTCGCGATCGCTTTCTTACGCAACCAGATTCGACCAATCCTGCGACTGGCGGAAGCGGCGGAGGATTTTGGCAAGGGCCGCGACATTGATTTTCGCCCTCACGGGGCGCGCGAGGTGCGGCAGGCCGGCTACGCCTTCATCGAGATGCGACGGCGCATCGAGCGCGCATTCGATCAGCGCACCGCAATGCTCAACGGCGTGAGCCACGACCTGCGCACGGTTCTCACTCGTTTCAAGCTTTCGCTCGCCGTATTGCCAGAGGGACCTGACACCGAGGCGATGCAAAAGGACGTTGAGGAAATGCAACGCATGCTGGAGGCTTATCTGTCCTTCGCGCGCGATGCGAGCGCGGAGCAATCAGCCCCGACCGACATGAATATGTTGCTTCTGGAACTGAAGGCCGACGCAGAGCGTCATGGCCACGCGACGCGGGTTTCCTATAACGGCGATCCGATGGCGACCGTGCGACCCGACGCTTTCAAGCGCTGCCTAACAAATCTGGTTGCGAATGCGCAACGCTATGGCAAGGACATTGCGCTGGAAGCGGTGCGCGAGACGCGGTTTCTCACGATCCATGTTGACGACGACGGACCTGGCATTCCACCCGAACAGCGAGAAGACGTGTTCAGGCCCTTCTTCCGCCTCGATGAAGCGCGCAATCAGGATTACGCAGGCACAGGGCTCGGGCTTGCGATCGCACGCGACATTGCGCGCGCGCATGGCGGGGATATTGCGCTGGCGACATCGCCGCTCGGGGGCTTGCGCGCAACCGTCCGTGTTCCGGTCTGATAAGCACAAGCATCTCAAAGCCGAACTTTGTAGGCGTTCTTTTTGAGGGAATGCATGAGGGCAAGCTGTTAGCCGCGCGCCTCTCCCGGGCGCTTGACGTCGGCGAACCCTGCGGCGTCCATGAAGAGGTGAAGCTTGTTCTGGAAGCCCGTGTCGTCGCCCTTGACGATTTGGCCGACGTTGCGGGCAATGCCGTCACACAGGGCCTGCGCCCACGCCTCCTCGCTTTTGGCGAAATCGTTGAGCACATAGGAATGCACGAGACTCTTGTCGCCGGGGTGGCCGATGCCCAGCCGCACGCGGCGATAGTCGTTTCCCATCAGAGCGGTGATCGACCGCAATCCGTTATGACCAGCGTTACCACCCCCGGTCTTAACTCGCAGCTTGCTGGGGGCCAGATCAAGTTCGTCATGGAACACGACGATGTCGTTCAACCCGATCTTGTGAAAGCGCGCGGCCTCCGCGACGGCGCGGCCGGACTCGTTCATGAACGTCTGGGGTTGAAGCAGCATCACGCGCGCGCCGTCGATGACGCCTTCACTGGCGAGGCCCTGAAAGCGTTTTCGCAACGGTGAAAAATTATGCTCGCGGGCGATCGCGTCGATCGCCATGAAGCCGATGTTGTGGCGGTTGCGCGCATATTTTGCGCCGGGATTGCCGAGACCGACGAAAAGCAGCATGGCGACGTCCCGTAGCGGTCAGTCCAGCGAGCGTTTCTGCGAGCCTGCAGATCGCATCGGGCGATAGGGGACGCTCCCCGCACAAGCGCGCGGGGAGCAAAGTGATTACTTCTTCGGAGCAGCCTTGGCAGGCGCCTTGGCGGCCGCCTTGCCAGCAGGGGCGGCCGCAGCGGCGGCGGGGGTCTCTTCAACCTTCGCCGGCGGCGTGATCGTCACAACCGTAAAGTCGCGATCGGCGATAACGGGCTTGCAGCCTTCCGGCAGCGTGATGGACGAGATGTGCACCGACTCGTTGATCTCGGCGCTACCCACGTCGACAGTGATGGCCACCGGGATATTGTCGGCAGGCACGCGCAGCTCAATCGTGTGACGCACGATGTTGAGCGCCCCACCGAGCTTGATGCCCGGCGACGTTTCCATGCCAACAACGTGGATCGGCACGTCGATACGCAGGCTCGAGCCTGGCTTCAGACGCAGGAAGTCCACATGCAGTGGCGTGTCCTTGACGCGATCAAGCTGATAATCGCGCGGAATGACGCGCTCGATTTTGCCGTCTCCCAGATCGATATCGAAAATCGTCGTGAGAAAACGTCCAGCGTAGATGAGTTGATTGAGCGTCTTGTAGTCCAGGCTGATGGGCTGAGCGGTTTCACCGCCGCCATAGATAACGCCTGGAACGCGGCTCTCACGGCGTACGCTGCGGGCGGCCCCCTTGCCTGTCCCGTCGCGCACCGTGGCCGCGAGCTGTTTGTTCGCTGCCATTCGGTGGTCCTTTTCAATAAAAAAGCGCGCCATCGCCTCCAGGGGTGTCGGAGCGGCGCGCGGTGGCCTTATAGCCTCGGCAGAGCGCAGGTACAAGCGGGCAAAGGTGCAAGCGGCACGGTACAAGCGCGCAAGGGCGGCGCCTGCTCTAGTCGAACAGGCTGGAGACGCTTTCTTCCTTGAACGTGCGGTTGATGGCCTCCCCGAGCAGCGGCGCAACAGAGATTACGCGGATGTTGCGGGCGACGCGCACGGCGGCCGTGGGCTCAATCGTGTCGGTCAGCACAAGCTCCTTGAGCTTGGAGGCGGAGATGCGCGCTACCGCCCCGCCCGAGAGCACCCCATGGGTGATGTAGGCGAAGACTTCCTTGGCGCCCTTCTCCAGCAGCGCTTCGGCTGCGTTGCAGAGCGTGCCGCCCGAGTCGACGATGTCGTCGACGAGAATGCAGCTTTTACCCTGCACGTCGCCGATGATGTTCATCACCTCCGACTCGCCCGCCCGCTCGCGCCGCTTGTCGACGATGGCCAGCGGTGCGTCGATGCGCTTGGCGAGCGCCCTGGCGCGCACCACACCGCCCACGTCCGGCGACACAACCATCGTATTCTTGAGGTCCAGCCGCTGCTTGATGTCCGTCACCATTGCAGGAGCGGAGAACAAATTATCAACCGGAATATCGAAAAAGCCCTGAATCTGCCCTGCATGCAGATCAACCGTCAAAACGCGGTCAACGCCCGCGCGCGTGATGAGGTTGGCGACCAATTTTGCGGAAATGGGCGTGCGGGGCCCGGGTTTGCGGTCCTGCCGCGCGTAGCCAAAATAGGGAACCACCGCCGTGATGCGCCGCGCCGAAGCGCGCCGCAGGGCGTCGGACATGATGAGCAGCTCCATCATGTGGTCATTCGCCGGAAAGGACGTCGACTGGATGATGAAAGCATCCGCGCCGCGCACGTTTTCCTGAATTTCGACGAAGATTTCCATATCCGCGAAACGCCGCACCTGACACTTGGTCATCGGCGTTTTGAGATACGCGGCGATTGCTTCCGTAAGCGAGCGATTTGAATTGCCCGCCAGAATCTTGAAACCGCCCATGTCTCGCCCCGTCATGCGTCCCGGCGCGTCTTAGCAAGCTTGTGGCGGCGCCACAACAAGAAGTCATACACTTGCCGCGAGGCTTTCCCGCGTGGTTGACGGACTGGCTCTCCAGCACCCGCAATCGTGGGCCAATCGTCGCGACGACTTCCTCCCCATGCCTTTTTTGCCCTACATGGACCCCATGAGCCGCCCGCCGCACACTTCAGCCCCCGAAAACGATCTTCCAAACGAGGATTTGTTGCCTGACGCCGCCGCTGAAGGGCTGAATCAGGACCACAGCGCGGACAGCGAAACTGAAGACCCTGTGACATTGCCGGAGCTGGACGACGCAGACGACGCGGCTCCCGCCTCAATCGCCCGCGGAGTCGACGTCATCAAGTCGAACATCCGGCACGCCCCCTCGGGGCCCGGCGTCTATCGTATGATCGCGCAGGACGGTGAGGTGCTCTACGTCGGCAAGGCGCGATCCATCAAGAAGCGCATCGCCTCCTACGCCCGCGAAGCCGGCCATTCCAACCGCATCGCGCGGATGATTTCGCTCACCGCGACGATGGTCTTCGTCTCGACCGCCACGGAAACCGACGCGCTGCTGCTTGAGGCCAATTACATCAAGCAGATGAAGCCGCGCTTCAACGTGCTGCTGCGCGACGACAAGAGCTTTCCCTACATCCTCATCAGCGGCGACCATGTTGCGCCGCAAATCACCAAGCATCGCGGCGCCCGCAACCGGCAGGGCGACTATTTCGGCCCCTTCGCCAGCGTGTGGGCCGTCAACCGCACGCTGAACTCGCTGCAGCGCGCGTTTCTCCTGCGCTCCTGCACGGATTCGTTTTACGAAAACCGCACCCGCCCGTGCCTGCTCTATCAAATCAAGCGATGCGCCGGCCCCTGCACAGGCGAAATCGGACATGGCGAATACGCGGGTCTTGTGAAGGAGGCGCGCGATTTCCTCTCGGGCAAGAGCCGCGCCGTGCGCGAGCGCATGGCGAGCGATATGAACGCGGCGGCCGACGCGCTGGAGTTCGAAACCGCCGCGCGCCTGCGCGATCGCATCGCCGCGCTCTCCGCGATTCAGGGCGCGCAAGGCATCAATCCGCGCACCGTCGAAGAAGCGGATGTGTTCGCGCTCGTCGAAGAAGGCGGCCATTTCGCCATCGAAGTGTTCTTCTTCCGCACTTATCAGAACTGGGGCAATCGCACGTATTTTCCGCGCGCAGACCGGTCGCTTTCGGGCGGCGAAGTACTGGACGCATTCCTCGCCCAATTCTACGAGGACAAGCCTGCGCCCCGCTGCGTGCTGCTGTCGCACGACATCGAAAATCTGCGCGTGCTCGAACTGGCGCTGGCCGCCCGTATGGGCCGCAAGGTGGAAGTCTGCGTGCCCAAGCGCGGCGAGCGCCGCGAACTTGTCGAACACGCCGAGAAAAATGCGCGCGAAACGCTGGCCCGCAAACTTGCCGACGCCTCTGCGCAGGAGAAGTTGCTCGTTTCACTGGCGACCGCCTTCGGCATCGACAAAAAGCTGCGGCGCGTCGAGATCTACGACAATTCCCACATCATGGGCACGAACGCCGTCGGCGCCATGGTGGTCGCAGGCGCCAACGGCTTCATGAAAAGCCATTACCGAACCTTCAACATCAAGGACGTCACGCTCACGCCCGGCGACGATTACGGCATGATGCGCGAAGTGCTCAACCGCCGCTTCGCCCGGCTGAAGAAAGAGGAGGCGGAAGGTGCGGCTCCCGCCGATTTAGAGAGCTTTCCTTCCCGGCCCGATCTCATTCTGATCGACGGCGGCAAGGGCCAGTTCGAGGCGGCGCGGCAGACGCTGGCAGAACTGGGCGTCGAAGGCGTCGAAATCATAGGCATCGCCAAAGGGCCCGATCGCGACGCCGGGCGGGAGACATTCTTCGCCCAAGGGCGTGAGGCATTCAAATTGCTGCCGCGCGATCCGGCGCTCTACTTTGTCCAGCGCCTGCGCGACGAGGCGCACCGTTTCGCCATCGGCACGCATCGCGCACGACGTAAAAAGGACTTCACCAAAAGCCCGCTCGATGAGATTGCGGGAATTGGGCCGGCCCGCAAGCGGGCGCTGCTTCAGGCCTTCGGCACGGCCAAGGCGATTTCGCGCGCCGCACTTGCCGACCTTGAGAAGGCGCCTGGCATCAACGCCGCAACGGCGAAGCTCGTGTATGATCATTTTAACGAGCGCAATTGACCCATCTTGCGCGACGAGCGCGTAAGCGCCATTTCAGGTGGGCCAAATTGACGATAACGCGAACCGGATTAACCCATGCCCCAGACCCGCGCTCCGATTTTCGACGATCTCGCCCGCCTCATGACAGACGCAGCCGGCGTTGCTCAGGGCGCCCGCCGCGAGGTGGAGACGGTCTTTAAGACCCAGGCCGAGCGCCTGCTGTCAGGCATGGATGTCGTGCGGCGCGAAGAGTTCGAAGCCGTGCGGGACATGGCGATCCTCGCTCGCGAAGAGAACGAACGACTTGCCCAACGCATCACCGAACTGGAAGCGAAACTCGCCCCCAAAGCGTAAGGACCGCATCGCGCTTGCGTCAAATTGACTCAAGCCTGTAGGCGGAAAGGTTCATCTGTGGAAGACGGCGGACCGCTGGTGGACGCAGACTCGCGAATAGGACAGTCTGCGCATCAGTTCGACCGCTTCTCCTAGGCAACTGATTCGACAAGAGTCTTTCGCATTGTGAGGGGAGCCGCGGTTCTTGCGTCGCGCGTATGCGTCCCTTCTCCTGCGAGCTTCGGGCCACAGTATGACCTTGCACACCAATGATCCTGCACGCAGCGAACACCCCGTGGACGTCGTCGAACGCATCGCCAGCCTGAAGTCGTGGATATTTGCTCGCGAGGCGGATGACGAAATTTGCATCACCGTCACAGGAGGCTGGACGGACTACCAGATCTCCTTCACGTGGCTGGAAGACGTCGAGGGCCTGCATCTGGCCTGCGCCTTCGACCTCAAGCTGAACGAACGCCGCCGCAGCGAGGTTCTCGCGCTTGTTTCGCTCATCAACGAGCAGATGTGGGTTGGTCACTTTGGTTTGTGGGAGGACGAAGGCGTCGTGCTCTTCCGCCATACGCTGCTGCTGACTGGCGGGGTCGAGCCCACAATTGATCAGTGTGAAGCCGCCGTGCAGGCGGGCGTCTCGGCCTGCGAGCGTTACTTCCAGGCCTTCAACTTCGTGCTATGGGCAGGCAAGTCGGCGCGTGAGGCGCTGACGACGGCCCTGTTTGAGACCGCAGGGGAAGCATGACCTCGGCGCTGCCAAACGCGCTGACGCTGATAGGGGCCGGCCGCATGGGCGGCGCCCTGTTGCGCGGCTGGCTCGATCTTGGCGTAGCGCCCGCGCATGTAATGGTGATTGACCCCGCGCCCGCCGCGGATATGCAGGCGCTCTGCGCCGAAAAGGGCGTTGCGCTTAATCCCCCTGGGCCGTACCGCGCGGCGGACGTGCTTGTGCTCGCCATCAAGCCGCAAATGCTGGACACCGCAGCCAGCGAACTCGCCGCCCATCTGGGGGCCGACACGCTCGTGCTTTCGATTATGGCAGGCAAGACCATTGCCGACATCTCGGCGCGTCTTCCGGCCGCCAGCGCCATCGTGCGCTCTATGCCGAATACCCCCGCCGCCGTTGGTCGCGGCGTCACGGGCGCCGTCGCAAGCGCGACCATCACTTCCGCGCAGCGCGACTGCGCCCAGTCGCTTTTGTCGGCGGTGGGCGGCGTTGTTTGGCTTGATAGCGAAGATCTCATTGACGCAGTGACCGCGGTGTCCGGCTCGGGCCCGGCCTATGTCTTCCTGCTGGCCGAAGCGATGACCGATGCTGGCGAGAAAGCGGGTTTGCCACGCGACATCGCCGCCAAGCTGGCCCGGGCCACTGTCGAGGGCGCGGGCGAATTGATGTACCGCGAACAGGAGACGACGCCCGCGCAATTGCGCGTCAACGTCACCTCTCCCGGGGGGACGACAGCGGCAGCGCTCGATATTCTGATGGGCGACGGCGGCATGACCGACCTGATGACCCGCGCAGTGGCTGCGGCCAAGCGGCGCGCAGCGCAATTGGCGGGCTGATCTAGCGCTTGCACGCCTTTACATGGCTTCCGCGCAGCCTAGATTGAATATGCAGCGACAGGAGCTCGACATGTCCGACGCGACAGCTATCCCCGATTCAAAACCGGCGGGCGACCCAAAGAAACGAATCGTTGATGCGCTGATGGAGCTCGCAGCGGAACGCCCGTGGGAAGAGATTAGCCTCAGCGATGTGGCGAGCCGCGCGCAGGTCACCCTCGCCCAATTCCGCGACGCCTTTCCCTCCAAGGGCGCGGCCCTTGCGGGTTTTTCTCGCATGATCGACAAAAAGGTTCTTGAAGGCACGACAGACGACCTCGCAGCCGAAAGTTCACGCGACCGGCTCTTCGATGTGCTGATGCGCCGCCTCGACGCCATGGCGCCTTACAAGGAGGGCTTGCGAGGCATCTCGCAATGGGCGCGCCGCGATCCGCTGAGCGCCGTCGCGCTGAATGGCGTGGCCCTCAATTCCATGCGTTTCATGATGGAAGCCGCAGGCCTCGACAGTGAGGGCCCGCTCGGCAACGTGAAATTGCAGGGTCTGGTTCTGGCCTGGGGACGCGTGCTCGAAGCGTGGTTTGCTGACGACGATCCGTCGATGGATCGCACGATGGCCGAGCTCGATGAACAATTGGCGCGGGGCGGGCGCATCGTCGCGCGTCTCGATGATGTGTGGCGCGTCACCGCGCCGCTGCGCACGTTTGGCGGCGCGCTTATGTCAGGTCGTCGCTCGTTTGACGAACGCATCCGCGAGCGGTGGCCGGACCGGCGCCGCGACGCTGGCGCCGACATCTGAGCGGCAAACAAAAACGGCGGCCATGAGGCCGCCGTCTTCATTTTAGCGGGGCTGATCGACCTGCGTTAGTGCACGTCCGCCCAAATCTTCTTCTTCGTGAAATACATCAGGCCTGCAAACACCAGCAGGAAAAGCATCACGTTGAGGCCGGTCCGCTTGCGCTCTTCCATCTTCGGCTCGGCCGCCCAAAAGAGGAAGGCGGAGACGTCCTTGGCATACTGCGCCTCGGTGGTCGGGGTGCCGTCCGTGTACGCGACCTGATCGGCGGAAAGCGGCTTCGCCATCTTGATCGCGTGCCCCGGAAAATACCTGTTCCAGTTCAGATCGTCTGGATTCGTGTACCCCATCAACAGCGCAGCGAGATAATCAACGCCGTGCTCCTGATAAGCCATGCCGGGCAATGCATCGAGAATAAACAGCGGGAAGCCGCGCGAATAGCCGCGCGCTTTCGCTATGACGGACAAGTCAGGCGGCGCCACGCCGTGGACCGCCGCCGCAGCGTCCGCATTAACAAACTGCCTCGGGAAACGGTCCGCCGCACGGCCCTCACGCTCGATCGGCTCACCCTTGTCGTCAAAGTCCTTGATTCTATACTCGGCGGCGAGCGCCTTGATTTGCGAGTCGGAAAACTCAGGCCCGCCCCGCTCGGAGAGGTTGCGGAAAGCGACTCTGTTCAGCGTGTGGCAGGCTGCGCAGACTTCGCGATAAACCTGGAAGCCGCGTTGCAGCTGCGCGCGATCAAATTTGCCGAACGGACCTGCAAACGACCATGACTGACGCGAGGGATTTTCGACCTCGCCAGCTGCGTTGGCCGGCGCCGTCGCCATTGCTGCGGCGCCAACGATCAAGGCGGCGGTGAAGATCGACTTGAAGGTCTTCATTGTTGTCTCTCCAAATCGTCTTTTCATTCGGCCGGGTTCATCACGACATTCCCGTGCTTGGCAAGCACGGCGTCGGCGATCGTAGCCGGCACCGCCTTGGGCGTCTCGAACATGCCAAGCAGCGGCATGATGAGCAGGAAGAACCCGAAATAATACGCAGTCAGGATGCGCGCAGCGATCACGTATCCGCCTTCAGCCGGCATGGCGCCCAGATAGCCCAGGCCGATGGCGACGAGGACGAACACCCAGAAGAAGACCTTGTAGACCGGGCGGAACGAAGCCGACTTGACCTTCGAGGTGTCTAGCCACGGAAGGAAGGCGAGCACCGCGATGGAGCCAAACATGGCGATCACGCCCCCAAGCTTGGAGGGAATGGCGCGCAGGATCGCGTAGAACGGAAGGAAGTACCATTCCGGCACGATGTGCGCGGGCGTCACCAGAGGGTTGGCGTCGATGTAATTGTCCGCGTGCCCAAGATAGTTGGGAACGTAGAAAATGAACCACGCGAAGAAGATCAGGAACACCACGAGGGCGAACCCGTCCTTGGCCGTCGCGTACGGCGTGAAGGGGACCGTATCGCGCTGGACGTTCTTAACTTCCACGCCGGCCGGGTTGTTCTGGCCAGCGACATGCAGCGCCCACACGTGCAGGATGACGATGCCGACCAGCATGAATGGCAGCAGGTAGTGCAGCGAGAAGAAGCGGTTCAGCGTCGGATTGTCTACCGAAAATCCGCCCCACAGCCAGGTGGTGATGGCTTCGCCCACGAGCGGGATGGCGGAGAAAAGATTGGTGATGACCGTCGCGCCCCAGAAGCTCATCTGGCCCCACGGCAGCACGTAGCCCATGAACGCAGTCGCCATCATCAGCAGGAAGATGATCACGCCGAGAATCCACAACACCTCGCGAGGCGCCTTGTAGGACCCGTAGTAGAGGCCGCGGAACATGTGCATGTAGACGGCAATGAAGAACATCGACGCGCCGTTTGCATGCGCGTAGCGCATGAACCAGCCCCAATTCACGTCGCGCATGATGTGCTCTACCGACGCGAAGGCGAAATCGACGTGCGGCGTGTAGTGCATCGCAAGTGCGATGCCGGTCACGATTTGCGCCACGAGCATGAAGCTCAGCATGGCGCCGAACGTCCACATGTAATTGAGATTACGTGGCGTCGGATAGGAAACGAAAGACCCGTGCATGAGGCCGAGGATCGGCAAGCGGCTCTCGAACCAGCGGCCAATTGCGCTCTGGGGTACGTAGGTCGAATGTCCGCTCATGTGGGTGTCTCTTCAGGCGAGCGATGGGGCGGCGAAGTGCGGGCGGCGCTTGCGCGTCAGCCGATGCGCAGCTTCGTGTCGGAGATGAATTCGTATTGAGGCACAACGAGGTTTGTCGGCGCGGGGCCGCGGCGAATGCGGCCGGACGTATCGTAATGCGAGCCGTGGCAGGGGCAGAACCAACCGTCGTAGTCTCCGCGCGAACCGGGCGCCCCGAGAGGCACGCAACCAAGCTGCGTGCAGACACCAACGACAACCAGCCAATCCGGCTTCTTGACGCGGGCCTGATCCGTCTGCGGATCGGGAAGCGACGCGATCGGCGTAGTAACCGCCTCTTCAATCTCTTTCTTCGTGCGGTGACGGATGAACACCGGCTTGCCGCGCCACTTCACGGTGAGGATGCCGCCTTCAGGGATGGCGGCGATGTCAACTTCGGTCGAGGCGAGCGCCACGGTCGATGCATCGGGATTCATCTGGCTGATGAATGGCCACACAACCGCTCCGGCGCCCACGGCGGCAAAAGCGCCCGTAGCGATGTAGAGCATGTCCCTGCGGGTCGGTTCGACGAACGATGATTCAGACACTCTCTTAATCCCCCATCCTAAGCCCCGAATCGCTCCCGCCCGGATGAGGACGGAAACGGCGCGAAAATACGCCGCTCGGGCCAAGCTGACTTATTATCGTTGCCATTGGCCGGCAATGCGACGCATCGCCACCTTTCGATGGCAGCGCAATAGCCGACACGCGCGTCTATTCCGGCGTGTGGGTGAGCGGGGCGTATTTCGCACCGATCAGGGGACTTGTCCATAGCGCCCCTACGGCTTTTCATGCGTAAAAGGACTAGCCGGGCGCGAAGAAGCCCGGCATCTTCGCCACCGCCATGTCCAACCTTACACTCGCTCTCTTCCAACCCGATATCCCGCAGAACGCCGGCACGATGCTGCGCGCCTGCGCCTGCCTGGGACTGGACGCGGCGATCATTGAACCGGCAGGCTTTTTGATCTCGGACCGCAATTTCAAGCGCTCGGGCATGGACTATCTCGATCAGCTGAAAATCGAACGGCATCTGTCATGGAGCGCCTTCGAGGATTGGCGACGACCAACGGGTCGCAGGCTCGTCCTGCTCACCACGCGCAGCAGCATCTCCTATACGCAATGCGTCTATTTGCCGGGGGATATCCTGATGGTGGGGCGCGAATCACTCGGCGCGCCTGAGGAAGTGCACGCCGCGGCGGACCAGCGCGTGACGGTTCCCATGCAAGGAAACATGCGTTCGCTCAACGTTGCGTTCGCCGCCGCCATGGTGATAGGCGAAGCGCTCCGCCAGATTCGGTGAAACTCGCTTTGCGCCCAAGGGATTGTAAAGTGGAGCCAGCCGTTTCGGCCGCTTGAGGAGAGTTCCATGGATTTCGAACCCGGCCAACTCGTTACGCTTAAATCTGGCGGGCCGCCGATGACGGTCGCTTCAGTCGACGCGGGTAAAGTCCGCTGCGTCTGGTTTGCGCACGCCGACGACCGGCTGCAGGACGCCAGCATCGCCGCCGTTTGCCTCGACGTGCTATCCGATGAAGAAGGCGGCGATGATTTCGACGCTCAAGAAGACGCCGGCCGCGACAGACGCCCCAGCCGCTAAGGCCAAGCGCTAGTTGGCGCGCGCGCACTGGTTCGCGGCGCCAGAAGAACAAACGGGGTGGACGGACAGGTGACTGTCGCGTCCACCTCCAACAACTTTTGGCCCTCGGCGATCGACTTTCGGCCCTCGACAGGGATTTGATAAGCGGCGCATCGATTGCATACCGCCACAATGCCCGCCCCACTTGGGCCCGCCCCACTTGGACCCGCCCCGCCTGCCATATACTTAACCTGAACCATTCCCCTCCCTGAACGTCCACAGGCGATGAGCCAAGAAGCTCCAGCCGAGGACGACGCCGGTGGTCAGCACCTGCGCCACGAGATAGTGCAGTCCGGCGACGTCATGCAGCAGGTACATAAAGATCGAGGTCAGGACGAAGCCGACGCCCGCCACCGCGGCGAAACGCCAGCCCGCCTCCTCGTGCGGGCGCTCACTCTCATAGGTGTGACGCCGGTTAAGCACATAGGAAACAACGCCGCCCGCGACATAGCCGGCGAGCGTAGCGGGAACCGGCGCAACGCCGCGAAGCTCCACCAGCGCAATGAGCAGACCGTAGTGAACGAGCGCGGCTGCGACCCCCACAATGACAAACATGGAAAACTGGCGCGAAATCGACATTGGCTGCGCATAGCCGGTTTCGCTTGGCCGGGAAACGGCAATCCACCGCGAACTGGCGAGAGTTCGCGTTCGGGGCTTCCCCTTGCCAGCGTATTCGTCTAAACCCAGCGCGTTCCGGGACGTTACGGCGCTCCGGGCGCCGCTTCCAAAGCGCAATCTCGCGCACGGAGCGACTTCAGAGGACGTGCTCCGGCCGACCGGTCAAAGCGCGGCCTTTTTTTGTGCGCGCGAATGGTTTTTCGCCCTCTGGGCCAGCTCGCCGGTGACGTGCGGGCGCATCACGACGGACGACGATGCCGAAACGGACAGATATTCACACGATCATGATCATCGGGGCCGGACCTATCATTATCGGTCAAGCCTGCGAATTCGATTATTCCGGCACGCAAGCCTGCAAGGCGCTGCGCGAAGAGGGCTACCGGATCGTCCTGGTCAATTCGAACCCTGCCACGATCATGACCGATCCCGACCTCGCGGATCGAACCTACGTCGAACCGATCGTTCCCGAAATCGTCGCCAAGATCATCGAGAAAGAACGCGGCGATCGCTCCAAGGGCTTCGCGCTGCTGCCGACGATGGGCGGGCAGACCGCGCTGAATTGCGCCCTGTCGCTGAAGCAGATGGGCGTGCTCGAAAAGTTCGACGTCGAGATGATCGGCGCCACCGCCGAGGCTATCGACAAGGCTGAGGACCGCCAGCTCTTCCGCGAGGCGATGAAGAAGATCGGCCTCGATACGCCGCGCTCGCGCCTCGCAAACGCCTCCGACGTAAAGAAGGCGGACAAGGAAACCTTCGCCAGAAAGCGCGCCGACATCACGGCCGCTATCGCCGACCCCACAGAGCTTCAACGCGCGCTCGAAGCGCATCAGCGGGACTGGGACGCCAGCGAGCCGGAGCGCAAGCGCCGCTACGTCTCCAAGGGCCTTCAGGAGGCCCTTGAGGCGCTCGACGATATCGGCATGCCCGCCATTATTCGCCCGTCCTTTACGCTGGGCGGCACCGGCGGCGGCATCGCCTACGACAAGAACGAATACATCGAAATCATCCAGAGCGGGCTCGACGCTTCGCCGACCACGGAAGTCCTCATCGAGGAAAGCGTGCTCGGCTGGAAAGAGTACGAAATGGAAGTCGTGCGCGATCGCGTCGACAATTGCATTATCGTTTGCTCCATCGAGAATATCGACCCGATGGGTGTGCACACGGGCGATTCCATTACGGTGGCCCCTGCCCTGACGCTGACCGATAAAGAATACCAGATCATGCGCGACGCATCGCTTGCGGTACTGCGTGAAATCGGCGTCGAGACCGGCGGCTCGAACGTGCAATTCGCGGTCAATCCCGAGAACGGTCGCATGATCGTCATCGAGATGAACCCGCGCGTGTCGCGCTCCTCCGCACTGGCCTCGAAAGCGACGGGTTTCCCCATTGCAAAAGTGGCTGCGAAACTGGCTGTTGGTTACACGCTCGACGAGATCGCCAACGACATTACCGGCGGCGCAACGCCAGCATCCTTCGAGCCGTCGATCGACTACGTCGTCACAAAGATTCCCCGCTTCGCATTTGAAAAATTCCCCGGCGCCGAGCCGCTTCTGACAACCGCCATGAAGTCCGTGGGCGAAGCCATGGCCATCGGCCGCACGTTTGCCGAATCGCTGCAGAAGGCGTTGCGTTCGCTCGAGACAGGCTTGTCCGGCCTCGATGAAATCGAGATCGAAGGTCTGGGCAACGGCGACGACATGAACGTGACGCGCGCCGCTCTCGGCTCGCCCACGCCAGATCGTCTGCTGGTGGTTGGCCAGGCGCTGCGCCTTGGCATGAGCGTTGATGACATCTACGCCGCCTGCAAGATCGATAAATGGTTCATCGAGCGGCTCGCAGAAATCGTTGCGCTTGAAAACAAGATCAAGACGCACGGCCTGCCCCCCGACGCGGAAAACTTCCGCACGCTCAAGGCCGCCGGCTTCTCGGACGTGCGTCTGGGCACCCTCACCGGCAAGAGCGAAGCTGACGTGCGCACCCAGCGCCACGCGCTCAACGTGCGTCCAGTGTTCAAGCGCATCGACACATGCGCCGCCGAATTCGCGTCGCCGACAGCCTATATGTACTCCACCTACGAGACGCCGTTCGCAGGCGAGACGCGCTGCGAAGCGCGCCCTTCTGATCGCGAAAAGATTGTCATTCTGGGCGGTGGACCCAACCGCATCGGCCAAGGCATCGAGTTTGATTATTGCTGCGTGCACGCCTGTTTCGCGCTGAGCGACGCCGGCTTTGAAACCATCATGATCAACTGCAACCCGGAGACAGTGTCCACCGATTACGACACGTCCGACCGCCTCTACTTTGAGCCGCTGACGGCCGAAGACGTTCTGGAAATTATGGACAAGGAGCGCACGAACGGAACGCTGAAGGGCGCTATCGTCCAGTTCGGCGGCCAGACGCCGCTAAAGCTCGCCGACACATTGCAGGACGCGGGCGTGCCTATCCTTGGCACATCCGTGGACTCCATCGACCTTGCTGAGGATCGCGACCGGTTCAAGCGACTGCTCGACAAGCTGGGGCTTAAACAGCCCAAGAACGGCATCGCGTATTCGGTCGAACAATCACGCATGATCGCTGGCGAACTCGGCCTGCCGCTCGTCGTGCGTCCCTCCTACGTGCTCGGCGGACGCGCGATGGCGATTATTCGCGCCGAAGGGGCTCTTGATGAGTATCTCCTCGGCACTTTGCCCAGCCTCATCCCCTCGGACGTCAAGGCGCGCTACCCCAACGACAAGACAGGCCAGATCAACACTGTTCTGGGCAAGAACCCGCTATTGTTCGACCGCTATCTTTCCGACGCGGTGGAAGTGGACGTTGATTGCCTGTGCGACGGCAAGGACGTGTTTATCGCAGGCGTGATGGAGCACATTGAGGAAGCGGGCATCCATTCGGGCGACTCGGCCTGCTCGCTCCCGCCGCGTTCGCTGTCACCCGACATGATAGCGCGGCTGGAAGAGCAGACCCGCAAGCTTGCCCTCGCGCTCGAGGTCGGCGGCCTGATGAATGTGCAATATGCGATCAAGGACGGCGAGATTTACGTCCTGGAAGTGAACCCGCGCGCCTCGCGCACGGTCCCCTTCGTCGCCAAGGTCATCGGCAAACCAATCGCCAAGATCGCGTCGCGCCTGATGGCGGGCGAAAAACTTGCCGATTTCAAGCTGACGTCCGAGCCGCTTGGGCATGTCGGCGTGAAGGAAGCTGTGTTCCCGTTTGCGCGCTTCCCGGGCGTCGACACTGTGCTGGGCCCGGAGATGCGCTCCACTGGTGAGGTCATCGGCCTCGACCGTTCGTTCGACGCGGCCTTCGCCAAGAGCCAGCTCGGCGCGGGCGCCAAAGTGCCGACGGGCGGCGCGGTGTTTATGTCCATGCGCGACGATGACAAGGCGCGCATCCTGGAGACGGCGAAGCTTCTCGAAGCCGAGGGTTTCAGGATCTTGGCGACGGGCGGCACGCAGCGCTATCTTGAACAGAACGGCGTTCCTGCGCAGCGAATCAACAAAGTGTCGGAAGGTCGGCCCCACGTCGTGGACGCCATCAAGAATGGCGGCGTCCAGCTCGTGTTCAATACGACAGACGGCCAACAGGCGCTCTCCGACTCGCGTTCGCTGCGGCGGGCGGCCCTGCTGCACAAGGTGCCCTACTACACGACCCTGGCGGGCTCCATCGCCGCTGCGCAGGGAATTCGCGCGTATCGCAGCGGGGATCTGGAAGTTTGCGCCCTGCAGGACTATTTCGCAGGCTGAGCCCGGAGACAGCGTCAACCACACAAGGTGTGGCTTGACGCAAGCCCCCGGGCGGGTTTCCCATAGCGTTCTTGAGGCTAGGGCGGCGAGGCGCGCGACCCGCGTGGCCTTGCCCTATCCGGCGGGAGCGGACGTAAACATATCGGGGGCTTGGCCCCAAAACTCCGTCAGGCCCTTGGGCCATGATTCGGGAAGGTGGAAATGGAAAAGGTTCCGATGACTCCCGGCGGCTTCGTCGCTCTCGAGGAGGAGCTGAAGCATCGTCAACAGGTTGAGCGTCCTCGCATCATTCAGGCGATCGCAGAAGCGCGCTCCCATGGCGATCTCTCCGAGAATGCGGAATACCATTCCGCAAAGGAAAGCCAGTCGCTCAACGAGGGCCGCATTGCGGAGCTTGAGGACAAGATTTCACGCGCTGAAGTGATCGACGTCTCCAAGCTCGGCGGCGACACGATCAAGTTCGGCGCGACGGTGACGCTCATCGACGAAGACACCGAGGAAGAGAAAAAGTACCAGATCGTCGGCGAGACAGAGGCCGACGTGAAGGGTGGCAGGGTGTCCATTACGTCGCCCATCGCGCGCGCCCTCATCGGCAAGAAGGTCGGCGACACCGTTGAGGTGATCGCGCCGGGCGGCGGCAAGAGCTACGAAGTCCTCGCAATCGCCTACCGCTGAACGAGGACTTCCTGCGGGAGCAGACATCTTGATGGTTGGCTTGCTCCCGCCGGACACACGCATCCTCATCGTAACCCCCGATAAGGCTGGCCACGAGGTGATCTGCCGTGGAGTCGCACAGGCGCTGGGTGGCGAAATCGTGTCCATGCAGGTTCAGCCGCGCAGGCTTTACGCACTGATGGCGCCGTGGGGGCCATCCGATCCCCAAACAATTTATCCCAATCCCCTACCCGACATCGCGCTGGGTTCCGGCCGCACGGCGGCCCCCGCTTTGCGCGCGCTGAAAGAACGTTCGGGTGGCCGGATGTTCACAGCCTTTTTGCACGACCCGCGCGCAAGACGCGCTGCTTTCGACATGATCTGGGCGCCCGACCACGACAAGCTGGCTGGCGATAACGTCATCTCCACGCTGTCGTCGCCGCATACGCTGAGCCCGGCGCTGATCGCCGAGTCTCGCGCCAATCCAGACCCCCGCATCGCGGCCCTGAAGACGCCGCGGCTCGCGCTCTTGCTCGGCGGTCCCAGCTCGTCGTTCAAGTACCAGTCCAGCGACGTTGACGAACTCGCCAGGCTGGCGCGCACGGCAGGCGAGCAAGGGTATAGCGTGATGGTGACGCCCTCCCGCCGCACTCCTGCAGGCCTCACCCGCGTCGTCGCCGACGCCATCGCCGATTTGCCGGAAGACCGGCGTTTCATCTGGACGGGCGAGGGGCGCAATCCCTTCCTGCACATGATCGCGAACGCGCACGCCATCGTCGTCACGGCGGATAGTGTGAACATGGTCGGCGAAGCTGCAGCCACCGGCGCCTCGGTTCACCTGTTCACCCCGACAGGGCGCCCCCGGAAGACGCAGATGTTTCTCGACGGCATGATCGCCAGCGGCGCGGTGCGTCCCTGGAGCGGACGCATCGAGCAATGGGCCTCCGATCCCATAGATGCGACAGGGCAAATCGCGGCCGAGATCGCGCGCCGTTATCAGATGTTTCGCGCATCCAGGCCCTGAGCGGCGCGGTTGAATTGTTTTTGTTTTGGGAAGCGCAGCAGCTTCTGCATTATTGATGTTACGCCCGCGCGCCAACGCCCAGCTCTTGCAAACAGGCTTCACCTTGCGAGGGCCGACCTGCATCGCCTACAAAAATGGCGGCGAGCATCGCGTCACGCGCATGACAGAACGATGCTATAAAGACCCAGGCATTAAGCGCCTAACACCAGATTTCGGACAGTGAGATCTCCTATGCACGCCAAGATGATCATTATCGGCTCCGGCCCGGCCGGATATACGACAGCAATCTACGCTGCGCGCGCCATGCTGAACCCGGTTATGATCTCCGGCTACGAGCCCGGTGGGCAGCTCATGATCACAACGGATGTGGAAAACTATCCGGGCTTTGCCGACACCATTCAGGGGCCGTGGCTGATGGAGCAGATGCGCAAGCAGGCCGAGCACGTCGGCACGCAGATGATCGCCGACTATGTGTCGGCCGTAGATCTTTCAAAGCGCCCTTTTTCGATCACATGTGACAGCGGCGAGACGCACACCTGCGACACGCTTGTCATCGCCACAGGCGCCAAGGCCAAGTGGCTGGGCATTCCCAGCGAAGAGAAATTCAAGGGCTACGGCGTGTCCGCATGCGCAACCTGCGACGGATTTTTCTACCGCGGCAAGGACGTGATCGTCGTCGGCGGCGGCAATTCCGCGGTCGAGGAAGCGCTGTACCTCTCCAATCTCGCCAAGAAGGTAACCGTCGTCCATCGCCGCGACTCGTTCCGCTCCGAGCGAATCTTGCAGGAGCGTCTGTTCGCCAAGCCGAACGTCGAAGTCATCTGGAACCATGTGCTTGAGGAAGTCACCGGAGGGGAAAATCCGCCCGGCGTCACGGGCGCGCGGCTGAAGCACGCGACCACCGGCGCCATCCGCGATATTTCGGTCGATGGCGTTTTCGTCGCGATTGGCCATGCGCCTGCGTCCGAGTTGTTCAAGGGACAGATTGAGATCCGGCCCAACGGCTATATCAAGACCGCGCCTAATTCGACGGCGACCAACATCCCCGGCGTGTTCGCCGCCGGCGACGTTGCCGACGATGTATATCGGCAGGCAGTGACCGCTGCGGGGCTGGGATGCATGGCCGCGCTCGAAGCCGAGCGTTTCCTGACCATTCACGAAAGTCAGAAGCAAGCGGCCGAGTAAGCGCGGCAAAACGCAATACGGCGCTGATGGGGGTGCGGGTTGGACTGGGACAAGCTGCGCATCTTTCACGCCGCCGCGGAGGCTGGATCGTTCACCCATGCGGGCGAACATCTGGGCCTGAGCCAATCGGCCGTCAGTCGTCAGGTGAGCACCCTCGAAGGCGATCTTCAGGTGCCGCTGTTTCACCGCCACGCGCGGGGCCTCATCCTCACCGAACAGGGCGAGGTGCTGTATCGCGCCGTGCGTGACATGGTGCTGAAACTCGACGCCACGCGCACGCGGCTGTCCGACACGCGCGAGCGCCCTCACGGCGAATTGCGCGTCACGACAACGGTTGGCATCGGCGTCAACTGGTTAACGCCCCGCATCGGCGACTTCCTCGAACTCTATCCCGACATCAAGCTCACCCTGCTTTTGTCCGATGACGAGCTGGATCTCTCGATGCGCGAAGCGGACGTCGCGATCCGCGTGCGTGAACCCGTGCAACCGGACCTGATCCGGCGCCGCCTGTTCACGATGCACTTTCACGCCTACGCCGCAGCGCTTTATCTCAAACGCTTCGGCGAACCCAAGTCGCTGGACGATCTGGACAACCACCGCATCCTCACATACGGCGTCACTGCGCAGAGCTATCTTGGCGCAATTAATTCGCTGCATTTTGCAGGCCGCGATCCGAAAAATCCGCGCCCCTCGGTGCTTCGCGTCAACAACATCAGCGCGCTGCGTCGCGCGGTGGAGAACGGCGTCGGCATCGCCATCTTGCCCGACTATTTGGCGCTGGCCGATGCGAGCCTCGTGCGCATTCTGCCCCAGGCCGACATGCCGGAGCTTGAGTGCTATCTTGTGTATGCCGAAGAGGTGAAAAACGTCGCGCGCGTTCGCGTCTTCCGTGACTTCCTCGTCGCCAATGCGCAGCGCTGGGACTTTTAGCCCACAAGATCATTTTAGCCTGAACACAACCTGAGGAGTTTGCGTGGCTTCCGGTCTTCTCGCCCTGCTTGACGACGTTGTGGCGCTTGCGAAAGTCGCCGCCGCGTCCGTTGATGACGTAGCAGCGCAGGCGGCCAAGGCGGGCGCGAAAGCTGCTGGCGTTGTAGTCGATGACGCCGCTGTGACACCACGTTTTCTGGTCGGATTTGCCGCCCAACGCGAACTCGCAATCATCTGGAAGATCGCGCTTGGGTCCGTGAAGAACAAACTCGTCTTCCTTTTGCCCGCCGCGCTGTTTCTCAATTGGGCGGCGCCGTGGTCTGTCACGCCGTTGCTGATGATCGGAGGCGCGTACCTGTGTTACGAGGGCGCGGAAAAATTATACGCAGCCATAGCGCCCCACGGCGCCCATGAGCACGAGGACCACATCGCCCCAAGCGCGGTAGCCCCAGACGCGCTCGAGGCCCAAAAGGTGGCGAGCGCCATTCGCACCGACTTCATCCTGTCCGCAGAGATTATGGCGATCACGCTGGCCGCGATCCCTCCAGGCTCTGTGGCGATGCAGGCAGCGGTCCTCGCCTCTGTCGCCATCGGCATCACGATTATCGTCTACGGCGCCGTCGCCTTGATCGTGAAGGCGGACGACGTGGGGCTTGCGCTGGCCGCCAGCGACAGGCCCATCGCGTCGGTTTTCGGGTTGCGCGATCCGGGCGTTGGCGCCCCAAGCGGCCCGGACAAGGCGCTGGCGCGCCTCACGAGGCCTCTTGGTCGCGGACTTGTGATCGGCATGCCCTATTTCCTTAGCCTCCTGTCGGCGGTCGGCGTCGTCGCCATGGCGTGGGTTGGCGGCGGCATCCTTCTGCATGGCCTGCATGAATTCGGCCTCCATGCGCCGGGGCACGTCATAGAGGTTGTCGCAGCTTCGGTTGCGCAAATGGCGCCGGGGATGGCGGGAGTCTTAAACTGGATAATAAATGCTGTTGCCGCAGCGCTGTTTGGCCTGGGCTTTGGCGCCGTGATGATCCCGATTGTCCATCTCGCGGCGCCGCACACTCGGGCCTTAAGCGGGTGGCTCCGCGGGCCCAAAGCGTCATTATCCAGCTGAGCCATTCGCTCAGCGCATAGCCCGTATGCGATAGCGCGTATTGCGCCGCACCGGATGCATTGCGACTATGTTTGCGGCTGAGGATTGAGCCGCGCCCTCTCCCTTCCGGCGCTGGTTTGACTAGTTCTCCGCCGTTCCCCTCTGGAGACACCCGACATTACGTTTGGGAGTCGGCCGGGCAGAAATGCCCGGCCTTTTTTTTGCGCCAAGCGCCCCCAATCCCAGATCCGAGAAACTTCCGAATTGACGGAGCGTTTGCGCGCGCCACTATTGCGGGCAAGCGCACAAGCGCTGCACGGGAGGGATTCATGGATCGCAGGAAAGTGCTCACGCTTGGGCTGACAGGCTTGGCCCTCGCAGCGGCGCACGGCGCAAACGCCCAGGCCAAACTGCTTCCAGTCAAGGTTGGCGTGCCGAACGCCGCGACCGATGTCGGATACTTCGTCGCCCATGCCAAAGGCTGGTTCAAGGAAGAGGGTCTTGATGTGTCCTTCATTCCGTTCCCCTCCGCGGCGCGCATGATCACGCCCCTTGCGACCAACGATTTGCAGGTGGGCGCCGGCGGGCCGTCAGCAGGCCTCTACAACGGCATCGCGCGCGGCATGGACATCCGCATCGTGTCCGACAAGAGCAAGAACGTCGTCAATCGCGGCAGCCAGAAACTGCTCGTGCGCAAGGCGTTGATCGAGTCTGGCCGGGTCAAGCAGTTGTCGGACATCAAGGGCCTGAAATTTGCCAACGGCGCACCCGGTTCCTCCGCATCCTCTGTGATCTACAAGGTTCTACAGAAGGCCGGCCTGGAGATCGGCGATATCGACGAAGTCTCCATGAGCTTTCCCCAACAGGTGCAAGCGCTTGAGAGCGGCGCCATCGACATCGCCATGCCGCCCGACCCTGCAACCACCATCGCCATCACGCGCGGGATCGCCGTTTCAATCCTGAACGGGTGGGACGTCTACCCCGTCCATCAGGTCGCCGTAACGCTCTATTCGGGCAAATGGGCCAGCGAAAACCCGGACGCCGCGCGCCGCTTCATGCGCGCATTTCTGAAAGGCGTGCGCTACCACAACGACTCGCTCAACGAGAAAGGCGAGTTCAGCGGCGCAAGGGGCGACGAGGTGGTGAACATTCTCACCGAATACGGACCGTTCAAGGACCCAAAAATCTATCGCTCATTCATCCTCGCCTATTGCGACCCGAACGGCGCCCTCGACATTGCGAGCTTGAAAGAAGACATCGCCATCTTCCAGAAGCTTAAACTGCTGGAAAGGCCGGTCGACATCGAGAAAGTTGTAGACCTGAGCTATCTCGATTGGGCGCTGAAAGAACTGGGGCCTTACAAGCCGGCGTCAAAGTAGACGCCGGAGCGGCGTGACGGCGCAATGCGCCTCACGCCCACAGCCGTTCCTCTTCTTTGCCCTTGTAAAGATCGGCGACGTATTCGCCGTAGCCGTTGAAAAGCAGCGTCGGCACGCGATCGCGCGTGCCGAGCACTTCCTCGGTCGCCTGACTCCAACGCGGGTGCGAGACTTCCGGATTAACGTTAGCCCAGAAGCCATATTCGGCCGGCTGCAGCGCCTCCCAGAAGCCTTTCGGCCGCTCTGCGACAAAGCTGATTCGGACGATCGACTTCACCGCCTTGAAGCCATACTTCCAGGGCATGTGAACACGCAGCGGCGCGCCAAATTGATTGGCGGCCGGCTTGCCGTAGGCGCCCGTCACCATGAATGAAAGATCGTTCGCCGCCTCCTCGATTGTGCACCCGTCGACGAAGGGCACGGATACCAAACCTGCCTCTGACCGGGCGCCACCTTTGGGTCGGTAAAGGTTTCCATCCGCACGTATTTGGCGCCCGAAAGTGGTCGCGCAAAGTCCAGCAGATTTCTCATCGGGAAACCTGTCCACGGGATCGTCATCGACCACCCCTCGACGCAGCGTAGGCGATAAAGCCGTTCCTCCAGCTTCATCGCCTTGAGAAGCGTATCGATGTCGACATCGCGCGGCTTCTCGACCAGCCCGTCAATCTTGATCGTCCAGGGACGCACAGCCAGCTTTTGCGCGGCGTCCGCAATGAACTTCGTGGAGCCAAATTCATAGAAATTATTGTAGCGCGACGTGACGCTCTCGGCGGTCAACGCACGATCAAGCTTATAGAGCTCATTGCGCGGCGCGGGGTATAGGCCTGCAGAAGGATCTTTTCCTTGCGCGAAAGCGACCGAAGGCAGCATCGCGCCCGCGCCGATGGCCGCTGCGCCGGTCATCAGACTGCGGCGATTAAGAAACAGGTGTTCGGGCGTCGCGAGGCGCTCGGGTATTTCCCAACCTTTGCGGTGGATGATGTTCATGGCTGTTGCCTCCGTAGCTCGGCCTGAGAATTAGCGCCCCCCTGTGTGCGCGGCAAATCACGATGGGGCGATGGCGTAGCCGCGTTCAAGATTACGGCGCCGATCTGCTGGCGCCGTCGGCGTCTTGCAAGGCGCCTCTGCATGCCCGACAAGAGGCGCCAAAGGAGCTTGTGCATGACGAAAGCGATTGTCGGCGTCATTGGCGGCTCGGGCGTATACGATCTGCCCGGCCTTAAGGATCTGCGCGAAGAGCGGGTAGAAACGCCCTTTGGCGAGACCTCCGACGCGTTGCGTCTGGGCCGCGTCGCCGACACTGAGGTGGTGTTTCTTGCCCGCCATGGACGCGGCCACCGCTTCTCGCCGTCTGGCATCAATTACCGAGCCAACATCTATGCATTGAAGGCGACGGGCGTGACGGACCTGATCTCGGTCTCCGCCTGCGGCTCTTTCAAGCCGGAGCTTTATCCCGGCCTATTCGTGCTGGTTGACCAGTTCGTTGATCGCACATTCGGCCGCCAATCGTCGTTCTTTGGCAATGGTTGCGTGGCCCACGTGTCGATGGCCCACCCCGTTGCGCCCCTGCTGCAAGGCCGCATTGAGGCGGCGGCGCAGGCTGAGAGCATCGCGTGCCATCGCGGCGGAACGTACGTGTGCATGGAGGGTCCACAATTCTCCTCCTACGCAGAATCGATCACCTACAAAACTCTCAACTACGACGTGATTGGCATGACCGCGATGCCGGAGGCCAAACTGGCGCGTGAGGCCGAACTCTCGTACGCGACGATCGCCATGGTGACCGATTATGACTGCTGGCATCCCGAACACGCAGCAGTCGAAGTGGCTTCGATTCTACAAATCATGCATGAAAATTCCGCGAAGGCCGCACGGCTGCTCGGCCGCCTGCTCGCGGATTTTCCTGCGCGTCATGAGCCTTGTCCCATCGGCTCGGATCGCGCGCTTGATATGGCGCTCATCACCGCGCCCGACGCGCGCGACCCGGACCTGATGCGCAAGCTCGCGCCCTTGCTGGCGCGCGCGAACGCCGCGTCCTAGATGCGGTATCCCATGCCCCAATGTCCCACGCCGAAAATGGCGCTGAACAGGAAACCGACGAACATCAGGATGAACATGAGGATGATCGTCGCGGGGATCGCCGCCAGCGCGGCCTTGACGAAGAAAAACACAAGACGGCCGAACGGCACGTCGATGTCGATGAGTCTCATGCGGGTCTCTGGCAAGTCGGCCATGCGCGGCGTTCCTTTTGATTTCGTGACCTGCGCAGACTAGCCTGCAAAACGTCTTCCCCGCGAGCCCTATCCATGAACATCGACAGCGAACTGAAAAATGCGATCCGCACGATCCCCGATTATCCAAAACCCGGCATTCTGTTTCGCGACATCACCACATTGCTCGGCTCGCCGCGCGCGTTTCGCCGCGCCGTGGATGAACTCGTTCAGCCATGGGCGGGCACGAAGATAGACAAGGTGGCCGGCATGGAGGCGCGCGGGTTCATCCTGGGCGGCGCGGTGGCGCATCAATTGTCCGCGGGCTTCGTGCCAATCCGCAAGAAGGGCAAGCTGCCGCACACGAAAGTCTCCATCGCCTACTCGCTGGAATACGGCGTCGACGAAATGGAGATGCATTCAGACGCTGTCGCGCCCGGCGAGCGCGTCATTCTCATCGACGATCTCATCGCTACGGGCGGCACGGCGGAAGGCGCGGTCAAACTGCTCAAGTCCATCGGCGCAGATGTGATCGCAGCCTGTTTCGTGATTGATCTTCCAGACCTTGGAGGCGCCAAGAAGATCGAGGCGCTCGGCGTGCCCGTGCGCACGCTGATGGCGTTCGAGGGGCATTGATCCACCCACCACGTCATGCGCCGCGTCCCCGGTTCGTCACAACTGCGTTTGTTGGCGCAGCATTCCCTCATCCGTACCTTCTCTGCGCCTCGATGGTGAGGCCCATGCCGACGGAGCCAAACGTGTCGCCCTCTATCACCCGCGCATCCGGCATTTCGCGCATCACGGCCTCGCGCACATGGGGAATCTGCGTTGTGCCGCCGGTTAGAAACAGCGCCTGCACCTGATCGGCGCGCAAGCCAGCCTGCGCGATACATTCGCGAACCGTCTGCACGATGCGCGAGGTCAGCCGCTCGGATGACGTGACAAGCGCCGCACGATCTGGCCGCGCGCAAAGCTGCTCTTCCAGCCATTCAAGATCGATGAAAGTTTCATCCACCTGCGAGAGCGCAATCTTTGCGCGCTCAACATCGATGGCGAGCGTGTGTCCGCGTTGCATCTCGATCACGCGCTGCAGGCGTTCGATGAGATGGGGGCGCGTGGACTCACGGCGCACATCTCGCACTTCGCGCAACGTGTGCTGGTTGTAGACGCGGTTGATGCTGGCCCACGTCGCCAGATCATGAAAATAACCCGAGGGCGCGTCGAGTCCCTTACGCTTCATCGGACTGCCCAGCCCGAGCAGCGGCATGACGCTCGCAAGACTTAAACGCCGGTCAAAATCAACGCCGCCAACGCGCGCGCCGCCATTGGCCAGCACATCGCCGCTTCGGTCAGCCTTGCCGCGCTGCTTGGGCGAAAGGCGCACGATGGAGAAGTCGGACGTACCGCCGCCGATGTCGACCACCATCGCAATTTCTTCGCGTTTCACCTGCTGCTCGTAGTCGAGCGCGGCCGCGATGGGTTCGAACTGGAACGATACATCCGTGAAGCCGATGGAATGGGCGATGTCGCGCAACGCGGCTTCCGCCTTGCGGTCGCCCTCGGGATCGCTGTCAACGAAATGCACGGGGCGTCCATGCACAACCTTCGTCAATGCGTCGCCAGACGCCTCTTCGGCGCGCGCTTTCAAAAGCTCCAGATAACGCGCGATCACCTGCGTGAAGCGCAGGCGCTTGCGGCCGACCTGAGTCGTCTCATCAATCAGCGAACTGCCCAGCGCGGACTTTAAACTGCGCAACAAGCGGCCTTGCGCGCCATCAACATACGCAGCGATGGCCGCGCGCCCGATCAGCGCATTGGAAGACCAGTCAAAAAAAATCGCGCTCGGAATGGTGACATCGTCGCCCTCAAGCGCAATGAGCGTGCATGCCTCGCCCGCTCGGCATATGCCGAGCGTCGTATTCGACGTGCCGAAATCGAGGCCGCAGGCCGCCATGGTCGATCCTCAAGGATGTGGGGAGAGAAGAGCGCGCCAGTCACAGCATGCGACCGATCATGTCAACCTTGAATGGCCATGAGCGCTTCTTTTTGCTCGTCTTCCTGTGTCGGAGCCAAACCAGTCGTAACGCAGGCGGTGAACAACAGGACGACGACTGGGAGCACGATTGGACCAAACAGGGGCGCTTCTTTCGCTCCCGACCTTAGCCACGAGCATGGGCGCCCCAAGGCTCGACAGCCGTCGGCGCTTGACAGCGGCGCGATGGGCCCCGATAGCACCCCCATATGCCGCCGGCGCAAGCCGCGCGGCCAATTCTTTCGCGCCACGCGCGCTGGATGGACCATCATGGGCTTCAAATGTGGCATCGTCGGCCTGCCAAACGTCGGCAAGTCGACTCTTTTCAATGCGCTCACGCAAACTGCGGCCGCGCAGGCGGCTAACTATCCGTTCTGCACCATCGAACCGAACGTCGGCGACGTGGCCGTGCCTGATCCGCGCCTTGACAAGCTTGCGGCGATTGCCGGGTCGAAGGAGATCATCCCGACGCGCCTCACCTTCGTGGATATTGCCGGCCTCGTGCGGGGCGCCTCCAAGGGCGAAGGGCTGGGCAACCAGTTTCTCGCCAACATCCGCGAGTGCGACGCCATCGCCCATGTGGTGCGCTGTTTCGAGGACGGCGACATCACCCACGTCGAAGGCAAGATTGACCCGATCAGCGATATCGACACCATCGAGACCGAATTGATGTTGGCCGATCTTGATAGTCTCGAGCGCCGCATTTCGCCGCTCGAGAAAAAAGCCAAGGGCGGCGACAAGGAGGCGAAGGAACAGGTTGACCTGATGAATCGCTGCCTCGTCGTGCTGCGCGAAGGCAAGCCCGCGCGCATCGTCGAGGTGAGCGCGGAAGAGCGCCGCACGTTCTGGGGCCTGGGTCTCCTGTCCTCCAAGCCGGTTCTCTACGTCTGCAACGTGGAGGAAGCTTGCGCCGACAAAGGCAATGATTTCTCCGCCAAGGTCGCTGCGCGCGCAAAGGAAGAAGGCGCGGTCGCCGTTGTCGTTTCTGCGAAGATCGAAAGCGAGATCGCGGTTCTGCCGCCCGCCGAGCAGACAGATTATCTCGAAGCCGTTGGCCTGGAAGAGCCGGGCCTCAACCGCGTGATTCGCGCCGGGTATTCCCTCCTGCATCTGGTGACGTACTTCACCGTCGGCCCCAAGGAGGCCCGCGCGTGGACCATCGAACAGGGCACGCGGGCGCCGCAGGCCGCTGGCGTCATTCACACCGATTTCGAGAAGGGCTTCATCCGCTCCGAGACGGTCGCCTACGCCGATTACGTCGCGCACAACGGCGAAGCCGGCGCACGCGAGGCCGGCAAGTTCCGCCTCGAGGGCAAGGACTACGTCGTGCAAGACGGCGACTGCCTGCACTTCCGGTTCGCGAACTGAACCGCTGGCGAGCAACGTCTGACGAGACCGACGCCTGCTCAGTCACAGCGCATCATGCGCGGGCCTGACCCGCGCATCCAGCATTGCCGGTTGTCGCTGCGCCCGGATGGCCGGATCAAGTCCGGCCATGACGGTTTGAGCAGGTCGTGCCCCTACTTCCGCTCGCAGGTGCTGACGCCCAGGATCGAATACGCTGGGCAATTGCGCATGAATGCGGTCGCCAGCGGCACGAGACCGACAAGACCCCACCACGTCTGCGGTCCGATAAAGATCAGCGAAAGAAGGATAAGACCGGCGACGATGCGCAGGATGCGATCGATATTCCCGACGTTCTGAGTCATGGCGTGCCTCTCAAATGCAATTGCGACTGACGATTACATTAGGAGGTAATAATATATTTCCCGCCTTGCGCGAAATCAAAAAGCCCCGCTCCAACGAAGGAACGGGGCTCACGAACGCGTGACAGTGCGGCGTACCCTCAGACGAGGCTCGCCGTGAAGCGCTGGATTCGCTCGCACGCATCGGTCAGCTGCTTGGTGGACGCCGCATAGGAGATGCGGAAGTTCGGCCCCTGTCCGAAGGCCGTGCCGTGGACGACCGCAACGCCCTCCTGCTGGAGCAGTTCGTTGATGAAATCCTCGTCAGAATTCAGAACCACGCCCTTCTGCGTCTTCTTGCCCAGCGCCGCCGAGCAATCGGGATAGACGTAGAACGCGCCCTCAGGCATGGGGCACTTCAGCAGCTTGGCCTGATTGATCATCGAGACGACGAGATCCCGGCGCTCCTGAAAGGCCTTCTTGAACACCGGCAGATGATCCTGCGGCCCGTTCAGCGCCTCAACGGACGCCCATTGCGCGATGGTGCAGGCGCCCGAGGTCTGCTGGCCCTGCAACAAATCCAAAGCCTTGATGAGCGAATCGGGCGCGGCCGCATAGCCGATGCGCCAGCCTGTCATGGCGTAGGACTTCGACACGCCGTTCAACGTCAGCGTGCGGTCCATCAGGTTCGGCTCCACCTGCACCGGCGTGAAGAACTTGAAGTCGCCGTAGGTCAGGTGCTCGTAAATGTCGTCGGTCAGCACCCAGACGTGCTTGTTCTTGGGACGCATCAGGACATCCGTTAGCGCCTTCAGTTCGTCGTAGGTGTATGCGGCGCCCGTCGGGTTCGACGGCGAGTTGAGCAGCAGCCACTTGGTGCGCGGCGTGATCGCGCGGTCGAGATCTTCGGGCTGCAGCTTGAAGCCGCTCTCCAGCGTGGTCTTCACGATCACCGGCGTGCCGTTGGCGATCGTCACCATGTCGGGATAGCTCACCCAATAAGGCGCGGGGATAACAACTTCGTCGCCCTGATCGCAGGTGGCGAGGAACGTGTTGAACAAGATCTGCTTGCCGCCTGTGCCGACAATCGTTTGCGAGGCCTTGTAGTCTAGGCCGTTCTCGCGCTTGAACTTGGCGGCAATGGCCTCGCGCAGCGGCACGATGCCCAGAACGGGGGGATACTTCGTCTCGCCGCGCTCAATGGCGGCGATGGCCGCCTTCTTGATGTTGTCGGGCGTGTCGAAGTCAGGTTCGCCGACCGACAGCGAAATGATGTCGCGGCCGGCGTTTTTCAGATCGCGCGCCTTCTGCGTCGCCACCATGGTGGCGGAAGGCTTCACGCGGGTGACTGCGCCGGCGAGGAACGACATGACAAGCTCCAGAGACATCAACGAATTGCCGGGCAGCCCCGGCAGGCCGCGGAAAATAGGCAGGTCCAGAGGAAACGGCAACAGCCAAAACGCAAGCGTTCGCCCCATCATTACACTTTGGCAACCTTCATTCACGGATTTGTGCGGCTCCACACGGCGGCGGTAACGATTGCCCGCCATTATCTCGCCGTGAGCGCAGGCGTAACAGCGCCACAGGAGAGCTTCATGCGTCGGGCCGAACCTGAAAACCGAACAATATCAGACGATGGGTATTGCGAAGGCTTCGCACTTTCTGTCGGGCGCGAAGAGGCGCGTCGGCAGGTCTGGGCGTGCGGGGCCGTGTGCGGTTTTATCCTGATTGCTCTGCTTGCATCAGTTTTATTCGGAACTTCGTGACTCGGCCAAACGTTAGCGCTTCATGAACACGGAGCGTAACGCAATGAACGCACAGCGTAATAACCTCGACGCTAACGAAGGTTTCGCGGCGAAGCCATTGACCGCGGACCTCGCCCGCCACCAGCTTCATGTGTCGCTTGGCGTCATGGGCGTCATTCTGGCGGCAGGTGTCGCAATGTTTTCCACGTTTGGCATGGCGTCGGGGAGCGCAACCACTGAGCTGCGGGCCGAAATCACCGTTCAACAGCCGCACTTCGTCCACCCAATGACTGCGCAAACGACCAGAAATGACCACACGGGCGGCTGAACAAGCGGTTCAGCTCTCGTTCAGTCGGTCCGGTGCAATATCTCGCTCGTCGGTGAAATTATTCGTCGTCAGGAGGGTTAGATGCACAAGAGATTTCTTGCAGCGCTTTTTATCGCGACCGTTTTTGCCGGTTCAGTTTCGGCGCAGGGTCCAGCCACCGCTCCGACCACCAAGCCTGCGGTAACCGCTCCCGCCACACCTCCTTCGATATCTCCTCCCGCAGCGACAACGCCAGCCAAGCCGGCGGCGCTGATGGATATAAACTCTGCGTCGCTCACCGAGCTGCAGACGCTGAAGGGCGTCGGCGCCGTGCGGGCCGAGGCAACCGTCAAGGGTCGTCCTTACAAGGGCAAAGATGATCTGCTTGCTCGCAAGATAGTGCCAGCGAATGTCTACAACGACATCAAAGACGGCATCGTAGCCCGCCAGAAGAACTGAGCGCATTGCTACAAGTAACAAACGCGCGGTCCGGGGACCGCGCGTTTCGTTTACGCAAGCCTGTCCTTGAAGATAAAGAATGCGCCGGCTGCAATTAGTGCGAAACCAATGAGATGGTTCAGCGTCAGCGCTTGTTTGAGGTAGAAAGTTGAGAACACTCCAAAGACCACGAGCGTAATTACTTCCTGCATCGTCTTGAGCTCGACAACACTATAGGTGGCGCTGCCCCACCGGTTTGCCGGCACGGCGAGGCAATATTCGAAGAACGCTATGCCCCAGCTCACCAAGATGACGGCGAGCAGCGGGCTTTCTTTGAACTTCAGATGCCCATACCACGCGAAAGTCATGAACACGTTCGACAGAAGCAGCAGAAAGACTGGCGCGATCGCAGACGATGAAAAGCTCACAAGGGCGCTCCGGCAGGGTGATTCCCATGAGCTTAATAGATGACCCGCGATAAATATCGTTGGCCTTAGGGTTCCAGGCTGCGCGTGAACAAGCCGTCCGCCTTCATCACTGCGTGATAACGCTGAATTGGTTCGAGAGTTTTGTTCATCTGCGCCAGCTTCGGCAAGGCGCCCATCGGGATCACATAACGCAAACCCTGCCCGCCATCCCGCCGCCTGATGACAATCACCGCTGCAACATCGGCGGGCGCCACCTCTGGCGCAATCGTAACGGTGCGCTGCCCCACGGAGGCGACAGTCGCAATCGCAATCCCGTCAGCAAAGCACGCGCAGGGGGATTTTGGATTGTCGAAATATGTCACCGTCAGCTCGCGCGGCTTTGCCTTCAGCGCCTCCGCAGCATCGAGCCCGGTCCTGATTCCCACGGGTATGAAAGCGCCAAATCCACCATGGACCCGGGCGCCGAGTTTCACCCACTCCTCCGGCGTCTCCGCCATGGCGGAGGCGCCAAGAAAGGCTGCCGCCACGAAGCTCGCCAGCCGAATCGTCGAGCGCCGAAACATGATTTTCTCCGTGTAAGCTGAATTCTGTCATTCATCTTACACGCAGAAAGCTCTTCGGTGGAGTCAAATGCGCTTTTCATCCTCGCTGGACTGCCCAAAAAATGCCAGCGGCGCGCCCAGCGCCAAGATCCCGATTCCCACCAGAGAGCCGTATCCCGTGTAGGCCAGGCTCGAATAAAGCAAGTATGCGCAGAGCGCGACGAACAACCCGGGCAAGATCGGATACAGCGGCACGGAGAAGGGGCGCGAGGCGGCGGGTTCACGCATCCGGAAGACAAAGAGCGAAATCGCCACCAGCATCAGGAAGAACCAGAACACGGGCGCAGTGTAATCGACCATCGTCGCGAAGCCGTCTCGCGTGAACGCGCCGAAAATGACAAGCGTCAGCGCAATCGCGCCCTGCAGAAGGAACGCGTTCGCCGGATTGTCTCGCACAGGATCCCACACGCCCAGCTTGCGAATCAGCGGCATATCGCGCCCGAGCGCGTAATACGTGCGAGCGCCCGTAAAGATGGTGGCGTTCAGCGTGCTCAAAGCCGCCGTGCAGATAATGACCGCCAGCACTACCGCCCCTGCATCGCCAACGATAACACGCATCAGGTCGGCGCCCACGGCCTTGCTCTCACGCAAACCGGCAAATCCGAACGTATTGAGATACGCGAAGTTCACAGCAAGATAGACGGCTGTCACCGCGGCTGTGCCAATCAAAACGATTCGCACCATGTCACGCCGCACGTCTTTCATCTCACCGGACAGATAAGCGACTTCGTTCCACCCGCCGTAAGTCAGCAAAACGAACACCATCGCAAGGCCAAGCGCGCCCGAGCCGGTGACAGGCGTTGCCGGCGGCGGCGCGGCAGGCCCCGCAAGCCCGGCGATCGCCACCACAACGACAGTCGCGATTGTTGCAGACGAAAATATCAATTGTGTGCGACGTCCCGGTTGAGTGCCCATGACATTGATCGTGGTAAAGACGATGACAGCCAACGCCGCCCACAAAGAGGAGCCGCGCGCGCCGAGCCCTATGATCTGCTGCGCATAATCGCCAAAGACGAAGGCGACATAAGCGATGGCGCCCGTCTGAATGACGGTGCCGCGCGCCCAGCCAAAAAAGACTGCCACGCGCGGCCCATACGCCTTCCGCAGGAAGTGATATTCGCCGCCGGCGTCCGGATGGCTCGACGCCAGTTCCGCGTAACACAGCGCGCCAATCAGCATGGCGCATCCGCCCGCGAGCCAGGCCAGCATGAACATCGTTTCGTTGGCGGTGTTGCTGGCGACAAGCGGCGGCATGCGAAAGATGCCGATGCCAATCACAACGCCGACGATAAAGGCCACACCATCGAGCACGCTGATCGTCTTTTGCGGAGCAGACCCGCTGGTGGGAACATTCATTTCAAATCCTTGACAGACAGGGAGCAGACAGACGCTGGGGGAAGTTGCGTTGCGTTAACTGGATCAGCCACGCGCTGCCGTCCAGCCTTGCGCGCCGCCCGCGATGGGCGCGATGCTGTTACCCGAGACGCGGCCGGCATAGATACGCGGCTCACCTCGGATTTGTGTCATAATCCGCACTTCCTCGCCCGTAATGAGGCCCACCACCGAGGCGGTTCCGCCGGTGAACTTGACGGTTCCGCCAGTGATCTTCTGATGCGTCTGCACAAGGTCGGCTTCGATCTTGTCTGCGCCGTCGGTGATAATCCACTTGCCCGCCACCTTCGCAGGCACCACCCAGTAATAGATGCGGCTGTAATTCACCTGGTCGCGCAAGTCAGCATCCCAGTCACCCATGTCGAATGAATGCGACACGATGCGCGAGCCCGGCTTCATTTCGTCGAAAATGCGCGGGCGCAACTGCAGGTTTACGCTTGGCAAAAGATACATCGTCAGCACATCAGCGTCTGCTATCGAGGTTTCGAACAGATTCTTGACCTCGAACGTCACCTTGTCGGTCACTTTCGCGCTCTGCGCGTTGGCGGTGGCCTCCTTAATGCGGATCGGATTGAGATCGACGCCGCGACCCCGAGCCCCAAATTTTGACGCCGCTGTCACAAGCATGCGCCCGTCGCCGCAACCCAGATCCATCACGAAATCTTTCCCCGACACTTTCGCGATGGCGAGCATCCGGTCTACGACCTCCTGAGGCGTCGGCACGTACGGCACATCAAGACGCGGCGGCTGTTCAGGCTGCTCGGGAAGTTGCGCAAACGCAGGCGTGACGGCAAGGGCGCCAGCGCCAATGAGCACGGAACGACGCGAAAGTCGCAGGTCTGCTACGGCGTCGATTTGCTTTGAGTCACTCATCAGATTCCCTCATCCCTTACAAGTCGCGCGTCATCTGCCGGATGCGTCGGCTGACACTGAGTTAAGTTGACCTGGAGCCGAAGCGCAAGCGGGCCGCGTTCACATCGCCACTCTTGGCAAAACAGACGCCTTTATAAGCAAGCAGACTCGCTCCATATTGTGGACATGCCTGTTCCTCCGAAAAAGACCGCCAAGTCGCCCACTCGCTCGCCGCGCTCCAAGGCGTCACGGCCCGACGTGCAACCGCTGGGTGAACATCTCGCAAGTCTGCTCAATCCCAAGCTGAACGAGTACAAGCAGAGCGAACGCGACCGTGGTCACGGCTTCGAGGAGGCGCCGCAAGCAGGGTTTGACGCGCCGGACTATTCCAAGCTTGACCCCGCTCTGTCCGCCAGACTGGGCCTCGACAAGCCCACCCGAGTGAAGCCAAAGGCGCAACCCATCGTCAGCGCCAACGCGACGATGGAGTCGCTGAACGAGCTCCTCGAGCGCGGCGACCCTAACCTGCGCAATAGCAAGCCGTGGACCCCGCACCGCCCCGCGCGGCCGGAAAAATCCGAAGGCGGCATTCGCTTCGACCTTGTCAGCGAGTTCGAACCCAAGGGCGATCAACCCGCCGCAATCGAGGAGCTTGTGAAGGGCGTGAAAGCGCACGAGCGCGATCAGGTGCTGCTTGGCGTAACCGGATCAGGCAAGACATTCACCGCTGCGCAGGTCATAAAAATAACAAATAGACCCGCGCTTATACTAGCGCCGAACAAAACGCTCGCAGCGCAACTTTATGGCGAATTTAAAAGCTTTTTTCCTAACAATGCTGTCGAGTACTTTGTTTCATACTATGATTATTACCAGCCGGAAGCCTACGTTCCGCGCACCGACACCTATATCGAGAAAGAATCATCCATCAACGAGCAGATTGACCGCATGCGCCACTCGGCCACGCGCGCGCTGCTCGAGCGTGATGACGTCATCATCGTCGCGTCCGTCTCGTGCATCTACGGCATCGGCTCGGTGGAAACCTACACCGCGATGACCTTCTCCATAAAACTGGGCGAGCGCATCGACCAGCGCCAGCTCATCGCGGACCTTGTCGCCCTGCAATACAAGCGCTCCGGCGGCGACTTCTCGCGCGGCGTGTTCCGCGTGCGCGGCGACACGATTGAACTCTTCCCGGCCCATTACGAAGACCGCGCCTGGCGCATTGGCTTCTTCGGCGACGAGATCGAGAGCATCGCGGAATTCGATCCGCTGACAGGCAAGAAAACGCAGGACCTCGAATTCGTGAAGGTCTACGCGAACTCCCATTACGTCACGCCCCGCCCCACGCTCATCCAGTCCAT
>JAUXWZ010000047.1 GCA_030684835.1 Beijerinckiaceae bacterium
CGGCGATCCTGCATGAGCAGAACGCCGTGATGGGGCGGGCAAACAAGTTTCTCGCAGGGCGCGTCAAGCGCATCGCCACGGGGTTCAAGCGTCTTGAAGGCGCCAGCGCCGAGATTGCAGCTAAGTCCGTTCACACAGGCAACCCGGTGCGCCCGGCAGTGATTGCGGCCGCGCAAACGCCATATCCCGAGCTTGGCGATGGGCTTATGCGGATCCTTGTCACGGGTGGCTCGCAGGGGGCGCGCGTCATGGCTGATGTCGTGCCTGCTGGCATAGCGGCATTACCTGCGGACCTGCGTGCGCGGGTCTCCATTGTTCAGCAGGCGCGCGGAGAGGACGAGGCTCGTGTGCGCGACGCTTACGCGCAAGTTGGCGTGCACGCTGAAGTCGCTCCCTTCTTCACGGATCTGCCGCAGCGCATCGCCGACGCGCATCTGGTTATCAGCCGCGCAGGCGCTTCAACTGTATGCGAATTGGCGGTGATTGGCCGTCCGGCCATTCTGGTGCCCTATCCGTTTGCGCTGGATCAGGACCAGGCGGCCAATGCGGCGGAGCTTGCCGCGAGCGGGGCTGTCACAGTGATCCGCCAGCCGGATTTTACGCCTGATCGGGTCGCCGGCGAGATTGCGGGGGCGTTTGCGGACCCGGAGGGGTTGACGCGACGCGCTGGCGCGGCCAAGAGCGCCGGGGTGCCGGATGCGGCGGCCCGCCTCGCCGATCTGGTAATGGCGACGGCTCAGCTCTGACCCCCGCTTCTTGGTCAATTGAAGCGCCAGCGTATTGTTTTTCTGCCGCGTTTTTTTCATGCCAGGCGTGATCGTCTGGCGGGGATTCGCTCTGGGAGCATTTCATGAAATTACCCCGCGAACTCGGGCCCATCCATTTCATCGGCATCGGCGGCATCGGCATGTCCGGCATCGCGGAGGTTCTCCTCAATCAGGGTTACGCGGTCCAGGGTTCTGACTCCTCGGAGAACGCCAATGTGTTGCGTTTGCGCGAGCGCGGGGCGACGGTGTTTGTGGGGCACCATGCCGACAACATCGGAAAGGCGGAGGTGATCGTCGTTTCCACCGCGATCCGCCGCGATAATCCAGAGCTCGCTGCGGCGCGCGAGAAGCGCTTGCCTGTTGTGCGCCGCGCGGAAATGCTTGCCGAGCTGATGCGGCTGAAGCGCTCCGTCGCGGTTGCGGGCACGCACGGGAAAACCACGACGACCTCCATCGTCGCTGCACTGCTCGACGCCGGCGGTTTTGACCCAACCGTCATCAACGGCGGCATCATCAACGCCTACGGCACAAATGCGCGATTGGGCGCGGGCGAGTGGATGGTGGTGGAAGCCGATGAAAGCGATGGCACATTCCTGAAGCTGCCCGCCGACATTGCGGTCGTCACAAATATCGATCCCGAACATCTCGATCATTTCAAGACGTTCGACGCGATCAAGGAAGCCTTCCGCGCGCTTGTCGAGAATTTGCCGTTCTACGGTTTTGCGGTGATGTGCCTCGATCATCCGACCGTGCAGGAGCTTGTTGGCCGCATTGAGGACCGCCGCGTGGTTACGTATGGCGAGAATCCGCAGGCTGACGTGCGCCTGCTCGACGTTAATCTTGATGGCGGGGAATCGCGTTTTAACGTGCTGTTGCGCGATCGTGCGACATCACAGGCGACGTATATCGAAGGTCTGCGCCTGCCCATGCCGGGCCACCATAATGCGTTGAACGCCACTGCAGCCATTGCTGTTGCGCATGAACTTGGCGTCTCCATTGAGGATATCCGAAAGGCGCTTCTCGCATTTGGCGGCGTCAAGCGTCGTTTCACGAAAACAGGAGAATGGAAGGGCGCAAATATCTTTGACGATTATGCGCATCATCCGGTCGAGGTCGCCGCCGTGTTGCGTGCAGCGCGCGCGTCAACGCGCTCAAAGGTTATCGCCATCGTGCAGCCGCATCGTTATACGCGCCTGCAATCGCTGTTTAATGAATTCGCGACGTGTTTCAACGACGCCGATGCGGTGTTGGTGGCGGATGTTTACGCTGCGGGGGAGAAGCCCATCGAGGGCATCGACAAGGAGCATCTTGTCGCCGCCATCAAGGCGCACGGCCATCGCAACGCAATGACGCTGGATGATCCTGCGCATCTGGCCCCCACCGTCGCGGGGCTTGCGGGAGAGGGCGATTATGTCATCTGCCTTGGCGCGGGCAATATTACGCAATGGGCTGCTTCGCTGCCCGCCGAACTTGCGAAGGTGGCGCCGTGAGTTTTGAAGACCTGGGATCGCGTTTTGCGGCGCTCACGCCGGACGTGCGCGGGCGGCTCGCTTCGAACGCGCCACTTGCGCCCTACACCTGGTTTCGGGTTGGCGGGCCGGCGCAGATTCTCTTTACGCCTGCGGATGAGGATGATCTTGCTTATTTTCTCCAGCGCGCGCCAAGCGATCTTCCCGTCACCGTCCTTGGTTTAGGCTCGAACATGATCGTGCGCGATGGCGGCGTGCCCGGCGTCGTAATACGGCTTGCGGGCCGCGCGTTCGGTGACGTTGAAATTCTCGACAATCATCGCGTGCGCGCTGGCGCCGCCGTGCCAGACATGAAGGTCGCGCGCGCAGCGGCTGAGGCGGGCGTTGATGGGCTCGCATTCTTGCGCGGCATTCCGGGCTCCATTGGCGGCGCGTTGCGCATGAACGCTGGCGCGCATGGGGGTGAGACGACCGACGTCCTGATTGAAGCGCGCGGCGTGGATCGGAAAGGTCAGATACGCACTTTCACTCACGCGGATATGGGTTTTTCATATCGGCACAGCACCGCGCCTGATGATGTTATTTTTACGAGCGCGCTGTTTCAGGGCAAGCCCGGCAAGCCCGATGAAATTCTCGCGGAGATGGAGCGCATCACGGCGGCTCGCGAGGCGACGCAGCCGATCCGCGAAAAGACGGGCGGCTCAACCTTTAAGAACCCTAAGCCGCAGAGCGCGTGGAAGGTTATTGACGCGGCCGGTTGTCGTGGGCTGCAATTGGGGGGCGCGCAGGTGAGCGAAATGCACTGCAATTTTCTCATCAATCGTGACAACGCCACCGCCGCCGACATCGAAAATCTTGGCGAGGAAGTGCGCCGCCGCGTGAAGGCGCATTCAGGCGTCGATCTGCATTGGGAGATCAAGCGCATCGGCGTGGCGGCGTAAGCGGCCTTCGGCGAGAACAGGGGCTTCTGCGTGCAACCGTCGGGCCGTCATACGCGTCCCCGGATCAAGTCCGGGGACGCGTATGACGCTCAAATATGGCGTTGTGGCTTTGGGCTGTGGTTGACGCCGGCCTTGCCCGGCATGATGGCTGGCCGCTGTTTCCTTGCCGACCTTCACCGTCCGTCAACCAAAATCCTTAATCATCCAGCAAGGCTGAATCGCCGCGCGGGTCTCCCCGCGCCCGCTTGAGACGCTTTCCGGAGGCCTAAGTCGATGAGTAAGCATGTCGCCGTCCTGATGGGCGGATTGTCCTCCGAGCGTGAGGTGTCGCTGCGGTCTGGCGAAGCGTGCGCGATGGCGCTGGAGGGGGAGGGGTTTCGCGTCACCCGGGTCGATGTGGCCGGTGACGTCGCCGAAAAGCTCGCCGCGCTTCGGCCGGATGTGGCGCTCAACGCGCTGCACGGACCGATGGGCGAGGATGGCTCGATTCAGGGCGTGCTGGAATTGCTGCGCATTCCCTACACCCACTCGGGCGTGCTGGCCTCGGCGCTAGCCATGAACAAGGCAATGGCCAAGATCGTGCTCAAGGACGCTGGCGTGCCCGTTCCGAAGGGCCGAATCGTTAACAGGCTGGAGGCCGCCCGTTCACACGCTCTTAACCCCCCTTACGTTCTCAAGCCGATCGCCGAAGGATCGTCCTATGGCGTCTTTATCGTCCCGGAAGGCGCCAATTCGCCGCCAGCCGAGCTTGCGGCGGCTGACTGGAAATACGGAGAATCCCTTTTGGCTGAGGCATTTATCGCCGGTCGGGAGCTGACGTGCGCGGTCATCGGCGACCGGGCGTTGGACGTTATCGACATTCGGGCGGCGGATGGCGGCTGGTACGATTATCAGGCGAAATACGCGAAAGGTGGATCAATTCACATCCTTCCTGCCGAAATTAAAGGAAATATTTACCAACAGATTCAACAGTTGGCGTTAACGGCGCACAAAGCGCTCGGGTGTCGCGGCGTCAGCCGCAGCGACTTCCGGTACGACGACCGCCCCGATGGCACGGGTGAACTCGTCATGCTGGAGGTGAATACCCAACCGGGTATGACCGAGACGTCTCTGGTGCCTGAGCTTGCTGCCCATGTGGGTATGTCGTTCGGTGAGTTGGTTCGATGGATGGTCGAAGACGCCTCCTGCGATCGCTGAAAGAGGCTTTTGCCTCTCCTTTCCCTCAGCGCGCAGCGTTTGCGGGGGCGGACAGCACGCGCAGTGACTGGAGCCCGGAGTCGTTGCTTCCGACGCGCACGCGTCGGCGGAGCAATCGCGACATCGCGGGTCACATTCTTAGCCTCGGCGCACGCCGCGGGGCAGGCCTCGTCATGACCGTCTGCCTGTTCGGCGCCGTTTTCCTCTATGGCGCCTTCAAGGGCGGCGCTTACGAGTCTTTCGTGGCGCGCAATGGCGAGGTCCATGATCTTGTCGCGCGCGGATTCGGCTTTGGCCTCGACGCCATTACCATCACCGGGCAGCGCGAGCTGACCGCGCAGGAAATTCTGACGGTTGCGGGCGTCAGCGAGCGCAATTCATTACCCTTTATCGACGTCAAGGAGATCCGCGATCGGCTGAAGACCGCTCCGCTCCTGCGCGAAGCAAGCGTGCGCAAGCTTTATCCCGACCGGCTCGTAATCGAGGTTACGGAGCGCGACGCGCACGCGCTTTGGCAGAAGGATGGCGAGATTTTCGTCATCTCCGCCGATGGCACGCCAATCGACTCGATGCACGATGATCGGTTCGTGCATCTTCCGTTCGTTGTGGGCGAAGGCGCCAACCTGCGCGTCGCTGAATTTCACCGGATCGTCGCCGCTGCTGGCGATCTGAAACCCAAGATTCGTGCGGGCGTGCTTGTCACGCACCGACGCTGGAACATCAAGCTCACAACCGGCGTGGACGTGAAGCTTCCTGAAATCGGCGCCGAGGCCGCTATCACCGCGCTCGCCAAACTCTCGAAAGAACAGAAGATCATCGATAAGGATCTCATCTCGATTGACATGCGTATTCCGGGGCGACTGGTTGCGCGGCTAACTGAAGAGGCCGCCGCCGCCCGCGCGGACGTGAAAAAGCCGCCTGGCCGCAGGGGGCCAGCATGAACGCGCAAGCTTTCACGCCGCGGATGAAGCCGCTTTCGGCGCGCAGGAGCGCGATTCTGTGCGTTCTGGACGTCGGCACGAGCAAGGTCGCCTGCATCATCGCGCGTCTCATGCCCGCCGAGCCGTCTGATCTTTTGCGCGGACGCACCCACGCGTGCCGTGTGCTCGGCATCGGTCACCAGCGCTCGCGCGGCCTCAAGGGCGGCGTCATCGTTGATATGGACGAAGCGGAGAAAGCCATTCGCCTTGCTGTCGACGCGGCCGAACGCATGGCTGGCGTGCAGGCCGAAAGCCTGATCGTCAATCTCAGCGGCGGCCGTCTGGGCGCCGATCAACTGAGCGCGAAGATTCGCATCGGCGGGCAGGCCGTCACCTCGACAGAAGTTCATCACGTGCTGGAGGCCGCAGCCGCGCGCACCGGCCGACAGGGCCGCACAACCTTGCACGCTCTGCCGCGCGCGTATTCGCTCGATGGCGCGCCCTCGATTCGCGATCCCAAAGGCATGATCGGCGACGAGCTCGCCGCCACAATGACGGTCGTGAGCTGCGATTCTGCGCCTGCGCGCAATCTGATGCTCGCCATTGAGCGGTGCCATCTGGATGTGGAAGCTGTGGTCGCGACGCCCTACGCAGCGGGCCTGGCCGCTCTCGTGGATGACGAAGCGGAGATGGGCGCCATCGTCGTGGACTTTGGCGGCGGCACGACCAGCATGGCCTGTTTCGAGGACAATCGTCTCGCGCATGTCGACGCCATCGCGGTTGGCGGTGGGCACGTCACAATGGACATCGCGCGCGGCCTGACCCTGCGCCTCACAGACGCCGAGCGGTTGAAGACCTATTACGGCGCCTGCATTTCCTCGCCATCAGACGAACGCGAAAGCATTGCGGTCACTCAGATGGGTGAAAGCGAACACGCCACCCACATGCCAAAGTCGCAGCTCGTGCGCATCATCAAGCCGCGTGTTGAGGAAATCCTCGAGCTGGCGCGGGACCGGCTTGCTGCTGCTGGATACACATCAGCTGCGGGTCAGCGTTTTGTTATGACCGGCGGCGCCAGCCAGCTTACGGGACTTGCTGAAGCCGCGCGCCGCATTTTTGGCGGTCAGGTTCGCCTGGGTCGTCCGCTTGGCGTCAAGGGCTTGCCGGAATCGGCGAAGAATCCCGCTTTTGCAGCGGCCATCGGCCTGCTTGTCTATCCACAAGTTTCGGGGCTCGAGCATTTCGAGCCGCGTCGGGGTCCGGGGTTCAACATCGCCGGGGGCGAAGGTTACGTGGGGAACGTAGTGCGATGGTTGAAAAGTAACTTCTGAACGAAGCGTCCGCGCCACCAGGCGGACGTCGAAATGCGGCATTAGGAACGGGCGCAGCGCCCAACGACAAACGAGAGGCCACGACAATGACGATCAATTTGAGGGCGCCGGAATTGAGAGAACTTAAGCCCCGCATCATGGTGTGCGGTGTTGGCGGCGCGGGCGGAAACGCCGTCAACAACATGATCACCTCCGGTCTTGCCGGCGTTGACTTCATCGTCGCGAACACCGATGCGCAGGCGCTGACGTCCTCGAAAGCCGATCGCATCATCCAGATGGGTCTGCAGGTGACCGAAGGCCTTGGCGCTGGCGCACAGCCCGAAGTTGGCCGCGCGGCCGCCGAAGAGGCGATGGAAGAAATTCGCGATCACTTCGCGGGCATACACATGGTGTTCGTCACCGCCGGCATGGGCGGCGGCACCGGCACCGGCGCAGCGCCTGTCATCGCTCGCACCGCGCGCGACATGGGCATTCTTACCGTCGGCGTCGTGACCAAGCCCTTCCAGTTCGAGGGCATACGCCGCATGCGGATCGCCGAGCAGGGCATCACCGACCTGCAGAATTCCGTCGATACGCTGATCGTGATTCCGAACCAGAACCTGTTCCGGGTCGCCAACGAGAAGACGACCTTCGCCGACGCCTTCTCCATGGCGGACCAGGTTCTCTACTCGGGCGTCGCCTGCATCACCGACCTGATGGTGAAGGAAGGTCTCATCAACCTCGACTTCGCCGACGTGCGCGCCATCATGCGCGAAATGGGCAAGGCGATGATGGGCACGGGCGAAGCCTCCGGCGAACGCCGCGCCATTCTCGCCGCCGAAGCCGCCATCGCCAATCCGCTGCTTGACGAAACTTCAATGCGCGGCGCGCGCGGCCTGTTGATCTCGATCACGGGCGGCAGCGATCTGACGCTTTACGAAGTCGACGAAGCGGCCAGCCGTATCCGCGAGGAAGTGGACGAGGACGCCAACATCATCCTTGGCGCGACATTCGACGAGCGTCTCGATGGCATCGTTCGCGTCTCCGTTGTCGCCACCGGAATCGACACGCCTGCGCACGAGATAAGCGCCGCAGAAACGCGGATTGCCGACGCCGCACAAAAACTGCGCTCGCAAGTGGTGACGCCTGTCGCCCCCGCGCCGGTGGCGCGCGCTCCAGAGCCCGCTCCGGTCTACGAGCCCGCATACGACCCGGCCTATGAACAGGCCGCACCCGCCGCTTATGACGAAACGTATTACGCGCCGGCGCAGCCCACGCGTTATGCACAGCAGTCCCATGCCGCTCATGAGGTCGTAATCGAGCCGATACAGCCCAAGCAGGCGCCGATGCTCTACGCGCATCAGGAGCCAGCGCATCAGCCTGCTCCGTCGGTTTTCGTGCCGCCGGCGCCAGAACCGCTGGTGCGCGCCCCGCGCATGCCGACGATCGACGATCTTCCGGCGCCGGGCCGCCAATTGCTCGCCCAGGCCCAACAGGCGCCCGAGCAAGGCGATTCGCGCCGCCGGTCGCTGCTCGAGCGTCTCGCGTCGTTGGGCCGCCGTGGTGCGGACGAGCCAACGCAAGCTGCTCCCCAATCGGTCGCCCCGGCGCCCGTTCAGGCGCCGCCGGCTCCCCCTGTTCGCGCACGGGCGCCAATGCCTCCTCAGCCAGCCCCTGCGGCCCGGCCGCAGCCCGGTCCCGTGCACGCGGAATATGCGCGTCGCCCGCAGGCCCCTGTGCCCGGCGCCCGTCAGCAGCAGCTTGACCTGCATGGCCGGATTGCGCCCGGGTCGCAGCGCCCGGAAGAGGATCATCTCGACATTCCGGCGTTCCTGCGGCGCCAGTCCAGCTGATCAGGCCCTTGCTGATTGGAAACAAAAAGCCCCGTGGCCGGCTAGGTCACGGGGCTTATCTATATGAAATGTTAAGGGTAACAGGTCTTATTCGTGGATAGGGCGAAGTGTTACAACCGGTAAGAAAGCGTGATTTTGTCGTGGCGTAAGGTGGGCGTATTTTAGTTTCGTGGTTGAAGATTCGTCACAATCTAACGAGGACGGGTTGAACCGCACGAGCATTGAGCCGCCTTCGCCTGTTTGCGATACCTCGATGGTCCAATAATGGGGCAGCGTCAGACGAAAGAGCCGCCGGGCAATCGGCGATGCGATCTTGTGTGATGCAAAGAGCGAGTCAAGAATGATTTCGGCCAAACAGACCACCTTACGAGCTCGCGCGACGCTCTCCGGAGCTGGGGTTCACTCCAATGCGCCCGTGCAGGTCGTCCTCCATCCGGCGGATGCGGACAGCGGCATTGTCTTCCTTCGCACTGGCTTGGCGGATGGGCGCGATCGTACGATCCGCGCAAATTGGTCCGAGGTCAGCATGACCGAATTATGCACCGTGATCGGCGACGCGTCCGACGCCACGGTCGCCACCATCGAGCACCTCCTGGCCGCCCTCGCCGGGCTTGGCGTCGATAACGCTCTGGTCGAGATTGATGGCCCGGAAGTGCCGATCATGGACGGGTCCGCAGCCCATTTCGTCGAGGCTATTGATCAGGTTGGCGTCGTCCAGCTGAACAGGCCGCGCCGCTACGTCAAGGTGCTCAAGACCGTGCGCGTTGAGCACGGCCGGGCCTTCTCCGAGCTTCGCCCCGCCGAGCAGGGCTTTCGCCTCGAAGTCGAAATCGACTTCACGCAGGACATCATCGGGCGCCAGAAGAAGGTGATCGATCTTGACCCCAAGACCTTCCGTCGCGAGATTTGCCGCGCCCGCACCTTTGGATTCGTGCACGACGTCGAGCGTCTCTGGAAGGCTGGCTTTGCGCTTGGCGCCTCGCTTGAAAACTCCGTCGCCCTCGACGAGAGCCGCATCCTTAATCCGGAAGGCTTGCGTTACGCTGACGAGTTCGTTCGTCACAAGACGCTCGACGCCGTCGGCGACCTCGCCCTGGCCGGAGCGCCGATCATTGGCGCGTACAGGTCTTATTGCGGCGGTCATCGCACGAATGTTTCGGTCCTCAAGGCGCTGTTCAGTGACCCGGAGGCCTATTCGATTGTTGAAGCGCCGAGCCGCCGTCTTGGTGGTCGCTCTGAGCTGAGCCTCGCCGCCGCGGCGGCCTATAGCCCTGATCTGAACTGAATCCCTGGGCTTGCAAGGTTTGTCGCAACCGGGTTTGCCAAAAAGCAACACCTGCCGACAAAACATTGGCGCCCGCTCCGGCGGGCCGAGTTGCGCCACATTCGCCTGACGTTATGAGTGTGTCCGCGACGGTGGCGTGTGCGCCGCTTTTGCTGTAGAAGCCGTGGGACTTGTTCACGTTGGCGAGGGGTGCCCATCATCCAACGCCAGGTGAGCATCCCGATTAGAGACGAGAGACCGAATGATCCGCGTCGCGCCTGACCATGTAAGAAGCATCCGGCCCGGGCGCCGCCCCGTCACGTTCGTGGGCGTTGTCGCCGCAGCGATTGTCGCCCTCTCTCTTGGTGGCTGCTCCACCTTCGACAGTCTCAATCCGTTCGGCGGCGAAAAGTACGAGGTCAAGGTTCTCCCGGACGAGCCGGCCCAGCAGATTTACGATCAGGCGCTCGTTCGTCTTGAACGCCGGGATTACGAAGGCGCCTCGCGCCGCTTCGCTGATCTTGAAAAGCAGTTCCCCTTCTCTCAGTGGTCCCGCAAGGGCCTCCTGATGATCGCCTACTCCAATTACGAGGCCCAGAAGTGGGATGAAACCATCATGGCGGGAAACCGCTATGTGAGCCTTTATCCCTCGACCGACGAGACGCCTTACGCGCTCTATCTGGTCGGCATGTCGATGTACAACCAGATCCCCGACATTTCGCGCGACCAGGAGCGTGCGGAACAGACGGTGAAGGTGTTCAACGACCTGATCCAGAAATTCCCGAAGTCGGAATACGCGGAAGAAGCGAAGTACAAGTTGATCGTTGCGCGTGACCAGCTTGCCGGCAAGGAAATGTCGGTTGGCCGCTTTTATCTGTCGCGCAAAAACTACACCGCCGCGATCAACCGGTTTCGTGAAGTGCTCTTCAAATACCAGACGAGCCGTCATGCGGAAGAGTCGCTGTTCCGGCTTACCGAGGCGTATTACGCGCTCGGTATTGTTAACGAAGCGCAGACTGCAGCCGCCGTTCTTGGCCACAACTTCCCCGATAGCCAGTGGTACAAGGACGCGTATTCACTGCTCCAAAAGGGCGGTGTTCAGCCGCAGGTTAGCCAGGGATCGTGGATCACCCGCGCTTTCCGCGGCGTGACGGGGCAGGGCTGAACCCGAAAGGGAGCCTTCGGTTCGCAAGGGTCCCATGCTGGTCCAGCTTTCGATCCGAGACATCGTCCTGATCGACCGGCTCGATATCGAGCCGGGTTCAGGACTGACTGTCCTCACCGGCGAAACAGGCGCCGGTAAATCAATCCTCCTTGACGCGTTTTCGCTCGCCCTTGGCGGCCGCGGCGATGGCTCCCTCGTGCGCGCAGATCAGGCGCAGGGGCAGGTCACGGCCGCGTTCGATTTGCCGGAGGGGCATCGTGCGCTTGCCGCCGCGCGCGAGGCTGGCGCAGAAAGCTCTGGCGAACTCATCCTGCGTCGTGTGCAGATGGCGGACGGGCGCACGCGCGCCTTCGTCAACGATCAGCCAATCAGCGTTCAGGCGTTGCGCACGATCGGTTCGGCGCTTGTCGAAATTCATGGCCAGCACGACGACCGCGCGCTGGTCGATCCCGCCATGCACAGGGCGGTGATTGATTCGGCCGGAGGGCTTGAAACCGATGTCGCCGCCGTGCGCGCCGCATACGCCACTGCGCGGGAAAACCGCAGTGCGCTGGCGCGGGAGGAAGAGCGAATCGACGTCGCCCGCAAGGAAGCTGACTGGTTGCGCCATGCGCATGACGAACTGACGAAGCTCGCTCCCGCCGCAAATGAGGAGCGGGATCTCGCCGACAAGCGCACGGGTATGATGCAGGCGGAGAAAGTCGCCGTCGAACTGCGCGACGCCAACGACATGATGAGCGGTAATCATGCGCCGGGCGCAGCCATGCTGTCGCTTTTGCGCCGTCTTGACCGGCGCGCCGCGCAGGCGCCCGCTTTGCTTGACCCGTCTGTGAAAGCGCTCGATGCGGCGCTGACGGCGGTCGATCTGGCGGCTCAGACAATTCAGGAAGCGTTGCGCGCCTGCGGATTCGATCCGCGCGATCTCGAGCGAATCGAGGAAAGGCTTTTCGCCCTGCGTGCGGCCGGCCGTAAATACGCCGCGCCTGTGGACGACCTCGCCGCGCTCGCCGAAAAATACGCTGACGATCTGGCCGCACTCGATGCTGGCGAAGTGAACCTTGTGAAACTGCGCAAGGCGGCCGATGCAGCCGACGCCCGGTTTGCGGCGCTTGCCGCTGCACTTAGCAAGGCGCGCGCAAAGGCGGCCAGCGTCCTCGACAAAGCCGTCAATGCGGAACTGGCGCCCCTGAAACTTGAACAGGCGCGTTTCACAACGCAAATCACCGTAGATGCGGCCATGCCCGGTCCCGATGGCGTCGACCGTGTCGAATTCTGGGTGCAGACCAATCCCGGGACGCGGCCCGGCCCGCTTATGAAGATCGCCTCGGGGGGCGAGCTCGCCCGCTTCATGCTCGCGCTCAAGGTGGTTCTCGCCGACAAGGGCTCGGCCCCAACACTGGTGTTCGACGAGATAGACACCGGGGTCGGCGGCGCAGTGGCGGACGCCATCGGCCAGCGACTGGCGCGCCTTGCCGCGCGGGTGCAGGTGCTGGCCGTGACCCATGCGCCTCAGGTTGCTGCGCGCGCTGCCGGTCATCTTCGGATCGCAAAGGCCGTCGCGGACAAGGGCAAACGCGTGTCGACGCGAGTGGAGGCGCTCGCAGAAGATGCGCGCCGCGAGGAGATCGCACGCATGCTGGCCGGCGCTACAATCACCGAGGAAGCGCGCGCGGCTGCACGCCGCCTGATCGAAAGCGCACAGGCTTAAGAGGCGACGTGCGCACTGCGTGGAGATCCGCCTTCACGGGCAAGGCGTGCTACGCTATTTCTGCTGGCCATGAAGAAGCCTTCGCCAGCAATAGACCTCTCGCCATTGGAAGCGCGCGCCGAGCACGAGCGGCTGGCGGACGAAATTTCGGTTCACGATCTGGCGTACCACCAGAAGGACGCGCCCGAGATTTCCGACGCCGCCTATGATGCGCTCAGGCGTCGCCTTGATGACCTTGAGGCAGCGTTTCCCGAACTTGCGAAGACGGCGAAATCGGTATCGCGCAAAGTCGGCGCTGCGCCGTCCGAAAAATTCGGCAAAGTGCGCCATGTCGTGCCGATGCTTTCGCTTTCCAACATTTTCGACGCGGCGGACGTGGGGGAATTCGTCGAGCGTGTGCGGCGATTTCTGGGTTTTAGCGCAGACAAGCCGCTCGCCTTCACGGCCGAACCTAAGATCGATGGCCTGTCGTGCTCCATTCGGTATGTCGATGGCGTACTTGTTCAGGCCGCAACGCGCGGCGATGGTTACGAAGGCGAGGACGTCACCGCCAACGTGCGCACGATTGGCGAGATTCCGCACAAACTGAAGGGCAAAGACTTTCCCGCAATTCTTGAAGTGCGTGGCGAGATCTATATGCGCAAAGGCGATTTTGCGCAGATGAACGCGCGGCAGGAAGCGGCGGGCGAGAAGGTCTTCGCCAATCCGCGCAATGCAGCGGCGGGGTCGCTGCGGCAACTGGATTCATCCATTACCGCCAGGCGTCCGCTGCATTTCTTCGCCTATGCATGGGGCGAGGTCAGCGCGCTGCCCGCTAAGCAGATGGACATGATCCATTCGTTTCAATCTTGGGGACTGCCGGTCAATCCCGAGACGTATGTTTGCGAGGATGCTGACGCGTTGGTTGAATTCTATCGCACGATTGAGCAGAGCCGGGCTTCGCTCGACTATGATATCGACGGCGTCGTCTACAAGGTCAACGATCTTGCCCTGCGCGAGCGCCTGGGCTTCGTGTCGCGCTCGCCGCGCTGGGCTGTGGCGCACAAGTTCCCGGCTGAACAGGCGATCACGATCCTGCGCAGCATCGACATTCAGGTCGGGCGCACGGGATCGCTCACACCTGTTGCGCGGCTTGAGCCTGTGACGGTGGGCGGCGTGGTGGTGACGAACGCAACGCTGCACAACGAGGATGAGATCGCGCGCAAGGATGTGCGCGTGGGCGATACAGTGATCGTCCAGCGCGCTGGCGATGTGATCCCGCAAATCGTTGGCGTCGTTCTCGACAAGCGACCCGCCGACGCGCAGGCCTACAAATTTCCGCAAACGTGTCCAAGGTGCGGCTCTGCGGCTGTGCGCGAACTCGATGCAAAGGGCGGGGAAGACGTTGTGCGTCGTTGCACGGGCGGGCTTGTGTGTCCGGCTCAAGCGGTCGAGCGGCTTAAACACTTTGCCTCGCGCAACGCGTTCGACATTGAAGGGCTGGGCGACAAGCAGATCGAATTCTTTTACGAAAAGGGACTGATCCGCACGCCCGCCGACATCTTCACGCTTGAAGCGCGCGAC
>JAUXWZ010000048.1 GCA_030684835.1 Beijerinckiaceae bacterium
CCAATGACCCGCGCCATACGTCAGGCTCGGCATCATGACGAAGTTGTCGCGCGTCGCGCCGAATGTGAAGCCGGCGAAGCGAATGAAGGCTGCTTCGAGGGTCGGGCTAGCGCCAGTAGCTTCCGCAGTGCGAACGTCACCGGTGCCACTGCCGACAACGCCAGTGGTGCGGGCCATACGCAGGCGAGCTGCGGTCTGGACTACGCCCCATGAGGTCTGCGTGCGGGCATCGAACGTGATGCGGGCGCGGGCTTCCCAGCCATTAACGTGCTGAGCGTCGTCGCGCACTGCGAGAACCGGCACCCCAGCGGCGTTGATGCCGCTGAACACGTCTTGCTTGGCGACGAAAGCGTAGTCAGCGCGGACGAGACCGCCGAAGCGGACGCAGGTGTCCGTGCCGGGGATGTAGAAGAAGCCGCGGCCATACGCGTCGCAGATGCGAACGTAGTCAACCGGCGCAGCCTTGCGCGACGGCAGATCCGCAGCCTGAGCGGCAGCGACACCCATCAGGGCTGCCGAAGTGCCGAGCAAGAAGCTCTTGGTGAACGTCATGAAAAACCTCCAAAAAGACAAAACCGGAACCGCTTCGGCTAAACTCGGGTTTGCCCCCCGACCCGCCGCTGCTTCCCTTCGATCCAACCCCCGCATGGCGAGAGCCCGAACTGCGCTCCCGGCACTGCGTCCGTTCGCATTGCCTAGAATAACTGAAACAGTGCTTCTTGCGAGGGCAAATTCGCCCGAAAGCCATGTTCCGGCCACAGTGTGGCCGCCGGGCCACAACTTGCGCAGAGCCTAAGCTTGGCCAGTTCATAAAAATGTCGAGAAAACAAAGTCTTGAACAGCTACAGACCTTCGTCAGGCGGCCAGGTTTAGCGCGCGGGCGACCGCGATTTCGCCAATTTCCGCCGCATATTGCCGTGTCGGAAGCGCCTTAGCTGATTGCTCAGTTACGACGTCGGCCGAAACATGACGGCAGCCAGAATCAAGCGATTCCATCACCTCTGCCCGGGCCAGCCATGCGGAAAACTCCCGCGCCTCACGACGCGCAGCCTCGGCGTGTAGTCTGCGCAACAGGCTAACAACCGGCTGGCCGCCCTCCGGGTCGGCTTTTTCGCACCGTTGCAAAACGCGCTCGACCAGCGAGCGCTGAACACCGCCATCGGCGAACTCATCCTGGTCGGCGCCTTGAGCGAGCGCCTCCAAAGAGAATCGAAAGACCGGAAGCAACGCCTCTGGCAAGCCGGCGCGAAGGAAGAGGGCCGCAAAGCCGCCACCGTCATGGTTGCTGATCAAACCGGCCGCGCGATCGCGACCCACGCCGCTGAGCTCCGCCAGAGCGGCGTCGAAGAGCCCCCGCTCGCCGCTCAACAGCGTGCGGAGCAGTAAGGCGGAGGTCAATTGCCCAGTCTCACGTAGAAAGCGGACCATCCCGGCATGCGCGCCGTCGCCGGCCGTTTCGGGCGCGGCGCATCCGGCCACGATGACGAACGAACTTTCCCGCGCCTCGCGCGTCACGCGAGACGCCCGCTCGCCCGCCATCCAGCCGCAGCTCACGACAAAACTGTGCAATGAGGACGCTGTAGCCTGAACGAGCCGCGCGCGCAGGGCGGGCTCAAGATCGGACCGCGCCAGAAGCGCCTCGCGCACCGGCGCGTCCTGTGGAAAGCGCTCAAAAGCGCGCAAGAGCGCGGTCGCCGGAAGATCGGCGCCCGTATTGTCAATAAGCGTCACCACATTATCGGAAGCGGCGATCTCCATGAGCGCAGCGCAAACGCTGGCGGACAGGCGCGCCCGCTGCGTGATAGCGGCGTGAACCGAATCGCCGCCGATGATGGCCGCGTCTATGAGGTCGGCGTCGCCAAGCGCCGGGGATAATTGCAGGATGGGAATCGAGACGTCGGGCTGGTCGGCGGCGAGGGCGACGAGTATCTGACGCGGCGCGTCGGCCCGGTGCGCGATTTCCACGGAAATGGCGCGGCGCACCAGGGGAGACGAATCGTCGGCGAGAACAGCAAGCGCAACGCCGGCCTCATATTCCTCCTCCCTGGGGAGATCGCCATCAAGGAGCGCACGAGCCAAAGAAGCTGCTGCGGGGGCTCTTTCGGCCGCAGGCGCGGTTGCCGCCCACGCGAGGAACTTGCGAACAAACATGGAAGCACTAGCCTCGAAACGATGCGACGCAGCGCCGGGACGGCGAGCGGCATCCTGAAAGTTTCGCCCAACATGGTAAACAATCAGCTTAAATATCGGCTCTTGGCGGAGGAGATTCGATGAATGACGATGGGCGGCACTGGCGTGGCGGGCTCTGGTTCGAGGATTTCACGCCCGGGGCCACCTATCGTCATCGGCTGACGCGCACCGTCACGCAGATGGACAACATCCTGTTTTCAAACATGACAATGAATCCCCAGCCCCTCCATATTGATGCGCATTTCTGCGCCACGGAGACCGAATGGGGCCAGCCGCTGATCAATTCACTGTTCACGCTGGGCCTGATGATCGGCATCTCGGTGAACGACCTTACGAACGGCACGACGATCGCAAATTTGGGCATGACGGAAACGCGGTTTCCCAATCCATTGTTTGAGGGCGACACAGTGCATTGCGCCAGCGAGGTCGCCGCCAAGCGCGAATCTCGTTCGCGGCCAGACGCGGGAATCGTCGAGTTTCTTCACCGCGCGTTCAAGCAGGATGGGACGCTTGTCGCGGAATGTCGGCGGCAGGCGTTCATCAAGAAGCGGACGCCGGGCCCCGCCGTGACGGAGGCCTGATGCGCTCGCTCCTTTTCACGCCGGCAAACTCCGCGCGCAAGATTGAGCGGGCGCTGGCCTGCGGCGCAGATGCGGTCATCCTCGATCTGGAAGACTCCGTCTCCGCCAGCGCGAAGGACGACGCCAGACGCGGCGCGCGCGAGGCGCTGTCTTCGCCGCGCGCGAACGGACCCAGGCTCATCGTGCGCGTGAATGGGCTTGCTTCGGGCGAAATCGACAACGACCTCGACGCTATCGCGCACTGCGCGCCCTTCGCGATCATGCTCCCGAAGGCGTGCGGCGGCGTCGATGCGCAGCACCTGTCAGTGAAGCTCGCTGTGCGCGAAGCGCAATGCGGGCTGGCGGATGGCTCCATCGGCGTCATCCCTATCGCGACCGAAAGCGCCGATGCGTTGTTTGGGCTTGCGAGCTATCGCGCATGCACTGCGCGGCTCGTCGCGCTGGCGTGGAGCGCGGAAGATCTCACAGTCAGCCTCGGCGCGCGCGCCAATCGTTTGGCGGGCGGCGGATGGACGCCGCCCTTCATGTTTGCGCGGAACATGGCCCTGTTCGCCGCCGCGTCCGCCAGCACACCGGCGATAGACGCTGTTTTCACAAACTTCCGCGACCTTCAGACATTGCGGCGCGAATGCGCCGAGGCGCACCGGGACGGCTTCTCCGGCAAGCTGGCGATTCATCCCGACCAGGTTGCGATCATCAACGAGACATTCATGCCATCGCAGGATGAAATCACGCGCGCGCGGGCAATTCAGGAAGCGTTTGCTGCGGCGCCAGCATTGGGCGTTCTTTCGCTCGACGGCGCGATGATCGACGCCGCGCATCTCGCATGGGCAAAGCGCGTTCTGGGCGATTGATGGACGTCCTGTTCAGCCGCCAGCAGCGGCGTTTCCCGCGCCTTCCGGGCGCCGGATGGTGAACAGCCGATCGATGGAAGTGTAATCCTGGTAGCCGCAGCGCGCGATAGGCTTCATCGCCAGAATGTCGATGATGCCGTCGCGGATAAAGCGCTCGTCGACATGCAGGCCAATCACCTGACCAAGCACAAGATAACGCTCCGTAAGAGCACCATCCTTGTCATTCAGGCGAACATGCTGCGTGACTTTGCACTCTAGCGCGCAGGGTGAGGCCGCCACGCGCGGCGCCTTCACCAAGACGCACGGCGCCGTTTCAAGACCGGCATGATTGAACTCGCTCGACCCGCGCTCAAGCGGCGCTGACGTCATGTTCATTTTCTCGCGCAAATCATAGGTCGCCATGTTCCAGACGAACTCGCCGGAATCGAGGGCGAAGGATGCGCTGTCCTTCAGGCCTTCGGAACAGAAACCGACAATGGGAGGCTCGCCCGAAAACGCGTTGAAGAATGAATAGGGCGCGAGGTTGACGCGCCCTCCCCGATCGCGTGAAGCGATCCAGCCCACAGGGCGCGGCGCGATCATCGCCTTAAAGGGATCAAAGCGCAGCAAATCACGATCGCGCTTGTGCGGCTCAAAAAAAATCACGCGGCTGTTCCTTCAGAAGCGGGTGACGACATCGGACAGCGATGGGCGCGGACGGTCTTCAACCGCGCCGGTGCGTCGTCCGATATGCACGAAACCGGCCACTTTCTCGTCCGCCGCAACGCCAAGAGCGTTGAGGACGTCACGGTCGTAAGCGACCCATTGCGTGAGCCAAGCAGAGGCAAAGCCCAGCGCACTGGCTGCATGCGTCAGGTTCATGCAAACCGCGCCAGCGGACAGGACCTGTTCCCATTCGGGGATTTTGGGATGGGGCGCGGCGCGCGAGACGACGCCAACGACCAGTGGGGCATGGGAGAAACGCTTGCGTTCGATCTCGAGCTGGCTTTCGGACGAGCCGGGATGCTTGACGGCGAAAATCTCAGCAAAGAGAGCGCCAGCGCGGGTGCGGGCATCTCCTTCGAAAACGATAAAGCGCCAGGGCGCTAGCTTGCCGTGGTCGGGCGTGCGCACGGCAAGCGTGAGCAATGTCTCCAGCTCGTGCGCGTCGGGCGCTGGTCCCGTCATGGTCAGGGGCGGCGCCGAGCGGCGGCGCGCCATCAGCTCAAGTGCCGCGTTTTGGGTAGTGGCGTCGTCCCGCATAGTCTGCTCCTTAAGTTGGCTTCTTTTACAGGAGGCGGAGCAAACTCGGAAGCGCTGCCTTGCCCCCGCCCATATCAAGGCGCAAAGGCGTGTTGACCCCGACACCCGATTGCGCGATTCCCTGACCCATGAAACTCCGCGCCCAGATGGCCGCTTTTCTGATCGCCACAACCTTGTCGCCACAGGCCATGGCGCAACTCACCCTGCCGTCCGCCCCTCCGCCCGCGGCGGCGCCGGATTTTGTCGGGCCGGTTTACGAAACGCCCGCCAAAGGCCTGCTCAGCCTGTCGGCGAGTTTTGGCGCGGATACGCAGCGAATCATGGCCGGCCTGTCCTGGCGGGTCTTTCGCGCGTCTCCCGAAGAGGATGGCAAGCACACTCTGGTGGCCCAATCGGTGGACGCGGCCCCGGTCTTTTCGCTCCCAAGCGGGGACTACCTTGTCCATGCCGGCTACGGCCTCGTCGCAAGCGTGCGGCGCGTCTCCATCGGGACATCCAACGTTTCGGAGCGCATTGCGCTTACGGCGGGCGGGTTGCGCGTGGTTGGCCTGCTCGGGGAGTCGCGGCTTCCGCCAGAGCGTCTGTCGATCGCCATCTATGTGCCCGAGGGGCAGAACCCGCAGGGCAAGCTCGTCGCCCGCGACGTCAGGTCGGACCAGATCGTCCGGCTGCCGGAGGGGCCCTACCACATCATTTCCACCTTCATGGACAATTTGACCGCTGGCGCGAGCGCCTTTGCGACGAATTCGGTGGTCGACACTGACGTGCGCGTGCAGAGCGGCAAGATCACAGAGGCCAGTTTGCGCCACCGTGCGGCGCAGATGACTTTGAAGCTCGTGAACGGGCCCGGCGGCGAGGCGCTGGCGAACACGTCTTTCACGGTGCTGACGCCCGGCGGCGACGTCATTCGCGAAATGATCGGCGCCTTTCCATCGCTAGTGCTCGCGGAGGGCGAATACGTGGCGATTGCGAGGCGTGACGGGCGAACCCATCAGGGCACGTTTACCGTTCGCTCCGGCCGCGATCAAGATGTCGAGATTTTGACACGCGAGAGGCCGCGCCCAGAGCCGCCTCGCCAATAGCCTCCCCCGCCAGTAAACTGATATACGTGCGGCTCGGAGGTGATGAGATGCAAACGTTCTTCGTCGAGATCAAGTGCGCGCTGGGCAAGACCTATGAGGTCGCAAGCGCCCTGGCGGAGGCCGAAATTGCGTCGGAAATTCATTCCATCGCCGGCAATTTCGATATTCTCGCCAAGTTTTATGCACCCAAGGATGTTGATATCGGGCACTTCGTCGGAGAAAAAGTGCAGATAATCCCCGGCATCGTGGACACGCGCACCATCATCGCCTTCAAGGCGTTCTAAGCCGCACGGCAGCGCACAATGGAGCTTTGTCGATTGACAGAGCGCAAGGCGCTCGGACTCTCGATATCCCATTGTGAATCAAGGAGACTTCTGATGACCCACGTGCTTCGCACCGCCACGCCTTCTGTGCTGTTCGTGCTGAGCCTCGTATTCGCGCAATCAGCGCTTTCTGCGGACGCAGCCAACGGCGACAAGCTCGCGAAGCGTTGGTGTGCGGACTGCCACGTTGTCTGGGAAGGTCAGCCGCGCGCTCAGGCCGATGCGCCCACTTTCGCATCCATCAGCGCAAGCCGGAGGGTTCCGGAAATCTCGTCGTTTCTGCGACAGTCGCACCCGCAAATGCCGGACATGAACCTGTCGCGAGGCGAGATCGCCGACCTTATCGCCTACATGCACACGTTGGCGCCGCCCATCGAGCCCGCGCCTGCCTCTCCCGCGAAAGACGATTACAAGCCGCCGTCGCGCGGCTGAATTCTCAGCTCGCCGGATCGATTCGGAGCCAAGCAAATCTCCGAATCGCGTGGTTCGAGATGTGCGGCGGTGGCCTCAGCGAAGCGCTGCGCCAATCAAATCCCGAATTCTATTCCACATGGCCTCGCTGCCGGCTCCCAAAGCCATAAAGGCGGCAATGCATGCGATCGTCATCAGCGACATGATGAGTCCGTACTCAAGGGCTGTCGCCCCATTGTCGTCTTTCAGAAAACGTTTGAGACTAACAAGCATTACGGGCTCCGGCACGCACACTAAGGATTAAGCGTTTCCTTAGCCTTAATGGCGTACCGGGGTCTTGTCGTTATGTTACTGCTGCGGCAATGCGAACACATAGATCGCATTATGCGCACGAGGCGGGCGCACGTTGCGCGCTACCTGAAGCGGCCCCGCAGTGCCCGATTGCGCATCGCCTGTGAAGATGGCGATGTATTGACGCCCATTCACCGCATAGCTGATCGTGCTCGTCTGCACGATGCCGCCGACCGGCATTTCCCAAAGGATTTTGCCGTCATCTGCGTCAAACGCGCGGAACCGCCGGTTCATGTCGCCCCAGAACAGAAGATCGCCCCCTGTCACCAACGCAGAACCGTTGCCGGGCGCTTCCTGCGTATGGATGCGTTTCATCTCGCCGGTGGCGAGATCGATTTTCGCCATGCCCATGTATTCCTCGACCTTTGCTCCTGGGCGCAGGATGCCGCGGCGTGGGCCGAAGCCCGATTTGTTCTTTGCGTTTGCCGTCATCTGCAGGCAATTGTCGTTAAACGGCACGTAAAGCGCGTTCTTGCCGGGATGATAGGCAGTCGACCAGAAGCTGCGGACGTTGTGGTAGCAGGCGGTAATGCTGTCGCCGTCCTTCTTGAAGATCTTGTCCCAATTAACGTGAACGCGGCCGGTCTCGACGTCGATATTCGAGATGTTGAAGTCCGGCACGTCGTAGGGGAATGGATGCGCCCAAAGGAACTGGCCGTTGATGCGATCCAGCGCCCAGATGCCGCCCGCTTCGCCAACAGCGACGACAATCTCGCGCTCCTCGCCTTTGGTGACCTTCGGATTGATCCACTTCACGTGCTTGGGGTCGGGCGTGACCTTCGTGCGCACGAGCGTGCGTTCGTGAATGTGGTCCGCGTCCCAGTCGTCGCCGGGAAGATGCTGATAATACCAAACGAGTTTGCCGCTCGCGGCGTCGATAGCGACCGTCGAATTGCTGTAAAGATCGGCGGGCGCTGTTGCAGGGATAGCCTCGGCGCTGCCGTGGCGAAACAGGCGCGTATACGGCTTGGGATTTGCGATCGACCAGTAGACCACGTTGCGCGCGGGATCATACGAGCCCGGCAGGCCCCATGAGCTTGCGATGCGCTTCTCGTCCGCCAGGTTCGCCCATGTGTCGCCGCCCGGCTCGCCTTGGGCTGCGGTAGTGTAGAACTTCCACACTTCCTTGCCAGTGCGCGCATCATGGGCCGAGATGAAACAGCCTTTTCGCGTCTCGCACGTGCGGTTCGAGATCACCTTGCCGTCCGCAACGATTACGCCGCCGGTGTGCTGAGATCTCTCGGTAAACTCCTGTACTTTCGTTTCCCAGCGCACCTTGCCGCTCTCCGCGTCAAGCGCAACGAGGAAGCCGTCTGGCGCGCTGAAATAGATCATGTCCTCGAAGATCGCCAGGCTCTTGGAGCGCGCCGCATTGGGTCCGCCGATGGCGTCGGTCATCTCCTTGGGATAGGTGCGATTATACTCCCAGAGCATGTCGCCGTTCGTGCCGTCCAGCGCCTGAATCGCAGCGCCCGGACGCACAATATAAATAACGCCGTTGTAAACGAGCGGCGTCGATTCTTGCGTGCCTGCGGGGAAGCCGCGCGACCATGCGAGGCCGAGGTTCTTAACATTTGATTTATTAATCTGGTCCAGAGGACTGAACCGCTGCTGATCATAGGTGCGGTTGATCATCAGCCAGTCGGCGGAGTTTGGGTTCTTCAGCGTTTCGGCCGAAACCGGCTTGAAGTCCTTAACTTGCGAAAATGCGAGTGAGCTTGTCGCCGCGAGAATAGCCGCAGCGACGCCGAGCGCCTTCTTGGTCATGTCTGCCTCCCCGAGCCAAGGCCTTCTAAATTGACCTTGTGCTACAAGCCTCATTCGATCACTTTAGTTGAAACTTGACAAGTATGATGGGAGGTCGCGATGGGGGCACGCGCGCAATCGGCGCTGGCGGCTCTGATTCTTATTGTTTTTTGCACTAGCCTGCAGGTGCGCGCGCAAACGCCGGCTGAAACTGGCGAGCGCCTGTTCGAAGACAATTGCGCGGGCTGCCATGGCGAACGCATCAGCAATCCCAACAATCTGTTTGATCTGAAAGACTTGCGGAAAGACCAGCGCGCCCGCTTCGACAAATCCGTGCGCGAGGGAAAAGGTCAGATGCCAGCTTGGGAGGGCACATTCACCGACGAGGAGTTCGACGGGATCTGGGCTTACATACGGTCAGTCGCGGATTAATTTTCGAGTCCTTTGGCCTTGCTGTCAGCCCAGGTTTTGCCAGCATCGCCGCCCCAGAGCAGCCACGCGATAAACCCGGCGGATGGATCGCTGTCAGAATCCCAGGCATGTGTCTTTGTGTTCCTGTCGACTTCGTGCCGCGCGAAGAAACTGTGCATGGACTTCACGTCTTTGGCGTCGAGCGGGCGTCGTTGCACCAATTGGTGGGCTCTGTTCACGCCAACCTCAGTTCCACCGCGTCCGAACTTTTCGCGCAGGCGCAGGCCTCTACGGGCTGCCGCAGCCATGCGCAAGGTTGGCGTAAATCTCTGATCCGCCATGGCCTACTCCCGCCGCAGGGCGCCAAGCTTGTGCGCGGCGCGTTTGCCTTCTTCCGTCTCAACGATCAATTCGGGATTGTCCGGCGACGCGGCGACTTTGTGACCCTTGATCTGTGTCGGCTTGGTGATTTTGCGGACGACCTCGCCATGTGCAGCGCCGCCATGGCTTTTCCAGCTGACTTTGTCGCCCTTCTTCAGTTGCTTCGCCATCGCCTCATCTCCGATTACTGGCGTAATCGAGCAAAGCGCCGAAGCGTTCCGAAGCACGGTCATACCGTCAAAAAGAAACGGCCGGGCGCTGCCCGGCCGTTCTGAATTACTCAAGCATGAGTGGTCAGGCGTAGCCCGGCACCACGCGGACGTCGATGACAACAACGCCGCCGGCTTCGACCTCTGCGATACCCTTTGCGAAGGCCGCAGGCAGTTCGCCAATCGAATGTACCGGACCGATGCCCATGGCGCCTTGCCCGCGTGCGATAGCGGCAATGTCCACGTCCGGCTCGATCATCTTCTGGCCGATCCACTTGTTCTCGACGGGACGATTGCGCGTGATGGCGACTCGCTCCTGGTGCAATTCGTCATTGAAGAATGACGAATTGTTGGAGATGACCAGCAACAGCGGAAGCTTGTAGCGAACAGCTGTCCAGACAGCCGTCGCGCCCATGAGGAAGTCGCCGTCGCCAACGATGCCAACAGCCATACGCTTGTCGTTGCGCAGCGCCAGCGCGCCGCCCACCGAGATGCCCGGGCCAGCAGCAAGTCCACCGCCGCCGGCGCCGCCCGTATAGTCCAGCGGATGACGGATCGGCCACCAATCCTCGTGCCATGCGATGGTCGTGGACATGAGGCAAACGTCACGGTCGCCCAGCGCCTTGCGCAGGGAAAGCGCAAGATCGCGAACCAGCGGGCGCTCGGCTGCGTCGCGGATCTCGTATTTGGGACGCTCGCGCATCACCTTCAGCGCCGGCGCCTTCACATCGGCAAGCGCTTCCAGAAGCTGCGAGACAACGATATCCGCCTCGGCAGAGATGAAGTGATCCACCGGCGGCAGGCCCTGATGGTCCATCGACCAGCCGTTGTGGATGCGATGATCGACCGACACATGGACGATCTTGCCCGTGGGCAGACCATCGTTGAGGTTCGTCTTGAAGAGGCCAGCCAGATCGACAACATCGAACGCAAGGATGAGGTCGGCGTTCTTCAGCGCTTCGCTGACTTCCTTCACCGGCGCTATGCCGGGGCACGTGATGTGCAGCGGATGGTCGGTGGGGAAGCTGCCGCCGACCTTGAGATCGGAGCAGACGCCCGCGCCTAGCTTTTCGGCAAGCGCCACGCGGTCATTCCAGCCCTTCTCGGAACGCAAGAAGCGGCCGTAGACGATGACCGGGTTTTTCGCATTGCGCGCCAGCGTCGCCAGTTCGTCGATCTGCGCCGGCGTTGCGCCGACAGACACTGTCGGCATGAAGCGATTCACGTCAAATGCGGGAAGCTCTTCCTTCAGCGCGTCTTCCTGCAGGTGAACGTCGAGGTTCACGTACACAGGACCTTTCGGCGCTGTCACCGAGTGCCACTTGGCGCGCGCGAGAGCTTCGCGGGCAGCAGCGGGCGACGTCGGCATGTCGTCATACTTGATGTAGTTGCGGATTATCGCGCCCTGATCGCGCGAGGTGTGAATCCAGTCGATCCAGGGACGGCGCTTGGCCGCGTCGCCGGGGCCGCCAGCGCCCATGATGACCATCGGCATGCGGTCGCACCATGCGTTGAAGATCGACATAGTGGCGTGCATAAGGCCGACGTTGGAATGAACCGCGCAGGCCATCGGCTTGTCGGTGACTTTGGCGTAACCCTGCGCAATGTGGACTGCGTGCTCTTCGTGCAGGCACAGGAGCATTTCGGGATTTTTATTGCCAAGGTAATTGACGATCGAATCGTGCAGGCCGCGATAGCTCGCGCCCGGATTGAGCGCGATATAGGTCAGGTCCATGTCGCGCAGCGTTTCGGCGATGATGTCGCTGCCGAAACCTGCCTTGGTGGCGAGTGGACCTTTTGGCTCCTCGCGGCTCAGGTCGTTACGGGTGTCACGCGCGTTATTGTCGGCGGCCAAATGCCCCTCCCGGCTTTTAGATGTGCGGAAGGGCAATAGCATTTTGCAGCAATGGCGGCGAGTCATAACAGATTAGAATTGCTCTAGAAGTCGACCTTCACATCTACGGTGACGCGCTCACGCCTTGGCTTCAGGAAAACATTAGCCTTGCCGGGCGCTTCGCCCAGCCAAACGCCCGCTCCCGGCCGATGCCGGACCACCATGCCGTCCAACCCCGGAATAGGCACCGCCTTGCCGCGGGGGTCAAAACGTCCCTCAAGGTTGGGAGGCTCAATATCGGGCGCGACATAGGGGCCAATTTGCTGCTCGTCGCAAGCCTTCTCCTCGCAGCCGTTTTCGGTCGCGCGCCCGGGAGCGGCAATGAAGGCCGTCACCACGGCGGCAAGGAAGGGCGCAATCCAGCTTTTCATGATTCTCTATCCCGACAAGCGAATGCCGGGCCGGAATGGCGAAATCGTGGCCAAGCCCGGACCCACCGCTTGCTGGGTTGGCGGCTGTTGCCGTTTTGGGTTAAGCGAATGTTGGCGCCGAGCAAGGACACGCCTAATTGGGAGACGACATGACCGTTCTACAGAAAGCGGGGACGTCCCTCGACCTCGACCGCCATCGTCTGCGGCGCTTCATGGACGAGGCGGCCGCCGCGGATCAGGCAGTCGTGATCGAAGAGCCAGTCGATCTTGCCGACATCGCCTCCCATCTCGAGGGAAACGATAAAGCGGTGCTGTTTGCCAGCGTGGGGCCGGAGGGCGCACAGCTTGCCGGGAACGTCATGGGCGCGCGGGCGCGCATCGCGCTCGCTTTTGGCTGCAAGCCCGAAGCGCTGAGCCAGGAAATCATGCGCCGGTTGCAAAACAAGCCGCAGATCGTGGAATTGACGCGCGCCGAAGCGCCGGTTCAGCAGATCGTGTTGACAGGCGACGACGCCGACCTGACCAAACTGCCCGTTCACCTGCAACACGCGCTGGACGGCGCGCCTTACATTTCATCCACCATCGACATCGTGCGCGATCCTGCGACGAATTTGATGAACGTGGGGATTCGCAGGCTGATGCTACGCGGGCGCCGCGAGGCCGGCGTCGATCTTCTGGCGCCCAGCGACCTCAAGGTGATCTACGAGATGAGCGCGCGGCGTGGCGAGAAGCTGCCCGTCGCCTTTGTTCTTGGCGCGCATCCGATTGATCACGTCGCGGCTGTCATGCGCATTCCGATCGACGAAGTGGGAATCATGGCGAGCCTGCGCGACGGGCCGCTGCCGCTGGTCAAATGCGTCACCAACGATCTGATGGTTCCCGCCGACGCGGAAATGATCCTTGAAGGCTATTTTGACGAGCGCGGGCACGTCGAGCCGGAAGGCCCTTATGGCGAGTTTCTGGGTTATTACGGCGAGCTGAAAAGTAATCCCGTCTTCCACCTGACCGCCATCACGCAGCGGGCCGACGCCCTGTTCCAGACTTCGACCATCGGCGGACGCACGATGGAGCGCACCGATACGTCGCAATTGAACGCCACGCGCGCTGAAGTAACGATCTGGCGCGCGCTGCAAACCGCCGTGCGCGAACCTGTTGACGTCAACATACTCACCGCGTCTGGCGGCAGCCTGCATGTGCGCGTCGCGATCCGCCAGCGCGCGCCGGGCGAAGCGCGCAACGCCATCGCCGCGGTGTTTGGCTCCGTGGCCAATTCCAAACATGTCTGGGTCGTCGATCCCGATATCGACGTGCGAAGCGACGGCCAGATGGATTGGGCCATGGCGACGCGCTTCCAGGCAGACCGTGATCTTGTCGTGCAGAGCGGCTTTCGCGCCGTGCCCCTGGACCCCTCGCTGCAAGGTTCGCGGACAGGGGCCAAGGCGGGGTTCGACTGCACCCTGCCCTTTGCGCAGGCGATGGGCGGAGGACCGACCATCCCCGCCCCGCCAACTTTTACGGGCAAGCGTTTCGACTCGATTGAGGACGCGCTGAGTGACGGGCCGAAATTCTTTCAGGAACTGATGGCGGCAACTGGCTCTCGCGATGGCCGCGAAATCGTCCTAAAGCTGGATGAGCTTCGGAACGCAGGCCGCGCCGGTCGCGATAAGGAAGGGCGCTGGATCAAAAGCTGATCCGGCCGGAGAGTAATCGAATGCATATCCTTCGGGTCGTGCTCGTGATCATCGCCTTCGTCGCAAGCGTTGCGCTCGGATGGGAAATATTCGACGCGGCGACGCGACCGGAGATTGCATCGGCGCCCAGCGCATCACGCGCGCGAGTGGCTGCGCTTGCGCCGGCTGACGATCTGCGCCCGGTCGCGCGTCAGGCCGTCGAGGAACGGCTCCAGCTCGCGCAGGAAACAAGCGGCTTTTTCAACACGATGCGGCGAGCGTTTCCGCAAGACTTCGACCGACTGGTGAATACGTTCGCCCAGCGCGCTGTTGACGGCTCGAAGCTGGATTCTCCAGACATCTACCTCGCTGAAGCTGTGCGGGCGGTTCGGCGCACCCATGGCGTGCTCGCAGCCAAGGCCGACAGCCTCCACCTCGAAAAACTGTTTGAGACGCAAACGCGCATGCTCGACGCGCTGGCGAAAGCCGACCCGCAAATGTGCGTCGACTTCCTCTACGGCAAGGCGACGGAGCGGTTTTATGAGTTTTCCGCTCGCAACAGACCCCTTGTCGTGGAAATGGCGCAGGCAAGCCTGGACGCCATCCTCGATGGCCGGACCAGCCGCGTAGAGCGGCGCCCGCCCACCGACGCCGATTTCACGCAGCTTGAAACCGCGCTGCTGGAGAAAGGCCTCGGACGCCCCGAGATCGAAGCGCTGCTTGACGGTAAAGCGCCCGAACCGCCACTGCCCGACGCCATGCTCTGCCGTGCTGGCAGCGTCTATCTCGAAACATTACGCGACATGCCGGAGGATACGCGCATGCGCATCTATGGTCTCGCGGTTGAGGTGCTGGCGCGCACCTGAGCCAGAGCGAGGCAGAGGGCCAGATTGCGGCCAGCGCCGCGCTTCGCTATATCCCGGCCTCCCCATTCGCTTACGCCGGCCCGTTTCGGCGAGTGAGCACAGGAGCCAACATGATTTCCGTTACGTTTCCCGACGGCGCTCAGCGCCAGTTCGAACCCGGCGTCTCCGGTCTGGACATCGCCAAATCCATCTCCCCCTCTCTCGCCAAACGCACTGTCGCCATGACGATTGATGGCGTGCTGGTCGATCTTGCCGATCCGATCCGCGCCGATTCCAAGATCGAATTCGTGAACCGCGAGGACCCGCGCGCGCTGGAACTGATCCGGCACGATTGCGCGCACGTTCTGGCCGAGGCGGTACAGACCTTGTTTCCGGGCACGCAGGTGACGATCGGGCCCGTTATCGACAACGGTTTTTATTACGACTTTTTCCGCGAAACGCCGTTCACGCCGGAAGACTTCGCGGCCATCGAAAAGAAGATGCGCGAAATCATCGGACGCGACAAAGCCTTCACGAAAGAGGAATGGACGCGCGACGAGGCCAAAAGCTATTTCGAGAAGAAGGGCGAGGCGTTCAAGATCGAGCTCGTCGACACGATTCCCGAAGATCAGACGCTCAAGATTTACAAACAGGGTGACTGGCTCGATCTGTGCCGCGGCCCGCACATGACATCGACCGGCAAGGTCGGCTCCGCGTTCAAGTTGATGAAGGTCGCGGGCGCCTATTGGCGCGGCGATTCCAACAAGCCGATGCTCAGCCGCATCTACGGCACGGCATGGGCAAAGCAGGAAGAACTTGACGCCTATCTCAAGCAACTCGAAGAGGCAGAGCGGCGCGACCACCGCCGCCTCGCGCGTGAGATGGACCTGTTCCACTTTCAGGAGGAAGGCCCCGGCACTGTCTTTTGGCATCCCAAGGGCTGGACACTGTTCCAGACGCTGATCAACTACATGCGCCGCAGGCAGGAAGACGCCGGGTACATCGAGGTGAACACGCCGCAGGTGCTCGACCGCGCGCTGTGGGAAACGTCCGGCCATTGGCAGACGTATCGCGAGAACATGTTCCTCACGAAGACCGAGGACGAGCGCGTCTTCGCACTTAAGCCCATGAACTGCCCGGGGCATGTGCAGATCTTCAAGAACGGCTTGAAAAGCTATCGCGATCTGCCGCTGAAGATCGCCGAATTTGGCATCGTGCATCGTTACGAGCCGTCTGGCGCATTGCACGGCGTGATGCGCGTGCGCGCGTTCACGCAGGACGATGCGCACATCTTCTGCACCGAAGACCAGATCATGGACGAAGCCATGAAGGTCAACGAACTCATCATGTCCGTCTATGAGGACTTTGGGTTCTCGGACGTGGTGGTGAAACTCTCGACGCGGCCTGAAAAGCGCGTCGGCTCGGACGAGGTTTGGGACAAGGCGGAAGCCGCGCTCATGCGGGTGCTCGAAAAGGTCGCCGAGCAAGGTATTCGCACCGGCGTGAATCCCGGCGAAGGCGCGTTCTACGGACCCAAGCTCGAATACACGCTGCGCGACGCGATTGGGCGCGAGTGGCAGTGCGGCACGACGCAGGTGGACTTCAACCTGCCCGCACGTTTCGGCGCGTTCTACATCGGGGCAGACAGCGAAAAGACGACGCCGGTGATGATCCATCGCGCGATGTTCGGCTCGCTGGAGCGTTTCACGGGCATCCTCATCGAGCATTACGCGGGACATTTGCCGCTGTGGCTCTCGCCGCTGCAGATCGTCATCTGCACGATCACGCAAGACGGCGACGAATATGCGATGGAAGTCGCCGCTGCCGCGCGCAAGAAGGGCCTGCGCGTTGAAGCCGATCTGCGTAACGAGAAGATCGGCTACAAGGTGCGCGAACATTCGCACGCGAAGATTCCCGTCATCATCGCTGTCGGCAAACGCGAGGCGGAGGAGCGCACCGTGTCGATCCGTCGTCTCGGGTCGCAGGGACAGACGTCCATGACTTTGGAAGAGGCGCTTGCTTCGCTCACGAATGAGGGCGTCGCGCCGGATGTGAAGCGGCGGCAGGAATAATCGAGCCCACGCTCGTTACAGCACTGTGAATCCGTGCTTCTCGAAGATCGTGCGGGCCGACGGCTTGCGCAGGTCTTCGAGAAAGCGCACGCCCCCGGCGTTCGATTGCACGCCTGCCGCACACGGATAAACGATGGGCGGGTGGCTGTTCTCCGGCAGCGTTGCGACGATCTTCACCTTCGGGTCCGCGACAGCGTCGGTCGCATACGCGATGCCCAATGGCGCCTCACCGCGTGAGACAAACATCATGGCCGCGCGCACATTCTCGCTATACGCGGCGCGCTTTTCCACCGCGCTCCAGGCGCCAAGCGTTTCGAGCGCCGCCTTTGCGTATTTTCCGGCCGGCACGCTGTTAACTTCACCCATCGCGAGGCGACCGCCCTTGAGCGCGGCCGTGATCGCCTGCGCGTTCAGATCGAGCTTATCCAGGGAGCTGGTCATCGGCGCGATCACGACGAGGCGATTGCCCAGCAGGTTGAACCGGGTGCCGGGCTGGATGGCGTTTCGGCTGGCCGCGTAGTCCATCGACTCTTCATCTGCGGCGCAGAACGCCTGCGCGGGCGCACCCTGCTCCAATTGGCGCGCTAGCGTCATTGATGAGGCGTAGCTGAACCTGACAGCCCCGCGGCCCTCCTTCATGAACAGCGCGCCGACCTCGTCCAGCGCGTTTTTGAGACTGGCGGCGGCGAACACGGTGACGGGCTGCTGCGCGCAGGCCGGGCCGCTGGCTAGAACGGCGATAGCGAAGGCGAGTGTCCTGGGGGTCACGTGCAATCTCCGGCAATGTAGCCGCTATATCGAACTGGATAGCGGTGAAAGCGGTGTTCAACGCATGATTGAAGTCGCGAGCCCAATCTATTCCTTGTCCACGGCCTCGCATTGGCGCGGGCCTTTCCAGTCGGCGTAGCGCCAGGGAAGATAGGGTTTTCCGCGCGCGCCTGCTTCGGGCACAGGGTCGTACCCTGAAGCGCCGCCCGGCCGGCATCGGCAAATGCGGGCAAACCCCATCCATCCGCCCGCCCAGAGTCCGTGGCGCTGGATCGCCTCGTCCGTGTAGCTCGAGCAGGTGGGGAGATAGCGGCATTGCCGTCCCATGATGGACGACAAGGTGAGTTGATACGTGCGGATCAGCACATGCGCGACGCCGCGCGTCAGGCGGGCGTAAAGGGGCAGTTCGTGCGGATTCATCCGCTGGACCTCAGGCGCCGGCCGCCGCTCCGGCGCTGGCGGGCGAGCGTTGATCGAGCTCGTCAAGCGCCTTCACCACAGCGTCGAATGTCAGCATTGTGGACGCGTGGCGCGCCTTGTACTCACGCACGGGCTCAAGCACAGCAATATCAGTCCACTTGCCCTGCTGGGGCGGTGCGCCACTTTCCTTGAGCATACGGCGGACGGTCTCGCGCACCTCGCGAAGCTCTGCAGGCGTTGAGCCGACCACATTGCGGGCCATGATGGATGACGAGGCCTGCCCCAGCGCGCAGGCCTTCACATCATGCGCAAAATCGCTAACTTTGCCGCCATCAAGGCTCAGATCGATCGTCACCGTGGAGCCGCATAGCTTGGAGTGCGCGGTGGCGCTCGCGTGCGGGCTCGGCAGGCGACCTTGACGGGGAATATCCGCCGCGAGTTCCAAGATGCGCTTGTTATAGACATCGTTCAGCATGACAGAAGCCTTCGCGGCGCGCGGAGCTTTTGAAGCGCGCTTGCGTTCATATATATAGGGTCTGGCTGCGGGTCGCTGCAATGCGTCCCTTGGCGCTGGAAGGAATTCTACGAAGTCAGATTTTTTAAGTGGTCCATTCTCGCGACACCCGCGTAGGATGGACTGTTGCGGTCAAGCAGCGATTTCAATTGGAGGCGCCACATGGATGCCGTGGTTAAGACCTTGAACTCAGGACATTCTGGCTCAGTCGAGGCGGGTGTTTCAGATAATCCCGTCGAGCGGCCGAGCAGGAGCGAGGCTGAAGACGCTGTGCGCACACTTCTGCGCTGGATTGGCGAAAATCCAGGGCGGGAAGGCTTGCTGGACACGCCCAAACGCGTGGTCAAGGCGTATGAGGAATTCTTCGCCGGCTACCATCAGGACCCTGACGACATCCTCGGTACGATCTTCGAGGAGGTTGAGGGTTACGACGACATGGTCCTGGTAAGGGACATCGACTTCGCCGCCCATTGTGAGCACCACATGGTGCCGTTCATTGGCAAGGCGCACATCGCCTATTACCCAAATGGCGGTATCGTTGGCTTGTCGAAACTCGCGCGCCTTGTCGAGATCTACGCCCGTCGCCTGCAGACGCAGGAAACGATGACGGCGCAGATCGCGGACGCTCTCGAGCAATCGCTCGCGCCCTTGGGCGTGGCTGTGATGATTGAAGCGGAGCACATGTGCATGTCCATTCGCGGCGTACAGAAGAATGGCGCCTCGACAGTCACGACGCGTTTCACGGGGCGTTTGCGCGACCCCGCTGAACAAGTGCGTTTTCTGACGCTCCTACGCGGCAAGTGACGCCCAAATGACCAAGGAGCGCGGCGCCGCGCTCGTCACTGGCGGCGGTAAGCGCATCGGCAGGGCAATCTCGATGAGATTAGCGCGCGAGGGGTTCTCCCTCGCGCTTCATTCATCAGAACGCTCACGCGCAGAAGCGCAAGC
>JAUXWZ010000057.1 GCA_030684835.1 Beijerinckiaceae bacterium
TGCCGTGCTCAAATCTAGCACATCCAAGCCATGTCTGCTCTGGGTCATTCGCGTCGTTTTGACCGCCGGTCGGCCCCTTCCGGTCTTCCCTGAACAACGGACATGATCAGACTGGCCCGGTTGGTCCGTTTGGTGCCAACAACAGAAGTGATCAACCGGCAGCATGCCCAGTACCTACGTATGCTTCTTGGCGGAACGAAAACCCGCCGCCTTCCAGCATTGCCGGATCAGAAAAGTTTGCGGTTTCCTGAGCAATCGTCTTGATGACCGCCTGTCGATCGGCCTCGTCTCGGTTACTCAGTAGGGCCGCCATGGGCGTTGCAAGAAGTTGAAACCTCACGTAGTCCAGCACGGACGGAAATGCGATCTGTTGCACCGCGGTCTGGACTTCGACTCTAGTGAACCCTGCCTCAACTATTAGCTCTCTAAGCTCGTCCGGCGCTTTGAAGGAATGCTCGCCGCGTTTGATCTTGGATGCATCCGTTCCAAGGACGCGATCAAGTGCCAACACGAAAGCGTTCGCACCCGGGGTTCGTTCTATTGGACTGTAGACGCTGAGCGCGACGCGACCCGACGGCGACAGCACCCGGTGCATTTCGCGGAGGGCGCGACGCGGATCTGGAAAGAACTGCAATCCTAGCTGCCAAAGAACCAGGTCGAATTTTCCCGCCGGGAATGGCAGATCGAGCGCACTGCCTTCGATCCAATCGATTGGCGCTCCCTCGCTCACTCGCGTCTGAGCAACCGCCAACATCCCCTTGTTCAGGTCCTAGCCGGTAACGTGTCCGTGGAGCATGCACCTGCTCGCTGAACGGGCGACAACCCCGGTGCCGCAGGCGACGTCGAGTACCTCTTCTCCTGCGCGGGGTTGGGCTCGACCCACCAGATCATCTGCCCATTTTTGTGTAATCGCTGGTACTAAGTACCTTTCGTAAAGCTCCGGCGCACTACCGTCGAGTTGCCAATGGTGGTGATCAACCATCACGAGACCCTCCTCAGCTCCTGCTTGCCCCTTATAGCATTGGCACTTGCTGATGTCCGGTTCGGGTCAAAAGCGGCCCTGACAGCCCTGGAGATGAGACTTCCGCTATACCCACGAGACCAGACTCAAGTCTGACATCGGGGTCAGGTCCGGTTCGTGCCAAAAGGCGACCTCGGGTCAGTTTCCATCGCAGACGGTCTATTGATCGACGGTGTATCGAAAGACGTCAATCACTGACCGCCCAACGCCTTTGCGGCGCGCTTGATGGCGTTCTGCGCATCCGGATCGGACGGGACTAATTCGGAGGACTTCCTGAAATCCGCCAGAGATACCGATGGGATCGGCCGGTGCTTGGCGACCCGGCTGAAACGCATGGTTCTTGGTCGTTACACGCGGCAGGCGGTTCAAACACATACGAAAACGATCTGTGTGACCGCGCTGGCCCTGAGCCTGTCGCTCGTCGTGCCATGCTACGCCGAGCAGGATCCCGCCAGCCGCATGAAAGAAGTTTTTGCCCAGTTTGAGGCAAGCCGTCTCAACCAGGAATCCAAGGAGCTCTATCAGGCCGGAAAGTACGCGGCAGCGCTTCCGGTGGCCCAGCAGTTGCTGGCCCTTCGCGAGAAGGAGTTTGGTCCCGACCATCCGATGGTCGCGATGCCGCTGAATGATCTCGGCACCATCCACTACAATCTGGGCCAATACGCCGTTGCCGAGCCGCTGTACAAGCGCTCACTGGCCATCCGGGAGAAGACGCTGGGTCCGGAGCATGCCGAAGTCGCGAGCGTGCTGAACAATCTGGGCGACCTCTACCGTGCAACGGAGCGTTACGCGGAAGCGGAGCCGCTTCTCCGGCGATCGCTCGCCATTAACGAGAAAGCGGCCGGTCCCGACGATCCGTCGATCGTGATGGCGCTGAGCAACCTGGCAGTTCTCCATTGCAATCAGGGTCGATACGACAAGGCCGAGCCGCTGTTCAAGCGGGGACTGGCCATCCTGCAGAAGGCGCACGGCCCCTACGATCCTGAAGCCACGGTGCTGATGAACAACCTGGCCGATGTCTACATCAACACGCGTCGTTATGCCGATGCCGAGCGTCTGCTCAAGCGGTCGATCGTCGTGACCGTAAAGGCGTACGGCCCCGATCATCCCGACGTCGCGCAGGCGCTGAACAATCTGGCCGCGCTCAACGGGCGCATGGGGCGCAACGCCGAAGCCGAGCGGCTCTACAAGCAGGCGGTGGCCACCTTCGAGAAGACGTTCGGTCCGGATCATCCTGATCTCGCGGATGTGCTGGAGAACCTGGCCCATCTCTACAAGGATCAAGGCCGCCACGCCGACGCCCGCGAGGTTTTGCAGCGATCGATGGCCATCCGCGCGAAGGTGGGTTCGCCCAGCTGAACGACTTAAGCCTCGCGACAGCCGGACTTGGTCTCCATCAGCACTCGCGTCGGTTTGACCGGACACAGCGACTTCCGATCTACCCCCGAGAAAGGACATTCACAGGATAGGCGGGCATGTCTCAAAGGTGCCAAACGCTGACATGGAGCGTCCGCTTGAAACGCTGCCGAATCCCACGCGCGCTGCTAAGGTGATCAATACTGACAGCTGGCTGCGAGCGGGAGGCTAGGCATGAACGAACCTACTTCTCGATTTTCTCGGCTTCGCCAGATTCCACGGGCGGTGTGGGCTCTCGGTTTCGTCTCGTTGCTGATGGACATTTCGTCCGAGATCATTCACGCGTTGCTGCCGGTCTATCTCGTGACGGTGCTCGGCGCTTCCATGCTCACCGTCGGCTTCATCGAAGGAATTGCCGAAGCCACAGCCTCCATTACGAAAGTATTTTCCGGTGCGCTTTCGGACTGGTTGGGCAAACGCAAGTTTCTTGCTGTCCTCGGCTACGGGCTTGCGGCTTTCACCAAGCCGATCTTTCCTCTTGCATCGTCCGTAAGCTGGCTGGTTGCAGCGCGTTTCATCGACCGTATTGGAAAAGGCATCCGGGGCGCGCCACGCGATGCGTTGATAGCGGATATCGCTCCCGCGCAGCTGCGCGGCGCGAGCTTCGGACTGCGGCAGTCGCTGGATACAGTTGGGGCATTTCTGGGGCCAGCACTCGCAGTTGGTTTGATGTGGTTGACGGCCGATAATTTTCAGACAGTGTTCTGGATCGCGGTCCTTCCGGCATTTCTGTCCGTCGGACTGCTCGTCTTTGCCGTCCAGGAGCCGGAGCGCGATCCGGGTTTGCGAAAGGTGCGCTCACCACTGAGCCGCGCCGAACTGGAACGCCTCGGCCCGGCCTACTGGTGGGTGGTCGGCATTGCGGTCGTGTTCTCAATTGCGCGGTTCAGCGAAGCGTTCCTGATCCTGCGGGCGCAGGCCGTGGGGCTTCCGCTGGTTCTAGTGCCGTTGGTTTTGGTGCTGATGAACTTCGTTTATGCATTTGCCGCGTACCCTGCCGGGGTGTTGTCTGACGGCACCAACCGTATCACCGTTCTTGGCGTGGGATTCGGTCTCTTGGTCGCTGCCGACCTTGTGCTCGCGTTCACCAGCGGAATCGCGGGCGTGGCCGTCGGTGTTGCATTGTGGGGATTGCATATGGGGTTCACGCAAGGGCTGCTCGCAAGCCTTATCGCGGACACGGCTCCGCCAGAGCTGCGCGGTACGGCTTACGGCATTTTCAATCTACTAAGCGGGTTGGCGCTGCTTGTCGCTAGCGTTCTTGCCGGGGCCCTTTGGGACAGCATCGGGTCTCAGGCCACCTTCCTCGCAGGGGCGACCTTCACCGCGCTTGCACTGGCCGGTCTTGCCGTGACCCGGCGTATTGCGTCGACCGTCGGCCAAGCCCCGAAGTCTGGTTAGGGTCAAAAGCGGCCCTGACAGCCCTGGAGATGAGACTTCCGCTATACCCACGAGACCAGACTCAAGTCTGACATCGGGGTCAGGTCCGGTTCGTGCCAGACTCGGACATTCCGGCTGATCGTTTGATCACCTCGTCGGCGCGCGGCACAAGGCACGCGAAAAGCGCTCAAGCGATGGCGTTTCACCCAAGAGTGCATGGCCGCCTCAAACAAATCAGCAGGGACGTTGGTTGGCGCGCCCCTGCCGACCGGTGTTTCAGTCACTGCGTTTTCTGTCGGGGATCATCTTTGGGATTTACGTAATTGATACCCCACGGCCCAGTGCTGTTGATCTGAACGACGGTTTCTTCATCCGTGAAGGCATAGTGCGCCATACCGGGCGCAAACGCGAAGAAGCTTCCAGCCGGCAGCGGCTTGGCGTTGCCTTTATCCGCAACGTTGCCCATGCCGAGCGTAAACGTGCCGGAGATAACGGTTACGATTTCAGGCTTCGGGTGGGTGTGGGGGGGAATGGCATAGCCCTTGGGGAGCTTGAGCCGAAGCACGAACAGGCCGTCCTTCCCGGGGTCGCCGTAGAGTACGCTCGCTTCAGCCCCCGGCGGAACAGACGGCGGGGCCTTCGTCCATTTGATATCCTGCGGTCCAAGCATCTTGTCATCCATGCCTTGGGCTGACGCGAGACCGGCTAATGCGATCAAGCCGGAAACGATGGCAACTTGAATCATTTTCATGTGATCCTCCCATGTCTCAGACTAAGCCCAACGTTTGAGGTGCTGAGCCGGCCGAATTCTATCCCCAATGCATAAGATTGAACAGTTCACAAATCGTCACGGCGAGCTCCAATGTCGCAGTCGGGTCAATCGCGTCGGTTTGACTTTCTGCCGCTGACTTCGGGTCTTATCCAATCAACGGACATCGCCAGACGGGCCCCACTGGTCCGTTTCGTGCCAACTGCGGACATCGCCCCCCGACGCCGGAGGTTCTTCCGGTCTGTTCGGCTTCTGGAGACCCGCCTATGGATGCTACTTTCGAGCGGGCTTCCCGCTAATCTGTGGAATATTGTGTCCAATGGGGGAGACGCTGATGGCCGAACCGCAAATTCGCTACGACGACGGCGCCGCCTATGAACGCATGATG
>JAUXWZ010000060.1 GCA_030684835.1 Beijerinckiaceae bacterium
GTAGGATTGGCGCAGAGCGACGACGCTCTTCTTGGCCAGACGAGCCAGCTTTTCCCGCGCGCGTTGCAGGAGCTTCGCATCCGTGGGAAAAGCCACAGCCTTGGGCTGAACAGTCGTATCGACGATGATTTTGGCGAAGTCGGTGGGGCTGGCCGCGCCGGTGCGCGTCGCCACGTTCAGACTTTCCTGAATGAGAGCGACAATCTTCTCCTCGCCATCCTTTGGCGCCAGCGCGTCATCGACGAGCGGTCGAACGGCGCGTCGTGTCGGAAGAACTCTTCGCCGCAGAATAGTTGATAATAGGGTTCTCGACCCAGCGCTCGCACAAGCTCTCGTCGGACAGGTTGAACGTGTGCTTCAAAATAGCCAGCCCCGCCATCAACCGCGTGGGCAACGGCGGACGGCCGGGAACATCGGCGTAAGCCGCGCCGAACTTTTGCTCCAGAAAACCCCAATCCACCTGCCGCGCCAGTTTCGCCAGCGCATGGTTCAAATCGACGATCTGGTCGAGCCGCGCCCGGAAAAGATCGTTCTGTCCACTGTCTCGCCGCTCATTCGGAAGCATCGAAATCTCCGACTCAAAGCTTCTTCGGAGACAGGGAATCACAGCAATTCCATCAAATCAATTTGTAAGGAAACCGATGTCGCCCCTCTGAAAACCGGCGATATCGAATACTTACGGAATAGCAGAAATCATCGCGGCGCAAACTCTTCCGAGTTCTTCACGGGCGACTCTTTATCGACGCTGCGATTGCAGATCGAAAATATTGCGTGGGAAACAGTCTGACACTCGCTGACGTGGCGTTTGCGGCCGCTTACGCCTACATCACGCGAAACCTGCCCGAGATGTCGATCCTTGGACAGACGCCAGCTGCACGCGCCCATGCAGAATCGCTCTTCGCGCGTCCTTCATTTTCCATCCTGGTTTAACAGACGATGCGACGCGCTGGCGTCATCCATCCGAACCCATGTATGTCTTCGCACGCTCGATAATTACGGCGGGCGCAGACATCATGTCGCTGACGATGGCTTGCGCCTCTTCGCCGCTCATCGCTTCAATATCAAGTTTCAACTTGCCCGCGTCAGCTTGAAAATCCGGGTCGTGCATGGTCGCCATGAAGGCGCCGCGCAGGATGGACACGCGATCGGGCGGCGTGCCCTGTGCAGCGATGATGGGCCGCGCAACTTCATCCGATGAAAGCATGAATTGGATGAGCTGGCGGTCTTGCGCGCTGCGCGCGAAGTCGGCGAGCAACGGCGTCTGCGCAAGGTCCGCGTGGCGTTTTCGTCCACCCTGAGCGAGGGGAATGATCTTGCGCTCCGCAATCCAGTCCGGCTTTTGCGATTTCCAGCCAGCCCAGCTCTGCGTGACGCGGCCGGCGATCTCGCCCCGTTCCATCGCAAGGTAGATTTCAGAACCGCCCGGGTAGCCGGGCACCACTTTGAATTTGGCGCCCAGAAGCGCATTCAGCATCAGCGGCATCTGAACGGACGCGGAGCCGCCGCCGGTTCCGCCAACGACGAATTCTTTGTTGAAGACGTCGGCGAACGATTTGATGGGGGAAGCGCTCCAGGACATGACCACGATCGGCGATGCGGACGTGTTGCCGATGAAGTGGAGCTTCGACATGTCGAATTCGACGCCGGACTTCTTGAACAATTGCGAAAGCGGAATCTGCTGCTGGAGCGCGGCCAGAGCTGTACCATCCTGCGCGGCGACATTGTAAAGCCAGTTGGCGCCGCGCAATCCGCCGGCGCCCGGCATGTTCTGCACCACGAACTTCGGCGCACCCGGAACATGCCGTGTCATATGCCGCGCCAGCAGACGCGCGCGCGTATCGTAATCACCGCCGCTGCTGGTCGACACAACGAGCGTGATTGTCTTGCCGCGATAGAAATCCGCCGACTCCTGCGCGAAGCCAACGGATTCAAGAGTGAGCAGGGTGCCGCCGGCCAGCAGCAGCGAGCGGAGCAAAGGCCGCAGCGCTGACGAGGCAAATCTCTGGCTCGTGTCCGGCGTCATCGTCCGAGCACTAGCCCGACGACGACCGACAGCCACATGCCCGTTCTGCGCTGCGCACATACGCTCCTCCTACATTTTGCAAGAGCGTATGACCTTTCCAAATCTGCTTCAAGCCAACCTCGAATTGCCGGCGAGGAGGAGACTATTGCGCCGTGTTGATGGCGCCCTTCACCCGTTCGACCAGATCGGGCGCAAGCCGGTAGGCGGCTGCGACCAGCGCCTCGATCTCTTCGCCTTTGACCAGGCTGATGTCGAGCTTCTGCGTGGCGGCTTCTTTCAGCACGCATCGGCGATCGCCGCTTCAAAGGCCATGCGCAAGGCGGCGACGCGCTCTTTGGGAACTCCGGGCCCGGCGAATATCGGCCGGGCCATTTCATAGCGGGCGATGATGGCTTTCAGCACATCCTTGTCCTGTTCGTTCTGCGCGAGGTCGATCAGCAACGGCACGATGGGCAAGTCGGGATGTTTGGCGAGGCCAACCTGCACGAGAAACTTGATGCGGTTCGGCTCGAGCAGGTGTGACGCGTTCACGCGCAGGCTCGCCATGGGATGCCGGCCAAGCCGTCGATCTCTTTCTGCTCGAGCGCGACAATCAGCGAGGCCGTGCTTCCGGGATATCCGTTGATGATGTCGATGCGTGTGTTGAAGACGCGATTGAGCATAAGCGCGAGGATCGCGTTGTCGGTGCTGGGGGCGCTGGCGCCAAATCGCAGGGGCGTTGTGCGCAGCTCATCAAGCGTTGTCACGCCGGTGTCAGCCATCACGAATGGAATGAAGTTTTCCCGCGCCGCGCTGCCGACCCAGTTGAACTTCAGCGCATCAAAGCGCGCTGTCTTGCCTCCGGGAGACAGCGTGTGAAACAGCGGTTCGAAGGGCACGTTGTTCTGGCAGGCGCCAAGAACCGAGCCATCCTTTGGCGCCACGTTATAGACGAAGTTCGTTATATTGAGGCTGCCTGCGCCGGGCATGCAAGGTCGCGGCCCGGGTCATCGAAACTGCCAGCCGTATCCGCATCGCGCTTGCCAGCGCCTGCCCGGATGGCGCCCTGTTCCGGCAAATGTCGCCTTGGCCTTGCGCACCGCAAGCACGTAGCCGTCGCGGCCGTGCCGTCGAACAAGCCCTGCCCCGAAACCACGCCAAACCCTGCATACTCGCGCTGCTTCCCGCGCCACCGGAAAACTGCGCCCCACGTCAGGCGCAAAGCCTCAAACCAAGCTGTCAAAGTCCCGAACGACTGGCTGATGAAAACACGGGTTTAGACGAGGCTTAGACTGAAGCTTACCATCATTTCACTTCTTCAGTGTAGCTCATATACTCGCTAACGACCTCGGCTGAGGCCTCAGCAAACGTTTGCTCCACGAGACGTTGCAATTCTTCGCCGGTCATCGGCTGGCCAAGTGCGATGCCACGCTTTTCGGCTTCAAATCGATACTCTTTATCATCCGTCATCCGTGTATAAGCGCGGCGCAGAATTGACACCCTGTCATTGCTAACGCCCGGCGGGGCGACGAGCGCAAGACCGACTTGGCTGGGCGAGTTAAGGAGTTTCAGGAGTGAAGTTTCTCGGGGGCCAGTTGCAGACTCAGTAATCACTGGCACCTTCGGCAGCTCATCGAAGCTTTGAAATATCGGAATGATCTTCCCACCTTCGAACAGGTCTGGCCGTCCAGCCTGAATGGTGCCCTCGTGCGAATAGAGCCCATCGATTTCACCACGCTCCAAGGCAAGCAGGGTTTCCGCTGTTCCACGATACCCATGCACTACCTTGAGCGGCCAGCCGCGATATTTCGCAAGCACCTTTGGCACTATTGCGTTTTGCGATCTCGAAGACCAAGCTCCTAGAACAAGCTCACGCGGGCCCGGCAACTGTTCTAAACTTTCTATCCCAAGTTCCCGCCGTAGCCATAATATGCTGTTCGTGCTTCCTGCAGCCCCGATGTAAATAAACTTACTCGGATCGAAGCGCACTCCGGCCGTGTTTACGATCTTGCTTAGGAGGAAGCCGCTGCGGCCCGGCATTCCTATCGTAAGTCCATCCGGTGCTACGTTGTTGTAAAGCGTGTTCGCCAAGGCGATGCCGCCTGCGCCCGGCATGTTCTTGGCTACGATACTGGGTGCGCCAGGGATGAATCGCTGCAGATGCTGCGCAACCATCCGCATCTCGCCGTCGACTCCTCCGCCTGGAGGAAAACCGGCAAAAAGGGTTATCGTCTTGCCGGCGTAGAAGTCGCTCTGCGACATGGCTGGAAGGGGGAGGCCAGTCCCGAGCCCAACCGCGAGTGCTGCGCAACGAGCCCACGGGGCGAAGTTCATGGTAAGCCTCCGATCATTTCGTTGACGGGGAGGTCTGTTCGCGATCAGTCGGATATTCGACCTCATCATAGCCGTGTTCGGAAATGTCAAAGAGGTTTCCGTCAGGATCCATGCCCCTGAGTTCTGCAAAAGGCGTGGTGGCGGGTCGCTCGGTTGGCCGTGCGATACCCATGTCCGCGATTAAACGTGATACTTCGGCCGAATCTTCGACCTCGAATCCAAAATGATTAAGCCCAGGAGCAGTGTCGTTCGGCCGCTGCTTTAAAATTGCAAGGGTCAGGTATCCATCAGTCATGTACACGCCCCCGTTCGGAGAGCGATGAATTTGCTTCATCCCAAACGCAGTGGCGTAAAAGTTTCCGAGGCGGTCGGGATCTGTTGACTTCATTGCCAAGTGACGAATGCGAGCCATGGGTTGCTCCAAATTTTGTTGGTTGGATGCGATTTCTGCAGGGCTGCAGCAATTCATAGGTTTGGGCGGGCATTGTCAACTTGGCGAAGGCAGAACGCAATTGGACTGCCTCGTTCTTTCGCGGGAATCGGATGAAGAGGTGTTTTCACGGCGAGGTGGACTTGTGGCCCATGCATGTTCCCCGTCAGCATCCATGAGACAAATTTGAGGTCTTCACGAAGGGAAAATTTGGTTCATCGTAGCCGTAAGGAGCGAAAATGAAACAGAAATCCGGGCCGGACAAAGTGCCGGCAGGACAAGTGCTGAAGGACATCCGGCGTCAGACGCGTCGACAGTACTCAGCTGAGGAGAAGATCTGCATCGTGCTCGAAGGCCTGCGGGGCGAAGAAAGCATCTCCGAGCTTTGCCGCCGCGAGGGGATTGCCGCCTCGATGTACTATGGCTGGTCCAAAGAGTTCCTTGAGGCTGGCAAGCGGCGGCTAGCCGGCGACACGGCCCGCGCTGCGACGTCCGATGAGGTGAAAAACCTGCGCCGTGAATCGACCGCCCTCAAAGAGGTCGTGGCCGACCTGACCCTGGAAAACCGTCTGCTTAAAAAACGTATGGCCCGCCCCGTCTGCAAGCAATTTTTCGAGATCGTCAAAATCAGTCTGCTTCAACGTATCCGGCCTCGGAGCGATGCTCCCGGCCAAGATGGAGATACGCGCGTCCCGGTCCTCATAAAACGTTCGGCGTCGAGCGCCATCTTTTTAACCAGGAATCCGGTACGCCGTTTGACTGTCAGGCCATCTCATTTTCACCACTCGCAAACATCGTTAGCCAATCGGCATGTAAGGCCGACTAACCAATTTTATGCCGCCTGAGGCAACCCTCTTGGGGAAAAGCTTTCGCCGCGCCGGAGCACTGCCCAGGAGATACGGGCCAACTTGTTGGCGAGCGCCACAACCGCGACATTTGGATGAACCCGCGCGAGAAGGCTTTTTGCCCAACGCCCCAGCGCGGTATCGCGCTCTGCGATATGTGGCAGCGCGGATCGCGCGCCGTGGATGAGTAGCGTTCGAAGATACTTGTTGCCGCGCTTGCTGATCCCCATCAGCTTCGGTTTGCCTCCAGTGGTCCATTGCCTGGGAACGAGACCGAGCCATGCGGGCAGATCACGTCCATGCTCGAAGGTTTCAGCTTTTCCGACAGCCGCAATCAAAGCCGAAGCGATCGTGACGCCCACGCCTGGAATAGTCACAAGTCGCCGGGCATCCTCATTTTCTTTCGCGAAAGCTACAAACTCGGCGTCGAATACCGCAATGCGCCGATCGAGTTCCCGCCATTGTGCCTGGCCATCGGCTATCAATATTCGCATCCGCGCGCCGAGCCCTGCGGCGTCTGGTTCGGCCATCAGGCCGATCAGATATTGCTCGAGCCTTTGCTTGCCTTGGGGGACTACGATCCCACGTTCCAGCAGAATCGCACGCAACTGATTGATCAACGCAGTCCTCTCACCAACCAATCGATCCCGTGATCGATGGAGCGTCTGGATGTCGAGTTGTTCCTGGGCTTTTAATCCGACGAAGCGCATTGTTGGGCGGGTGGCCGCCTCAGCGATCCCCTCCGCGTCCCGCTCATCGTTTTTTTGCGCCTTGATATACGGCCGTACATACTCCGGCGACATCAACCGGACATCGTGTCCATGGGCCGAGCAGAGGCGGCCAAGGTGATGCGCGCCACAGCAGGCTTCCATAGCGACGATGCAAGATTTTAGTTTGGCGACAAAGCCAAATAACGTCTCGCGTTTCATTCGTCGGCGCAAAACCACCGTGCCAGCCCCGTCGAGCCCGACAACGCTGCAAACATTCTTGCCCAAATCGATGCCAAGTGCCGCGATATCCATGACGTACTCCTCTCTTTGACGCCCCGGCGAAGGGTACAACGCCGGGGGAGGGGCGGGCCATTCCATAAAGCATGACCGAGGATGGGGAGGACGGGGAATGAGATATCCTGCATCTGAGAAGGCTGAGATCATCCAGCTGGTGGAGGGCTCGCATCTGCCGGCCAAGCGCACGCTGGACAAGCTCGGCATCCCGCGCGCCACGTTCTA
>JAUXWZ010000067.1 GCA_030684835.1 Beijerinckiaceae bacterium
AACTCTGACGTTGAACCCAGCCATCGACAGCGCCAGCGAGGCCGACGAGGTGCGCCCCATCCACAAGGTGCGCACCCGCAACGAACGCTTCGATCCGGGCGGCGGCGGCATTAACGTGAGCCGTGTCGTATGCGAACTGGGTGGTGAAACGCTGGCAGTCTATTTGGCTGGCGGCGCGACAGGGCCGGTGTTCGACGCACTGATCGAGGCAAGGCGATTGCCGCGCCTGCGCGTGGACATCAAAGGCCATACGCGCATCAGCCAGACGATCTTTGAGAGCTCCAGCGGGCGGGAGTTTCGCTTCGTGCCGGAAGGGCCGTTGGTCGACTCGCAGGAGTGCGAGCGCCTGCTCGAGGCGCTCCGCAGCGTTCAATTTGAGTGGCTAGTGGCAAGCGGCAGCCTGCCGCGCGGCGCGCCCGCCGACTTTTACACACGCGTCACTGAAGTTGCGCAGGCGCGGGGCGCAAAGTGCGTCATCGATTCATCGGGAGACGCCCTGAAACAGGCTGTGGCCGGCGGGGGTCTGCATTTCGTCAAGCCGAGCCTTGGAGAGTTTGAGAATCTGGTCGGCAGTAAGCTGGCCGACCACGCGTCTCAGGAAAGAGCGGCAGCGGAGATCGTGGCAAGTGGGAAGGTCGCGATGATCTGCCTCACGCTCGGCCACGAGGGGGCGCTGCTCGTCGATGCGGACGGACCGTTCCGCATGCCCGCACTGCCTGTCGAAGCAAAGAGCGCCGTGGGCGCTGGCGACAGTTTCGTCGCAGCGATGACGCTGGCGCTCGCACGCGGCTTGCCGACGCGAGAGGCGTTTCTTCACGGCGTCGCGGCGGGGACAGCTGCCGTTCTCACGCCCGGGACCGAATTGTGCAAGCGTGAGGACGTCGACCGCATGGTCATCGAGGCCGCACGCATCGCCCGGCGATTGGGCGCCATATCCTGATCGCTCTCGCGCGAAGAACCAGCGGTCAACGCCGCTGGCCTCTCCTGCGAGCATCAAAATTCTGCAAACATCAAAGTTCTATAGTCGTCGCGAGCCACGCCACGGACAGGGCGACGCCGATCAGCACAGTCGCCAAAGCAATGAAGTCATCACTGCGGATCATGGAAGCCTCCTTGTCGTACAAGATACGGAGCAAGTTGTATTCCAGACCAGCCTTGTCTGCGCCTTGCGGCTATCTAATGGCGCGCCCGGCCCTCAGGCCGATTTCGCGAACCCGTTCCAGAACTTCCGGCGGATATACGTCGGCCTTGCGCAGACTTTCCACGACATGAAAACGCGCCGCTGATGGGCGGCGCGTTCACTCTTGCAGAAGCAGTGCGTTTTGGCGGCGCCGTCAGACGAGCGCGGGCTCTTTCGCCTTGGCGGGCGCGCGGAAGTTTTCGAGCCATTCCACCGCCTTTGCAGCGGGGATGACGTCCGCATATTTCTGATGCATGTCGAAAAGGTTCAAGGCATGCGTCGCTTCATGGCGATCGAAGCAGCCTTCTTCGACAACCTGTACGCGATAGCGATGCGACGCTGCTTCAACCACTGACGCGCGTACGCAGCCGCTGGTTGCTTCGCCGGCAACAATCAATGTGTCGATGCCGTGGAACGTGAGATGTCCCGCCAGCGGCGTGCCCCAGAAGGAGCTTGGCGCAGTTTTCTTCAACACGACTTCACCAGCGATGGGCGCAACCTCGTCGACGATTTGCGCCGAACGCTTTTTGCGGTCCAGCGCCGCGGCGTCCATCTCGCCGCCGCGTCCAAGGCCTGCACGTCCGCCGCTGTCGCGATGGGCGGCGTCGAACCAGCCCAGCATGCCCGAATCCGCCAACATCGTGATGTGGATGACCGGAATCTGCGCCGCGCGGCTTGCTTCCAGCACCCGCTGGATATGGGGCAGCGCGTTCCAGCCAGCCATGCCATGGCTCGACGGCCAAAGCTTGATGGATTCCAGCATGGGCTCGGGCTTGTCGCCGAACACAGCGCGGTAAAGGTCGATCAACAGCAGAGCCGGTTTCGAGCCGAAACCGACGCGGCGATCTTTTGCAACAGCCAGATGCGCCTTATCGGCGTCCGTCAGGTAGGGTTCCCAAATGCGAGCCATGTGTTGTCCTTTTCGTCGCCAAAAATGATGCGCAGGTTCGCAGCCGGACGGCCCTGACGCAAGTAGGATTTGTAGGCGCGGCCCTGCCCTCTCAGGCGGCGCCGCGCGCCTTGTCCCACAAGCAACGCTTATGGATTACCTGATCAGAAACGCGGCCGCGAAGGCCGCCGCAGCTGACAGGACGACGAGATACGGGCTCACTTTCGTGAAGTAAAAGAGCGCGCAACACAAAAGGATCGTGGCGATCTCCAGCGGACCCACCTTTGCCGCCCTTATGACGGCGAGCGCGCCAGCGAAGATGAGACCCACCGCAACGGGCGCAAGCCCCCGTTCGATCGCGGATTTCAGGGGCGATCCCTTGTTGCGCTGCCACCAGTTGGAAACGCCGTACACGAGCAGGGAGGACGGCACATAAATGGCGAAGCACGCCACCAGAGCGCCGGTGAGCCCGGCGACATGGTAGCCGATCAGCGCGGCGATAAGCGTGCTCGGTCCCGGCGCGGCGCGGGAGATCGCGAACATGTCGGCGAACTCCTGATTGGTCAGGTAGCCGCGTAATTCGACGGTTTGATACTGAATATCGGCGACGATCGCCTGTCCCCCGCCAAACGACAACAGCGAGAGCGGAGCGAATACGAGGAAAAGCCCAAGGAGCCTGTTGTCCATTTACTTAGCCCCCCGCACATGAAGCCACGCGAGGCCAATGCTCAGTGGAACCGCGATGGCGACAACCGGCAGCATGGGCCATCGAAAAACGCCCACCGCCAGAAAAACCGTGAGGCCGATGAGAAACGTCAGCACGTCACGCGGCAATTTCGATGAGACCTTGGCGCCGACCGCCAACGTTGCGCCGATGCCGACGGCGGCGACGCCGCCCAGGATGAAGTGCGTGATCGGTAAACCGGAAAACTGCCGATAGCCGTATCCCATCAGCATGATGATGCAGAAGGCGGGAATGATCATCGCCGTCACGGCCACAACCGCGCCTGGCCCGCCGCGCGCTTTCATGCCCATATAAAGCGCCAGATTGACCGGGTTCGCGCCCGGCAAAACCTGCGAAATGGCGAGCCCGGCGAGGAACGCCTCGTCACTGACCCACTTTCTACGCTCCACAACCTCGCGATGCATCATCGCCTGAGTCGAGCCGCCGAACGCCGATCCGCCAATCTTGAGAAATGACCAGAATACGTCCGCAAGCGGGGCGGCCTCTGTATGCGTTTGCGCCGACTCGCCGTCCGACATGCCCAATACTCCCCGTGAATCGCCTGAGCGGTTTAGATGAGCGGCCATCATATGACTGCACGGGAGCGAGTGTCATCAATCCTGACGCATGTCGGCGCAGACAGGAGCGACCCGGCAATGCGGACGGCCATCAGGGATGTGAGGAGGGTCTAATACACGCCCCACGGGCGAGAACCCGCGCCGCTTTTGCGGTGTGGCGACGAAAAATTGGGGTGGTACCACCTCCCGGGCTCGAACCGGGGACCCCCAGATCCACAATCTTGTCGGGCCAAAAATCAAAGCCTAACAGACCCGAACAATTTTCCGGGCTGTTTCAGCTGAGAAATCAATTGGATAACGCAACTGATCTGCCCTGTTACGCGCAAAGCCTAACTTTCCAAAACACCCCTGCCATGTTACCGGTCCGTTACCCCAAACGGACCACAAGATTTTTCAAGCGAGTCGGGGAGAATGCCGAAACTCACTGCGGCGATGGTCGAGAAGTTGACGCCGGATCTCGCAAAACGTCGGGAGGTCCCGGACAGCATTCTGCCGGGTCTCTACCTCCAGATCCAGCCGACCGGCGCAAAGAGCTGGGCGGTCCGCTACCGCCATCGAGGCCGGACCCGGAAGCTTACGCTGGGCACGGTGGCAGTGCTGCCCCTCGCCCTAGCCCGGGAGCGCGGCAGGGAAGCGCTACAGGCGGTCGCTGCAGGCCTCGACCCGGCGACGGAGAAGCGGCACGCACGAACCAGCGAAGCGGACCTGGTGAGGTCGATCGTGGCGGAGTTTCTCGATCGCCATGTCAGATCCAACAACAAACCCCGGACGGCGGAAGAGGTCGAGCGCACCTTCAGGCTGCATGTGGTTCCGGCATGGGGCGACCTGCCCTTGAAGGAAATCACACGCCGGGACGTCATTGCGTTGCTCGACGCGATCGTCGACGGCGGCAAGCCGATCGCTGCCAACAGAGCTTTCGCCGCGGTTCGCAAGCTTTTCAATTGGAGCATCGAACGCGGAATTGTGGACACATCGCCATGCGATCGAGTGCGGGCGCCATCGGCGGAGGTCAGCCGCGAGCGCGTGTTGTCGGACGACGAGGTCGTGCTGTTCTGGAAGGCTGCGGAGACCGTGGGCTGGCCCTTTGGCGCCATGGCGCAGCTGTTGCTGCTGACTGGGCAGCGGCGCGACGAGGTGGCGGGCATGAGGCGCACGGAGATCGTCGGGGACCTTTGGCAGATCCCGGGCGCCCGCACGAAGAATGGTATGGCGACAGAGGTTCCATTAAGTCCGGCCGCCAGAGACATCATCGCGGCGGCGCCTCGCATCGCCGCGTCCGATCTCGTTTTCTCAACGAACGGGCAGACGCCATTTTCCGGCTTCGCCAAGGGCAAAATTCGAATCGACGTCGCTATGCTCGCAGTGGCGCGAGAGCGAGCGCTGGCGGCCGGCTCAAACGATCTGGACGCCATTGCCCTCACGCCGTGGCGTCTGCACGATCTCCGACGCACGCTCGCCAGCGGCATGGCGCGCCTCGGCGAGCCGGTGCACGTGATCGAGGCGGTGCTCAACCATCGGGGTGGCGCGATCAGCGGCGTGGCGGCGGTCTACAACAGGCACAGGTATCTCGAGGAGAAGCGGGCCGCGCTGGAGCGGTGGGCTCAGCATATTGCGAGGCTGATGCAATCATGAAATTAAGCGCAGCCGTTCAGGAGCTGATGATCCTCACCGATCTTTCCGAAGCCGCCGCGCAGAGCGAGCTCTTAAGATTTCTGCGCGAAATAGGCTGCGACACTTGGGCAACGCGCGTGCACCGCCGAGACGCTTTCGGGGAACGCGATGGACCCCTCAGCATCACGGACAACGAGGTCCTCAGCAAAGACGACTGGCGGCTCATCAAGGCGAACTGGACGGCCAGCGTTCTTTACCGCGACGAGACTGTCCCTGCGGGAGAAACGCCCTGGTGCGGCACCATAGTAAAAGCCGAAGGCGTGCAAATTGATCGCACAGACTTCGGGAAACTAGCGGAATTACTTCAATTACAAGTAAAGCTGTTTTCCTTTAAAGAACGGATGCGGCAACGCCAACCTGCTGCACAGACGCGCAATCGAGGGGGCGTCAAGGCGCGCATAAATTGGCCCGGCGCTGGGGGATACGTCGCCGGCTATTTGCAAGCGAATATGAGAAAGCCTTCTACCAAAGACCTCGCCTCTTGGTTCGCACAGAGAACCGACGGCTGCGGAGACGTGAAAGCAATCAGGAAGTTCCTCACGGCCGCCGACAACCATCAGACCAAGACTTCTGACGGTCGCATGCTGACGATTGATTGGGCGCGGCTCGCCATCCCCGTAAGTCAATTCATAAATAAAAATGATCCCTCGTCTGAAGCGCTGACGGATTTCCTGAGCAAACGCATTCAGGCTGATGATTCGGATGTCGCCCGGTTCGTGCAAGAGGCGCTTAAAAAGACCCCGCCGACGAGCAAACGGGTAAAACCTCCGTAACCGCGAAACGCTAGTCCCATCAAATGGTTAGGCGTAATTCCGGGTATAACCTAACGGGAGGTTCTACCCCCCAGTTTTACCCCTTCTACCCGTTTCAACGGGTCCGAACGCTGGCACTCCTATGCCCGTGAACGATGAAACTTGTTCAAACAGAAAGGCTCTCAAGATGAGCGAAACATTAATCACCCCAAAGAGGCTGCGCGAAAAGCTCGGTGGGGTCAGCGACATGACCATCTGGCGGCACTCGAACAAGCCCGACTCAGACTTCCCGCTCGCCGTCCTGATCAACGGCAGGAAGTTTTATCGCGAGGCCGAAATCGATGAATGGATCGCATCCCGGCCGCGCAAGCAGCCTGGCGCCGCTGGCCCGCGGCCCGGTTCGTCAGTGGAAAACGGAAGGGCTGCTTGATGATCTGGAAACGCACGAGCGCCCGCTCAGCAGCCCCGCCCGGCTTGAACGAAAAAGCCGTCCCCGCGCCAACGGGGAACGGCTCATTTCAGAGCAGATCACCCATCATGAATAACACAACTCACCATCGCCCTGCAATCGCGATTGAACGCAACGGCTTCGTGCTGGCGATCTGCGACAACGCCGCCCATGCGCGCGCTATCCTGAGGGAGACACGCACATGGTGACGATCCCAATCCACACGGCTGCGATCGGGCTGAAAAACGTCCGCTTTTTTGCCGCGCCGCTCGCTGGCCCGCATATGCCGTGGGTTTCGTTCGACGACCTCCTGCACGCTGCTTCGCTTGATCGCAAACGCAGGCGGTTCTTCCTTACCGCCTTCCACGAGGGGCTCGGGGATCACCGCAAGGTGCGAACGATCGATGGCCCGACGACGAGCGTGTCGCACCCGGCCGCACAGGCATTCTTCGAGGCCTTGCGCGACCTGGGGTTGCTGCCCATCGGGCTCGACGACGCCTATACGCACGGCGCCGCTGACGCGATGAAGATCCTCACACGCGACATGAGTGACGACGCGGCGCATGACCTTCATGTGCGCCGCGTTCCGCAATTCGCAGGGCATGCCGCCTCTGAAGACGGGAGGCGCGAAATGAGTATCGATTATCAAGCGATGGTTGATCGTCGCCTCTCCCATCTGGAACAACTCGGAGTCCAGTTCTTCCTTCTTTGGTCTCCGACGAGGGGCCTGCACTGGGGCTTCGAATGGACGACCGGCAGGCTGCACTCACGTGAAATTCGACGGATCATCAACGCCGTTCGTTATGAGGCGACCGACGAGTTTCGCGAGTGTTTCGGTCGGGAAGTGATCCGAAGGGCGATAGCTTGCGGCGAAGTGCCGATTGAGGTGCGCGCATGACCGCCCCCTCCGAGACCCACATCTATGCGGGCCGCGTGCCTATCGGCATGATCAAGCCCGTCCGCGACGGCTTCGAGGCGTTCGTCATCGGGCCCCATGACGAGCTGATCTATCTGGCGAAAGCTCGCGATCGTCGTGAAGCCGCCGACCTCGTGTACGAGCACACGGCGCGCCTCCGGCGCTCACAGATCGAACGGGGGGCCGCATGACGGCGCCGATGAAAGATCGCGCCAAAGGCGACGACTTCAATAGGAGAAAGCTCGAATGGCTTAGCCAGGTCCTGCGCGACCATTCCTTGCCGCGAATTGCCTTACACGTGGCGGTCGCGCTCGGCGATTACTTTAATCGCGGGAACATGGAGGCATGGCCCAGCCAATCGAAGCTCGCGACAGACTGCGGCCTGAGCCGCAATGGTGTCCGGAAGGGCATCAAAGCGCTGGAGGCGGGAGACCATCTTGCCGTTGTGCCGGGTCAGGGTCTCGGAAATTCCAGCCGTTACAAGTGGAACCTAAAGGGCCACGGCGGGTGCCCTTTCAACGCCGAGAAAGGGCCACAACCGTTGCCCTTTTCGGAAACTAAAAGGGCCACAGCGGTGAACGAAAAGGGCCACAGCGGTGTGCATGAAAGGGCCACAGCGGTGGCCACTAACCTTATGAATGAACCTATTGAGGAACCTGTTGAATATATATCTCTCAAAGACGACGATCTCTTCGGCGAAAAAAAACACCAAGAAGCGCTGACCAAGTCACCGCCTCGGAAGTCTAAGCCGGACGCACCGGACGGCTTTGAGGAATTTTACGCCGCATATCCGAGAAGGGTTGAGCCGGATGATGCTCGAACTGCTTACGATCGTGTGATCCGCAAGGGCAAGGCGACGGCCGAGGAATTGCTCGCCGGAGCTATCCGCTACGCCAGCGAACGCGATGGGCAGGAACGGAAGTTCACGAAACACCCCGCAACCTGGTTGAACAAGGGTTGCTGGGCCGACGAGCCCGCGCCGGCTGCGGCGCCCTACTCCAACGGCTTACGCCACGAACCCGCCATGTCGACGACTGAGCGGCTGCTGCGCCGTGTCCATGAGCGCCAGCACGCGCAACAGGAGGATTTATGATGAATGCTCAATCAAAGCCGCTGACGCCTATCTCCCGCGCCGCACCGTCACCCGCAAAAGCCGCACCGCCTACGATCGATAACGCAGCAATCATTCGACAAGCAGCCCAACCGCTGCGCGACGTTCGATTTACAGAACAGGCGTACGCGGCTGTGGCTCTCAAGACCGCCATGTTCGAGCAGCAACACGCCGACCGCGCATGCCGCAAATTGGTTCCTGGCATGGGGCGGGTTATCACGACGACCGCACTGAATCTGGTGGAAACAGAATTCCGCGAGGTGCTGAACCGCCTCCCTGCGCTCCCCGATCTCGCCTCGGCCGAGAGACGAATAAACGCAGCGCTACAGGAACCAGCCACAGAGGCGCATTTCGCCTTGTGCGCGGGGATCATGAGCGACGTGTTCCCAGGCAAATCGGGCGAAGGGGCCGCCGTCTACGCGGATCTGATGGCCTGCGTATTTGAGTTTCTGCCCGAAACTGACGACGGCACGAAGGTGCGGGAAATGCCATTTTGTGCAGTCGCGGCCGCGTTGCTCGACCTGTGCACAACAAAGACTTTCCGTCCGACTATTGCGGAGGTCATCGAAAAGGCGCGGTCTCAACGCGATCGACTGCTTCGCGCGCAGAGGTGTATCGTGATAGTGCGCAACGCGATCAACTTCACGACGGAATGGCTCGGGTCGATCGAGGAAAAGCGCGCACAGGCCGTTGACGTGCTCGACTCCGACCGCGAAGCGCGGGCATGACGAAGGACGATGAAGAAAAGGCGCGCCGGCACTGGCGTTGGCCTGTTTCGCGCATTGCGCTGGCTGCGCAACTCCATGGCGCCGGCTGGACGTTCGATGAAATCGCGCGCCATCCGAACGTCGCCTCGACGGGATACAGCGTGCGACGCGCCCTCAAGCGCGCGGGTGTGGAGATTGACGACGGGCGTCGCGGGCGCACCATCCGCGTGATGATCCGTCATCCCGATCTTCCAGCTCTCGATGCGGCGGCGCAGACGCGGCGGATCGATCTGCCAGAGCTAATAGAAAGGTTGGTGCGGCTGCTCGCAGAAGAGCCCGCGCTGATCAGCAACGTATTCGACGACGGGAGGTGAGCATGACGCCCTCACGCCGCGCTCATTTGGAGTCGATGTGGTGCGTAGCGCTCGCCTATTTGGAATCCCTCAACCACATGCTTGAGACAGAGACGGCCACGATCGGATATGCAGACGCCGCAAAGATGGCCGAATGCACTAAAGACGCAATGCGCCAGCGCGCTGTCCGTGGAACCGTGCCGAAGGTGCCGGGCCAGCCGCGAATCCAGCGCGAACTATTTGAGGCCGAACTGCGAAAGCAAGCGATCGCGCAGGCCATGATCGAAGCCGTGCAGGATTGGCCGGACGCGCCTTGTGTCACAGATTAATTCGATCTTGTCACACCTTCGCGCGTGCGTCCGTTGCGCGCCTGCGGCAGAATTGCTTCAGTGATTTGGAGCGATCGTGATGAGCGTCGACAATCAGTTTGAACAAACTATTCGCGCCGAAGAGCGCATGCGAATTCGCAAGATCATAGCGAGCGCGAGCGCGCACCTCGTGCCTCTGGAAGCGATGACGCTGGCCCTTCGGACGAACCTGCGTGCTGACCAAGCCGAGAAGATCCTCGCGCAAACTGCAAAAGCCGTCTCAACAATCATCAGAGGGCCGCGCCTGTGAAAAAGCTTCTCGACATGATCCGCGGCGACAGAAACACCAGCAATACAAGCCACGAATTGCGCCAGGCGATCGATGTGGCTGAACAGAACGTGACCAGGGCCGAAGGCCTGCTCACGCAGGCGCGCGAGTCCTACGAGTCCTCGCTGCTCGACCCTGACGAAAAGGCGAGCATCGCCGCGCACCGGACACTCAGCGATATGCAGGTGCGCCTCGACCGCGCGCGCATCCTGGCTGAGAAGCTCAGAGCCGAACTGGCAGAGGTGGAAGCCGAAGAGGCCGAGGCCGAGCGCCAAACGCAATTCGAGGCGGCCACGAAACTCGCAAATGACGCCAAGGCGGCACTCCTGAAATATCCCGCAGCCGCACACGCCGTTGCTGCAATCATTTTCAAGAAAGTTAGGGCCGACGTCGCCATTGCCGCAGCAAACAAAAACCCTCCGAAGGGCGCCGAGCTTATCGCCTATCCCGAGCACGAACTTCGCGGACTTCCGGCTGACCATCGCGTGATCGTCGACGAGCGCATTGAGGACGCAGGCTGGTGGTTTGCCGACGGACGCGGGCGCGTCGAAGAGTCCCTGATCAAAGAAATTGAACACCACAACGGCAAGAGCTTCGTTAACATCAAAATGCGGGGCTACGAGGCTAAACGCGTCGCGGTCGAACGCCGGAAGCGGCTGGTCACGACGTTTCTGCCGCGCCGGGACGGCTATCATCCCGAAGGACTCTCGATGGCGGTGCGGCTGCCCGGCTTGAAGCCCGGCGAAGCCCCCATCTGGAACGGCTGGGGCGACTTCACACCGGAAACCGAAGACGATCCGAGGTTCTTGGAATTCGTTGAATCCGTTGAGGCGAGTTGGCGCGAGAAGCCGTCAGACCCGCGCGGCCCTCGCGGCGAAGAGCGCGAAGTTTCCTGGCTGAGTGAAGATGAAGCGGCCGACAGGGAGGCGCTCGCCCACACGCTAAACCTCTAATCGCCCGGGTGCCTCGCCGGCCTTCGCTGAGGCAAGGTCTTGAACGTGAGGCGGCTCACTGGTGAGCGGCGCCGCCTCGCGAGGCGGCCGGGAGGAAGCCCAGCGCTGCCTCCCGGCCGCAAGCCCAGGCGCAAATTAATGGACGCAGGATGAACCGATGATCCAACTGCGCACGCCCGTCACGTTCGCAAACCAGGTCTACACGACCTTTCCCGTGCAGCCGCCGTGCGAGGAAGCGCTGCGCCGCTTCACGGCGATCACGCGGGCGGGAGGCGGAATAGAAACAGCATGGATCGCGTTTGCGGCCGCACAGGCGGGATGGCCAACAGAGGCCGTCCGCAAGATCAGATCATCCGACTTTGCACAGATCGTCAAAGCTTATCGAGAGAACAACCATGAACGATGAAGCACACTCCGAAAGCACGCCAACGCCCGCCCCTCGTTTTGTCGACACAGGCAAGGCCCGCACCAAGACGGTGATGCTTGAATGGCCTGTCGAATTCGACGGCAAGGTGTGGTCGGAAATCACCATTCGCAGGCTCACCGCCGCAGAGGTTGACATGTTCGTCGAGGATGCACGCGAGGCCGGCGCAAAGGCGCGACTGCCGATGTTCGATGCGCCCTTCGATGTGCTGGACGCGCTCGACAGTGACGACGCTGAAAATCTCAACCGCGAGGCCGAGCCTTTTTTGCCCTTGGCGTTCCGGGCGCGCGAATAGCGCTCGCAGATCCCCGGAGCGCAATCGCCATGACAGCCTCTACCCTGTCGACACCGATCCCCTTCTTCCTCGCGCAGGATTGGCGTGAGTTCGCGTCGTGGCATTCCCGAGCCCTTGATCTTCGGAGGTTCTGATGGCCGGAAATAACGTGGTCGCCAATCTGGTTCTGCGGCTTGTGGATCAAGTCAGCGACCCGGCGAAAGGCGTTGCCGGTTCTCTCAAGAACCTCGGCAACGTCGCCGGGAAGCAGAGCCTTCAAAATCGCCGCGCGAACCTGCTTTCGCCGGAGGGCGGCGCTCTGGCCATCGCGCGCATGAAGGCGCTCGATAAGGAGACGGCGAGATTCGGCAAGCGATACGAAATCGCCGCGGCGAAAAACGGGAAGTCGTGGTCGACAAATCTCGCCGCCACAAGCGCCATGATCGCGGCGCAAGGCAAGGCGCTGGATTCAGCGGGTCGCAAGGCTGCGACGACGGCAACGCATTTTCGAGCGACGTCCGCCGCCGCGCACGGCGCCATGTATACGTTGTCGAAAGTGCAGCGCGCTCCGCTTTCGACGGTTTCTTTGGGGCCGGTGACGCCGAGCGAAACATCGCGCCGCGCGGCCGAACAGGGCAAGCAGCGGGCCTCCACATGGGTCGCAGCTCAAGGCGCTGCGGCGGGCGCTGCTGCTGCTGCGTCTCGGGGCGGCGGCGGAGGCGGAGGCGACGATGAGGACGGCAAAAGACGCGGGCGCAGGGTAGGCGGCGTCGCCGGCGGCGTCGGCGCGGGCGGAACGGCTGCTGCAGTCTGGACGCTAGCTAAGAAGCGTGCCGAGGCGGAACGGCGCATGACCCGCGCAGCTATCAGCGCAGGCCTTGAGCATGGGCGCGTGCCGGGCGAAGTCTCAAAGACTTATGCCGAGTTTCGCCAACAAGCGACCGACATGGGCGTCGAGGTCGGATTCATCCAGGACGGATTCGAGGCGCTAATTACGCTGGGCCGGTCCTGGGAGGAGGCTCGACGCGAGGCTCGGACTGTTGCGCAAGCAGCGCACACCTACGACACGTCCGCCGAAGACATGGCCCGTACGCTCGATACGGTGGCCGAAAATCTGGACATGAAGAGCGGTTCGGATCGCGAGGCCGGGCTGAAATCGATCGTCGGCGGCGGCCGCAGCGGCACGTTCGAAATCAAGGACGTTGCGAAGAACTTTCCCGAATTGGCGCCAAAAGCGAAAGCCGCAGGCTACAAGGGTAACGAGCACCTACAGCAATTCCTCGCCAAACTACAGCTAATCAACGAGCGAACGAACAACGCCTCGACCACGACGACACAGATGTCGCGTCTGCTCGACGAATTGAACTCGCCGCAGGCGCAGAAGCGATTTCAGAAGGCGGGCGTTAATCTGACGGAAGGGATCGAGCGCGGCGTCAAGGAAGGCAAGACGAGGCTCGACGCCTATCTTGACGTGCTGCGCAAGGCCACGGGCGGCGACGAGAACAATCTGAATAAGTACATCGTCAACACGCAGGCGCGCGATGGCGCGCGGGCTTTGCTCAACCTGCAGTCGTATCTTGAGAAGATCAAGGAGGTGGCGGAGCGTTCCCAGACCGGGCTCGAACAGGACGCGAAGCTGCTCGACGATCACAAGAAAAACATGGAATCGTTCGGCCGCGCGCTTGGCGATCTGGGTGACGAAATCGGCAAGGTGGCGGTGAAAGCGACGCCCTTTGTCCAGCGGCTCACGGACAGCTTCCGGCTTCTGTCCGGCAATATGTCCAACGAAGAGCGCGAGAAGGTTCTGAAGAATCGCACCAAAAGCAGTGATCCTGTTACGCGTTTCTGGGCCAGCCGCTCCCTGACTGAACTCGAGAAGCGCATGGGGCGCGGCCGCGACTTCACATTGGGCCAACCGGGCCACCGGCTTTCGCCCACCGGCATCCCCGTCGAGAACGGCGGCTTTTTCCAGCCGTCAGACTCGATGAATCGTCTAGCCACCAAATCCATTGAAGAAGGGATGAAGCGCAGCCCTTTGCCATCGGTGCGTTCCGGCCGCGTCACTGGCCAGGCTGGACTCTATCCAGGCGCATTGTCGCCGGGCAGCATATCCGCGGCTCCCTTTCTGGCACCAACATCAACGATGCCGGGCGTGCCGCCGTTGCCACCCATGCGGCCGAAGGTCGACAAGAGCGAACTCGACTCCGCGAGCAATGTCTTCGATCACATCAACACCATGCTTGACGAGGTGAACGGCAAGACGACGACGCCGCACATCAACGCGGAGTCAATCAAGCGGGCGCACGACCTCCTGCGCGAGTTCCTGAACGATCTCAATCGCGCCGATCAGGGAATGAAGAGCCTAGGAAGCGGGGCGCAGAAAACGCTCCAGCCCGGCGGCCGGGTCCGCGAAGCCTTCCGCGCTGGCAACTTCGACCAAGGCAGCTGAGGGGGATTGAATGGCTCGACGCTCCCTCACCCTGCGCGCGACGGCAATTCACGAAAGCGGCCATGTTTCGTGCGCGTGGCACTATGGCATCCCGATCGCGCATGCATCGATCGTCCCAGAAGATTCGGCCCTCGGGCATGTGCAGATCGCGCCGGGCCGTGAGAAGGGCCCGCCGTCGGGCCGCACGTTCTTCGAACATATGGCGGTGATCTATTTCGCCGGCGGAGCGGCGCAGCGCATCTACAACCCACGATCGGGCCTCAAGCAGGCCTGCCGCAAGGATCACGAGGAAGCCGCCCGCCTCGCTGGGGTGTTGTGCCTGTCGCCCGACACTGAGCGCGCCTGGCTGCGTTGTGGGGCGCTGATGGCCCGCGACATCGTGCAGGCCAGATGGTCAGTGGTGGAGGCCCTTGCCAGCGCCCTGGAGGCCCTACGCGTGATCCCCGGGGACGAAGCCTTCCGCATCTGCGACGAGGCTGCTGCGCGCAATGACGCGGCCCATACAACGTCGCCGCCCGAGCGCATTCCCTCCGACCTTGAGTTAGAGGCGTACGTCGCAGCGCGACGTGCACGCCGCGCCCAACGCCGGGACGTCGATGCGGCGATCTCCCGTGCGTGGATCGATCGCGCCGCAACCGGGGAAGGTTCGCCCGGTGAAGTCAAGTCTATCCTCATCGCCGCCGCAGAGAGCATGACGGGCGCGTTCAAGCATGAAGACTTCGCCGCGCGCCTCGAAGCCATGATCGCCGAACGTCAACAGCTCGCCTGTCGCGGCTGGCGCCCTGTCGTCGACACAATGAAGGAGACCACATGAAGATCGAGATCACCATCGACGCCGGGCTGAAGCAGTTCATCGGCAACGTCGAGAACCTCTCCGCCAAGGCCCGTGAGGAAATGGAGCGCGGCCTCATGAGGGGCGGCGAGCGTCTACGCACGCCTGTCCGCCGCGCCCTGCAGAAGCAAACCTCGGCCAAGAAATACGGGACCATCGTCCAGCACACCCGCTCATGGCTCTCCGGCCCGCTCGAATACTCCATTGCCGGGCGCGCCAAGGGCCTGCCCATAGAGGAATTCCCGCACAAGGTCTCGCGATCCAAGAAGCTCGCCATGCGATGGAGCCGCACAGATCACTGGCGCCTGCAGAAGCGAAACGCCAAAGGCCAATTCGGCACCCTCCCCGAGATGAATGAGCGCGGCGTCTCGGCAACCATGTGGACGAAGAACCGCGCCTTCGCCCGTTCCTTCGGCCATCCCTCCAAAGGCCCCGTCATGCAGCGCATCCCCAAGAAGCCGGGCATGCGCAAACTCTTCGGCCCCTCACTCGCCAAGGAGATCGTCAAGGACATGTCGCTCGCCGCGTTCATCGAGAACGCCGAGCAGCTCGTCCTGCCCGAAATCCAGAAGCGCCTCGTCGGCCTCCTGCGATGAGCCGGGCGTGTTGCGCTGCACATACCGCAGCGCACACGGGCTACCGCAGCGCACAAGGCGCGGGTCCTTCCGGCCAAGGTAGCCCCGCCGGCCCTAGGCAGCCCTTAAAATGAGCATTTTTCGACCGGTGAAATTCGCAGTTTGGTTTGGTCAGGAGAGCGATATGAACGTGAGTGAAGCAAAGCAGGCGCGGGTCTCGGTGGCTCAGTTGGCGACCTTGACCGGCGTAACCGAGACGTGGATTCGGCGGCTAATCAAGGAGGGCTGGATCCCTGCCCCGGAAGACCACCTGGTGCCGGTCGTCGCCGGCGTGCAGGGCTACCTCCGCTACCTTAAGGACCCGTCCCGCCGCGCGCAGGGGTCAGCCGAGGAAAACCGTTTACTCAACGCGAAGGCGGAACTCCTGGAGAGCCGGAATAGGGATCGGGAGGACCGGCTGATCGACATCGAGGAGCATCGCGAGTGCGGGGAGTTCGTGCTCACCGCACTCGACGAGGCCTTCAAGGGCGTTCCGGATCGCTTCACCGCCGACCCCGTTGTGCGGGAGCGCATCAGGATGGAGATCGCCGCGGTGCTGGCCAGGTCCCGGGCCCGTTTCGAGCGGCTCACGGCGGAGCTGATGGCGCGCGGCAAGGCGCGGCGGCACTGAGGGACGGTCCTAACGCGTAGGCCACGTCCGAACCGCGAACCGCGAACCGCGTTAATCTAACGCCGGGAAGCCGTTGCCCCGGCTGGCCCGTATCGGATCGGGCGTTTCTGGGACGGCTAAGGCGGAGAGGGTCCAATTCCCTCCCGCCGGGACGGGGCGCGGAAGGCGAATGAGGGGGAGCGAACTGCTGTCAGGAGAGGCCTTCATCCTTCGTTTCGGCAAGGCGCTTTAGCAAACGCTGCACCTGCACTGTCTGCCATGTAGTGCGCCCCCGGGATGTCCGCACGTTGCCAGAGGTCAGCGCTGCAGCGATACGGCTTGGAGTTGTAGCGCCTTGAGCAGCTAAGTCGGCGATTACCTGGCGCATGGACGTGGCCCACGCAAGCGAGCGAGCGCGTACGGTGGCATGCGTGCGCGCGAGGCTCTCCGGTGTCGAGCCGCGACGGCGTGAAGGATATTCGTTGGGGGTCCCATGCATGGTGGCTTTCTATGCCGTTGAAGCCTGGACGTGCAACCTCGCGCCGCGCTCGACTGTCGCCACGCGTGACGCGCTCGGGCACCATGAGAGATAAAGCCAGCTTCGCGGCCACCATAGCCCGCTACTTTTCGTTCAAGTGGCAACGCCGCCGACGCCGCTATCCGCCGACGCCGCAAGGAGTCCGAGGCGGGCCATTCGCATCCGGGACCGCGCTATCCGGCGCATGGGCGAAGTGCTGAAACAGTTCGACGCACAGGGACAACGATCCGACAAATTTAAGGAGGTCGACCGCCCTAAGTTGTCGCAACGAGAAGCAGCCCAAGACGCAGGTATCTCGCCGCACCAGCAAAAGCAGGCGGGCTTTTTGCCTTTCTGTGCTTGCGCGCTAGCTTCTGATCATGGGCCGTTACTATTTTCACGTGCGATTAGGGGATCAGGTTTCGCTTGACGATGTCGGGGTTGAGCTTCCCGACGTCAGCAGCGTCAAAACGTCCATAAGCGACGCCCTGCACGCTAGCGGACTTAACCTGACGCTGGGTTGGGTGTTCGAGGTCGCCGACGAGACCGGGCGCATTGTGCTCATAGTGCCAATTGCAGACCTTCCAAAGACGCAATAGGTCGGTCCCTCCTCAAATGATCGAGGCCTTTCGAAGGCTGGGTTCTTCGTTTTGATCGTCAGGGTTTGATCCAGAGCGGTACCGGGATCCGCGCCGCGAGACCTACGAGGCGCTTGCCGACCGCGCCCTGCGGCTGGCGATGGCGCACCGATTAGCCGAAATTGAGCTGGATATTGGCAGCGGTCAGCCTAAGGCATTGACCGCGCTGGACATATATAAGTACTTGATTCCCCACAATGAACCCATATATTGCTGATATGTTCTCCACAGTGGCAATAGCTAACACATTCATTGAATCGGCGGCGCGTAGGGGTATTCCCCTTACTCCGTTGAAGCTGATGAAGCTTGTCTATATTGCGCATGGCTGGTGGCTTGCGCAAAGAGGGTCCCCGCTCATCCCTGACGAGGTGCAAGCTTGGAAATTCGGGCCTGTCATTCCGGCTCTGTACCAACGTACGAAGCAATGGGGGCGCGGCGAAATCACGTCGAAGATACCGACGTGGTATTTCGATAGCGGCAATGTTGAACTTCCTCCCGAGGCGGCCCGGTTCGTGGATGCCGTCCTCGATAGTTACGGTAAATTCGACGGGATCGCGTTGTCGAATTTGACCCACCGACCGGGAACGCCATGGTCACATATGTACCGGGATGGTCTGCTCAACAAAACGATTCCAAACGACGCTATAAAGAGTCACTATCAAGAGTTGCTGCGAGAGCGCTCTAGTGTCCAACGGTGACGAGCCTAAAGCCCCTCCTCCTCCCGAGGAGTGGGCCAAAAGCGATACTTGGAGCGACGACTATTTCGCTCTCAAAGAAGAAGAAAAATTCCCGAACGAAGCTGAGTTAAAGTCAGCGCACGACCACAACAAAATTCGTGTTGTCAAACACTCCGGCATAATCATCGTTGTTATATTGTGGGTTGTGTCTCTGCTTTTCGTATCCAGCTTTGCTTGCTGGATGTGGCATCAAATTGCCCCGCAAAAGTGGATGTGGATGGCGAAAGAACAGCTAGATCAAATCAAAACGATCATTTTTAGTGGTGCGATTGGCGGGCTGATGACGACAGCCGTCCAAAAATACATCATGCGTGATTGACCCACGCCGCCGCGCCTCCAAGGCACCCCCCTTCGCCAGCATGGTCGATCCTTTGAACCCCCGAATTGCGGATCGGCCTCGCTTCGATTATGTTGGCTTCAGCTTGAGGCGAAAAGCCGGCTGACCGCGGATGTAACGGCAGTTTATTGCAGCGGAGGCCTGCCCACTTTTGGGCAGGGGTACTACACCATTCCAGCCACCGGGAAGCAGCAGCATCGCTGCTTGGATCTGAACCGCGACGGCTTCATGCTGCTCGCCAAAGGGTTCACTGCCCGCAATTTTGCGGCGAGCGACCCCAATGGCCTGCGTCGACAAAATGGTTGAAATCGCCCCTGCGCCTTACCTGGTTACGGCCAAGAAGATCATGACGGCGAGGCCGATCACCATGACGGCGATGGCACCGAGCACAATGCCGGCTAAAATGTAGTCTTTGCGGCCAAAGGTGACGAACCCCATCGATCAGTTCCCACGGCTGACTTCGGTGCTGCTCCAACGCGGCGCTCGTCAGCATGATCCTTCTCAGCGCGCCCCCGCTCGCCCGATAATCGCGCGATTATGCCGTCAATCTCGTCGAGCAGCGCGCGGAGGGCGTCACTGTCAGCCGCGGATGGAGCAGGCGAGCCCTTATCCCGCTCCTTCTTTTGCTGCTCACCGGTCATTTGGTTGCCTTCGGCTTGGCGCCGTTGCGCGCTTTCAAGGATCGCAGCTTGGTTTCGGCGAGACCGCGCCGCAGCGTCGCCATGCCCTGCGCTGCAGAAGGCTCGCCCTCGAGTGGGTTGTTCGCGATCGTGCGCTTTGTCCGCGCGATCTTTTGATCAAGGCTCTCTGGCGGACGCTGGGTGCCGAGCGCGCTTTCCAGAAGCCGCCTGATCGCCTCGGAACGCGTAGGGCACGGCTCCGGGTGCGCGGCAATCCAAGCGTCGAGCGAGCGTGCCTGAGCCGCAGGGAGCCGCAGCCCTATTGAGACGGGATCATCCAATGTCTTTGGACGCCCCCTGATTTTTGTTTCACGAATATCTTGACGGTTCATAATTTATGTGTAACAAAACTTGCGAGCCGGGGCAAGAGTATCAGTCTCGCCACCGGCCCTAACCACAGCGAACGATAGGAGATTCGCAATGGCTGATCGTGCGCATAGCACGGGCGACGACGCGCGCCCAGTTGATCCCGACACCTTATTCCCCGGAGCCTTCCAGCGCTGGTTTTGCGCGAAATGGCAGGCGAACATGTCACTCGCCTCCTATCACTGGGCCTCCTCAAATGCGGTGAGCGATCATGGCGGCGCAAAGGATACGCCGGAGTCGGAGGGGCATATCAGCGACGCCAACGCGGCGGCTGCGGAGGCCGAGGAATTGCTCGCCCGCATTGAAGGCATGCGACCCGAGGACGCCCTTGTGGCGCATGAGATGCTCGGCGTTGCCGACGAAATCCTGGTTCAGCGCCAACGCGATCCTGAAGCCCGGCTCGGCAAGGGCGATGTGCTGGCCATCATTCGGAACGTGCGCGACGAGCTGGGCTATCTCGGGATATTTCCCCTCGGCCAGCGTGGGCTCGAACTGTCGCTCGAAGTCCAGAGGCGCGAGGATGCTGATTCCGGCTCCGGCCATGCCGATCGGGATATCATGGATCTTTGCGCGAGGGCCGAGGAAGCCCGGCTTCAGCGCGAAGCTGCCGAGCAACGGCACGAAGAGGCGAACGAGCGGGGGATAGATAGCCACGCGGCAAGGGCTCAGGTCGAGGCGCTGAACAAGGAAGCGCAACGCCTGTACAACGTGGCTGCAGGACTGCGGGAAAAGCTCATGTTCACGCGGCCGCGCACCATGGAAGGCGTCGTCGCCAAAGCCCGTGTCGCGGCGGCTAACTACGGGGGAGTCGACTTCCTCGACGGCGCGGTGCGGCGCCTGCTTGCGGACGATGATTTCAGCGAAGCCTTGTGCATGTCCGTCGTCGCCGACATCGCCGCCCTGGACGCTGCGGAGACCGAAGCCCAAGCGGATGGCTGAGGCTGTTACCCGTGCCGTTACCCGGAACTCACAAAGGACCTTGGCTATGATCGCTAAGTCATTGAAAGATTTGGTACCACCTCCCGGGCTCGAACCGGGGACCCCCAGATCCACAATCTGGTGCTCTAACCAACTGAGCTAAGGCGGCCTGCAAAGAAGGGCGGAACCTAGTTTGCCCGCCGCCAGATTGCAAGCTCCGAGGCAACGAGATTTTCAGTTTCGCGAAAGGGGCCGCACGCACGCCGGGCAGCCCGGCGCGCAATACGCAGTGTTTACTCAGGCGGCCGTGCCGAAGGTTTTGGAAAAAGTTTTGTTGATCGGCGCGAAAGATCGGGCAGAGACTTCCTCCGCGAGCTTGGCAAACTCACGCGTTTGCGCGCTCATGGCCTCGAACTGCTTGCCCATGAACTCGGTTTGAATCGCGATCACGTCAGGCAATGTCTTGGCCTTCGCCAATGCGGCGAAATAATCGAGCGCTGCATCGGTCGACACCTTCATGACGTCAAAAGCCATCATGTTGAAGTCGCTGACGCCGGAACTGGCGGCGGCGGCCGAAGCCTTAAGCCCTGACTGGGCCTCTTCTGCGGACTCCTGGACGCGGTCAAAGGACACCTGGGCTTTGTCAAGCGACTGTTCAACCGACTGGCCAATGGCTTCGCCAGCGCGTTCGGCCTCGGTCGTCATCGTCTGCGCGATCTCGATCGGAGCGTTGGCGTCGATGTAAGGTACGGGCGCATCTGAGAGAGAATCCTGCGCCGTTTGTTTACTGTCGCTCATTTGAGAGCCCTTTCCTCTTTAGATGGGTCGAGCGCCTACTTTTTGGCGCCGGTCACTTTCTGAACCACTTCGCCCATTTCGCGGGTCTGATGCTGAACAGCCTCCATCTGCTGCTTCAGGTACTCGGCCTGGAGCGACAGAACTTCCTGGATGTCTTTGGCGTGGACGAGCTTTTGGGCGAGATCGAAAGCAGCATTGACATTGGTTTCGGCAAACGAGACGGCCTTGGAGCTAAAGTCTTTCATGCCAACGCCTGCGGGCGGTTCAATGCTCTCGGTTGTCTTTTGGACAGCGCCCATAAACCCTTCGAAGGCCTTGCGGGCCTGAGCGACGCTGCGCTCTGCCAATTCGCGCATTTCTGCCGGGATCTGCGGCTGGGTGAAGTCGGCCATGATGAAGTCCTCCGGTTATGTTCGCTCATGAAGAATGAATTGGACGAACCATTGTTCGCCTACATCTATTATATAGGAGTATTTTTGCTGCAATGCAACATAATGGGCCAGATTTTTTGCAGTGCACAATGACCATTAATTATGAATCCGACCTCCTGGGGGCAAAGTGAAACCGGTCAATGGACCGTGCGTAATTGACAGGTTAATGATCAGTTAAGCGCAGTTGGCTGAACCAGGCCGGTGCAAGGGAACCCCGCGAGCAATGACGCAGGCTATAAACGACCCGAACGCCATCGCTGCAGCGCTCGCCGATCCGGCGTTTTCTGCCCTTGCGAACGGCCCGGTGCTAGTTGCTGGCGGCGCGCCTGTGCGGATCTTGCACGCGAGCGAACCTTTGCTGGCATTGTTTGGCGCGCACGATCCGGACGCGCTCAACAAGCGGATTTTTGAAGGTTCCGAACCGGGCGCCCGGCGCTTGGCAGAACTTGTCGCCAACTTGCCGCAGGGGCAGCCCAGGCTTGAGCGGTTACGGTTTTACGTCGGCGGCGTCTCCGAGGCGATCACCTTTCAGTGCAGGCAAGTGGCTGGCGTACCCAATATGTTCGTCGCTGCCGCCCTTGGCGTGCGGCCGTCGCTTTTGACCCGCCCGGCGACGCGGGCCGCTTCGCTGGCGGCAGATGCGCCGGCCACAATAGCCACGCTCGAGGCCGCGCCGACTGAAACCGCCGCGCCAGCGCAAACGCCGACGCCAGAACTTCCCGCTCCTCGTGCGCCCGAAGCGCGGCAGACAGGCAGCGTGCGCTTCTTGTGGAAGAGCGACGCCGAGGTTCGTTTCACGAGTTTTGACCGCACGGGCAGCAATGCGCTTGGCGTGGAGCCGGACGTGCTGATCGGGCGCAGCGTTCTCGAGCTCGCTGGTTTGCCAGGATTTGATCCAGACGGGCGCCTCTGCGCCGCTCTCATGCGGCGTGAGACTTGGAGCGGCATTGAGGTGAACTGGCCGATGGGCGACGGCGACGAAGCCGCTCCTGTCGTGATGGGCGCGCTGCCGACCTTCGACCGCGAGCGAGTGTTCACAGGATACAGCGGGTTCGGGGTCGTTCACCTCGACCGCGTGATGAAACGTGTGCTGCCGTCAAATGACGCGCTGGCGGCGGACATTGCAGAAGAGACCGCGCCGCAAGAGTCCTTTGACGACGAGCCGACCCAGATCGCCGAGGTTGCATTGGCGTCCGCGGGCGAAATGGCAGCTGTGGCCATGATGGAGCCCGACGCTGACGCGCCCTCCGACGCTGAGATGGCGCCCGAGGCTGACATGGCCGCCGACGCTGACATGGCCAAAATCGCGGCGCAAATTGAAGAGCCATCGCTGTTTGATGCGCTCGAAGCCGAGGATGGCGCCCCCGGGTCAACGCTGGAACGCGACGCAGATCTCAACGGCGACCACATTGCCGATTCGCAGGTTGAGCGAGCTTTCCCTCCGCTGGAGTTTGGTTCGCGCCCCGCGGCGCCTGCCGTAGCCGCCTTCACGTCGCAAAATGTTGTGCCGCTGAATGCTTGGAAGACCGGCGGCAGCCAACCCAACGGGCAGGCGCCTGCCAACGTCGTCACACAGATCACCTCGCAACCCGCTGCGAGCCAGACGCCAATGGCCACCGCAGGCGAAGCGAAAGAGGTCACGTCAAAAGACGAGTTTCAAAGCCGCGAAGGCGAGGAAGAGGAACTCGTTCGGCTCACGCCAACTGAACGTCACGCATTCCGCGAGATTGCGCGTGCGCTGGGCGCCCGCATTGAGGATGCTGAAAAACGCCGTGTGAGCCGCGACGAACGCGAAACCGACCAGCGCAGGAGCGAGCCTGCGCGCACGCCCCTGCACACCGAAGCCGAGCGCAGCGCGCGCAGCGTCGACCGCGCCATTGATCGCGCTCCAGTCATAACAGCGCAAAGCTCCTCGCAGGACGTGGCGAGCCGGCGACTGCTCGACCGCATCGACGCGGCGCTGATGGTGTGCCGCGAAGGCGAGGCCGTTTTCCTCAACAAGCCGCTGCTCGAAACGCTTGGCTACGACAGCTTTGCGGACTTTATTTCGGCCGGTGGCGTGACGCGCATGTTCCGTGGTCGCGCACCAGACGCAGCGAACGGCGGCGGAGCCGTTCCGGTGGTGCGCCGCGATGGCGAGATCGTCGCGCTCGAAGGCAAGCTGACCACCATTGAATGGGATGGCGCGCCCGCGATGCTGACCACGTTCCGGCGCCCGGCAGATACGGAGCTGACGACGCGCTTTCGCGCCCTTGAGCTTGATTTGCGCGCGCGAGAGGCGGAAGGGCGCGAACTGCACGCGATTCTCGACACCGCAACCGACGGCGTCGCGATCCTTGATGCAGACGGAAGGATTCTGGGCCTGAACCGCTCGGCGGAGGCGTTGTTCGGTTACGAGCAGAACGAAGTCGCCGGCGAGTCCTTCACGATCCTGTTCGCGACGGAAAGCCATCCCGCCGCGATTGATTATCTCAGCGGGCTGAAGACCAACGGCGTGCGCAGCGTGCTTAACGACGGCCGCGAAGTCATGGGCCGAGCCCGCCAGGGCGGCGTGATCCCGGTCTTTATGACGATTGGCCGCATTGGCGTGGAGCCGGCCTCGAAATTCTGTCTGGTCATGCGCGACATGACGCAGTGGAAGAACGCCGAGCGCGACCTGAAGGACGCTCGCCGCACCGCTGAAGAAGCAAGCGCGCTGAAATCTGATTTTCTGGCGAAGATCAGTCACGAAATCCGCACGCCGTTGAACGCCATCATCGGCTTCACCGAAGTCATCCTCGAAGAGCGCTTCGGCCCCATCGGCAATGACCGCTACAAGGATTATCTCAAGGACATTCACGCATCAGGCGCGCTTGTTATGAGTCTCGTCAACGACCTGCTGGATCTCTCTAAAATCGAGGCAGGCAAGCTTGAATTGAATTTTGGCAGCGTAGACGCCAATCGCGTGATCAACGAATGCGTCTCCATGATGCAGGCGCAGGCGATCCGTGAACGGGTCATCATCCGCCTGTCGCTCGCGCCTCACTTCCCCAACATCGTCGCGGATGAGCGCGCGCTGCGGCAGATCGTCCTCAATCTCCTGTCGAACGCGGTGAAGTTCAACCAACCGGGTGGACAAGTTATCGTCTCCACAGCGTTAACCGATGCGGGAGCAGCCGTGTTGCGCGTGCGCGATAACGGCGTCGGCATGACGGATAAAGAGGTCGAGATTGCGCTTGAGCCATTCAGGCAAATCCAGACGTCGCGACACACAACTGGCACCGGCCTTGGTCTGCCGCTGACGAAAGCGCTTGTGGAAGCCAATCGCGCCGCGTTCACCATCCGCAGCCGGAAGGACGAAGGCACGCTTGTTGAGGTCTCTTTTCCCTCGACCCGCGTTCTGGCCGAGTGATCAGCCGATCAACTCCGCTTTGCCCTGCCCGCGCCGCACGCGCAATTGCGCAAGCGTGCCAAGAGGCGGCTGCGTCTGCGCGCGCGCATCAACCGTGCGCAAAGTAATCCGCGTCTCTTCCGGCGTAACATGCACGAGGCCGTAGCCACGGTGCTCGGCGTTCGCGATCTTGCAATGAGGATTGATCGCGCGATCCCGATCCATCGCTTTCTGCGAACGGCCCGCCAACGAAGATATGCTCGTGCCGGTGAATTCCGCAGCGACGACGGGCGACGAGACATCGAACTGGTCCGCGTGAACATCCGCCACCCAGTTGCGATGAATGTCGCCCCCCACGATCAGCGTGCGCCGGGGCGCGTGTCGTTCGATCATCGCGATGACACGCTTGCGCGCGTCAGGATACCCATCCCAACGATCGGCGGAACTGCGATGCGCCTCGCCCCGAGGATAAGCGTCAGTCGTGAAGCGCGTTTGCTGGCCGATGATGTTCCAGGCGGCGTCCGAGCCTTGTTGAAGACCTTCATCAAGCCAACGCTCCTGCACGGCGCCGAGCATCTGGCGCGTTGAAGCTTCGTCAGCAACACAGGCCGCCGCGTTGTCTTTCCTGTTAGGCGCGCAAAGCGGCGGCGTGCGATACTGACGCGCATCAAGCAGGTGAAGCCGCGCAAGGCTCCCGAAGTCGAGGCGGTCGTAAATACGCAACCGCGCGTCCCGCTTAAGGCCTTCAAGCGCGCCAATCATTGTGCGGGCGCGCAGCGGCATGTGTTCGTAATAGGCGCGATAGCCCGCCACGCGCAGCGTCTGGAAGTCAGGGTCGGCAACGTCGGAGAGGTCGCCGGTGTAATTGTTCTGAACCTCGTGATCGTCCCATGTAACAAGCCACGGACAAACCCTGTGCATCTCCTGAAGCAACGGATCGCTACGATAGCCGGCGTAGAGATCGCGATAATCCTCCAGCGACCGGGCGTTGCGAACGGGATGCGGCCGCACCGCATTTTTCGCATTGGCGCGCCGCTCGTAAATGTAGTCTCCCAGAAAGAGAACGAAGTCCGGCTCCTCGCGCGCCATATGCGCATAGGCCCAGTATTGCCCGACATCGAACCGCTGGCATGAGGCGTAAGCGAACCGCATATTGGATGTGGCGACGCCGTGCGCTGGAACGGTTCTTGTGCGCCCGCGAGGACTCGCCGCCCCCATCGTGGCAAATTCATATTCATACCAGCGGTCTGGCTTCATGCCTGTCACTTCGACATGAATCGTGTAGCCAAACTCTGCGGGCGCTTCCTGTTCGCCAGAGGCGATGGGCGTCGCGGCGCCTTCCTCGAACACTTTCCACGCCACGTTAGCAGCGCCGCGCAGGCCTTGCGCCGCCAATCGCGTCCACAGCACAAAACCATCCGACGAGGGCGAACCACTAGCGACGCCAAGGGGAAATCGATCGCCCGCAGGCGTAGCGAACACCCGACGCGCGCCAAAGCCTGAAGCGCCGAGGCTTGTAACGCCAAGGCCAGCAAACATTTTGAGAAGTTGACGGCGCTCGACGCTCATTGCGCGACCTCAAGGCGAAGCAGAGGGAGCAAGCTTATCATTAATGCTGCCTGAGTCGAAGTTGACGGGTCAGGGCAAGCGCCCCAAGCTTTCCGGCCGACTCCCGCCGCCAGGCGTGCCTTCACTGCTCAAGTCGCAACATCGTAGACGGGAACCTACGTCATGAGCATTCGCAATCTCAACCGACTGTTCCAGCCGCGCTCGGTGGCGCTTGTCGGCGCAAGTTCGCGCGCGGGCAGTCTTGGCGCAGCCGTACTTGCAAATCTGCGCGCCGGCGGTTTTCGCGGCGGCCTGCATCTCATCAATCCACGCCATCGCGACATTGGCGGCATCCCCTGCGCGGCGCGCCTCACCGACCTGCCTGCTCCGCCAGATCTCGTGGTCATCGCGGCGCCGCGCGACAAAGTCGTAGAGATTGCAGAAGAAGCCGCGGCCTTTGGCGTTCCCGCCGCCGTGGTTATCACCGCCGACCCGAGCCATGGGCCGGACTCGCTGCGCATGCGCCTCAAGGAGATGGCTGCGCGCACCGGCATGCGTATTGTCGGGCCAAATTGTCTCGGCGTGCTGTCGCCCCGCGCGGGGCTCGATGCAAGTTTTGCAGCGCATCGCGCGCCGCCGGGCGATCTCGCTGTCATCTCGCAGTCGGGCGCCATCACGGCGTCACTTCTTGCTTTTGCCGCGGCGCGGCGGGTAGGCTTTTCTGGCCTTGCCTCGATCGGCGACACAGCGGATGTCGACTTCGACGATCTTCTTGACTGGTTTGCAATCGATCCAGCGACACGCGCGATCCTCATGTATGTGGAGGCGATCACCGACGCCAAAGCGTTCATGTCGGCGGCCCGCGCAGCGGCGCGCGTGAAGCCAGTCATCGTCATTAAGGCTGGCCGCAGCAGCGGCGCAGCGCGCGCCGCCGCCACCCACACCGGCGCGCTAACCGGCGCCGACGATGTCTACAGCGCAGCCTTTCGGCGCGCGGGTGTTTTGCGTGTGAATGACATCGATGAATTGTTCGCGGCCGCAGAAACGCTTGGCCGTATCGCGCCATTCAAGGGAAACAGGCTTGCGATCCTTACTAACGGCGGTGGACTTGGCGTTCTGGCAGTGGACGAACTCGCCGCCCTTGGGGGCAAACTTGCGACGTTCGCGTCCGGCACAGTCGAGAAACTGGATGCTTTGATGCCGCCCACATGGTCGCGCGCTAACCCCGCCGACATTGTAGGCGACGCAGACGCTGCGCGCTTTGCCGCCGCGCTGGGACCAATACTCGAAGATGTAAACTGCGACGCAACGATGGTCATCCATTGTCCAACCGCGCTCTCCCAACCCGTGGAAGTCGCGCGCGCTGTGGTTGACGCCGTGCTGGCGCATCGGCGCATATCCTACCGCACCAAGCCCGTCTTCGCTGTCTGGCTTGGTCACGAGCAAGCCGCCGACGACATTTTTGAACAAGCCGCCATTCCACATTATTCGAGCAGCGCGATGCGCGGCTTCATGCACCTCGTGACCTGGCGCGAAAACCGCGATGGACTAATGGCGACGCCGCAGGGCTTGCCTGCCGGCGAATGCGATCGCGAGTCCGCGCGCTCCATCGTCACAAAAGCGCTTTCGCGCGGCGAACGCTGGCTCGACGTTCTCGACATCACACGCGTTCTGGAGGCGTATCGCATTCCCTGTGCGCCAGCATATCTTGCAAGAACGCCGGACGAAGCGGCCGAAATCTCCGCGCCACTCATCGCCGAGCACGGCGCTTGCGTGGTAAAAATTTATTCGCGCGACATTACGCACAAGTCGGACGTCAGTGGCGTCATGCTCGACATCACGACGCCGGACGGCGCCCGCAAAGCCGCAGCGCAAGTGATGGAGCGGGCGCGCGCGGCGCTGCCCAACGCGAACATCGAAGGCGTCACCATCCATCCGATGATCCGCCGCCCCAACGCACGCGAACTTATCGCTGGCGTTGGCGAAGATCCTACGTTTGGTCCCGTCATCCTGTTCGGGCGCGGCGGCACGGCGGTGGAAGTCATCAACGACAAGGCGCTGTCGCTGCCCCCGCTCGACATGAATCTTGCGCGCGCGCAAATCGAACGCACGCGGGTCGCGAGGCTTCTGCGCAGCTATCGCGATAAGCCGCAGGCGGATATCGACGCTGCGGCGCAGACGCTTGTTCGCATCTCGCAATTGTCCGCGGACATTCCCGAAATACGCGGGCTCGATCTCAATCCCCTCATTGCCGATGAGCTTGGCGTGATTGCGCTCGACGCCCGCATCGAGATTGCCTCCTGCCCCGCGACCATGCCAGACGCGTCAAACGCACGGTTCGCGGTGGCGCCCTATCCGCGCTGGCAGGAAAAGCGACTCGAACTGAAGGACGGGGCGAAACTGTTCTTTCGCCCCGCACGGCCGGAGGATGAAGATCTCTATCGCCGCTTCTTCAAGAGTGTAAGCGCCGAGGACATGCGCCTGCGCTTCTTTACGACGGTGAAAGACCTCGATCACGTCTTCGTCGCACGATTGACGCAGATCGATTATGCGCGCGCTTGCGCGATCGTGGCCATTGATGAAACGGACGGAGAAATGGCGGGCGGCGTGCGCGTGATGCATGATCCCGACGAGACCGCAGGCGAATACGCCATCCTGGTGCGCTCGGACTTCAAAGGGCGCGGTCTTGGCTGGGCGCTGATGCGCGCCGCGATCGATTATGCCCGCGCCGCAGGGCTCAAGACAATCCATGGGCATGTGCTGGCGGAAAACCGCGCGATGCTCGACATGTGCATCGGACTCGGTTTTTCGATTGGCGAAGACCGGGAGGACGTGACGTTGAAAGTTGTCACACTTGATGTTGCGACGGCGTTCGCGTGAAGCGGTCAGTCGTCCACCATGATGATATGCAAGCTGCGCGGCCCGTGCGCGCCCAGCAGCAGTTTCTGTTCGATGTCGGCGGAGCGTGACGGGCCAGTAACGAAGTTGACCGTGCGCGGCAGAACGCCCTTGCCGAAACGCGCGCGCAGCCGAATCCAGACCGCTTCATAGTCAGCTTCAATATCTGCCGTGCGCAGAACTGCGATGTGGTTGTCGGGCAGAAAGTTTAGCGTCGTGGGGTTGTGCGCGCCCGAGACGAAGACGAGCGTTCCCGTCTCTGCGACGCCCGCTTCGGCAAAACTGATCGCGTTGAGATCGTCGCCTGCCGATGGGCCGCGCGTCATTTCCAGCTGGGTCGCACTCCACGGCATCGCGGCAAGGCGCGCATCCTCGCCCATGCGAATGTGCGCGGCAAGGTTGCGGGCGCGCAGGAAACGCGCGGCGGCTTCGGGAACGAGGTCGAGTGAGGCGACGCGTTCAATCGTTACGCTCACGCGCTGCGCCTCATCCACGAATGTACGGGCCCGCGCGTCAGCATCTCCCTGCCCGCGCAGGGGACGCAGGCCCGGCGCGCCCGCCCCGATGCGTGACTCGACAGCCGCGCGTCGCGCTGCGTCATCGGTCGCAGCGCCCAGCGAGCGGCGCACGGTGGCGAGTATCTCGTCGCGGGCGCTCATCGGCTGCGCTTTCTCTGCGTCTTCCACTGCGCCTGGAACGTTGCGCCCTGCGGCGCAGGCATATCGCGCGTTTTCGTCCAGCCTTTCGCCAACGGCAGGCTTGCGAAACGGCCCTTGTCGCGGCCCAGCCATGCGAGCGCACGCATGGCGACGGACGTTGCGAAACGATAAAGCGCGGGGCGTTTTGCGAAGAAGGCCCACAAGCTCAGGCCCGCGCGCGCGGGCGCAGGCGAAAGATGACGCTCAAATTCACGCTCGCGCCAATGGCGCATCAGCTTGGGCAACGGGATATGCACGGGGCACACGCTTTCGCAGCGCCCGCAGAACGTCGACGCGTTCGGCAGATGCCCAGACTTTTCGACTCCGATCAGCGAAGGCGTGAGCACAGCGCCCATAGGGCCCGGATAAACCCAGCCGTACGCATGTCCGCCGACCGCATGATAAACGGGACAATGATTCATGCATGCGCCACACCGGATGCAGCGAAGCATGTCCTCGAAGTCCGTGCCAAGCATGTTCGAGCGGCCATTGTCGACCAGAACGACATGGTATTCCTGCGGCCCATCGACATCATCAAGCCGGCGCGGGCCGGTGGAAAGCGTCGTGTAGACAGACATATCCTGACCCGTGGCCGAACGCGCGAGCACGCGCATGAGCGCACTTGCGTCTTCCAGCGTCGGCGCAATCTTCTCGATGGATGCGACGACCACGTGAACTTTGGGCAAGATCTGCGAGAGGTCGCCATTGCCTTCATTTGTGACGATGATCGATGTCCCCGTCTCGGCCACCAGAAAGTTAGCGCCCGTCACACCAACATCGGCGCTAAGAAACTTTGCGCGCAACTCGGCGCGCGCTTCAGCCAAAAGCGCTTCGGGGGCTTCAAGATCTCGATCTTTTGGCAGATGGGTGTGCGCCTTTCGGAACTCGGCCTCGACATCTTCCTGATTGAGATGAACGGCGGGCGCGATGATGTGCGAGGGCGCCTCGCCGCGCAGTTGAATGATGTATTCGCCAAGATCGGTTTCGATCGCCTTCACGCCCGCGCGCTCGAGCGCAGCGTTGAGGCCAATCTCCTCAGACACCATGGACTTGCCCTTGGCTACGGTTTTAGCGCCGCGCGCTTTGGCAATGTCCACGATGATGCTGCACGCTTCGTCCGCTGTGCGCGCCCAGTGTACATGGCCGCCCGCCGCGACGACGTTTCGCTCGTAAATTTCGAGATAAACGTCGAGATAGCGCAGTACATGGTCGCGGATGTCGCGCGCCTGATCACGCAGCGCTTCAAACTCGGGCAGGCGATCAGCGGCGGCGGCGCGGCGACCAATGAAATTCAAGCGCACATTTCCAAGCGCTTTCTGCAATTGCGCATCAGCGAGAGCGTTGTGCGCATTTTCCTTGAAAGCGGGCGAGGTGGAGTGCGCGGTCACTGGTTGCTCCGCAGGTTCAGGATGCTCATGAGATTGCTGCTCCTGTCCGTCCACACGATTTCTGATTTGCCGTCATCGCGCCATGGCGAGGCGACCTGCGCCAATTCCGGCACGTTAAAGAATGCCGGATCACGCGTATAGAGAGCCCACGATATCGGGGCCTCGCAATCGGGGCCCTTCGGCGTTTCAAACCAGCGCGCGTGCAGGCCAAAGGCGCGGGCCATGCCGCGATGTAGAGGCGCCATTTCAAACGTATCAAGATCGAAGTTGATCGCGAGAATACCGTTGGGCGAAAGATGAGCGAGATAGGTTTCGAAGGCTTCCCTGGTCATGAGATGCATCGGCGGCGACGCGCCGCGAAACGCGTTCATGACGAGAATGTCGAAGTTCTGATTGTCCCCGCTTTCAAGCTGGCGCTCCATGACGAGCCGGGCGTCGCCCACCAGCACATCGGCCTTGGCCTTGCCGTCGCGCAGGAATGAGAAATACCGTTCGGCCAGATCCACAACGGCGGGGTTAAGTTCATAGTAACGCAGGACGTCGCCGCTATGTCCGAGGCCCGCAACCATGCCGGCGCCAAGGCCAACCACACCGATGCGCAGCGGCGCGTCCTGACCATCGGTCCGCCGTCGCGCCTGATGGCGAAGCGCCAGCCCAAGCGCGCTTGCTTCATCATAACCGCAAGGTGGCGTCAGTTTGAATTCATTCTTCTGGAATTGCCATCCCTGGTCCACGCCCGCCTGCCGCAGCGCATACGAATATTTTTCAGGGTTGGACTCGCGCTCCTTCACAACTTCAAGCACGCCGTAGAAATTGCGCACCCGTTCGACAAGAATGCTGCGCGTATTGAGTTCGTTCTGCACCGCAGACGCCACGCCAATTGCGAAGAAGGCTCCCATCGCGCCCGCCGCCATTTTCATCAACCCGGTGCGCGCGCGCAGAAGATGCGCAATCGCGACAAGCGCAATCGCAATGAGCGCAAGCTGATGTTCAAAAAATTGCTTGAGCAGCAATGGCGCCGCCACGGCGGTGAGCAAACCGCCGATGGCCCCGCCCGCAGCAACCGCCAGATAGAATTTCGGCAACCGCTCCGGCGCAGGCTGGCGGCGCGCGAGTTCGCCGTGGCATATCATGCAGCCCGCAAATAGAACGCCGGATTCCACAATAAGCTGCGTAAGCAATTGGCTTGCAGTCTCAGGATAGACAAGCAGCAATTCAACGCCGCAAAGCCCAAGAAACACGAGCGACCAACTACGACGCCCATATGCGCGCGGGGCGCCGAATGCGACGACGAAACTGAGAAGATAAAGCCCGAGCGGCAACACCCAGAGGAATGGTACGACTGCCGCATAAAGCGTGATGGCGTTAGACGTCGCCAGCAAAAGCACCGAGCCCAGAGCCGAATAGGCGACCCATGCGAACATTTGATCCTGCGCTGCAGCCTCGCCAGGCGCCGGGAGGATGCGGGCGGGCGCAGCAGGACTCGCGCTACGAAGCACGATGAGCGCACACGCGGTCAGCATCACGGCATAGAGCGCGAAGCCGGCCGACCATGCCAGCGTCTGCTCCCGGCTTGTCAGGTTCGGCTCAACAATGAACGGATACGCGAGAAGGCCTGCAAAGGCGCCCGCATTGGCGACTGCGAAAAAGCGCGCTGGCGACATATCGGGCGCCGCGCGCGACAGCCAACGCGACAACAGCGGTGTTGTCGTCGCAAGCGTCATGTAAGGAATGCCGACGCTGGCTGCGAGAATGGCGATGATCCGCCACGTTGGATCTTCCGATCCGGTTGGTTTCCAGGCGTCGGAGGGCGTCACGGGCAACAGGAAAAGCGCTGCTGTGACGACGCCAATCTGCACCTTCGCTTGCGTGGAGATAGCGAGCGGCAACGTGAGGCCGTAGGCATAGATATAACCGCCAAGCAAGGCGGCCTGGAAAAACAACATCGACACAATCCATGTCGATGCGCTGCCGCCAAACCACGGCAAGATAAGCTTGCCCGCCATGGGTTGAACGAGAAAGAGAAGAAACCCTGCGAGCGCCATAGTTGCGGCAAAAAACCACGGCGCCAGCGTGCGCGTTAAAGGCGCGCGGGTCACCAGGCTGTCCAGCTTGCGTGGATCATGTGGCATGGGTCACGCAGACTTTTTCTGCGGCGCGCCGATGGCCGGCGTCCCGGTCATGCCCGCGAGGACTTCGGCGACGTGACGGACCTCGATGCCTGAGCCGCGGCGCGAGAGTTTGCCGGCCATGTTCATGAGGCAGCCGAGATCGCCAGCCAACACGACGCGCGCGCCAGACTCCTCGATTGTATCAGCCTTGACCCCTACGATAGCGTCGGAAATCTCGCCGTATTTGACCGCGAACGCGCCGCCAAAGCCGCAGCATACGTCTGGGTCCTTCATCTCCACCTGCTCCAGCCCTTCCACAGTGTCAAGCAGTTTGCGGGGCTGGGCGCAGACGCCAAGTTCCCGCAGACCCGAGCAGGAGTCGTGATAGGCGACCTTTTCAGGAAACGCCGCCTTTACATGCTCCACCTTGAGCACATCGACGAGGAAGCTCACGAGTTCGTGCATCTTGGCGGCGAAGGCGTGCGCGCGCGCCCGCAGCGATGGGTCGTTCTCAAAAAGTTCGGGATAATGGCGGGCGATCATGCCGCCGCACGAACCCGAAGGCGCGACAATGTAATCGACGTTGACGAACGCATCCATTACCTGCAGGGCAAGGTCGCGGGCCGTGCGGCGGTCGCCGGAGTTGAACGCCGGCTGGCCGCAACATGTCTGCGACGGCACGGTGACCTGACAGCCCGCATCTTCCAGCAGCTTGACAGCGGCGAAGCCGACCGAGGGGCGGAACAAATCCACAAGGCAGGTCGCGAAAAGGCCCACGCGGGGCGGTTGTTTTTGGGCGTTCATGTTAGCTGTTCAAAGACTCCCTCGACGCCCTCGCCCACGCAGCGCCATCTTAAGTGCGGCCGGAGATAAGCGAGACGCCTTGTATCTGGCAAGGCGCCGCGTCCAGCCACCGCCCTCAGCCACTATATGTGGGCCTTCAAAGGGCGGGCGTCCACCGTGCGTCCAGACTTTGGTCGCGCGCGGACAATCGGCGCTTGATGGCTGACGCGCCCAGGCCATAGATAGCGCAGCCTCGTCCTTTCGCCCCAGGGTCCGCCCATGAGCGCCATCGCCTTTCCCTTGCCAGACCCCGGCATCCTCGCCCGGCGCGCGGAGATCATCGCCGGGCTGTCCGTCCTCCTGCCGGCCGACTGCCTGGTTACAAGCGAAGACGAACGGCGCGCTTTCGAGACCGACGCGTTGACCGCCTATCGGCGAGTACCGCTGGCCGTGGCCCTTCCCCGCACGACAGCGGAGACTGCCGCCGTGCTGCGTTTTTGCCGCGAGGCGGGCGTGAATGTCGTCCCGCGCGGCGCGGGCACGTCGCTCTCCGGGGGCGCGATTCCGCAGGAAGACGCAATTGTGATCGGCATGTCGAAGATGAACCGCATTCTCGACGTGAATTACGCCAACCGCATCGTGCGCGTGCAGGCGGGCGTCACGAACCTCGCCATCTCCGAAGCCGTTTCGCCAGACGGGTTCTTTTATGCGCCGGACCCTTCTTCGCAGCTTGCGTGCACCATTGGCGGCAACATCGGTATGAATTCCGGCGGCGCCCATTGCCTCAAATATGGCGTGACGACCAACAACGTGCTGGGCGTCACGCTGGTGACCATCGACGGCGAGATCATCGAGATTGGCGGCGAGGGGATGGATGCGGCGGGGCTTGATTTTCTGGGCCTCATCGTGGGCTCGGAAGGGCAACTTGGCATTGTCACGGAAGCTGTCGTGCGCATTTTGCGCTCAGCGGAAGGCGCGCGGCCCGTGCTCTTTGGTTTTGATTCAAGCGAAGAGGCGGGCGCCTGCGTCGCCGCCATCATTGGTGCGGGCGTCGTGCCTGTCGCGATGGAATTCATGGATAAACCCGCCATCCACATCTGCGAAGCCTTCGCCAAGGCAGGTTATCCTCTGGATGTTGAAGCCATGCTCATCATTGAGGTCGAGGGTTCGGAAATCGAGATGGAGGCCGAGCTTCAACGCATCGTGGAGATTGCGCAGCAGCATGGGGTGCGCGTGGTGAAAGAATCGCGTTCCGCGTTGGAGACCGCGCTGATCTGGAAAGGCCGCAAATCGGCCTTCGGCGCGACGGGACGCGTCGCAGATTACATCTGCATGGACGGCACGGTGCCCACCAGCCAATTGCCTTACGTGCTCAAGCGCACCGGCGAGATTGTCGCGAGCTACGGGTTGCGTGTCGCCAACGTGTTTCACGCGGGCGACGGCAACATGCATCCACTCATACTTTACAACGTCAACGATCCGGCCGAGCAGGAAAAGGCCGAAGCCGCGGGCATGGACATCTTGCGGCTCTGTGTGGAAGCAGGCGGTTGCCTAACCGGGGAACACGGCGTCGGTATCGAGAAGCGCGACCTCATGCGCGAGCAATTTACGCAAGCGGACCTTGAACAGCAGATGCGCGTGCGCGCCGCTTTCGATCCGCGCTGGTTGCTCAATCCGGCAAAAGTGTTTCCACTTGATGGCCGGGTGACCGCGTGACGCTAACGCCCGCATCCGAGCAGGAAGCTTGCGACATGATCCGCGCGGCGCGCGCGGACGGACGCACGATCGAGATCAAGGGCGGCGGCACGCGATGCGGGTTCGGCCGCCCCATGCAAGCAGGCGTAACGCTCAGCACGCATGGTCTGTCGGGCATTACCGCCTACAAGCCCAGCGAACTGGTGATGTCCGCGCTGGCCGGCACGCCGATGAGTGAAATCGACGCGGCATTGGCCGCCAATAATCAAATTCTGCCTTTTGAGCCGATGGATCATCGCGCGCTATATGCGACGACCGGCGCGCCGACCATCGGCGCTGTCGCGGCCTGCAACGTCTCCGGCCCTCGTCGCGTCAAGGCTGGAGCCGCGCGCGACTCCCTGATTGGCGTGCGCCTCGTCAACGGGCGCGGCGAAGCCGTCAAGAGCGGCGGCCGCGTGATGAAGAACGTCACCGGGCTCGATCTCGTAAAACTCAATTGCGGCGCGCATGGCGGGCTGGGGCTTCTCACCGAGGTGACGTTCAAACTTGTGCCCAAGCCCCAACGCACGGGAACCCTTGTGCTCGAGGGCCTAGATGACGCGCGGGCTATCGCCGCGATGTCGGCGGCGGTCGGTTCGCCCTTTGAAGTGAGCGGCGCCGCGCATCTGCCGGGAGAGCGCGCACGAACGCTGCTGCGCGTTGAGCATTTTGCGATCTCCGTTGAATACCGGCTTGGCGAACTTTCAAAACTGCTGGCTGGCTATGGCGAAGCGCGCCTAACGGACGAGCAAGAGGCCCTGACATTGTGGCGCAAGGTGCGCGACGCTGCGCCAGTGGCTGATTCTGCGCATCCAGCGATCTGGCGCGCGTCTCTACCGCCGACCAACGCGGCGGCCTTCGTTGCAGAAATCAACGCAGCGGGCTTGCTGCGCAATCACTTCTACGACTGGGGCGGTGGGCTCGTGTGGCTCGCCACTGAGGCGCACGCGCTGGATACGGGCGCGGTTCACAGAGCTGCAGCGCGCGCGAAAGGCCATGCAACCCTCATGCGCGCGGCCGATGAGGCGCGTGCGCGCGCAGATGTCTTCCAGCCACAGACACGCACGCTGATGGACCTCACAAAGCGCGTGAAAGCGAGCTTCGATCCGGACCGGATTTTGAATCCGGGACGCATGTACGCAGGCGTTTAGCGAGCGGGGCGGGCGAAGCATGCAGACAAATTTCAGCGCCGACCAGCTGGCCGATCCGCACATGCGCGAATCTGAAAAGATTTTGCGCAGCTGTGTGCATTGCGGTTTCTGCACGGCGACGTGCCCGACGTACCTGCTGTTGGGCGATGAACTCGATTCACCGCGTGGGCGCATCTATCTCATCAAGGACATGCTCGAGAACGGCAAGCCCGCCACAAAAGAAGTCGTCAAGCATGTGGACAGATGCCTCTCGTGTTTGTCGTGCATGACGACATGCCCCTCTGGCGTGCACTACATGCATCTTGTCGATCACGCGCGCGCGCACATCGAGAAAACTTTTGTGCGTGGAATTGCTGACCGGTTGCTTCGCGCGCTACTCGCCCATGTTTTGCCCTATCCGAAACGCTTCCGGCTTGCGCTTGCCAGCGCGAGGTTCGCGCGGCCGTTGCGTCATGTGTTCGCGCGCCTGCCTTCTGTAGGCCCACACATGGCGGCGATGCTGGAACTGGCGCCCAGGCGTTTCCCACGCCGGCAAATTACGGGGGCTGCTCCGGCCAATGCGAGCCGGCGCGTCATCATGCTGGAGGGCTGCGCGCAGCCGCTTCTGGCGCCTTCAATCAACGCCGCCGCGCGGCGCGTGCTGGCGCGCGCGGGCGTTGAAGTCATGGACGCGCCGGGCGAGGGCTGCTGCGGCGCACTCGTTCATCACATGGGGCGCGAAGAACAGGCGCTCGGTTTTGCGCGGCGCAATGTGGACGCCTGGATCGCGCGCATGGATCGCGACGGCGCCGAGGCCATCGTCGTCACGGCGTCCGGGTGCGGCACGACGATCAAGGATTACGGCTTCATGCTGCGTGAAGACGCCGCCTATGCGCAAAAGGCGCAGCGGGTTTCTGCGGCGACCAAGGACATCACGGAATATCTCTGCTCGCTGGATACGCTTGCTGTCGCGAGGCAGGACAAGATTGTGGTGGCCTATCACTCCGCCTGCTCCATGCAGCATGGCCAACAGATCCGCGACGAACCCAAGCGATTGCTGCGCGAGGCGGGCTTTGTTGTGCGCGACGTGCCGGAGGGCCACATCTGCTGCGGGTCCGCAGGCGTCTACAACATTCTCCAGCCAGAGATTGCGGGCCAGTTGCGGGCGCGCAAAGTGGCGAACGTCGAGCGCATGAAACCTGCCATCATTGCGACCGGCAACATCGGCTGCATCACGCAAATCGGCGCGGGCACGGCGTTGCCAATCGCGCACACGGTAGAGTTGATCGACTGGGCGCAAGGGGGGCCCCTGCCCGTCGCGCTGGAAGAGTCTGGATTTTTGCGCTGACTTGTGGCGTTGTTCGCGCGCAAAAGGGCCGCGGGGGCCGGAGGTCGAGATGGCTCGCAAAAGGCCTGCAAAGAAGAGCGTTGGCGCGAAGGCTGTAAAGAGCGCCGCAAAATCACGCGCAGCAAAGAAGGCCGCGCGCTCTGCGTCGAAATCGCCCGTCGCAGCGAAAAAGACAAAAGCTAAAGCCGACAAAAAGGCCATGGCGCCTCCGGCGAAGACGGCGCGCGCCGCCAAGGCACGGCGCACCGTGGCGGAGAAGGCCGCCAAGCGCACCGGCCCTGCAAAAACCAGCGCCACAAAGCTGGCCAAAACTGCTGTCAAGCCTGCCGCCAAATCTGCGCGCAAATCCTCGACTCACAAGTCGCTGCCAAGCACGCCCCCGCCGCGCAAGCCGGCGGAGGCGGCTCAGCCCTTGCCGACAGCGCGCCGCTCCGCGCCACGCATATCGGCTGGCCGCAGGGCTGACTCGCGCAAGGTGGCAGGTCGCGAGGCGCTCGCGAAAAATACGCTCGCCGTGCGCACTGCGCCAGCGCGCAAACCCACCAAAAAAAGCCCTGCGAAAAAGCGCCCCGCCAAGCGGGCGCCCGCACCCAAAGCAGCGGGCAAGACCGCACGCAGTCGCCTGACCCCGCGCGCGACGCAAACTCTCGCGCCGCCTGTGTTGCGCGACACAGCACGCCGCCGGGTCGTCAAACCGACGGCGCCGCGTCCCGAAAAGCCAGCCGCGCGCGTGCGGCGCGCGCCCTTTCGATTACACGCGTTAGGCGTGCGCGACGAACATCCCACCGATCGCGCGCAGATCAGCGCCCTTCTGAGCGCGGCGTTTGAGCGCCCTGATGAATCCGCCAATGTCGAACGCGCCCGCACAAACGGGAACATCGTTTTGTCGCTCGTCGCAGAGTATGACAGCGAGATCGTCGGACACATCGCATTCGTGCGCGTCGAGGCGTTGATCGACGGCAAAGCCGTCAAGGCGGTTGAGCTCACGCCGCTTGCCGTAGCGCCATCGCGTCAGGGTCGCGGGATCGGTTCGGTGCTGGTGGGCGCAGGTCTTGAAGCTGCTCGCACGGCAGGGTTTGACGCAGTCTTTGTGGCTGGTGACTCAGCTTACTTTACCCGCTTCGGATTTTCGTCGCAGATCGCGAAGCTTTTCGAATCAGATGAGTTGGCGCGCCTTTCTGCCATTGAATTAAAGGCCGGCGCTCTGACCGGTGGGACGGGAACGCTTGCCCGCCCCCCTTCGTGAGCCGCTGATCGCGCCTTAACCGCGTCAAAATTGTGACATCGGCGCCACAGACGTTTCACATAGTACTCACTCCTGACTCTATTGCACAAAGAGGCAGCACATTGCTCAACGCGTGACCTTGCTCAGCGTGATGGTGTGACTGCAAGGATGCGTCACTGAATTGAAGTGCTGACGGAGCAAAAAATGTCCTTCAAGTATTCCACGATCATCGCCGCTGCCTTTGCGGTTTCCGCGCCCGCATTCGCGGCTGATCTGCCGATCCGGGTCGCTGCCCCGGCCCCGGCCCCCGTGTTCACGATGTTCGAGTTCGCGGTTGGCGGCAAGCTGATGACGGATTACAATTTCCGCGGCATTTCGCAGTCTGATCGCGGCCCGGCCGTGACGGCTTACGCGGAAGGACGCATCAACTTCAACGAGACCTTCCAGGGCTACGTCGGCGTGCAGGGCTGGTCCGTTAAGCTGCCGTCAGATCCCACCGCCGAAGTCGATATCTACGGCGGCGTTCGCGCCACGTTCGGTGCGCTCGCCCTCGACGTCGGCGTGATGCGCTACTGGTATCCGAGAGAAATTTTCAACACGGACTTCACGGAATTCTACGGCAAGGCCGCCTATACGTTCAACGAGACGTTCACGGTCGGCGCGAACCTGTTCTACACCAATAACTGGTTGCAGTCGGGCGCATCCGGCACCTATGCGGCCGCCACTGCGAAGGTCGCCCTGCCATATGATTTCGCGGTCTCCGGCGAGGTCGGGCGGTACATGTTCGGCACCCCGAACTTCGGCGCGTTCGTGAGGGACTACACCTACTGGAACGCTGGCGTCTCCTACACCTACAAGGTCGCCACGCTCGACCTGCGCTACCACGACACGACGCTCTCCAAGACCGAGTGTTTCTTCATGGCGGGCGCCACGAAGTGGTGCGGCCAGGCGTTCATCGCCACCCTTTCGTTCGACATCACGTCGAAGGATCTCAAGTAAATCATTCCGGTTTCCCGGATTGCGAGCGCCGCCCCTCCGGGCGGCGCTTTTTTGTTTGACGCTGCCGGGGTCGCGAAACCGACCATCAGCGGCTAACAATCGCCTCAGCAACGCGCCATATGTTCTGCGGCGCGATTGGAAACGCGCTCACGGAGGCGTAAATGACACCGCAGGAACGCGAGCTGCTTGAAGGACTGTTTGCGCGTATTCGCGCCGCCCCGGCGGGGGCGCGTGACACCGAGGCGGATTCATTCATCACCGAACAGGTTCGGCAGATCCCGCACGCCGCCTATCTCCTGTCGCAGACGGTCATCGTGCAGGAAGAAGCGCTCAAGGCGGCAGCCGCGAAGATCGACGAATTGAACGCCCGCGTGGCCGATCTCGAAGACACGCAGCAAGCGCAACCATCCAGTTTCCTTGGCGGCGTAGGAAAGTCGGCCTTTAGCGGCGCCGAGCCGACCATTGCGACCGGTCGCGGCAGCGTCCCATCCGTCGGAGGATGGCGTTCGCAGGACCAGCAGATGCCCGAGCCTTCGCGCGCCGGGGGCATCAGCATGCCGAATGTCGCTCCTGCCGGGAGCCGGTGGACTCAACAGGGGCGCCCCCTCGCCGCAGCCCAGCAACCGCAGGCAGGGGGCGGATCATTCCTGAAAGGCGCGCTTGGCGCGGCGGCAGGCGTGGCAGGCGGCATGCTGCTGGCAAATTCGCTCAGCGGCCTGCTCAAGGGTTCCGACAATCCGCTGGGAATCGCGGACGCCAAGGCCGGTCAAAAGACCGAGTCTTCGGGCGGCGCAACGACGCCAGCCTCCGAACAGGACCGCCAGCCGTGGGGCGGCGCAGATTCGCGGGAGGACACATCAAGCGCCGAGGACGATGGTTTTGACGGCTCTGCGTTTGACAACGACGATCATGACGACGGCGACGGGGGCTGGTCCGACGATTTGTGAATAAGAAAACGGCCGCTCGGATTTTCCGCAGCGGCCGGTTGCTTCATGTGGAGACGCGAGCCTAGGGCTCGGTTCGTCTAAATCACGACAACTCTCGTGCCGACGTTGACGCGCTTGTAAAGATCGACGACGTCATCGTTCATCATACGAATGCAGCCTGACGAGACGTTTTGGCCGATGGTCCAGGGCTCGTTGGTGCCGTGAATTCGATACAGAGACGATCCGAGATAGAGCGCGCGGGCGCCGAGCGGGTTCGCAGGGCCTCCCTTCATGAAGGTAGGCAGGTCCGGGCGGCGCTTGAGCATTTCGGCTGGCGGTCGCCAATCGGGCCACTCGGCCTTGCGCGTAACGGCCTTCACGCCTGCCCATTCGAAGCCGGGGCGGCCGACGCCGATCCCGTAGCGCATGGCGCGACCGTTTCCAAGCACGAGGTAAAGGTAACGGCTGGGCGTATCGACGATGATCGAGCCTGCTGCATGACGACCAGCATAATCGACCTCCTGCCGCTCGAAGCGGGGATTAACCCGGCGCGACGGCATTGCAGCCGTGGGCGCAATAGCGGCCTGACGCGCCGGGGCCGCGCGCGGCGCGTATTCCACAGCTGGCGCGGGGGCGCCGTAGTTTCCGCGAAACCGCTGATAGGACGAGTCAGCGGGGGGCGTGTTGGTGACAGCAGCACGAGGCGTGGGATCGCGGCCCGTCACCAGCAATTCGATGAACCCGCCGCCGTAGCCGCCCGAGTTGGCGGTCGCATACTGCTGGGCCTGCGGGGTGGGCTGACGCGCCACGGGCGCTGCGTTGACTGCGGGATGGCCGAGGTGCGCGCGACTTGGCGCGACGTCCCGGGAAAGCTGCGGCCCAACGCCGGCGAAGACAATATATTCCTGATTGGCGTGGGCGAGGCCCGCCGCGAAAATTCCTGCGGCGAGCGCCGCTACCGATACGCAATTACGCAACACCATGGACACAGGCTCCTGTGGCCGCCAAGCGCCGGCGGCGCTTAGGACGAACGTGAGTCCGCTAATGATAGCGCATCGCAGCGTCAGGATGAGGGCGGAGCAAAACCTTGGTTAGCAGCTAATTATTTTCTAGTTTTAGCCGGTTAACCTAAAGCTTCTTAAGGTTGACAGAGCATTACGCCCTGCGCGCAGCGACCTGTCGAATGGCCTGCAACAAGATCGGGCGCAGGCCCGCGATGTTGAACATCATAATGAAAGCAACCATGATCACGCCGCCTGTTAAGACTTGCGTAGCCAGCGTGCCCACGCCCGGCGTCCAATCGCGCATCGGCAACAGCGCCAGCGTCATAACGGCGACGCCGACCGCCGCATAAAACAGATGTAGCAAGGCGGGACGCTTGGCGCCGGCAACAAACGACAGACCGACAAGGCAGAAGAACGCCGCCGCGTAGGCGACGGACTGCGCAATGGGGATCGTGCTGGGCTGCGAGGAACTGGCCATTAAAAACAACAGAAGCGCATTCACCGCAAAGCCGACAAATGCAGCGGCGACGATGACTCTCGTATTTTTCTGTATTTGAAACACCGCATTGATCGCGTATGTCGCCATGCCCTGACAATACAGGCCCGGGAGCAGCAGTTCGAGATAAGCGGCGAAGTGTCCACGGAAACTGGGCGGCGCCAGCAGTGCTTCGATACTCGGCAAGATAAGCCAAAAACCGACAGCGGCCGGCGTGAGGATAGTGAAAACAACGGTCAGATTGCGCGCAACCTGCTCCTGCGCGGCGTGCCGACCATGGTGCTCATCGGCCTTGACCGCGAGTTGAAAAAGCAACGCGTCCAGCGCGGTGCCGACTGCGCCAATGAGCCGCCCGCCAAGATCGCTGGCCAGCGAGAAATATCCCGTCTCGGCGAACCCGTACCAGCGCATCATCAGGTAGCGGTTGATCAGCGAGATGCCGGCGTAAAGCACATTGGCGACGACGATGGGCATCGCGTAATGCGCGCAATCCAGCGCGATGCTGCGCTTGCCGCCGCGAAACCGATTTATCTCAAGACGCCAGGCTCGCGAGGCGAACACGACTGATCCCGCCATTGAAACGCACGCGCCCACCAGCGCCGCAAAGGCGGAGCCCGTGAGGAACGCGGCGCCGACCGTCAGCGTGATCGCCATCACGTTCTTGATGAGCATGAGCCGCGCATAGGCGCGGTCGAGAAACTGGGCGCGCAACAGGGCGGAGCGGTAGTCGAAAAGCCCGTTGGCGATGGACGCCGCGATTGCGACGCCAAACAGCGCGCGAGAGGGCGGCAGATCAATGCCCGACAACAGCACGGCCGCCGCAAGAACGGACAGGCAGACTGACATAATCACGAGGCTGAAATCGAGCGTCGGCGCCAATTCCGGCCGGTTTGCATGCGCCGCGCCGGAGAAAAAGCGCAGCGCGGACAATCGGATCCAGTCCAGCACGAGACTTTGCGTCATCGCGCCTATGGCGAGCGCAAGCGCGAAGCGGCCGAACTCGGCTGGCCCCAGGAAATAAGCGACCAGAAGCCCGAGAAAGAAATTAAAAATCGTATTCAACAGAAACGCGGCAAGCACCGTCATGGGCGACCTCCGGGCCGCCCTTCGCTTCTACTGGTCTTGGGTCGACTCACCGGTGTCCGCCTTGCTTCACGCTGTCGACTCGATCAAGCGTCACTCTCTTAAAGTCAAGCCATGGCTGACTTGCGCGATGTACAATGGCAGCTAATGTCCAATGCAACCTTGCCGAAGGGTGTTAACGAAGCCTTTGGCCAAACGATGGGGAGCGGGAATGAGCGAGCCGGTGGACCAAGTCCTTGATGTGCAGGGCGTGCAGATCAGAGTTCAGCAGGCCGGGTCCGGCGCGCCTCTCCTCTTTCTGCATGGCGCGGGCGGGCGAAACTGGACCGCCCTGCACCGTCGGCTTTCCAATAACTTTCGCGTGATCGCTCCAGAGCATCCCGGGTTCGGCCGATCCCCCATTCCCGAATGGATGAACAGCGTTGGCGACCTCGCATTCTTCTATCTCGACCTCATGGAGGCGATGGATCTGCAAGGCGTCCACCTTGCGGGCCATTCTCTGGGAGGGTGGACCGCGGGCGAGATCGCCATCCGCAACACGTCGCGCCTCGCCTCGTTGACGCTTATGGCGCCTGCCGGCGTGGCCGTTCCCGAGGCGCCATTCGGCGACATTTTCCTGTGGTCGACGGAACAAGCGACGCGCGCCCAGTTTTTCGATCAGGCGCTGGCTGAAAAGCGCCTTGCCGCGCCTGCCGACCTTGATCTTGTTCTCCACAATAAAACCGCCGTCGCCCGTCTGGCGTGGAGCCCGCGTCTTTCCAACCCGCAATTGCCCTACTGGCTACACCGGATCGACAAACCAACGCTGTTCGTGTGGGGCCGCGAAGATCGCATTGTTCCCTATGCGTGCGCGCAGCCCTGGCGAGCGCGCGTGCCGCAGAACCAGCTTGTCACCCTTGATGAATGTGGACACGCCATCCACAACGAAAAGCCGGACGAAGCGGCTGATGCAATCATCTCGTTTCTGAAGACAGCGCCATGAAGCTCTTCTTCTTCCACCTGATGCCTTACGCCGATCTGGATCTGTCCTACGCGCAGAAACATGACACCGCGTGGGTGACGCTGCCCAATTCATATTTCGACCCTGCGCATGGCAAGCCAAGTTATGATCGCTACATCCGCGAGTTGGAACTTGCCGACGAACTAGGATTCGACGGCATTTGCGTAAACGAACATCATCAGACCGCCTATGGTTTGATGCCTGCGCCGAACCTGATTGCCGCCGCGCTGGCGCGCACAACCAAGCGTGCGAAAATCGCCGTGCTGGGACGCGCGCTGCCGCTCGTCAACAATCCGGTGAACATTGCGGAAGAATTCGCGATGCTGGATCAGATGTCCGGCGGGCGCCTGATCGCGGGCTTTGTGCGCGGCATAGGCTCGGAATATTTCGCATCAGCCGTTAACCCGACATATTCGCACGAACGCTTCTACGAAGCGCACGATCTCATCTTGCAAGCGTGGACGCGCGAGGGACCGTTTCGATTTCAAGGTAAGCATTATCAGTTCGACTACGTGAATTTGTGGCCTCGTCCGCTGCAATCGCCGCATCCGCCGGTGTGGATTCCCTCGCAGGGAAGTCGCGAGACCATCGAATGGTGCGCAGCAGCTGCGCGCAAATACACGTATCTGCAAACCTTCTCGCCCATTGCGCTCGCACAGAAGAATTTCGATTTGTATCGCGAGATCGCCGCGAACGACGGCTATGAAGCCAGCCCTCAACAATTGGGCTGGGCTGTGCCCACTTATGTCGCGGAAACGGACGACATCGCGCGGCGTGAATTGAAGCCGCATGTGGAAGCTTTCTTCAATCGCTTCCTGCGCTTTCCTCTCGAGATGCGATTGCCGCCGGGCTATTCATCCGTTGCTTCAACGAAACATCTCATCGAGACGAAATTTGCCGTGCGCTCATCGGATCAGACGATCGATTCGCTCATTGAGCTGGGCATGGTGGTGTGCGGCTCGGCCGCCACCGTTCGCGATACATTTCTGCACCGTCAGAAAACAATGGGATTCGGCAATCTCATCGCCATGATGCAGATCGCGACGCAGCCTGCCGAGCAAACCGAGAAAAGTCTGCGGCTTTTCGCAGCAGACGTCGCACCGCATCTGAGACGCGCGGGCGTGGATTGATTGCACGCGCCGCGGAATTGTCGCATTGCGCGTGCATCCCGGCGGCATGAACGACTTATCGAGTGAGATTCTCGCCAGAAAAGCGCGAACGCCGTGAAGGGGCGCGCAATTCCTGTTCTGCCGTCGCGCGACACACGGCGCACGCTGGCGTTTTATCAACGCCTCGGGTTTTCAAGCGCGGGCGCGGACGAATGGCCGGACGATTATCTCGTTCTGCGCGCGGGTGAAATCGAGCTGCATTTTTTTCGGTGGGATGATCTCGACCCGCACGCGTCAGCCGCACTGTGCCATTTGCGCGTGCCCGACACTGATGCGCTACATCGACTTTGGGCTCCGCTGCATTTGCCAAGCGAAGGCGTGCCGCGCATGTCGCGCGTGAATGGCACGCCCTGGGGCATGCGTCAGTTCGCGCTGGTCGATCCCGACGGCAATTGCCTGAGCTGCTGCCACATGGCGCACGAACTCACATCCGCAGAACCGGCTTGACGGTGAGGCCCGTTTCACTGTCGTGGAAAGCTTTTTCAAGCTCGGTGAAGGCATAGAATTTTACCAGCCTGTCGAACGGAAATCGGCCATCCATAAACCAGTCGACGAGCTGGGGAATGAACACATCCGGGTTGCTGTTGCCTTCGATGATGCCGCGCACCTTTCGCCCGAGCAGAAGATGGCGCGGCGAGATCGACAATTCCGATCCATCCCACGGGCTGGTGACGAAGCCACATTCCCCGCGCGGCGCAAGAGCGTCGATGGCGGCGCGCATCACGGTGAGAACGCCGGTCGTATCGATGGCGTAATCAACGCCGATGGGTACGATGGCCTTGATCTGCGCGGGCAGCGGCTCTGCGCCGCCGAGAATAATGTCATGGGCGCCAAGCTCGCGCGCAAGATCGAGTCGGCCTTTATGGCGATCAATCGCGATGATGCGGCCAGCGCCAGCCAGCCGCGCGGCCATGACGGCGGAAAGACCCAGTGCGCCGACGCCAAAGATCGCCAGCGTCCGGCCCGGCTTCACGCGCAGATCGTTGAGCACGGCGCCCGCGCCCGTCTGCACGCCGCAGCCAAGCGGCCCAAGCAATTCCAGCGGCGCGTCCTTGCGCACCTTCACAACGTTCCGCTCACGCCCGATGGCGTGGGTCGCAAAGGATGATTGCTGGAAGAAATCGCCAAACACCGGCGAGCCGTCCGCGGCGCGCAAATATGAGGAACCGTCCGGCCGCTTGCAGCCAAAACTCAGCGGCAGCGCGTGGTGGCAGTACGCGGGCTCGGCTTCCTCGCAAGAGCGACAGCGCCCGCAAGAGCCAAACGTCATCACGACATGATCGCCGGGCGCGACCTTCGTTACGCCCTGCCCCACCGCCTCCACTACGCCTGCGCCTTCGTGGCCCAGCACGACGGGACGGGGCGACATGGATTCCGGCCCGGCGGCCTTCGCGTCCGTATGACACACGCCGGTGGCCACCATGCGCACGAGCACTTCACCGGGGCTCGGGCCCGTCAGATCGAGGGTCTCGAACGATGGCTTCAGCGTCGCGTCGCGGAAAACGGCGGCTGTGATTTGCATACTTCCCCCCTGACCAATGTTGACGCAAGATGGGACGCGCTTAAGCCCCGGTCAAATGGAGGGTGCGCGCAGAGGAAACAGAGGGGGTCTCCATGAAACTGCTCGCCGTCGGCCTTGCCGGCTTCATTGCACTTGCCGGCCCCGTTGCGTTTGGCGGCTTGTCTGTTCTTGGCGGCGCCGCGTGGGCGCAGACGCCCAATTGGCCAACGCAGCCCATTCGAATTGTTGTGCCATCCGCCGCTGGCGGCACGACAGATTTTCTGGCGCGCGTCTCAGGCGAGTTTCTCAGCTCGCGGCTGGGCCAGCCTGTCATCGTTGAAAACAACACGGGCGCGGGAGGCAATGTCGGCACGTCGATGGTGGCGCGCGCAACGCCGGATGGCCATACGTTCGGCTTCATCACGACGAACAACCTCGCCATCAATCAATTTCTGTTCAAGACGCTGCCTTACGATCCGCTGAAGGATCTGACGCCGGTAGCCATCGTCGCGGAAGCGCCACAGATCCTGGTTGTGGCGAAAAAAGTCCCGGCGCAAAACCTGAAAGAGTTCATCGCTCTGCTCAAGGCGAAGCCCAACAGCCTCAACTACGCGTCCGCAGGTGTCGGCACGACGCCGCATCTGGCGGCTGTGCAATTCATGCGTCTTGCCGACGTTCAGATGACGCATGTGCCTTATCGCGGCGCGGCGCCGGCCGTAACCGATCTGGCGAGTGGCCAGGTTGAAGTATTGTCCGTCGGCGCGGCGCCCGTCGCGGGCGTGATGGCGTCTGGCGATGTGCGCGCGCTGGCCGCCGCCACCAAAGCGCGCATGCCTAATCTGCCTAATCTGCCGACCGCCGCGGAAGCCGGGTTGCCGGGTTTTGAGTCGACCACATGGTTCGGACTCGTCGCGCCGGCCAAAACGCCCGCCCACATCGTCGCGCGCGTGAATGGGTTGATGCGCGAATGGGTCACAGACCCCAAGGTGCAGGAGCGCTACAACCGGGCCTACCTCCTGCCCATGAGCATGAGCCCGGACGAACTCACCAAGTTTGTCGCCGACGAAGCGATCAAGTGGGAGAGGATCGTCGCTGCTTCCGGCGTCAAGATGGATTGAACGGCTTCGCTTGCCTCGAAGCGCGCGCGGCCTAAGTGCAAGGCGTGCGCTTTAAAACAGAACCACCCGCCCGCATCGAAGATTATGCGCTGATCGGCGATTGTGAAACCGCCGCGCTGGTTTCGCACGACGGTTCCATTGACTGGTTGTGCTGGCCGCGCTTTGACAGCGGCGCGTGCTTTGCCGCCCTGCTGGGGGACCGGTTCAACGGGCGTTTCCTGCTGCGCCCATTGGACGGAGACGCGCGCAGCTCGCGACGGTATCGCGATGGTTCGCTGGTTCTTGAAACCTGCTGGCGCACATCCAGCGGCGTCGTGCTTGTCACCGACTTCATGCCACTGCGAAATCGCGCCTCGGACATCATCCGTCTCGTGCGTGGGCTGGAGGGTCGCGTCGATTTTTATGCAGAATACATTCTGCGTTTCGACTATGGCCGCATCACGCCGTGGATCAACCGCATGGAAGATGGCGCGTTGCGCGCAGTGGGCGGTCCCGATTGCGTGACGCTTCGCACGGACGCGCCGATGTATCCGCGCGGGCGCACGCACGCTGCCGAGTTTTGTGTGCGCGCTGGTGACGAGGTCGCGTTTCACCTAGCGTGGACGCCCTCGCACCTCCCCCCTCCTGCGGCAGGCGATTATCATAAGGCGCTCGACGATACGGACGCCTTCTGGAAGCAGTGGAGCGCGCGCTGTGCCAGCGCCGGGCCTTATTCGGATATCGTCAAGCGCTCGCTGATTACCCTCAAGGCGCTCACCTACGCGCCGACGGGCGGCATCGTCGCGGCGCCAACAACTTCTCTGCCGGAAGAAATCGGCGGCGAACGCAATTGGGATTATCGCTATTGCTGGTTGCGGGACGCGACTTTCACGCTGCTCGCACTGATGGACGCCGGCTATTACGAAGAGGCCGAGGCGTGGCGCGACTGGCTGTTTCGCGCAGTTGCGGGCGATCCCGCGCAGTTACAGATCATGTATGGCATCGGAGGCGAGCGCCGCCTCACGGAGGAGACGCTGGATTGGCTGCCCGGCTTCCAGCGTTCGGCGCCCGTGCGCATTGGCAACGGCGCAGCGCACCAATTGCAACTCGATGTCTTTGGCGAGGTGCTGGACTGTCTCTATCAGGGGCGCTGCGGCGGGCTGGCTGAAAGCCATCTCGACTGGCGCCTGCAAAAATCGCTACTCGACCAGCTGGACCGGGTCTGGCGCAAGCCCGACGCGGGCCTGTGGGAGGTGCGCGGGCCGCTGCGCCATTTCACATCATCGAAAGTGCTGGTTTGGGTGGCCTATGATCGGGCGATCAAGGCGATGGAACGGTTTGGCCTTGCGGGCGAGCCAGCGCGGCTGCGGGCGGCCCGCGCCCGGGTTAAGGCCGACATCTTGCGACGCGGCTTCGACCCGGAGCTGGGTTCGTTCGTTCAGAGTTACGGCTCAAAAGCGCTTGATGCGAGCCTCCTGCTTATCCCTCTTGTCGGGTTCCTGCCGGCCGACGATCCGCGGGTGAAGGGCACGGTGGCGGCCATCGAACGCCGGCTGATGCGGCGCGGCTTTGTGCGGCGCTACGATACGGACGAGACGGACGATGGTTTGTCGGGCGACGAGGGCGCGTTCCTCGCCTGTTCGTTCTGGCTGGTCGACAATTATGTGCTGGCGGGCCGAATGGATGAGGCCCGAGAGATGTTTGAGCGCCTCACGGACGCCGCCTGCAACGATCTTGGCCTGATGGCGGAAGAATATGACCCCCGTGAAGAGCGCTTTCTGGGGAATTTCCCGCAGGCGCTGTCCCACATTGCGCTGGTCAACTCGGCTTTCAATATTTCCAGGCAGTTGAAACCCGTGGAGCAACGCTCAGAAATTCGGGCTCCAGACTAGAGGTTGGCGCGGGCTAACCATAATCTTGGCCGGGACCGGCCTTGACAGAAACGCGCCCTACCCCTACTTCGGGCCTCGTAGCACTTGCCATCGGTGAGTGCTAGCAAAGAGCATCCACGGGGACCCACAGGCCGGCTGATGGCCGCCAAGGGTCCGCCAACCACAGGAAACGATCCCATGAAGTTTCGTCCCCTGCATGACCGCGTTGTGGTCAAGCGCCTCGAAGGCGAAGATAAGACCAAGGGCGGCATCATCATCCCCGATTCCGCCAAGGAAAAGCCCCAGGAAGGCGAAGTCGTAGCTGTGGGCCCCGGCGCCCGCGACGAAAGCGGCAAGCTTGTCCCGCTGGACGTGAAGGCCGGCAACCGTATCCTGTTCGGAAAGTGGTCCGGCACGGAAGTTAAGATCGACGGTCAGGATCTCCTGATCATGAAGGAAAGCGACATCATGGGCGTCGTGGGCTGAAGCCTGACGCTCCGTCGTTCCAGACGATCTGACAAGACACCGATTTAGGAGATTTAAACAATGGCAGCCAAAGACGTACGTTTTTCGTCTGACGCCCGCGACAAGATGCTTCGCGGCGTGGACATTCTCGCCAACGCAGTGAAGGTCACTCTCGGCCCCAAGGGTCGTAACGTGGTGATCGACAAGTCGTTCGGCGCTCCCCGCATCACCAAGGACGGCGTCACCGTCGCCAAGGAGATCGAGCTCGAAGACAAGTTCGAGAACATGGGCGCACAGATGGTGCGTGAAGTTGCGTCAAAGACCAACGACACGGCCGGCGACGGCACCACCACCGCCACCGTTCTCGCCCAGGCCATCGTGAAGGAAGGCGCCAAGTATGTCGCCGCCGGCATGAACCCGATGGATCTGAAGCGCGGCATCGACATGGCTGTTCTCGAAGCCGTGAAGGACATCAAGGCGCGCGCCAAGAAGATCGCTTCGTCTGACGAAGTCGCTCAGGTCGGCACGATCTCGTCGAACGGCGACGTCTCGATCGGCCAGATGATCGCCAAGGCGATGCAGAAGGTTGGCAACGAAGGCGTCATCACGGTTGAAGAGGCCAAGAGCCTTGAGACTGAACTCGACGTCGTCGAGGGCATGCAGTTCGACCGTGGCTATCTCTCCCCCTACTTCATTACGAATGCGGAGAAGATGGTCGCCGAGCTCGAGGACCCCTACATCCTCATCCACGAGAAGAAGCTCTCCTCGCTGCAGGCGATGCTGCCGGTTCTCGAAGCCGTCGTGCAGACCGGCAAGCCGCTCCTCATCGTTGCTGAAGACGTCGAAGGCGAAGCGCTTGCTACGCTCGTCGTCAACAAGCTGCGTGGCGGCCTGAAGGTCGCTGCCGTGAAGGCTCCGGGCTTTGGCGATCGCCGCAAGGCGATGCTTGAAGACATCGCGATCCTTACGGGTGGCCAGATGATCGCCGAAGACCTCGGCATCAAGCTCGAGAACGTCACGATCCAGATGCTCGGCCGCGCCAAGAAGGTGCGTATCGACAAGGAAAACACCACGATCGTCGACGGCGCCGGCAAGAAGAAGGACATCGAAGGCCGCGTGTCGCAGATCAAGGCGCAGGTCGAAGAGACCACGTCTGATTACGATCGTGAAAAGCTGCAGGAGCGTCTCGCGAAGCTCGCTGGCGGCGTCGCGGTGATCCGCGTCGGCGGCGCGACGGAAGTCGAAGTGAAGGAAAAGAAGGACCGCGTTGACGACGCTCTCAACGCCACCCGCGCTGCGGTGGAAGAGGGTATCGTTCCCGGCGGCGGCTGCGCGCTGCTGCGCGCCAAGGTTGCTGTTGCAAAGCTGAAGAGCGACAACGGCGACGTTCAGGCGGGCATCAACATCGTCCTGAAGGCGCTTGAGGCTCCGATCCGCCAGATCGTCGAAAACGCTGGCGTCGAAGGCTCGATCGTTGTTGGCAAGATCTTGGAGAACAAGTCCGAGACCTTCGGCTTCAACGCTCAGACCGAAGAATATGTCGACATGATCAAGACCGGCATCGTCGATCCGGCAAAGGTCGTTCGCACTGCGCTGCAAGATGCGGCTTCAGTGTCGGGCCTCCTCGTCACGACGGAAGCCATGATCGCCGACAAGCCGAAGAAGGACTCCGGCCCCGCGATGCCCATGGGCGGCGGCGGCGGCATGGGCGGCATGGACTTCTAAGCTGCTTCCATACCTTCTTTTTAAAATTGACAGGTCGGGCTCACGCCCGGCCTGTTTTCGTGAGAACCGAATTTCATCATAGATTTTGCAGAGCAAGACGCGGTGACGCGGTTGCCGAGTTTAAACTCGTCTCCTGGACTGCGTGGAGAGGCCAGCCCGCTCCGGCAGGCGAAAACGTCCCGAAAAAAACACTTGCGATAGATGAGAAAATGCAACAGGCGGCGCTCCATCGCGCGCATTTGGCGCGCGCGCGCATTTTCTCTTTGACGCAGCTTGTACAAAGGGCTTGAATTTGTAAGGAAGCACAAGAGCCGGGGGGCTCGACGAACGAGTGGCCGCAAGGCCACTGGTCTGCGGAAGGTAGGTCGGCGAGGGAGGGTCTGCAAAGACCACGCCGATCAGCGCTTCGGGGACGTGAAGGGCGGCAAAGAAACATGACCAATAGAACACTCACCCGTCAGGATCTCCTGCATGCGGTCTATGTCGCTGGTCCGGGGCTCTCGCGCGTCGAAGCCAAGCAGATCGTCGAGACGGCGCTTGAGGAGATCTGCGTCGCGCTCGAACGCGGCGAGGCTGTAAAGCTGCGCGCATTTGGCACTTTCTCGGTTCGCTCGAAACGTCCGCGCGTGGGCCGCAATCCAAAAACCGGCGCGGAATATCCAATTTCGGCGCGGCGCGTGCTTACATTCAAGCCATCGCCCCGCCTGGTGGCCTCCATCAATGGCGAAGTCCTCAGCGATGAGGACGAAGACCTCAGTTCATCGACCCAAGGCAAGCGCCCTCTTCTCGCCGCATCACAGCGATAGCGAAGGCAAAAGCGCCCTGCGCGACGACCAAGCCACGAGATTTAAACAATGACGTTTCTCAGCGGTCTTGTTGCGGCTACGGCCGCTCTTTGTTTCGTCGCTGGCATTTACAAGGGTGGCTCCTCATTTCTCGGCGTTCAGGTCGATGCGACGCTGATCGGCGTAGCTGTCACCGGCGCGCTGATGTCCCTCGCCACGGCGCGGGTCCACGCGATCTCCACCTTCCTGCGCATTTTCTCCACGATCTTCGCGGTCGAATACGTGCTGCTGGGATTGGCGTTCGCGATGTCTACGCTGGGCGTGTGGCCCGCAACTCTCGCCATCATTGCGCCGCCTGCGAGCCTGCCCGCAACCATCGCGATTTTCGGCGTCGTTGTGTACGGGATCTCATTCATCCCGGTGATCAGGCAGATCACGGATATTGCCGATCCTTTCTTTGAGACCGATCGCGTTCGCACCATTTCGTTTGGACCGCTCGGCTCGCGCCACATGTCAGAGCGCACCGTCGGAACATCACTGATCATCATTCTGGTTGTGTTGAACCAGCTGCAGGTCGCTATCAACGTTCGACTTTCATTCTTTAACCGCGACTTCTTTAACGCCATTCAGGAAAAGAACGAGGCCGCGTTCTGGAATTTGCTGGTCTTCGTGTTCTGCTTCTGGGCGGCCATTTACGTATTCTCGGTTTTGATAGAGTACTTCCTCGAATCCCTGCTCAAGATCACGTGGCGCGAATGGCTGACCGAGCGCTATTCGGCGAACTGGTTGTCGCGCGGCGGTCTCTATCGCATGAACCTCATCGGCGAAGGCGCCGACAACCCCGACCAGCGCATCGCGGAAGACGTTCGCGCCTTCATCAACCTCACCTACGCGTATTCGATCAGCATGCTATCGACGCTATCGAATCTTGTATCGTTCTCGATCATCCTGTGGATGATCCCGGCCAATTTCGTGATCCCTGGCACCAGCGTCGTCGTGCCGGGTCTGCCGTTCTGGGTGGCCTTGATATATGCTCTGGTTGGCACGTGGATCACGCACAAGATCGGCAGGCCGCTTGTGCGTCTCGACTACATGCAGGAGCGATACGAAGCTGATTTCCGCTTCTCGCTGGCGCGTCTGCGCGAATACGCCGAACAGGTGGCGCTGCTGCGCGGCGAAAAGGCCGAGCGGCAAATTCTCGGCAACCGGTTCTCCGAGATCGTCCAGAACTATTTCGCCATCGTCGTGCGCAACATGAAGCTCACCACGTTCACGCAGAGCTTTTTTCAGGCCAGCGTGGTGATCCCCTACATCATCGTCGCGCCGTACTATTTTACAGGGCAGATTACGCTGGGCGTGATGACGCAGACCGCTGGCGCATTCTCGCGTGTCGAGGGCGCGCTAACCTTCTTCATCTCTCGCTATCAGGCGCTGGCGAGCTACAAGGCCGTTGTGGATCGTCTCTCTACCTTCGGCGACGCCATGAAGCGCGCGCAATTTCTCGGCAGCGAGCCGCCGCGCATCGAGCATGACGCATCCACGGATCGCGATCTTGTGCTGCGCGACCTGAAGCTGCATCTGCCAAACGGCAGGCAGATCGTCGCTGTCGATGAACTCGTGCTTGCTGCAGGCCGATCGACGCTTGTCACCGGCCCTTCGGGCTCAGGCAAATCCACCCTGTTCCGCGCCATTGCCGACATCTGGCCTTATGGCGATGGCCGCATCGAAGCGCCGCGCGATGCGCGCGTCATGTTGCTTCCGCAGCGGCCTTACGTGCCTACGGGTTCGCTACGCACGGCCGTAACGTATCCAGGTCTCATCGGGGCTTATAGCGATGAAATGATCGTGCGCGCCTTGAATGCGACGAAGCTGGGCTCATTCGTCGATCAACTCGATACCGAAGACAATTGGGGGCAGCGCTTGTCTGGCGGCGAGCAGCAACGTCTCGCCATCGCACGCGCCCTGCTCGATAGGCCCGACTGGCTATTCCTTGATGAAGCAACGTCCGCGCTCGACGAAAAACTCGAAGGCGAAATCTATAGAATGCTGCGTCAGGAATTACCCGAGGCCACCATCGTGTCGATCGGTCACCGCAGTACGCTCATAGAGTTGCATGACGTGCGGATCGACATGCAGACGGGCGACGACGGAGTTTCGTCGCCACGCTATCTCGCAATCGCTTAACCTCAGAGCGAGCGGCGGAAGCGCAGGACGCCGGCGCGGGACTTGAGGATCAGAGAGTCGCCGATCTGATCCCAGTTCGGGCGCGAATAAAGCGCCTGAAGATATGCGCGCTCGAACGCCATCACTGGCGCCGGGCAGGTTCGGCGGGTCAACGCCGGCGTACTGGGCATCAACGTTTGTTCGCGCGCGGGGTACATCGCAGACGAAAACGCGTTGCAGCCCGCGGAGCCGGATGCGCGGTACGTCGAGTCAACGCGCAACGTGGCTTCAACGCCAGCTGGCGGGCGCTTGCCGCCGATGTCCTCCAGCACCCATCTCACACCCACCGGAAAACGCTTCTCCAGACCACGCTTGCGTTCCGCTTCACGCTGCTGATCCATCTGGCGCGCACGGGCCCGCGCAGTGTCCTGCACCGATTGCTGCGCCAACACAGGCTCAACAATCAGCGGACCAGAAACGACGAGGGCGAGGATGATGCGCAGGCTCAGCATGTATGGCTCCGGAATGTTCGCTTGTTGGCGCGCAGTCTATTGAGCAACGCGCGCTGCGCAACGAAAAACCCTCCGCGGGGGGCAAACGCGGAGGGCTTTTGGATTTTGGAGGTTATGCGTCGGTGCGGCTGCGTTCAGTTGCAAACGCGAATGTTGCGATAGCCGACGATATCGCCGTAGCGGTTAAAGACCGGCTGCTTTTCGCGCCAGCAGGAAGGCGCGTAGGCATAGGAGGGCGCGTAGGTGTAGGACGGTCCGGCGTAAGCATTCGATGCGATCGCTGCGCCGACCAGACCAGCGGCTAATCCGCCAGCAACCCAGGCCGCGCCGCGTCCACCGCGCGCTTCGGCGGGGGCCGCAGAGGCGGCCATGGCGCCGGCCAGAGCAATGGCGCCAATCGCGCCGGTGAGGGCCTTCTTCGAAAAAGCGTTCATCTGATCTCTCCGTTTTCTGCGTCCTGGCCGCGATGTCCGCCGCCGATGAATTGGAGATTAGATGCGATTTGCGCCCCCCGATGTGCGCAAGCGCACAAGAGTTCGATGGATCAAAATCACGGGCTTAACCGTTATCGGCGATGGTTCGGCTCCGGAATATCGTCGCGCATATTCGCGCTCAGTTATGGTTGCTTCCCGCCCTGATGGCGGTTGGCGCAGCTTTGCTTGCTTACGTCGCATTGAGCTATGGCGGGGTGGTGCGAGATCTGGCGGGCGATTCCGCCTGGTGGCTCTACAGCGGTGATGCTTCGACGGCGCGCAATCTTCTCGCAGCGTTTCTGTCAGGCTTGATCACGATGACGTCGCTCGTGGTGTCTGTCACGATCGTCATTCTTACGACTGCCGCCAGTCAACTGGGGCCCAGGCTCATCGCGTATTTCATGGGCGACCGACAGATCCAGTTCGTGCTCGGCCTTTTCCTCGGGACAACCCTTTACGTTGTCATTGTCATGCGCACGCTTAATGACGAATTGGGGGATGAAGGAATCCCTCACGCCGCGGTCACTGTTGCAAGCCTGATGACGATCGCCTGTGTCTTTGCGCTTCTTTTCTATGTCCACAAGATCGCGCGTTCAGTCATCGCAGACAATCTCGTCGAGCAGGTGTGCGAGTCTCTGCTTACCGACATTCGCGATATATTGGATGAAGAAGCAGGTGATGATGACCCCGAGCCAGTATCGATGGGCGACCGGCAATGTTCGAGTATTTCGTTGGGGCGCGCTGGATACATTCAGTTGATCGATTATGAGCAACTTGTGAAGCTCGCCAGCAAACACGATGTCATCATCCGCTTGAACGTTCGCGCAGGTCATTTTGTACTCGCAAACGGCACGCATGTGGAGGTTTGGGACGGCGCGGAAGGTGGCGAGACTCTTGCTGATGAAATCAGGAAAACCGCCGTCATCGGGTCCACCCGCACATCCGCGCAAGACCTTGAACATGGCCTTCGCCAGCTTGTAGAGATTGGCTTGCGAAGCCTCTCGCCAGGGATCAACGATCCGTTTACGGCCGCAACGGTGATTGACCGCATTGGCTCCACGCTCGAGAATATTTTCGAAAGACGATTGCCGCCCCATTTTCTGGCAGATGAAGCGGGGGAAGTCCGGGTCATCGCGGATCGCAGCGACCTTACCGGGCTCATCGGCGCGGCCTTCAACCAGATAAGGCAGGCAGGAGCTGGCCAACCCGCCATCATCTTAGCATTGGCTGAAACGCTTCGCCGTCTGGCTCCTTCTGCTCATCAGATGGCCCGGCAAGCGTTGCTGGATCAACTTCAGCGGCTTGAGCAAACAGCCGCGACCTCGCAATTTGGCGCCGCCGATACCGCAGACGTGCGCGCCGCCATCGATGAATCGCGGCGCGTGATCATTTCGCACCCTCATGTGACGGCGCCAGTCAGACTCTCCGCATGAAAAGACACGTAGAGGTTTACAACGAGGCTGAAAATGCGGTATAAGATATTGAAATCAATAGTATTTTAGAACCTTTAAAAACTGAGGGAGCGCGATGATCGTTTGTTCCTGCAATATCCTGTCAGAGAAGCAGGTTCGCGACGTCGTGGAAACTCAATGTGCTCCCCGTAAGGTGAGCGAAGTCTACGGTTGTCTCGGCTGCTCACCGCAATGCGGACGGTGCGCCCGCACCATTCGCGACATTATGAAAAGCTCGGGCGCATGCTGTTCACTTGCGCTGTCCGACGAAGACTTGCCTGAAGCTGTGCTGAACGGCGAAGCATAATTCGCATCGGAACTGAACCTTTCGCCTCGGATTATGTTTCCCGAGGGGCTGGCGCATGGGCGCAGCTGATGTGTTTCTTCCTTATTGGCTTCGGAGTTTGATATGCGCGGCGATCCAAAAGTCCTCGATTACATGAACCGCGGACTGCGGAGCGAATTGACGGCTATCAGCCAATACTGGCTGCATTACCGCCTACTCGACAATTGGGGCTTTAAGGATCTGGGCAAGCAGTGGCGCGCAGAATCCATTGAAGAAATGGGGCATGCGGACAAATTCGTCGACCGCATTCTCTTCCTCGATGGCTTTCCCAATATGCAGAATCTCGATCCGCTGAAGATCGGGCAATCCATCGAAGAGATCATGGACGCGGATCTTGTTTCCGAAATGGAAGCGCGCGCGCTTTATCTTGAAGCCGCGCAATATTGCGACACCGTCAATGATCGCGTTTCAAAGATGCTGTTTGAAGAATTGGCGAGCGATGAGGAACATCACATCGATTTCCTTGAAACGCAGATCAATCTGATCAAGACGCTGGGCATTCAGCTTTATGCCCAAAAGCACATGGGCGGGCTGGAAGGCTAACGCCTGCGCGCCAAGCGTCACACGCGCGCCTTAAGCCGAGCAATCCGTTCGACTGATTGCTCGATGCGACCCCTTGGAATGCGGCCCGATGCGGCCGCTTCCTTGACCGCCGCGATAAGAGCCACGGGCAGGTTCGGGTCGGGCTTCAATGAATTCGACAACAGAATGATGTCATTGCCCGCAGCGATGGCGCGCACAACTGCGTCGGCGAGCGAATAGGTGGAGCGGATCGCGGCCATGTCGAGATCGTCCGTCATCACGGCGCCCTGAAAGCCGATGTCGCGGCGCAGCAGACCTTCGATCGCTACGCGCGACAACGTAGCGGGCTCACCGCCAGTGAGTTTGGCGTGAGTGAGATGGCCGCTCATCACGATGTCGAGCGTGTTTGCGCGCGCCATGCGGCGGAACGGTTCGAGTTCGTCCGGCCGCCATGTCGGCGCCAGATCAATGGGTCGTTCGTGGCTGTCGCCCAGCGTCGAGCCATGCCCGGGGAAATGCTTCACCGCCGTGAGCACGCGCTCAGCCCGATGGCTTTGCACGAAGGCCGTCGCATAGCGCGCGACGGTTGCGCCGTCGGGGCCATAGGCGCGGCCCCATTTGGCGATAACAGGATTTCTTGGCTCGAAGCCAAGATCAACTACTGGCGCGAGATTGAGATTGAACCCGGCCGCGCGCAACGTGCGCGCCATGCGTTGATAAACGCCATACGCCTCCTCGGGCGAGCCGCGCTTGGCAAGAGCCTGCGCCGTGGGGATCGCGTCATAGCCGGAGCGAGCGCCAAGGCGCTGAACGGCGCCGCCTTCCTGATCCACGCTGATCAACGGCTTGGTGCGCGCCGCGCTCGACTGGAAGACTTTCGCAATGCCCTCGATGCCGGCGCGCGTACGCGCGTTGTAGCCGAGAAAGCAAACCCCACCGACGCGGCCAGCATTGAGATGCCGCGCAAGACCCTGCACGCCAGCGGCCTCCGGCGTCGATCCATTGAAGCCCAGGATCAGCATTTCGCCGATCATGCTGTCGTCAGCAGCCGCTGAGGCCTGCGTCACGTAAGGGGCGGCGAGCGCGCCTGCCAAAACCATGCGGCGGGAAATGGGCCCTGTCACGAATCGTCTCCTGCGCGCTGCTTGTGCCAGCGCACGCGCAATGTGCCCAAGGGTTGGGGCGCAAGCAAGGCGTGCGGCGGAACGTGACGCTCGGCCGATGGGGCGCCCAACCGCGTCATGCCGGCAAAGGCCAGCATCCACGGCAGACCAAGGGCGCAAAAAGGCCTGGCAGCTTTCACCTAGAGTGGATGGTCGCCTTCGACCACGATCACGCCACGCGGGCGGCGAGTTTTTCGTAGAGCGGATTGCGCGCGCTGAAGACGTAATCGAGCGATGACACGGTGACGTGCTGCGCGCCGCGCGCGATGAGCCAATCAGCCAGCGGCCCAATCTCGTCCGCGGGACAGACGAGTTCGAGCGCCGGGCCATCGACGCCCAGCAAAGCGCGGGCGCCAAACGTCTCGCCGGCAAGCCGGGCCGTCTCCGCCACATCCGCAACGCGGGCGCGCACGCGGCGTGTGGTGCGAGCTTCTTCTTCCGCCGCGATGCGCGAGAGGATTGCACGGGCAAGCGCCAGCGTCGGCGAGCTCCACGGCGCGTTGACCGAGGCGACGAGATTGGCCTGCGAGCGCAGCATCACGCCATCGTCGAGCACCTTCAGCGCATTGGCTTCCAGCGTCGCGCCGGTGGTGGTGATGTCGACGATAAGTTCGGCCTGCCCCGCGGCGGGCGCGCCTTCTGTGGCGCCAAGAGATTCCACGATGCGGTAATCAGTGACGCCCATCTGCGCGAAGAAGCGGCGCGTCAGGTTCACGTATTTGGTGGCGACGCGCATGCGCTGGCCGCGCCGCGCGTGGAACGCAGCCGCCACGTCTTCGAGGTCAGCCATCGTGCGCACGTCGATCCACGCCTGCGGCACGGCGACAACGACATTGGCGTGGCCAAAGCCCAGCGGGGTCAGCAGTTCAACCTTGTGGTCGGCGTCGGCCATCGTCTCGCGCACGAGATCTTCGCCGGTGACGCCCAGATGCGCGGCGCCGGAGGCAAGCTGTGAGACGATTTCGGATGCGGACAAAAACGCAATTTCGACGCCGGGGATTTCACGCAACACACCACGATAATCGCGCGCGCCGCGGCCCTGCATGAGCTTGAGCCCTGCGCGGGCGAAAAAGTTGAAGGCGTTCTCTTGCAGGCGGCCCTTGGAGGGGACGGCGAGCGTGAGCGCCGCGTTGGGTGCGTCGCTCATTCGGCGGCTCCGGCGGTAGGGTCAGTGAGGCGTTCGCACCAGATGGCGGCGCCGACGGCGGGGATGTCTTCGGTAGCGCCCAGCGTGCGCAGCAAGCCATCATAACGCCCGCCGCCGACAACGGGACGCCCGTCGGTGCGGCGGGTGTCATGAGCCTCGAAAACGAAGCCCGTGTAATAATCGAGGTTGCGGCCAAAGCCAGCGGCGAAATCGAGCGCGTTCACATCAAGCCCGCGCGCAGCGATAAAGCCCAAGCGCTCGTCAAAGGCGTCCAGCGGCGCGCGCAAGTCGAGCCCCGCGTCCTGCGCCAGCATGCGCAGCTGGCGCGACGACGCGTCCGGGTTGCCGCACACGGCGAGCCAGCTTTCGATGACCTGACGCTTCTCTTGCGAGAAGCCCGCCCCGCCCTGCAGCGAGGCCTGCTCCAGAAAGCGCTCGGCGATCTCGGCGGAGCTGCGGCCGCCGACGGACGAGATGCCGGCAATGGAGAGCAGATCCTGCACCAGCGCCCGGGCGCCCTTGCGATCGACGCCCTCCAGCGCGGCGAGCACGCCAGAATGATCGGCGCCGTCCACCTTGTCCGCGCTCTTCACCAGCTCGGCGAGCGATACTCCGCGCGAATGGGCGCGGCGGATGCGCCGCAGCCACACTGGGGAGAGGTTGAGCGCCTCAAGCAGGCGCGAGAACAGGCCCGCGTCGCCAAAACGGATTTGCAGGGCGCCAGCCCCGCTCTTTTCGGCGGCTTCCAGGCTCAGTGACAGAATTTCAGCGTCGGCAGCCTCGCGATCCGTGCGGCCGAAGCTTTCCATCCCCGCCTGATAAAACTCCCCCGGCCCGTTGGCGCGGATGCGGAACACGCGGCCAAAATACGAGAAGCTCGCAGACCGGCCCGCCGCGCTGGAGGCCAGATAATCGAGGCATACGGGGATGGTGTACTCGGGCCGCAGGCATAATTCCGCGCCCGCCCCGTCCGACGTCACGTAGAGGCGGCTTCGGATGTCCTCGCCCGCCAGATCGAGAAACACACGCGCCGGCTGGAGGATCTCCGGCTCGGCGCGGTCATAGCCCGCTTCGACGAGATGGGCGATAAGCCCCTGGAGCCCACGCTCCCCGTTGTCCGCCATGATCCTGCTGGGTCCTTCGTTACGTTGGCCGTTGTCTTAGCAAGGGCGAGGCGCCGCCGCGACTGCTTTCCTGCGGCAAAGTGAACGAAAGCCCCCTTCCAGACCGCCCACATTGCGCGCCCCGGCGCAGCCCTGCCGCAAATCGGGCGCGGACTGACCTTAACTGAGCCGGAATCGAGAGGCTTAATGCCCTCTCCGTTGCTTTGCGGAGCGCGCAATCCGACCGGGGGAGTTCTTCGTAATGAGCATGTCAACAGCCATGGCGCAGGACGCCAGGGAGGACCGAATGGATGTTCTGGATCGGAATTCGCGCGACTCAGTGATCGAGCGCCGCAATTTCTTCATCGGCCTTTGGGCAGGCCAGCTGATGGGCTATGAAGGTGACGATCTTGCGCTTTATGCGGGGGAGATCATGGCCAGCGACCTTGCCGAGCCCGGCCCGCAGGACATGATCGCCCGGATTGTCGAGGATTTCGCCGCCAACGGAATCACCGTCACTGAAATGGACATCGGCTCGCGGTTGAGCCAGACGGAACGGCTTGTAAGAGCCGAACTTTTAAGCACAGACTGAGTGCTTTGGTTCGGATCGCGCAGCGTTGGCGCGCAACGGAGTATCGGGATGTTGGAACCGGCGCAGAACGCCTTGAGCGGCGGCGAAACGCGCAAGGCGCTGCGGCGGCTGATAGAGGCGACTGAGGCGGTAGATCGCCTCACGGTCGGCGCTATGGTGGACTCGCTGGGCCGCTCCGGCCACGGTCTCATCCTGCTGATGCTCGCCCTGCCCTCGTTCATTCCCATTCCCGGCCTGCCGACTGGCCTCGTTTTCGGCGTGGCGCTGATGCTGGTCGCCGTGCAAATGATCCGCGGTCAGCAGACCGTAGCGCTGCCGGGCTGGATTCGCCGCCAGGCGCTGCCCCGGGGCGCGCTACTGGCCATCGTGAAAAAGCTCGACTCGTGGATGCAGTCGCTCGAACGCCTGCTGCGCCCGCGCCTGCACGCGCTCACGGAGGGCGCGGCGATGACCATCGTCGGCCTGCTCGTGCTCATTATGGGCGTCACGCTGCTGCTGCCCGTACCCTTCGGCAATCAGGGCCCCGCGTTCGCCGTCGTGGTGTTCGCGTTCGGCATCATGGAGAAGGACGGGCTGGCGATTATCGCCGGCGCCGTACTCGCGGCCATCGGTTTTGCGTGGAACGTCGCGCTGGTGATTTTTGGCGTCGCGATTACGGAGTGGATTTGGGGGCTTTTTTAGGGGCTGACGCCGGTCAGGCCGCTTGCCCGAAGCCTATTTGAATCGATATCCGGCGTGGCATCCGACACACGCTGAAGTCACATTCGCCAAAGCCGAAAACACGGGTTTCATGTCACCCGTAACGCCGGAATCCGTAGCCACGATTGCTAACTGACTGGCGGCTCTGTGCATTGCTGTTCCAGCATCCTGCATTCCCTTCGGCATAAATTTCGCCACGTCGTGCGCTCCGTGGAGGCTGAGGGATGACATGCCCAGGCGAGCTTCGGCAATCTTCGCAGCCGCATCTGGGCGCCCCAGACCGAGTTGTTCCTGAATTTCCTGGAGCGCAAGCAGATGGTCGCGCATGTTGGCCAGCGTGTGCTCAACGAGCTTCTCGGGAAACTTCACAAATTCGCGGGTGTCTGACGCCGGAGCGGCATGCTCCGAATGTGCAGATGAAGGCGCCGGGGATGCTGAATGTGAATGATCTGAATGGGAATGATTGTGCTGTGCGATCGCAGCGCCCACGCCCCAAGAGAGGGTGGCCGCTACAGCCGCAATGACGAGTTGGCGCATGTTGCTTCCCTTCTTATGCAGTCGCCTTTCTAGCATAAGGTGGGGGACAGGCGTATGATTGAGATCATACGAACGCAAGGCGTTGTCGATGGAGCCATCCGATTTTCTCCCCCTGCTGGATGCGTCCGCTCGTCAACGCGTAGTGGAAAGGGTATGCGCGAAAGGCGAGCCATTGTTCTGCCGCGGCGATGCTCCCAGATTCATGTTCTACATTGTGTCCGGCGAGGCTCGCCTGTTGCGCCAGTCCCCGGCGGGATTCGAGGTTGTCTTGCAGCGGGCGCGGCGCGGCTTTTTGGCGGAAGCGAGTCTTGAACAACCAGCCTACCATTGCGACGGCGTCGCCGCCGAGCGCACGCGCGTTCTGCCGATTCCCGTCGCCAGCTTTCGCGCGGTCCTTGACCATGAAAAGATTCGTGGGCTTTGGGTGCGCCACCTCAGCAACGAATTGCGCCGGGTCCGGGCGCATAGCGAGCGACTGGCGCTGCGGTCGGCCGCCGACCGGATTATTCATTTCATCGAGACAGAAGGCAGCAGCGGAACGCTCATCCTTTCACAACCCAGAAAGGACTGGGCGGCCGAGATGGGCCTGACGCACGAGGCGTTGTATCGCGCGCTGCGAACAATGAAGGAGACTGGCGTTCTCGAAATAACAGGGCCGCACTTGCGATTGAAGAACCTGCGAACGTCCTGATCAATTCAGGCGCCCTTTGCGTGGAACGTCCCCCTAGTGATGATTGGCGTTGCGACTGGGACGCGCAATCAGGCGTCGGGCTCGCCGAGCAACGCGGTGATGGCTTCGATGATCGTTTGATCGCTGTATGGCTTGGAAAAAAACCTTGCTCAAATTGGAAACTGGCTCTCCTCGAGAATTGTTTTCCCCGACGCGACCAACAGCTTTACGGGCGGCCAGCGGTTACGGATGTAGTGCGTCAACTTGAGCCCATCCATCGTGCCGGGCATATCGACGTCCGTGAACACCAGTTTGATGTCGGTCCGCGATTCAAGAATCTTGATTGCTTCTTCGGCGTTACCTGCCTCTAGAGCCTCAAAGCCGGCTTCGGTCACCAGCGCCACGGCCCCCATGCGGATAATTGGCTGGTCTTCAACGACCAGAATGATAAATTTTAGATCAGGCATGATTATCCACTGATGGGAGTCCAACGGGGGACACGCGCAAAGGTCCCTGCTGCTGAGAGCTTTACCTCTCCTACGAAGAGGGATGGGCCCCGGACGCTCCATTGCGGATAACAGTTACACTTGTGCCAGGCCGCGCGTCGGTAGTGGTGACTGTGGCGTCTAATTGGCCAGCTAGGGCCTCAACGATACCCGTGCCCAGACCCGGTTTAAGATGCTCAACAGGCATACCAACGCCGTCATCTTTGACTGTGAGCGCCCACTGGGGCCCGACCGCGCTATAATCGACGTAGATTGTGCCAGCCCGGTGGTCGGGGAAACCGTGCTTCAGCGCATTGATCACCAATTCAGTGACAATCAACCCAAGGCTGACCGACGCGGTGGCGTTGGTGGAACTATTGTCCACGGTCGTCACGATTGATAACCGCTTTTGATCATGGATCATTGAGGCGCCCAAGCTTTCGCATAATTGCGTGAGATAGGGCCGCAAAGGCACGTCTCCCACGCGGACGAGAGACAGATGGCGTTGCACAGCGGCAATCGACATGACGCGGTGATGTGCGTTTTGCAGATGACCCCTTGCTTCAACCGACTGCACCATTCGCGCACTCTGCATGAGCAGGCTGGCGATGATCTGAAGACTGTTGGCGACGCGGTGCTGCACCTCCTGGAGGAGAATGCCTTTCTCACGAATGAGGTCGTCTTTCTCACGGGATTCCGCGCGGGCCATCGTGACGTCCGTGATCGCCAAAAGCAGCCTGATGCGGCCCTTGTCGCCATCATCGAGTTTCGTGGCGCTCAACAACACGCATCGTGTTGGCTGATCCTTGCGGATCAAATTCATCTCGTAGGCGTCGACAAGAGCGTTGCCTGAGGCAGTCGCCTTTAACAGGGAACTCAGTTGTGGCGGGCCCCATTCACCAGATCCCAGTCCAGAAAGCGCCCGGCCGGGTATGCTCGCGGGCTCGATCTGAAAATCCCGACAGAAGGAACCACTGGCTGCAATCACTTTGAGATGTTCGTCTAGGAACAATAGCGGCTCGCGGGATGCGGCGATTACGGCGAGTGTGCTGGCCGCTTCAACGGCAACCGGAGTGACGAAAGTCATAAATTTGGCCCAATGGGCCGGAGGCTCGCGGGGCGCAAGCCATGACTCGGCAGAATTCTAGAGAG
>JAUXWZ010000068.1 GCA_030684835.1 Beijerinckiaceae bacterium
AGCCGTCTTTGCACCGAAAGCTGCCTATTCTCATGTTGGAGGGGAAACAGATCCCAGTTGCTCCGCCCACGGCCGTTCGGCAATCGCGCACAGGTCATTCAGCGACAGCGCCAGCGGCACGCGTCTGATCACGAGACGTTCAAGCACATCGGGCGACAAATAAGCGAGCCGTATCATCCGGCTGACGAATTGATCGGAGACACGCGCGGCCGCTGCAATATCTTCGTTGGTTGAATACTCCCCAGCTTCAACTTTGCGCCGCCAGCTCCACGCGCGTGCGATGGCGCGCAGGACATGCGGATCCTGCGCCCTGCCACTGGCCATACCAGCATCCTCGGGCGGCAGGATCTTCGGCCGGCCGTTGCGTTTTCTGACTGTCAGCGGAATGACGACGCGAATGGTGTTGGAGGCGCTCGTCATGCGCGGGCCTCTGTTTGGCGGGACGCCATCATGTCGCGAATGACTGATCCCAGTCCATCGTTGCGCAGGTCGACGGCGATGCCGCCGCCGTCGACAGTGACGCGCTCGACAAGCAGGTGGACGATGCGCGCCTGCTCGGCCGGAAACAGCGACGCCCAAAGCTGATCGAACTCCCCGAGTGACGAGATGATCGCCTGCTCGTCGACCGCGGGGCTCTCCTTTCGGAAGGCCTCGATCGCCCGGGCAGCCACCTCCGGCGCGCGGATCATGCGGCGGATTTCGCTCACGACCGCCTCCTCGACCATCCCGGCTGGCAAGCGCAGCGGCCCTGCGGCGTCGCTGGTTGCCCGATTCCGGATCAGGTCCATAGAGGTGTAGTAGCGATATAGCCGTGAGCCCTTCTTTGTCGCCGTGGGCGTCATCGCCGCGCCGGTGTTGGTGAAGATAATGCCCTTCAGCAGAGCCGGCGTCTGGCGCCGCGTGTTCGACGCGCGCAGTCGCGGGCTCTGCTGCAGGATGCTGTGCACCTTGCCCCAGAGATCTCGACTGATGATCGCCTCATGCTCGCCGTCGTAGGCAGTGCCCTTGTGAACCGCCTCGCCGATGTACACCCGGTTGTTGATGAGCTTGTAGAGGAAGCCTTTGTCGATCTGCTTGCCGCGTTTGTTGCGCACGCCCTCCCCCACAAGCACCCTCGTCAATATCGTCGCTGAACCGATGGTGACGAACCGCTCGAAGATCATCCTGACCGTGGCGGCCTCAGCCTCGTTGATCACCAGCTTGCGGTCGCGGACGTCGTAGCCCAGCGGCACATAGCCGCCCATCCACATGCCGCGCTTGCGCGAAGCGGCGACCTTGTCGCGGATGCGCTCCCCGATCACCTCGCGCTCGAATTGCGCGAAGCTCAACAAGATATTCAGCGTCAGACGGCCCATTGAGGTCGTGGTGTTGAACGCCTGCGTCACCGAGACGAACGTCACCTGATTGCGATCAAATATCTCGACGAGTTTTGTGAAGTCCATCAATGAGCGGCTGAGCCGGTCGATCTTGTAGACAACGATGACATCGAGCAGCCCCGCCTCGACATCGGCGAGGAGGCGTTTCAGGCCTGGCCGGTCCAGCGTCCCGCCCGAATGGCCGCCGTCGTCATAGCCCTCGCGGATGGCGGACCAGCCCTCCGCCTTCTGGCTGGCGATATAGGATTCGCAGGCCTCCCGCTGGGAGTCCAGCGAGTTGAACTCCATCTCGAGTCCTTCCTCGCTCGATTTGCGGGTGTAAATTGCGCAACGCAGCCTACGCGGCATCGCGATGATCGAAGCCGGTGGTCTGCTCATCGGTCCCTCCGGGCTTCGCGCAGGCCGAAAAAGCGATAGCCGTTCCACTGGGTGCCGGTGATCGATCGCGCCACGGCCGAGAGCGACTTGAAGCGTCGCCCTCGCAGATCGAAGCCGTCCTTCATCACGGTGACCGTGTGTTCGGTCCCGTCCCATTCGCGCACCAACCGCGTCCCGATGACGGGGTTGCGGGAATCCGCGATGATCGCCTTGCGGCTGACCTTGCCTTCGATCTCATCGGCCAGAAGGTCCAGCATGCGCCGCGTTTCTCGCGACGGACCGCCATAGGTCAGTTCCTGGATGCGATGTGCGAGCCTGAATTCGAGGAAGCTCCGGCTGTTGTTCGGCGCAGGTGTGCCGAAGAGCGCCTGCCACTTTTCTTTCAGCTCGGTCACCTTCATCTGCTTGAGCGCCGCGAGCTGCTGGAGAACGCTCGCGTCCGTGGCGGCGGTCCCTTCCCCTCGTGCTGGCGCTGTCTCGATCTTTTGCGTCGCCCCTGGCATCAGCACCCTCCAACTCGGTTGCGTGGTTTGCGACGACCACGTCCGCTCTTCATGGCAAGAATGTCGAATGAACTGTCTCCGCCGGCGGCAGATAAAGTGCTCGACTTTTGCGCCTGCATACGGATCAGGCCGGCGGCGAGAAGGCGGCCGATTTCAGCAATGCGCTCTGCAGGGGTCATCAGATCAGGGGGAAGCGGGTTTGACATAGGAGAGAGCCCTTTCTCCCTCCCTATTACGAAGCCCGCTTTGATTTACTCTCACGAGGTCCGTGCGACGCGCGGGCTCGATGTTCGGCAGAGGCAACTTCACTGAGGAGTTTAAGCGCGACGCGGTGGCGCAGGTCGTTGAACGTGGCTATCCGGTAGCGGAGGTTTCGCAGCGTTTGGGCGTGAGCCAGCATTCGCTTTACGGGTGGAAGAAGAAGTTCGCCAGGACGGCAGGGTTATCCGGCGATGATCGGGATGCCGAGATCAGGCGATTGAAGCGCGAGCTGGCCCGGGTCACCGAGGAGCGCGACATCCTAAAAAAAGCCACCGCGTATTTCGCCAAGGATGCAAAGTGAGATACGCGTTCGTGGTCGAGCATCGCTCGCGGTTTTCTGCGAACGATGTGCCGGTGTCTTCGCATCCATCCCAGTGGTTTTTATGCCTGGCTGAACAACCCGCTGAGCAAGCGGGCGCTGGAAGATGTTCGCCAGACCGAACTCATCCGCAAGGCCTGGAAGGAGAGCGGCAAGGTCTATGGCTATCGCAAACTGCAAGATGACCTGGTCGAGCAGGGCGAGACATGCTGCTCGAACCGGGTGTCACGATTGGCCAAACTGGCCGGAATAAAGGCCCAGATTGGCTACAAGCGCCGGCCTGGACTGTATGGCGGAAAGCCGTCTCTGGTCGTCGACAATACGCTGGATCGCCAGTTCGACGTGCTGGAACCTGATCGCGTCTGGGTCACGGACATAACCTATATCCGAACGCTGGAAGGCTTTGCCTATTTGGCCGTTGTCATTGACCTTTACTCCCGCCGCATCGTCGGTTGGTCCATGCAAAGCAGCCAGACGACAGACGTTGTCCTGCAAGCCTTGCTGATGGCCGTCTGGCGCAGGAAGCCGAAAGACAAGGTGCTGATCCACTCCGACCAGGGCTCTCAATTCACCAGCATGGATTGGGCGTCATTCCTGCGGGCTCACAACTTGCAGCATTCAATGAGCCGGCGCGGGAACTGCCATGACAACGCCGTCGCTGAAAGCTTCTTCAACCTGCTCAAGCGCGAACGTATAAGGCGCCAGAACTACAAATCCCGCGCCGAGGCAAGACAGGACGTGTTCGACTACATCGAGATGTTCTACAATCCCAAACGAAAGCATGTCAGAAACGGAATGCTGTCGCCTATCGAATTCGAACGGCAGCAAAAAATGAGCACCGAGGGTGTCTAAAAAACTCGGGGCTATTCACCCCTTCAGGATTTGCGGATGAACTGAGACAGGGTCATCCGCGCCTCGACTACAAGTATCTGTTTTGCGTTTGGCTGAATTTTACCCAACAACTATTCTTAAGTTCGTCGCCGAACCGCGATCGATAGGATGAGAAAATTTGCTCTTGCTATTTCTTTTTTCTGGGAGTGATGCTGATCACCGTCGGCTATATTGCCGACCACCTCACTGCTTAGACGGCAAAGGAGGAAATCATGGCAAATGCAAAGGAATCTTCGGGCGGGTCGGCATCCCGGGACGCCGGTTCTGCATCTCGCGAGGAACATTCGAACGCGGCCGGTCGATTTCGCACCCTTCCAGAAATGGTCCGCGTCGACTTCGAAGACGGCAGTGCGGTCATAGGTCCGGCATCAGAGATCACGTTAAGTGCGAGATCGGTCTCCGTAACCGCTGGAGACATCATCGATATAGCCTGTAAGATTTTCCCGAAACTCTGCGGCGGAGGCGGAGGCGGAGGCGGAGGCGGGAGCGGTTGCTACACGATCATCTTACCGGATGGAACTAAAATAACGATTTGCCCCCCCGGGGCAGGCACACTCATCGCTTAGGCCTTAATTGAGTAGCGGTGCGGGTGATAGCAGGTCCTTTGTGTCTCAAAGAACTTCTCGTACATCGCCCGCACCTGTTTTGCCCGGCCCGCTATGTGTCCTGCCGCCCGGGCGGGCCTGCACGGTCTCGCAAGCATGGAGAAAGGCTGGGGCGGAGGAATTGAGTTCCAGGGGCCGGTGGCTAAACTGCCTCTTCCTCGGTCATTCCAAGGCCCAAAGGCAGTCCTTCAGATCAGCTGGAAGAAACCGCCGAGGTACCTCCTCCTCCTCAAAGGCGGTACCGCCCCTGACTAATTGCGCGAAACCGAGGAGCATCAATGAAACTCAGTTTATTCGCCGCCTTCATCATTTCCACATCCTCTGCACTGGCTCAGACCAGCAGTCCGATAAACGTGTTCGGCACTGTGGCGGCGGTTGGGACAGAACTTTCGGTGATTCTTGACGACACAAAGGCCGTCGAGACTTACACGATGGCCCCCAAGTTGCTTGTCTTGAGGAATAGGAAAGTGACCATATCCGACATCAAGCCAAACGATTTCGTGGCCTCGGCAGCCGCCCGAGACGCAGACGGGAGACTCCATTCTATCGAGGTTCGCATTTACCCGGAAGCCCTTCGAGGAACCGGTGAGGGTCAGCGCCCAATGGACGGTGCAAACAGCCGGACCATGACAAACGCGACGGTGACCGGGACCGCACTGGTCGGCGACAGTAACAGGCTCACGGTGACATTTCCCGGTGGGCAATCTGAACTCATTGTTGATCCCGGCGTGCCCGTGACCCGCATTGAATCTGTTGATCGCGCAGCCGTCATGCCCGGCATGAAGGTTCGTGTGCAGGGTTCGCGAGGCCCGGGAGGTGCGACGGTGACCCGAGTTACGCTGCTCGAGTGAAACTGTGCCGCACGGAAAAGCGCCCCGCCGGTTTGGCGGAGGGCTCCCTGAAGGCGGCCGGGGCAGCGGCCGACGCTCATATTTTATATCAGGATAAACGGGCTGGTTCACTTCCGTTGGGCTTTTCACCCAGTGTGAGACCGCCTTGTTCGTCAGGCGCCTTTAACGTGATTACAGGCTCAACTCGCAGCGCGGCTCGAAGAAAATAATAAGACGCTGTGAGGCCGATTCCCGCCCCAATCAACTGTAGTCCCAGAGCAAATATTTGCGGCAAACCGAGGAGGCCTCCGAGCGCCCAACCGGCCGCCCATGTGAGTGCTGTAACCTCAGTTGCCACAAGGATGCTCGCTCCCCCGACCGTCAGCATATGCGGCCAGTGAATGCGCTTTGATGACAAATTCACCTCCATTAATTTGGGCGATAGTTCGCGGGCAAACGCAACACGCGCATGCACGCGAGCCGCCTCAGCCCACGTGCGCGAAACAGCCCTTCAGTTTTGGTAAGACAGTCTCCAAGCTTGCCCAGAAAACAGCGATGATGAGTGTGCCGGCAATTATGCCGGATACCATCAAGATGAACTGGCTGAGAGATGTGTGAAGCATACTTTTTGCCCTTGATTTGGGAATAGGAGCTCGTTCGGTCGCAAGGCCTTCAGCCTTCGAGCCGTTACTGTGATGATTGAATGTAGATGTGGCCACGTGCGTCAGCATGCCGGCGGGCGCTCACGCAGGCGCACGCTCGGCTATAAAGGAGAGCGCTTAATTACGCCCTGCTCAGCAAATGACGAACGGGGATAAGTCAGCCGCGCGGTGGTGCGCGAGGGTTGAAGTCCGAGACTTCGATAATTTGATAGCAGCGGTAATGGGAAACTGAGCACTCAGGTGTGAACCGAGGAGGCGGGACGAAATTGCCGTCAATCTGAATGGCTATGAAATCATTGCCGGGCGCGGTCGGCCGTGCAGCCGCGACAACGCTGCTGGAAACGGCTTGCGCGGCTGGCTGCCGAGCGTCGTCGCGCTTTGTCCAGTGATGCGAGATAGCAAAGAATGGAGAAATGAAGACAAGCAGCGATAGGACGAGCCAACTGCTCGCCCTAAGTCCGCCACATGTTTTGTTCAAATCTCGCGCCACTTACCACTCGCCAGACACTTTGTCCGCTGTGATGCGGCGGGCCGACCTAAGCTGAGTTTCAGAGGCTCCGCAAGGACTATTTTGATCTAATAGCAGTCGACGTAAAAGTGTAAGATGGTTGTAGCCTGCACAATAGCCTTTAGAAGGCCTTTAGAAGGGTGCTGCAGATATTACCAGAGGGCTCACGCTTGAAGGTGACGAGTAGCACTCGTTCCAAGCTTCATTAGATCGCTGTTCGACAACAGCGCCGTTCGGAATTGCGCCCCGTTAGTGTGCGGTACATCAAGGGAGGAGTTGGACGTCTCTCCTCCCTCGTCTTTTACTCACCGCGGCGGTCGACATCGAGATGGACTATCGCCACTGCCACACGGCGCGGCTTACCACCGGCTAAGTTTCGTGGCGCAAGGGGGCGCGGATCGTCGAATAAAAAGCTGACGCTGATAATGGCTTTCATCGTCGTCGTGTCGCCCCCGCAGCGGGGATTGCGTCTTGAGCCTCGCCCCTGTGGATGCCCGCGCAGTGCTCATTCAATTGGACTGGGTTGTTTACCCCTCCCTAGCCGGTCTAAGCTGCGGCCGGGGGCGTCGAAAAGGATAATCGACGTGGTAAATCGCTCTGTTTGGTTAGTCTTAGTCGCGGTTGTATTCATCACTGTCATCGCCACGGCGGCATATTACAATCGTCCAGTTGCTCCTGAGTCGGCGCCTGCTGCGCCGCCGCAAATTCAGGCGCCCCCTGCTGTTGTCCCCCCGTCGGATCCATGAAATGCAACTGCGGACAACACACCAGCGCAGCTTGCGCGTGCTCTGCGGCAAGACGGGAGGGAACGGCCAAGGGCCATCTGCTTGTAGCGCAGTCGGCTTCACGTCGAGTGCGCTTGAAGAGTGCGTTCCTTTGACCGAGTTTACGCCGCCGGCGCGTGATCGGCTTCATCCAGACGAAAGAGATTCAGCGCCCTTGCTCAGAAGCGACCTCTCCAGGCCGTCGAGAACTAAATCAAGGCCGAACGAGAAATCGTTTAGGCCGTCATAGACACCGCTCATAACCATTTGAGCCAGCGCCCGGAGGTGCGGGTAAGTCTCGGGAGGCAGTTGGGGTAAGTATTCCTCTGCGGCTTTCGCGTAGTCATTCGGCTGTATCGGAAAATTCAGCTTGTGAAGTGTAAATCCGCGGACATGGTTGTCGATCGCGTTCATCCCATGATCGGCCATTTCAACGGAAAATCCCGCCTCAACTAAGCAGGCAAGCACGGCCTCAGTATGCGCTAGCATGTTAGGGCCGACATTAAGGCGCAGTCCGATCAGGGGGCATGCCCAGGGGTGGCGTGTCAGCGCTTCATGGGCTGACAGGGAGCGATGACGCAGGGCTACTTTCCATGGCGCATCTCGCGCCAACGGCGCAATTTCCCCAACGACATAATCGACCATGGCGTCAATCAAGTCATCCTTGCCGCCGACATGATTATAGAGCGACATGGCCTCCACTCGCACTCGACTGGCGACTCCACGCATGGAGAGCCTTTCCAAGCCGTGTTCGTCAGCAAGCGTGACAGCGGCCGCAACGATCTTCGCCCGCGTCAGCGGGCTTGGCGAAGTGCGACCTTTCATTTTCCTGGCAGACGAGACCATCGCGCCCTTTCTTGACAAACTTACGATGTAAGTTTTACATTCTTCGAATATACACTGTAAGTTTGGAAGAATGAATGACCGATCCCACGGCCATGAAAGCTTGGACCTGCCATCGCTATGGCGGGCCTGAATTTCTGACTTTGCAAAATGTGCCGGCGCCGGTGCTGAAGCCGGATGAAGTGCTCATTCGCGTAAGAGCGACAACCGTCTCTTCAGGTGATACGCGGGTTCGAGCGCTGCGCCTTCCGCGAGGGCTTGGCCCTTTCGGGCGACTCTTCCTGGGGTTTCTCGGCCCACGCCAGCCGATCCTGGGAACCGAGGTTTCCGGACTTGTGGCAGCGGTGGGCGGCAGAGTTTCCTCGTTTCGTGCCGGTGACCCGGTAGTCGCATTCCTCGACGCGAAGATGGGAGGTCACGCGCAATACGCCGCCATCAAGGAAACAGGTTTGATTGTTGGCAAGCCTGCAAATCAATCCTTCGAGGCCGCGGCTAGCCTGTGCTTTGGCGGCATGACGGCGCGCGATTATATCCGCAAGGCGGCGCTGAAGACCGGAGAAATGCTTCTGGTCATAGGAGCCTCAGGGGCGGTTGGCAGTGCTTTCGTGCAATTGGCCAGACAAATGGGCGTGCATGTGACAGCGGTTACGAGCACGGCCAATGTCGAGCGTGTCCGGGCCCTCGGCGCCAATATCATCATCGACTACACAAAAGAGAACTTCAGCAATGTTGGGCAAAGCTGGGACGTAATCGCCGACACAGTAGCGGCAAGCAGCTTTAGGCATTGCCTGCCTGTCCTCAGAGAAGGTGGGCGTTATCTTTCCATCGCCGGAGATCTCGCCGACATGTTGACTGGCAATCGGGGCTCCAAGAGGTCCATTTCGGGGCCGGCCAAGAGCCGGCTCGAGGACTTGCTCGAACTGCGCCGATTTGCCGAGTCCGGCGACTACAAGCCGCTGATTGACAGTGTTTACGATTTCGAGGAGATGCGCGAAGCGCATACTCGGACCGATACTGGCCGCAAACGAGGTTCGGTAGTGGTGCGAATTGCAGATGATTGAGCAGTGTCCACAAGACTATGCGCCAGATTGGCTAAGCCTCCAGACCGGACTCTGGCCCAAGTACCCATCCGGCCTGGACCGCAGTCTAGCCGATGCGCTCGATCTTCGCGGCTAACCGTGGTGAATGCTTTTCAGGCGGCCTGAGCGGTGATGCTCGCGACTTGCGGCCTCCATTTCCAGGGCAGCAACTCATCAAGCCGATGCGCGGGGTGAGCGGCAATGCGCGAGAGGATGTCGGCGAGCCAGGCTTGCGTATCGACGCCGTTCATCTTCGCTGTGACAGAGACTGTACATGGCCGCCGCGCGCTGCCCGCCGCGATCGGATCCACAGAACAGCCACGACTTTCTTCCCAGAGCGATGCCGCGCAGTCCAAGTTCGGCGGCATTGTTGGACAAGCACACGCGCCCGTCCTCAAGGAACAGTGTGAACGCGGCCCAACGCTTGAGCATGTAATTGATGGCTTTGGCCAGATCATGTCCCCGGGCAAGCTGGGCGAGCTGAGTGCGCATATAGGCCTGGAGATCGTCGACCAACGGCTGGCTCTGCATGCGGCGCGCGCCAGGCGCTCGGCTGCGCACTTTCCATTGATTGGTCGCTCGATCTCGAACAAGGCGTCGATGCGGCGCACGACCGCAATGGCGATCGGCGGCAAAGGGATTTCCTTTTTGCCCGCAGCCTTGCGACGCGCGTTCTCCTCAAGATCAGCCATGGCGAAGAAGGGACGGCGCGCGTGCACCCAGCACGCCGCCTCCTTGACCGGACCCGTTTGCGACCTGCAAGATAGAGCCTGTTGTAGCCGTCATAGGCGTCCGCCTGCAGGATGCCGGAGTAGCGCGCCAGACGCCCCTGCGGGTGCTCGCCCCGGCGGTCGCGCGAGTAGTAAAACATTGCCGCGGGCGGCCCGGCGCCGCCGAAGGGCCTGTCGTCGCGAACATAGATCCAGCAGCGGCCAGTGTCGGTTTTACCCTTGGCCAGGACGGGCACGGTCGTATCGTCGCCATGCAGCCTTTCCACCGCCATGACGTGAGATTCCACAAGGCGCAGAAGTGGATCGAGCGCCGTCAGATTCGCGAAATAAAAAGGGCAGGATTTGCGATCACCGATTCGGAGGTTTCTCCGGGCCGCGCGGGATCGGCTGCTCCTGTATTTAGAGGAACGTTGGTAATGGCGGCAATCAGCCTGGTGATTGTGCCTAGTCCCGAAGAACGCCAAAGGCTGGCCGAATTTTCTACGAGTATCGTAGTCGCTGCAGAAGTGATTTCTTCTGAACTCACGAGTCGCAGCGGACCATCATCGCGATAGCGCGCGACGTCGAGTACTCAAGATCGACGATGATCTCAGCCGCGCCGACGCTAACAGATTCCGTCCCCGCCGCGAGCGGCCTCTATGCGTTCAAGGCGCGCCCTGTCTTGAGTAGATGTTAACGCATGATCCACGCTTGCATCCTAAGGCCGGAGGATCTGCTTAGCCCGTGTGATCATATCGGGCGATGACGAATAGAGCTTCCTGACGATCATTGTGATTACTGGCGTGCGGCTACATGCGTAACATAGTACATCCCACGAGCGCGCGATGGCCATTCTGGAGGAATACATGTCGAAACCGCCGACCCGCAAACCATCAAGTGACCCTCATAAGGTTGCCGAGGCAGTTTTTAAGAAGCAAGCGCCGAAGGCCGCGGCGCCGGCCATCACGCCCGGAGCCAGAGAGCTGGTGTCTTTGCGTATTGATCAGGATGTGCTCGCCCGCTTCCAGGCAGATGGCCCGGGCTGGCAGGATCGCATCAACGATGCTTTGCGGCGCGCGTCAGGACTGCAGGGCGAAGGCTCATCTGAATAGAGCGGAAGTTCGAGACGCAGGCGCAGACCGAATTGTGCGCTCGGTCCACGCGCTTGCCTCATCGACATTACGAGGCAGAGCAAAATTGCCACATCGTGCGCCGCATTGCTTTGGCCTGAATGCGACGCTGGAGCAGAATCTGAAAACGGGCGCCGTGTTCACGCTCGTCAGCATCGCGCGATCATTTTGCGCTCCGGCGCCTTTTCGGGGCGCTGCGGGTTCGGAGCAGCGACCAGGCGTGACGAACGGAGTTCCGCGCACGAGAGCTGCTGCCTTCAGCCGCTTTCTCGGAGCATCAGAAGCCGGCGTAACCATGTAAGCGATACGAACGTAGACTTCACTCGCTGATAGCCGGCTGCGCCCTTCGACCTAACCTGCTACCCTGCATCGATGTTTGGTTTGCTCAATCTCTTCGGCCGCTCGGCCGCCTTGAAGGCGGTTGATCGCGCGCTGCGCACGGCCGGACTCCATCCGGCCCTCGTTCCGGAGGCTGTGAAGCTCACGATTTTGCGGCTCCACAGCACAGAAGCCGGACCGGAAACGCGGACCGGCCAAGACGCCTTCGACGAGGCGGCCGAACTCTTCGCTTACTGCATGCTGGGTCGCGACCAGTTCATCGACGCGAATAGCGTTTCATCTGCCGACCGGGCCGAGCGACGTCTTGAGTGGGCGATTGTCGCCGGCGAATCTCTCGATGCGCAGCTCATCCTGCTGGCGCACCATTCCGGGCTGATCCACGGTGAAATCGCCGATCGGATCGATGTCGAGAAAAATTAGCGGCCCTGCGTCGGCCGCCACCGACGTTGCGAGCCGACAAACATGCGCAAAAGGATGGTCTGGGACCTGCACATGGGCGTGACATAAGGGCTGTCTGGCCACCCCTCGTGGTCGGACACTGCGCCACCTGAGCTGCGTGGCACGGCCTATGGCATGATCAACTTGATGGGCGGGTTGGCGCTATCGGTTGCCCGCCTTTTGGCGAGGTTGCTCTGGGATAACTTCGGCCCGCAAGCTAACTTTTTCGTCAGGGCGGGCTTCACCGCGCTCTCTATAGTCGGATTGGGTCTTGTGCGGTGGCATGGGCCGGGGTTGGGGGCGACGCTCAAGGCGTGTTCCGTAATTTGTAAGGCCTTACTCACGGCCGGTTGACACCGGTCCCGGCGCTTGCGACGTGAAGAAATGGGGTCAACCGCGATTGCCCCAACAGGCTTCGGCCCAAGAATCGCGTCCCTGCTCCATGGAGTGGACGCTATGGCTATGCCTAAAGCTTCGTCCGGAATCTCGCTTCTTTGCCTTGTCGGGACACAAAGCAGGGGAGAGGTGGCATGAGCGCGCCCCCGACAGAAAACGCTCGCGGTTCGACCGACGACCTTGCCGCCGCCGAAGCGCGCCTGCCTACTTTTGCGGAGGCGCTGCGGGTTTGGACCAAGATCGGCTTGCTTTCATTTGGAGGGCCAGCAGGACAGATTGCACTGTTGCATCGAGAGGTGGTCAAGGAGCGATCCTGGATCGGCGACCGTCGCTTTTTGCATGCCCTGAATTTCTGCACCCTTTTGCCAGGACCGGAGGCGCAGCAACTCGCCACCTATTTGGGGTGGCTCATGCATGGCGTTCGCGGCGGACTGGCCGCAGGCATACTCTTCGTATTGCCCGGCGCCGTGGTGATGCTTGCGCTTTCGCTCCTGTATGCGATTTGGGGCGAGGTTCCTTTCGTTGCGGCGCTGTTCTTTGGGCTCAAATGCGCAGTCCTCGTCCTGGTCATTGACGCCCTGATCCGCGTTGGTCGGCGGGCTTTGAGCGGCAACGTTGCATGGACGCTGGCGATTATCGCATTCGCAGCTCTTTTCTTCTTCAATTTGCCTTTCCCCATTGTCGTGCTGGCTGCCGGTCTTGTTGGCTATCTGGCTCCCGCCGCCTTTGCGCCTACGACCCACGGCAAGGCGCAAAACGAACAGCCCGCCCTCATTGATGCGGTCTTCCTGCTGGACCCCGGTCGAGCGAGTCGGTTGGCGGCAGGCGCCCGCCGCGCGGGCCTCATTTGCCTGGCTCTGTGGTTGATTCCTGTTGTTTTCCTCATTGCGGTGGTCGGGGGACTTACGCCGATGTGGCGTGGTTCTTCTCCAAAATGGCCGTGGTCACCGTCGGCGGCGCCTATGCCGTGCTGGCGTATGTCGCCCAGGACGCCGTTCAATATTATCGCTGGCTTACCGCGCCGGAAATGCTTGCTGGCCTCGGCTTGGCCGAGACGACGCCCGGACCACTCATTCTGGTTCTCCAGTTTGTTGGTTTCCTCGCGGGATTTCGAGCGCCAGAAGGCCTCACGGGAGTGTCGGGTGGCGGCGTCGCCTCGTTGCTTGTGCTTTGGGTGACGTTCACCCCTTGCTTTGTATTCGTATTTCTCGGCGCCCCCCTGATTGAACGGCTGCAAAGCAATGCAGCACTGTCCGGAGCCTTGTCTGCAATCACGGCCGCTGTGGTCGGTGTCATCGCTAACCTCGCCGTGTGGTTCGGGTTACGGGTGCTGTTTCAGCAAATGCGGACGCAGCAGGTGGGGCTGCTGACAATCGATCTTCCTGTGCTCGCCAGCGTAGATCCCCTGGCCGCAGGGCTCGCCATGATCGCCGCCGCCTGCCTCTTCAAATTCAAGCTCGGTGTGGTGCCCACCCTTGGCATTACGGCGGCGGTCGGGCTGATCGCTCGATTTGAATGAAAGACTTTATTTCTCCCAAACCCGAGGTCCTTTTTCATTCGACCGAATCGCTTTCCGATGGATGATCCTCTTTCGTCATGTTTATTCATCGCCATGCTGTGAATCAGTGACCGCCATTCGATTTGGCTGACCCGCAAAGGGTATCGATTAGCGTCGAAATAGCAGGATGAACCGGAACATCTCGGACACCCGCCTGGGTTTTGTCCTCGAAGTGTATGAATCGAATACCCGATATATCATCCTGAAGGATGTCTCGTGCGTGAAACTGCAGATCGACTCGATCCGCGCACCGGTGAAGGCGGCGAATCGTATCAACCGTGCGGACCCATTTACTCCTCTGGATATCCCAGTCAGAAAAGGGACTCAGTGGAAGGAGTGGACTTCGAAAGGGGTTATCGATCTCTACAAGGAAGCGACAAGCTGCAATGACCATGTGTTGGCATCTTCCGCGAGCTCGCGCGTCAATAGATACTTCCAGTAGCTGCGGAGAGGTACAAGCTTCCGCTTCACCGTCTTTGTCGTGCGCCCTCCGACGTTGACAAGGTGCTCAACCCACTCTTGCACCAGCTTGCGTCGGAAGTTTTGGTCGTCACACGACTCTTGTAGTAGTCGACAAAAGCTCTGATGTCCGATTCGTACATGCTTTGCTGTCGAGCTTTCATCCCTGATCTGTTTGCTTTCCAGTCTGGCTAAGGAGGGATGGTCGGGCGGCACAGGGGCGGCGGCGCTCGACAACGCCTCACACAGCATCTTATCAAACGCAGTAATTAGCTTCCAAGTATCAGGATGGCTTCTCGGACTTCTCGCATACTATTGGAGATTATAGCGTCCGTCACGTTGAGAGCTTCATCCCAACGACTCAGCGGATCAATACCGTTAAAGTGGTTTTTCTCTGCTTCCAGAATGGCGACAGTCTCCATCGCTCGATACCGGCGAAAATGGCGCCAGGTTCGAGGGTTGCGCCCTCAGGGACGCTTGGGCGCGCGGCTAGCTTTTTCTCGGCTATATCAATGGCGCGTTGAACGGCAAGAACCAGTGTGGCGGCCTGGCGGTTGGCCTCCCGTTCGTCCTTTGTCTTTAAGGTGCGCGTAAACTCAACACGCCCTGATTTATCTTGAAAACCATCAACAACAGGCAGGAGGCCGCGAAGCCTCTCCGGCACCGAGCGACGGTACCAATATACCCCGGTTTTTGGGTGGCGACGAATATAGGACATGAGACGCATTTTGGAGCACTTCTTGGAACACCAACAATGGCGAGAAGCGCAAACAAATCAACAACAAACTGTGTTTCCGAAGAAAACTTCAGTCATGGCGGAGGGGGCGTCCGCCCCTCTGGCGTCCACGCTCGTCCAAGAGAGTCCAGTGTAGCCGCACAACACATTGATTTATATAGTTTGAGTGTCCCGGCCCGTCCATTGCCGTCCACGACCAGCCAATGTATAATGTGGTATGGTTTGTGGCGACGGGTGAGTTCGAATGCCGAAAAGACAAGGTAGGCACCCAGAGAAAGCGCTGACGGCGGTTCAGGTGCGCCAGATCAAGTTGCCGGGGCGCTATACGGACGGTAACGGGCTTTACTTGGTTGTCGATCCCTCCGGCGCGAAGCGGTGGGTGTTGCGCACGGTCGTCAACGGCACGCGGCGGGACATCGGGCTGGGCGGCGTGACGCTCGTTTCGCTGGCCGAAGCTCGTGAGAAGGCGCTTCAGTATCGGAAAGTCGCACGGGAGGGCGGCGATCCGGTCGCGGACCGACGGAAGCTAAACTCCGCGCAAAAAGCGACAGCGCCAACGTTCATGCAGGCCGCCGCGTTGGTGCACGCTGAGTACCGGCATGGATGGAAAAACGAAAAGCACGGCGCACAGTGGATCACCACCCTTCGGACGTATGCGTACCCATATTTCGGGAACCGTCCAATCGACTTTATCGAGACGCCAGATATCCTAAAGGCGCTCGCGCCAATCTGGCTCACCAAGCCCGAGACCGCGCGGCGCGTGCGGCAGCGCATTGGGACGGTATTTGATTGGGCGAAGGCGGCAGGGCACCGGATGGGGGACAATCCGATTGACGGCGTTGCGAAGGGTCTTCCAAAACAAACCGACCAGGACAAACACCATGAGGCTTTGCCTTACGCGGTGGTCCCGCAATTCATCACCAAGCTGCGCAATGCCGACGTTGGCTCTCATGTCCGGCTTGCTTTTGAGTTATTGATCCTAACGGCCTCACGTACCAGCGAAGTGGTCGGCATGAAATGGTCCGAAGTCGATGAAGCAGAGGGCCTTTGGACGATCCCCGCCGAACGGATGAAGGCGAAACGCCAGCATCGCGTGGCGTTAAGCGCTCGGGCTCTTGAAATTCTCGACGAAGCAAGGAAGATCAAACTCGGGAGCGTGCACGTTTTTCCGGGGCGAAACGCGACGAAGCCATTGTCGAATATGGTGTTCCTGATGACGCTGCGGCGCATGGACGTAAAAGTCACGGCCCACGGGTTCCGATCATCCTTTCGCGATTGGGCGGCGGAGCAAACCAACTATCCGCGCGAGGTCTGCGAAATGGCACTGGCACACACCATCGAGAACAAAGTCGAGGCGGCTTATAGGCGTGGCGATCTGTTCGAGAAACGGCGCGAGTTGATGAACGCCTGGGCCGCATACGTCGAAGCCGCCTGACCTAGATTTGGGATCTGGTGTCCGCCCTCCGGCTCCGCGGTGACACTTTACCGGAGGCTTTACTGAGGATTGCGAGGTATAGGTCATGCACGCGCCTGTGGATGTTCTTAGCTGGTCCTTTGGCGTGCGTCGGCGTCCCCGAGCCCTGCAAGTGCCAGCCGACCTCCACTAGCGAGGGAAACGAAGTTGCTGCGACCCGTCGCATGGCGGGTCGCAGTCGCTTTTCTCAACCGAGGATTCAATCTAGGAGGTTGTCGAGCTTTTTGCGCCGAAGCTTCCAGAACCGAAGCTTCTTGTCGTCGGCTCCCACGCGCACCCGGAGTTGGACCGAATTCGTAGCGTTCGAACTCGACTCAACGATACCCCGGATCCTCAAGCGCTCGAGCAGGCGCTTTGCCACTGCCGGATCAGGCACGAGCGTTGCCAAGCGGTCCGTACACAGCATGTACTGAGCGGTGCCGTCGACGATCATTCTCAGTCCCACCGCCCCGTCTGCGAGCCGAGGCCGTTCGCCTCGCGTCACGACGAACTTGGGAAAGAGCCGACGGTCGTCCAGCGCTTCTTGCAACTCGTGCAACTTAAGTCGAACCTGCGTCTCTTCAGGATCACGGGCGGCGCGCGCCAGCAGGTATGTGAAGCGTACAACGTCACGTATCCACTGCTCAGGCCACGACACAAGCCCGTGTCTCTTAGCGATTAAACCTGCGGCCAGAACAACCCCCGGCTTTCCCGCAAAGCGCTTTTCCAGCCCGTCCTCGCCCTCTGCGACGGATTCTACGAATTCCTCGCACAAGCGTCGGATCTCGGCCGGATCACCCTGCCGTATGAGGACATTCGCCCAGGCCCGCATCATGATCCCGGCATTATGGCCACAACCTTCCTCGACCGCGGCGATAAAGTCGCCAGGATTGATCGGCTGAACAGCGTTGGGCGCAATCGGCAATGTCGGAGAAAGGATGCCACCCTGCTTTGCCGTGGGCACAGGGATATCGAAAAACCGAACGCGATCTCCTTGGAGCGGACTTTTCAGGCGGCGCGCAATCGTTGAAAGGGCGTCAGGGCCGGTACTGATAGCAAACCCCTTCCAGCGTAGCGGTTCGAAGTTCGCTGCGGCCCCAGATCGAGACATCGCCCTTGATTCACCTGCCGGATAGCGGTGGCCAAACAGCTTCATGCGTTTGAAGAGCGCAGCATCATCGAGTTCTGCGGTCTCGGTGTCGTCAACAACTAGACCCAAACCGCTACGCCGCGCGGCCGCCTCTTCCAAGCCTCGTTCGGTGAACCGGTAGTCCACATTTGTGCGAGGAGCGCCTGACACCCCCTGAGCGATTCTTGCCAAGGTAGACTTTCCGCTACTGGAGTCCGCCGCAAAGTGAAACACCGCCGTCTCGGTCAGTAAGCTCTCGCCCGTACGACTTTCGTAATAGTCAAGCAACGCAGAAGCCAACGGGACGAGTATCGCGAAAGTCAAATACGGCGAGCATAGGGCGGGCTGCAGGACCCGTGCGTTATAATCCTCTAGAGACCCACACGGAGCTACTAGCACGCTGTCATTTGTGGCGTGCCAAACAACCTCTTGCTTCGCAGATCCCAGTCGGTAGGTGGGCATGACAAAGCCAGAGCCCCCGTTCCGAAAGCCTGGCCTGCTGGTCATCTCAACGGTGTCAGCCGGAACGCTTCGCATCAAAAGTTCTACGAAGGCAACACCGTCCTTTCTTGCAATTGGAAGGCGTGCATTCTCAGAACTTAGTTGGCGGCGGATTTTCTCAAAATCAGATCGGTCGCCCCCGGGAATTATAGTTGAGGCCCTCTTTTTGTCATGCGTGAAGAAGCGAATAAGGATATGTGTCTTGCCAGTGACGTCGCTGCGCGCATTACGGACAACCCACTTCGAATTGGGATCGCACTCTGGAACATCCGGTTCGGGAACAAGAGCACGGGTTGCTTTTACATTTTCTGTTGGCATTTTATATGATCCATTGAGTTGAATTGCCTCAGTGCCGCAGCTGAACGGTAAAGCGCTGCCGATGCCAGCAACGGTGTGTCGCTGGCTTGATTTGGCGTAATCGCTGGCTGAAAAACCGCTGAGGCCGTGAGGCAGATGGAAAGTGCAGTTACGACTGCCGGTTTGTTGAATCACTATGAAATCATGGCTGCTCCTTCGTGAGAGACGGGATTCCGTTAGGGAATTTGCTGACATGCGCTGATCGGCCCTACGACGCCGATTGCCTCATCGGAACGACGATCAATCCATCGTCAGTTCGCCGAAGCTGCGCGCGCAGCATCGTGATTCGTGATTCAACACCGATTGCATGGAGATGAAGAAGGAGCTCCACCCGCTGCGCCACGCGCAATGGGTCGTGACGGACATCCCGACAAACGCGCCGCTTTCCCGTCTTAGGATTGAATCGCGAGCCGTCGTCGCGTCCAATTCGACGATCAAAGTCTAGACCCAAAAGATAGCGAAGAGCCTTGACGTCACGGTCCCATCGCTCGACGAAATAAGGCCGCGGAATGGCGTCAGTCCGCAAGCATCGATTCGCGAGAACTCGCCGGATCACCTCTACGTCGCCGCCAACCAGGAGCCCGTGGAAATGGATGCACCAGAACGGTTCATATCGCCCGGTCCGGTGCTCGTTTTCCGAAAAGTCTGTGACGAAAAGGCCCCATTCATAGGGGACATCTCGGAACAAATGCCGGAGGCGTCTGGCATGGTTGACATGATCAAAGGCGTCCAAACTACCGATGGCGGCAGTCGATGCCGGAGTGACTATCGTGACGATGGCCACGTCTTCATGCTTCGTGGCGCGGCGTATTGCTCGCCGGAGAATGGCGCTGAATGTTTCAGTGCACCGCTGACACGCGCCTGACCCGCAGGGCTTTTTGTCGGAGCACTTAATTAGTTTGCGAAAGAGACGTTTGCTCTCCTTCTCCGAGCGTTGCCGCTTGAGGAGCTTTATGTCTTTGTCTTTTCTCAAGGCGTGTTTCATCGCTCGCTCCGAAGGCGTTCGGGCTGAAATTAGATTCGTTGGTAGGGTGGCTTGCGCGCTTGCTACGAGCTGTCGGGCGGAGGCACCTTTATGGAAGGTCGGAGAGAACTCGTTTTTTCCGCTGTCAGGGTGCGCTCATCTGCGAGACGCGTAATGACGTCTTCGATCTCGCTCTCAATCCATGCAGAGCGATTTCCCAGTTTCACCGGGCGCGGGTAACGAGAAGCGGCGATTCCCGCGTAGAAAGAAGAACGCGAAATGCCCAGCCGACCATGTGGCGCGATGATGTCGCGCAGCGGTATAAGTCGCGGAGGGCGGGCAGGGGCGTTGGTGTTCATGCCCCAAAAGATACGCGCCGCAACAAAATATGCGAGCGGAAGCTCCTAGAAGAATCGCCTACCGAGGAAGCGAGATTTATTTAGGTTTCTGAGCGCGAGGGATCTTATCTATCGCCGTACTTATCTCTTCCGCTGTGATCCGGGGATCGATTGCCCTCATGATCTCGAAGACAAACTGTCCGCCGTGCGAGGCGAATTTGGCTGGGCTCTCCTCGCTCTCGCGGTGTGTGCTTGCCTTGGGTACCGGCTTTCCGAAGACCGAGAACCACACAGCATTAAGTTTCGCGACCGGCGCATCCGCGAAAATCTTCTTGTGCGCGCCACTCTTGCCTTTGGGCGGGGTGAGACGGACAGCCGCGGCTTCTATGCCCTTCAAAAGATCGGCGAGCCTTACTGAGGGATTGTGCAGTCCGTCTCTAACTAGCCGACCTTCGATTGCAGCGATCACGCTTATTGGTGCTCTCTCGAATGCGGCAAGGTACGCAGCTGTCGCAGTTTTCAGTTTGCTCAGTTGCTCCGAGAACTCAGGCAGTCTCTCGCGCTCGAACCACAGACGTTCGTGCCAATACATCTTCGCCAAATCCGCGAAGAACACATCAGGCAACTCCGGCAGCATCCCTTGTTTCCGCGCCTCGGATTTCTTGCGAAGCTCGGCATAGGCCTGCACGGCCCGCAGCGCGGATGGCCGCTGTTCCGGGTGACTTAACGCCCGCATGTGCGGCATGATCGCTTCTGAATAGGTGGGATTTGTGGGCTTCGTGAGCTTTACGTCCTTGGGTTTCGGCACGGCGAGCTCCATAAAATCAAAGGGCCCCCACCGCCGCACCCTTTGAAGCCGCGTCGAGCTCAGCAAGGAAATTAGCACGAAGGAATCCTTGGAAACGGATTTTTCGGCGCTTATCCGTTTCGCGACCTACGCGGACCGAGCCATTTGGAGCCCCGGGGGGGAAACCCGCCTCAAAGCGTGATTTTGCGGCAAAACTCCGTTTTTCCGGCTCAAATCAGGGCAAATTCGGTGCAAAATTTGCAACCTTGACAGTAAGCCTGAACTGTGCTATAATGGCAGAGCCGCGGTATCTCGCCGTCGGCCAGCCACCGGCGCGCCACGGCGACCGGTTTAGCCAGAGGTCAAAGCATGACAGACGAAAACAGACCACCAGCCATCGTTGTTTTCGGACTCGACGAACAAAGAAGACCCAGGGCGGGCGCGTTTCCCGCCGACCAGGAAGGCGAGACGGCCAAGCGGGCGCAAGCGGTGACGTTCGTGTGCAAGCCGGTGACGGCGACGCCCGAACTTCTCAGAATGGCCGCCAGCGTCCCGTTTGGCGATTTGGCAAAGCCAGGGGCGGCGTTCGTGCCAATCGTCGTCAGAACCCTCTACGACCGCTTACTTGCGGCCAGTGGCGTCACCGGCTCACCTGGCGGGGGCTCCGGTACAAGCAAGATGTCAGCGAGCGGGGCCAGCGGGGAGAAGCGGCCAGCCTCCTGGGCAGACATTGACGTTGGCGACATGGTGCTCGTCGCCGAAATTGAGCCCGGCGACGGCTGGTACGAAGCTCTCATCGTCGAGAAAATGGGACCGGACGCTTTCCGGCTCAAATACCGTGACACGCCCGATTTTCCGCTCGTTGTGCGTATGCGCAAGGAACTGGGGCTGCTGCCGCCGTCCTCGTGAGCTGATCCTCCCGTTCAGGGCGTCAGGAGCGGCTGCCATCGCTGCGCCGCTAAACATCTAAGCTGAATAATTTGACTCTAATTCAACCGGCGCGTGAGCGGCGGAGCGATGACGCTCGTTCACGCGCCACTTTTCTCAGGTGGCAAACATGCTCGGCAAACAAGCAAAGACCGTCTCTCCCACCACGCTGCGCCAAATGCTGGCGTACGCACGCCAGACCCGGCAACCGGAACGCGACGTGGCCATCATCATGCTGTCGGTGCGCGCGGGTCTCAGAGCCTGCGAAATCGCTCGACTGCAATGGTCGATGGTTCTCAACGCCTCTGGCGGCATTGGCGATGTTCTCGATATCCGCAACTGCATCGCCAAGAAGGGGCACGGGCGGCGCATTCCGATGCACCCCGACGTGCGGCTGGCGCTCAACCAGCTATGGCGGGTCCGGCGTTCGGACGAGCACATCATCGCCTCGAACAGGGGCGGGTCGTTGCGGCCCAATTCCGTGGTGAACTTTTTTGTCGCCATGTTTGCTGATCTGAAAATTGACGGCTGCTCGTCGCATTCGGGCCGCAGAACATTCATCACCACCGCCGCGCGCAATGTGCACTGGGCCGGGGGAAGCTTGCGCGACGTGCAAATGCTCGCTGGCCATCAGTCCATCGAGACGACGCAACGCTACATTGACGGCGACACGCACAGCCAGCGCCGCCTCATCGGAATGCTTTAAACCTCACGTGAGCGTCGGCGCGACCGGCGCTCAAATCCCACCTCTCTGAACATGATGGAGCAATCAAATGCCGAGATGCATTAGTGAAACTGCGCGCGCGGCGCGGATACGCGACCTCAATGACGCCTTCCGCACCAATCTTAAAGGCGGACAGATCATTATAACCGACGGCGTCGCGGCGCGCGGCTTGGCGTTTCATCAAGAAGTGTTCTTGAAGCTGCGCGGCTTTGACAGCTTCGAGGCCCAGAATGATCCTTACGGCGAGCACGACTTCGGCGCGCTGACGGTTCGCGGGAAGAAGGTCTTCTTTAAGATCGATTATTATGATCGCACCATGCAATACGGCTCGGATGATCCCGCCGATGCTGCGGTTACGACACGTGTGCTAACGATCATGCTAGCAGAGGAATACTGATGGCGGCGATCAACATATGTCGTCGATTAGCTGACGTTGACCTTCTGATACATCGCGACCGGGTCAGCGTCTCCTTTCTCTTTCCCAGTAGTTAGAAGGCAAGATGATGAGTAATGAGGATGATCCGGATGAGCGACACGACGAAGTCGCGCGCATTTTGGAATCTCTTAAAGAACGTTTTCGTTCTGATCTCTCTCGCTGCGAACGGTGTGACACGAGCGACGCGAATCCCTCTTCTTTTGTGCTCGAGACCTTGATTGGGTTTGCGTTGGAACTGACCTGGCGCGAATCCGTCGATCCTCTCAGCATTTTTGACAACGGCGTTGCGACGCTTTTGCTAAACCGGGCGAATATAGAGCCCACCGGGGCGATCTGCAGGCTGTTGAATATTACGCCTCTCCCTAACGGCCAGCGGGACGATGAGAAGGATGTAAGCCGCCGCATCATCGACATACGCGGAGAAATCAACGACCGGCTTGATCTTCTGAGGCTATTAAACGCGGTCGATAACTCCGCCGCCCTCGACGCACGCATCACCCATGATGCTTATTACGAGAACGCGCACATCGCCGCGCGTTACGTCGCCGACGAGGACTATCCGGACTGTGAGGATGACGATGAGTGATTCGCGCGATGCGCCGATCATTGCGCATCGACAAGGTTCGGCTGTCGTGCCCACTTAGCCCGCGTCATCAGCAGCGGCTGAGCTCGGTCCGAGAACTCATCGGATGACCTAGCTCCTCTGCTCCATCTATCAGTTAGGCCGAGCAACCGATGGGCAGATGACTAAAAAGGGGCACGCTGCTGTTGAGGACGTAAGCCATGACCGATCTGTAGCGTCGCCTTTGTTACCTGACAATCGCGGGACGTCACACCATCAGATCCCGCAACAAGGCCTTTGATCCGAGACCAAGCCGCATCGCGTTCACCCTGAGTCGCATCATCGTGCGGCGCTGCCCTATCTCGCCGAGCGGGACACGCCTCTCGGCCGGTGGCGCGCGGCCTTTTGGAGCGAGCGCACAAAAACGTTGTCGTGGTGGCGCTGGCCAACAAGCTGGCGCGCATCGCGTGGGCGCGATTACGATCCTCAATTCGAAGCGGCAGCCACATAAAGGAATAACCCGAGCTGCGTCACGATTGGCGTTCGCGGGTCACAGCCGTCTGCGTGAGGTGAAGAAAGATGGCCTGACAGTCGAACGGCGGTTTGAAAACCTGCACCATTGAACGGCCGAAAAGGTCGAGGTGATTATGAGGATCAAGCCGCGCGGATCTCCATCTTGGCCGAGTTATCGCTCGAGACCGGATACGTTGAGGCAGACTGAACAGAGCCAGACGAAATCACCCTTGCGGACGGGGCGGGCCATACGTTCATTGATAGGCGCTTGATTCGTCAGGAGCGTCGATCATGTGGACAGCTGAGCATCGCAGGAACGCAACTCGCAAAGGGCTTCGTTATCCAAGCGACTTGACTGATGATGAATGGCGTCTGGTGGAGCCCTTCATTCCGCCCGCGCGGCACGGAGGGCGCAAACGGCATGTGAATGTTCGGGAAGTTCTCAATTCCATCTTCTACGTCCTGGCGTCAGGTTGTCAGTGGAGCGCTCTGCCAAAGGACCTTGCCCCCAAGAGCACGGCGCATGACTACTTCATCATGCTGGATCGTAGAGGCGCGCTGAGACGCATTCATGAGGCGCTCTACATCGCTGCCCGTGAACAGACAGGCAAGGAAGCCAGCCCCACGACCGCGATCATTGACAGCCAAGCGCCAGGGCTTCTCAAACGCATGGCCCGCCCCGTCAGCAAGTGGTTTGTTTCATCTGACCTGTACAATCTGCCAAAACGTATCCGGCCTTTCAGCTTCGCTGTCGGCCAAGATGGAGATCGCGCATCCTGATCCTCATAAAAGGGGCGGCGTCGAGCGCCATTTTGAGAAAAGGGTTTCAAGATGCCGATTGATTGTCAGGCCATCTTCCTCTCACCACACGCAGACACCTAGGATTGCCGTGGACCGGCAATCAGTTGGGGGTTCAGGCCGCTACGGCCTTCGGTTCATAGACGGTTTCGTGGCGCAGGAGCGCCCAAACGGTGCGCGCCATCTTGGCGGCCAAGGCCACCACGACAACGTTGTTGTGCGATCGAGCCAGAAGCCCGCGTAACCACATGCCGATCGCCGTATCGGTCTTGCTAAGCACAGGCATCGCGGCCCTGGCGCCCTGGATCAGCATTTTGCGTAAATACTTGCTTCCACGCTTCGTTTTCCAAGAAGCTTTGGCTTGCCGCCGGTCGTCGCCTGTCGGGGGACGAGTCCGAGCCACGCTGCCAGGTCGCGACCCCGTGCAAAAGTGCGGGCATCACCCACCGCGGCGATCAATGCTGTTGCATTCAAAGGACCGATCCCAGGGATTGTCAGGAGCCTTTGCGCCAGTGAGTCGCAGCTGGCCTGTTCATGGAATTCGGCGTCAAATTTCTTGATGCGTTCGCCGAGCCATTAAACGTTCGCGCATATCAAAGACAAGCGCGTGAACGCGCGGGCTGAGCCCTGAGCTTTGGTTGTCCAGCAGTTCTGCAAGATGGGCCATCAGCTTGGCCCGCCCTTGCGGTATGACATGACCGCGTTCCAGGAGCAGGCTCCGGATCTGATTCATGAGCGAAGTGCGTTCGCCAACGAGCTGATCGCGAACGCGATGCAGCGTCTGCATGTCGAGTTGCTCTTCCGATTTCAACTGGACAAACCGCATGGTCGGTCGTGTCGCCGCCTC
>JAUXWZ010000076.1 GCA_030684835.1 Beijerinckiaceae bacterium
CAATTGTCGCCGCGAATCATACAGCTCACGGTGGAGCGCATGCGCGGCGCGCTGGGCCTGCCTGATTCGGCGACGCCTCATGCTTTGCGACATTCCTTCGCGACGCACCTGCTGGCGCGCGGGGGCGACCTGCGCTCGATTCAGGAGCTGCTCGGACATGCCTCCCTGTCCACAACGCAGATCTATACGGCGGTCGACACGACCCGGCTCATGGACGCCTGGAAATCAGCGCACCCAAGGGCGCGTTAGAAAGCGCCCGATAGGTCCGGCGCGCTGACGCCAATCATCCGGCTCAGGTGTGGATTGCGCGTTTTTCAACCGCGAGGGCGGCTTCGCGCACGGCTTCCGACATCGTGGGATGTGCATGGCACGTGCGCGCGAGGTCTTCGGACGATCCGCCGAATTCCATGAGAACTGCAGCTTCTGCGATCAGTTCGCCCGCGCCTAAGCCCACGATGTGGACGCCCAGCACGCGATCCGTTTCCGCATCCGCCAGCACCTTCACAAAGCCGTCTGACGCGCGCATCGCCCGCGCGCGGCCGTTTGCCGTGAAGGGGAACTTGCCAACCTTGTAGGCGACGCCGGCGGCCTTCAAATCTTCCTCGTTTTTGCCGACCGTGGCGATCTCCGGCATTGTGTAAACAACCCCGGGAATGACATCGTAATTAACATGGCCATGCTGGCCCGCGATGATCTCCGCGACTGCGAGGCCTTCATCCTCGGCCTTGTGCGCTAGCATCGGTCCACGAACCACATCGCCCACGGCGTAGATGCCCGGCACTGACGAACAGAAACGATCGTCGATTACGACGCGTCCGCGATCCAGAGTGACGCCAGCTTCTTCAAGGCCAAGACCTTCCGTGTAAGGTCGCCGGCCCGTAGCAACAAGCACGACATCGGCTTCGATGGTCTGCTTCTCACCACCTGCGACGGGCTCAAACGACACTGTCGCGCCTTCGCCCGACTTCTCAACCGCTGTGACCTTCGACGCCAGCAAGAACTTCACGCCCTGCTTTTCGAGAATACGCTGAAACTGCTTGGCCACTTCCTGATCAATGCCCGGAAGAATGCGATCAAGATATTCGATGACCGTGACGTCCGCCCCAAGCCGCTTCCAGACCGACCCAAGTTCAAGGCCGATCACGCCAGCGCCAATGACCAGCATCTTGCCGGGAACCGAGCCAAGCGCGATGCCGCCCGTGGACGTGATGACGGTCTTCTCATCAAATTCGACATTCACGCCGGGAGGCGTCGCAGCCTCGGAGCCCGTTGCGATGACGATATTACGCGCCTCGAGCGAGGTCACGCTGCCGTCGTCGGCGACGACATCGACCCTGCCCGCGCCCTTGATCACGCCGCGCCCGAAGAAGGCTTCGACCTTGTTCTTCTTGAGCAGAAAGCCAACGCCATTGACGTTCGCGGCGACCGTATCGTCCTTGTGTTTCATCATAACTGGGAGATCGAGCTGCGGCTTGCCGACGATCACGCCCAAGGCGGGAAGGTCATGCGTTGCTTGCGCGAACATTTCAGACGCATGCAGCAGCGCCTTGGAGGGAATGCAGCCCACATTGAGGCAGGTGCCGCCATGCGTCTTGCGCTTCTCGACGACCGCCACCTTCATGCCGAGCTGCGCGGCGCGGATAGCGCATACATAGCCCCCCGGGCCAGTTCCGATGACGATCAGATCGTAAGACATTTGCTTCCGCCTTCAATTGCGCTTTTGATCGCGCGTTCGTTGCATCTGATTTGTTCAGGCGCGCGCGTCGTCTGCGGCGCGCCCCGGCATGCATGAGCCGCACGGACGATAACCGGCGGTGATTGCTATGGCCTCATCCGCGAAAAACACGCGGTTTTTCTGGTAAGTGCCGGCGGCGACATAACGCGCCGCCGTCTTGCAGGTCATCAGGCCATACACTTTCGTTCCGCGATGACCACCGAACGCGCCCCTCTTTGGCGAATCATATGACCTGCCGTCAGCGCCAAGCAGCTTGAACAGCTTCAACGCGCCGGAGTTTGGCATCACAAATCGAGGACGAGACGCGCGGGGTCTTCCAGCGCTTCCTTGACGCGCACAAGGAACGTCACGGCTTCCTTGCCGTCGACGATCCGGTGATCGTAGCTAAGCGCCAGATACATCATGGGGCGGATCTCGATCTTGCCGCCGACAACCATCGGTCGCTCCTGAATCTTGTGCATGCCAAGAATCCCGGACTGCGGCGCGTTGAGAATCGGCATCGACATCAGCGAGCCATAAATGCCGCCGTTCGTGATCGTGAACGTGCCGCCCTGCATCTCATCGATCTTGAGCTGACCATCACGTGCGCGCTTGCCGAAATCGGCGATCGTCTTCTCGATCTGCGCGAGGCCCATCGTGTCCGCCTCGCGCACGACAGGAACAACAAGCCCCTTCTCCGTGCCGACTGCGATGCCAACGTGGTAATAATTTTTGTAAACGAGGTCCGTGCCATCGATTTCGGCGTTCACAGCCGGAAGCTCTTTCAGCGCCTGTGTACAAGCCTTCACGAAGAAACCCATGAAGCCCAGCTTGGCGCCATGCTTCTTTTCAAAGACGTCCTTGTAGCGTGCGCGCAGCGCCATGACTTCCGTCATGTCGACCTCGTTGAAGGTCGTCAGCATTGCGGCGGTGTTTTGCGCTTCCTTAAGGCGGCGCGCGATCGTTTGGCGCAGTTTTGTCATGCGCACGCGCTCTTCGCGCGTCTGATCGTCAGCGCCAGACGGCGCGCGCATCGCGACGGGCGCGGGCGCGGCGGCCGGCGATGCGATGGCGGCGAGTACGTCGCCCTTGAGCACCTGGCCACGCTTGCCAGAACCAGCGACGCCGGAAACATCAACGCTGTTATCAGCGGCGACCTTGGCGGCGGAGGGCGCGGGCGGCATCGAGGTGGCGGATTTGGCGGCAGCGGGAGCGGCCGCAGCTGCGGGCTTTGCAGGTTCAGCGCTCTTTGCGGCAGGCGCCGCAGCAGCGCCAGCGGCGCCCGCAGTGATCTGACCGAGCAGCGCGCCCGGCGAAACCGTTTCGCCATCCTTGGCGATGATTTCCGCAAGCACGCCAGCTGATGGCGCATTCACTTCAAGAGTGACCTTGTCCGTCTCCAGCTCGAGCAAAGGCTCGTCGGCCTTCACGGTGTCGCCGGGCTTCTTGAACCACTTCGCGATCGTCGCTTCGGAAACTGATTCGCCGAGCGTCGGAACTCTGATTTCAGTGCTCATTTGCAATCACGCCTTGAGGCGGCCTCTGTGACTTTGGAAATTCGTTTGGCGGATCACTCAGCAAAAGCATCGTCGAGGAACGCTTTCAACTGCGTGAGATGTTTGGACATGAGGCCCGTCGCAGTGGCGGCGGACGCCGGTCGCCCGACGTAGCGCGCACGCTTGGATTTGCCGCCCGCTTGCGTGAGAACCCATTCAAGATACGGTTCGACGAACGTCCACGAACCCATGTTCTTCGGCTCTTCCTGACACCAGACGATGTCGGCTTTCTTGAAGCGGGACAAGCCGGCGACGAGCGCCTTCAACGGGAACGGATAGAGCTGTTCGACACGGACGATGTAGACGTCATCAATGCCCCGGCGCTCGCGCTCCTCGAACAGGTCGAAATAGACCTTTCCCGAGCACAGAATGACGCGACGAATCTTGTCGTCCTTGACCAGTTTCGGCCGCTCGCCGCGCACGCGATCGCCATCTTCCCACAGGAGGCGGTGGAACGTCGTCCCGCTTGCGAACTCCTCCAACTTCGAAGTTGCCCGCTTATGGCGCAGGAGCGACTTCGGCGTCATCAGGATGAGCGGCTTGCGAATGTCGCGCTTCAACTGCCGGCGCAAGATATGGAAGTATTGGGACGGCGTGGTGCAGTTTGCGACCTGCATGTTGTCTTCGGCGCACATCTGCAGAAAACGCTCAAGGCGCGCTGAAGAGTGCTCCGGGCCCTGGCCTTCATAGCCATGCGGCAGGAGGCAGACGAGGCCCGATAGACGCAGCCACTTGCGCTCGCCGGATGAAACGAACTGGTCGAACACAACCTGCGCGCCGTTGGCGAAATCGCCGAATTGAGCTTCCCACATGGTCAGCGCGTTGGGCTCCGCCAGTGAGAATCCATATTCGAAGCCAAGCACCGCTTCTTCCGAGAGCATCGAATTGATGACCTCATAACGCGCCTGCCCGTCGCGGATGTTGTTGAGCGGGACGTAGCGCTCTTCGGTCTGCTGATCGATAAGAACCGAATGACGCTGCGAGAACGTGCCGCGTTCGCAATCCTGACCGGACAAGCGAACCGGACGCCCTTCATCGACCAACGTCGCGAACGCCAGAGCTTCGGCCGTCGCCCAATCGAGACCTTCTCCGGTCTCGATCATCTGCCGGCGATTTTCCATGAACCGCTGGATCGTGCGATGGACGTTGAAGCTTTCGGGAATCGCACTGATCTTCGCGCCGATCTCAAGCAGCTTGTCCATTGGAATGCCGGTTTCGCCGCGACGTGGATCGTCATGCACGGCTTCAGCGGCGCGAAGGCCGGACCAACGCCCGTCGAGCCAATCGGCCTTATTCGGCTTGTAGGACTGCGCGGCTTCAAATTCTGCATCGAGACGCGCGCGCCAGTCGGCGCCCATCTTGTCGACTTCGCCCTGCGTAACGACGCCTTCGGCGACGAGCTTGTCGGTGTAGATGGACAGCGTAGAGGGATGATTTTTGATCTTCTGATACATCAGCGGCTGCGTGAACGCAGGCTCGTCGCCTTCGTTGTGGCCGAAGCGGCGATAGCAAAACATATCGATTACGACAGGCTTGTGGAACTTCTGCCGAAATTCGATCGCCACCTTTGCTGCGAACACGACCGCTTCCGGATCGTCGCCGTTCACGTGAAAAATGGGCGCCTCGATCATCTTCGCCACGTCAGACGGGTAGGGCGACGAACGCGAGTAGCGCGGATAGGTCGTGAAGCCGATCTGATTGTTGACGATGAAATGGATAGAACCGCCCGTGCGGTGTCCCTTGAGGCCCGAAAGGCCGAAGCATTCCGCAACGACGCCCTGACCGGCGAATGCAGCGTCACCGTGGATCAGCAGCGGCAACACCGTCGCGCGCTCCGTCACGTCGCCGAGTTGATCCTGCTTCGCGCGCACCTTACCGAGCACGACCGGATCGACGATTTCAAGATGTGACGGATTCGCCGTGAGCGAAAGATGAACCTTGTTGTTGTCGAACTCACGGTCCGACGAAGCGCCGAGGTGATACTTCACGTCACCCGAGCCTTCGACTTCGTCAGGCGCGAAAGAGCCGCCCTTGAACTCATGAAAGATCGCGCGATGCGGCTTGCTCATGACGCTGGCAAGAACGTTGAGGCGACCGCGATGAGACATGCCCAACACGATTTCTGTCACGCCAAGCGCGCCACCGCGCTTGATGATCTGCTCAAGCGCAGGAACCATCGATTCGCCGCCATCAAGGCCAAAACGCTTTGTGCCGCGAAAGCGAAGATCGGAAAACCTCTCGAAGCCTTCCGCCTCAACGAGTTTTGACAAGATCGCGCGCTTGCCCTCACGGGTAAACGTGATCTCCTTGTCGGGCCCCTCCATGCGTTCCTGGATCCAAGCCTTCTCGGCCGGATCGGAGATATGCATGAACTCGAAGCCGATCGTGCCGCAATAGGTGCGGCGCAAGATCGCGAGCATCTCATTGATCGTCGCGTATTCAAGACCAAGCACGTTGTCGATGAAGATCTTGCGATCGTAATCGGCCTCCGTGAATCCATAGTTCGAGGGATGCAACTCCTCGTGATCCTTCTGTGGCTCAAGGCCCAGCGGATCCAGCTGCGCGTGAAGATGGCCGCGCATGCGATAGGCGCGGATCATCATCAACGCGCGCACGCTATCGCGCGTTGCGCGTTCAATCTCGACACCGCTGGCGGGCGCGCCGGAGCCGGCGGCCTTCGCTTCAATCTTGGCGCCGACCGCTTTTTCGATTTGCGCCCAATTGCCGTCGAGTGCGGAAACGAGTTCGCCGTTCGCGTGGACCGGCCAGTTCGGCTTCTTCCACGAAGCGCCCCGCGCGCTTTTTTTCACTGCCGCGGAATCGTCCTGCAGGGCGCCAAAGAACTCGCGCCATTCAGCGTCCACGCTGGATGGATCGGCCTCATAGCGGGCGTATAAGTCTTCGATATAGGCCGCGTTGCCGCCGTAAAGAAAAGACGTTTGCAAAAGCGCTTCGTTGATATCCTGGCGCGCCATCCTTGGCCTCCGGAAAAAATGGGCGCACCGTGTTAGAGCCGCGGCGCGTCGGCTTGTGCATGGAATGCGTCGCCCCGGCTGACCGGGGCGACGAAATCAGATTAGCCCTTGAGGACTTCGACCAGCGTCTTGCCAAGACGCGCGGGCGACGGCGACACGCGAATGCCAGCCGCTTCCATTGCCGCGATCTTGTCTTCCGCGCCGCCCTTGCCGCCCGAAATGATCGCGCCGGCATGGCCCATACGGCGTCCTGGAGGAGCCGTGCGGCCAGCGATGAAGCCGACCATCGGCTTCTTGCGGCCACGCCGGGCTTCGTCACGCAAGAATTGCGCGGCTTCTTCCTCGGCCGAGCCGCCAATCTCGCCGATCATGATGATCGATTCGGTCAGCGGGTCAGCCAGGAACATTTCCAGCATGTCGATGTATTCGGTGCCCTTTACAGGATCGCCGCCAATGCCCACGGCCGTCGTCTGGCCGAGGCCTTCACGCGTGGTCTGGTACACCGCCTCATAAGTCAGCGTACCCGAACGCGAGACAATGCCGACATTGCCAGGCCGAAAGATGTTCGCCGGCATAATGCCGATTTTCGACTCTCCGGCCGTGACGACGCCCGGGCAGTTCGGCCCAATGAGGCGCGACTTCGAACCATCGAGCGAGCGCCGCACCTTGATCATGTCCGAAACCGGAATGCCTTCGGTGATGCAGACGATCAGTGGAATCCCAGCGTCGATCGCTTCGCAGATCGAGTCTGCCGCGAACGGCGGCGGCACATACACGACCGAAGCTTCAGCGCCGGTGGCGTCGCGAGCTTCAGCAACCGTATCGAACACTGGCAGGCCAATGTGGCTCACGCCGCCTTTGCCAGGGGTCACGCCGCCGACCATTTTGGTGCCGTAAGCCAACGCCTGTTCCGAATGGAAAGTGCCGTTTTTGCCGGTGAAGCCCTGGCAAATGACCTTCGTGTTTTTGTCGATAAGAATGGACATTATGCGGCCTCCTTGACGGCCTTGACGATCTTTTGCGCGGCGTCGTCAAGATCATCCGCCGGGATGACATTGAGCCCGCTTTCGCGGATGATTGTCTTGCCTTCCTCAACATTGGTGCCTTCAAGGCGCACAACGAGCGGAACCTGCAGGCCTATAGACTTCACGGCGCCGATCACGCCGCGCGCGATGACATCGCATTTCATGATGCCGCCGAAAATGTTGACCAGGATGCCCTTCACATTGGGATCCGCAGTAATGATCTTGAAAGCCGCAGTCACCTTCTCTTCCGAGGCGCCGCCGCCAACGTCGAGGAAGTTTGCGGGTTCGGCGCCATAAAGCTTGATGATATCGAGCGTCGCCATTGCGAGGCCCGCGCCGTTGACCATGCAGCCAATCGTGCCGTCGAGCGCAATGTAGGCAAGATCGTGCTTGGAGGCTTCGATTTCCTTAGCGTCTTCTTCGGTCACGTCGCGCAGCGCCACGATTTCCGGATGACGATAGAGCGCGTTCGAATCGAACGAGATCTTCGCATCCAGACACTTGAGCTGACCCTGCGTGCTGATGATCAGCGGGTTGATCTCGAGCATCTCCATGTCCTTCTCGACGAAGGCGCGATAGAGCTGGCCGAGAAGCTTGGAGGCCTGTTTTGCGAGGTCGCCTTCAAGGCCGAGAGTCTTGGCGACCGTGCGACCGTGGTGGGGCATGACGCCGGTTGCAGGATCAACCGAGAAGGTGATGATCTTCTCGGGCGTGTCGTGCGCAACCTGCTCGATGTCCATGCCGCCTTCTGTCGAAACGACGAATGAAACTCGCGACGTGACGCGATCAACGAGCGCGGAGAGGTAAAACTCCTTCTCGATATCGGAGCCATCCTCGATGTAAAGGCGATTGACTTGTTTGCCTGCGGGACCGGTCTGGATGGTCACCAGCGTTGCGCCCAGCATCTGCTTCGAGAAGAGCACAACTTCTTCGATCGACTTGGCGAGACGGACACCGCCCTTTTCGCCGGCCGAGGCTTCCGTGAATTTGCCCTTGCCACGACCGCCAGCATGAATTTGGGACTTTACGACCCAAAGTGGCCCGCCGAGTTCCTTTGCCGCTGCTTCGGCTTCTTCCGCTTTCAGCACGGCTACGCCACGGGATACGGGAACCCCGTACTCGCGCAGCACCGCCTTTGCCTGATACTCATGAATGTTCATTGATGTATCCTCGAATCGTTCAGATCGCATTGTTCGCGCGTCACGCTTGCGCATGACGCCCGTCGATGATTCACGCGAAGGCTGGGTTGATGGTCTTGCAAGCGTCGACCAGCGACTGGACTGACTTGACCGACGTGGCGAACATTTCCTTCTCCGCCGCATCGAGCGTGACTTCAACGATCTTCTCAACGCCGTTTGCGCCAAGGATCACCGGTACGCCGACGTACATGCCCTTCACACCGTACTCGCCATCAAGATAGGCGGCGCAGGGTAGGACCCGACGCTTGTCGCGAAGATAGCTTTCGGCCATCGATATCGCCGAGGAAGCCGGCGCATAGAAAGCCGAGCCGGTCTTGAGCAGGTTAACGATTTCGCCGCCGCCGCCGCGCGTGCGCTTCACGATGGCGTCGATCTTTTCCTGTGTCGTCCAGCCCATCTTGACAAGATCGGGCAACGGTATGCCGGCAACGGTTGAGTAGCGGATCGATGGGACCATGTCGTCGCCGTGGCCGCCGAGCACAAAAGCGGTGACGTCTTCAACCGAAACGTTGAACTCTTCCGCAAGGAACCAGCGGAAACGAGCGGAATCGAGGACGCCCGCCATGCCGACGACCATGTTGGTCGGCAGGCCGCATGCCTTTTGAAGCGCCCACACCATGGCGTCGAGCGGGTTGGTGATGCAGATCACGAACGCGTTCGGGGCGTGCTGCTTGATGCCGGCGCCTACCGATTCCATGACTTTGAGATTGATGCCGAGAAGGTCGTCGCGGCTCATGCCTGGCTTGCGAGGAACGCCAGCGGTCACGATGATCACATCCGCGCCTGCAATGGACGAATAGTCGCTGGCGCCAGAAATGCGCGAGTCGAAGCCCTCAACAGGGGAAGCTTCTGCAATGTCCAGGGCCTTGCCCTGGGGTATGCCGTCCGCGATATCAAAGAGGACGATGTCGCCGAGTTCTTTCATCCCGGCCAGCAGCGCCAATGTGCCTCCGATTTGCCCAGAACCGATCAATGCAATCTTGTTACGCGCCATGATGGACGCTCCTCGCTTTAGCGTTGCCCCCGGGTTTACCCGTTGCCGCCCGGTCTTTGACTCCACAGCGCGGCGCTGACAAGGGCGAGCGGCGCCTTGCTGCTTCATAAAGTGTGTTAAGCGGTCTTTAACCGCAAACTCGAACTGTGCGCATTGCTGTTTTGATTCAAAGATGTGGCAATGGTGAGATTGACCATTCGCGCTCTGCAAATATCCAGAACAATGCCATTACAAATTTCAAATATTGTAAGTTGTAATCATGCTTTCCGTTAGGCCAAGGCCCGCAGTACGACCCTCGTAACCCGTTCGAAGCGTGAATCGATCTGCTCACGAGGGACGTCGCGATCCAGCTTCACCGACACAGGATGGATGAAGCGGTGCAATCCGTCAAAGACAAGGCTTGTCGCTCGCCTGAGATCGCTTGGGCGAAAGACGCCGCCGCCCATACCCTCCTCTAGCACCCTCTGGATTTCCGATTGAACGCGGCTTCGATGACGACGCGCGAGGGCCTGCCCGGACTCCACAGATCCAACGAAAATCACAAAATGATGCAGGTCGGTCTCGACCTTGTTGCGGTATGCGCGATGAATCGCGGACAGGATACGTTCGAGCTTGTCGTCAGCGGGGTCGGGCGCGTCGGCGATTTCGTGAAGCCCCGCTTCCAGGGGTTTCAGCCACGTGTCCGTGAGCGCGTCGACGAGAAAGTCTTTGGACGGAAAATATCGGTAGACGTTCGCGTGACTCATGCCGGCTTCGGCGGCGATGCTGACGATCGTCGTACGCTCGAGGCCATATTTGCGCACATGGTCCGCAGCGATACGGAGAATTCGCGCGTCCGTTGGCTCCGGCTGCGGGTTTCGGCCCATCTCAGGTATCCGTCAGTCCAGTCGTGTCGCCAGACGCCACCGAGTCGGCCCGCCCATGCGGCAGCGCGAGGTAGGATTGCGATTGCATTTCGATAAGCCGCGACGCCGTCCGCTCGAATTCGAAAGCTTCGCGCCCTTCGGTCCCGGTGTAAAGCGCCGTCGGCGCAGCTTCAGCGGAGGCGACGAGTTTGACGTGCTGATCGTAGAGCGTGTCCACGAGATTGATGAAGCGCTTGGCCTCATTGCGCATGTGCGCCGGCATCACGGGAATATCGTTGATGAAAATGGTGTGAAAGTTTTCTGCCAGCGCCAGATAATCCGCCGAACCCAGAGGACGACCGCATAAGTCATCGAAGGAAAATCGCGCAACGTGGTCCGCCGCCTCAGGCACGCTGACCTGACGCCCAAGCACAGGCAAAAGTTGCGGCTCACCCTGAGCCTTACCCGTCAAACTATGAAAAATGCGATCCATGGCCAGATGAGCGGCGTGATCCGGCGGCGTGTAATAAACTGGCGATCCGCCAATTTTCTCCAGTCGATAATCCGTGCGCGCATCAAGCTGGACGACTTCCATCCGCTGCTGCAAAAGAGCAATGAAGGGCAGGAAGAGCGCGCGGTTCAGCCCGCCCTCGTAGAGCCGAGCCGGCTCCACATTCGAGGTTGCGACAACGACAACGCCGCGCGCGAACAGGGCGGTGAACAGACGTCCCAGAATCATCGCATCCGCGATGTCGGTGACACTAAATTCATCGAAGCAAAGCAGGCGCGCTTCACGCGCAAGCGCGTCCGCGACCGGCTGAATCGGGTCGTCACCCTTGACGGCGCCGACCTTTTTCTCCTGCCGCCATGAGTGGATGCGTTGATGCACATCATGCATGAAGGCATGAAAATGGGCGCGACGCTTACGGCGTTGGGGCGCAGCGTCAAAGAACATATCCATAAGCATGGTCTTGCCACGGCCGACCGAGCCCCAGACATAAATCCCGCGAATGGGATCGCTGTCTTTCTTACGCCGGAAAAGCCGACGCAGCGCAGACGTGCGTATGGCAGCGCGGCGAGCGAGCAGCGCGTCGATCAACAGATCAAAACGCTCGACAAGTTCTTGCTGGGCGGCGTCGGCTTCAACCTGACCGCTCTCGACTTTTTCCGCATAGGCGGATGCGACGGGATGAATCAAGGCCTCGGACCGACAAGTACGACGCGGCTTTTACGCCGCGCCTTGTTCCGAGCGCTGGAAACGTCCCGCGCCATCACCGCGTCAGACCTGACGCGAGATCATCATGTTTTTGATTTCGGCGATGGCCTTGGCGGGATTAAGTCCCTTCGGGCAGGTCTTCGCGCAGTTCATGATGGTGTGACAACGATAAAGCCTGAACGGATCTTCGAGATTATCGAGACGTTCGCCTGTGCCTTCATCGCGCGAGTCCGCAAGCCAGCGATAGGCCTGAAGCAGGGCGGCGGGGCCAAGATAACGATCGCCATTCCACCAATAGCTCGGGCAGGACGTCGAGCAGCAAGCGCAAAGAATGCACTCGTAGAGTCCATCAAGCTTGCTGCGGTCGCCAGGAGACTGACCCCATTCCTTCTCGGGCTGCGGCGTATCCGTCTTCAGCCATGGCTCGATCGACGCATGCTGCGCATAAAACGTCGTCAGGTCCGGCACGAGATCCTTGATGACGCTCAGATGCGGCAGAGGATAGATCTTCACCGCACCGTTGATCGTGGACATGTCTTTCGTGCAGGCCAGCGTATTCATGCCGTCAATGTTCATCGCGCACGATCCGCAAATGCCTTCGCGGCAAGACCGGCGGAAGGTCAGCGTCGGATCGACCTTGGTCTTGATCCAGATGATTGCGTCGAGAACCATCGGGCCGCAATCATCCATATCGACGAAATACGTGTCGATGCGTGGATTTTGGCCATCGTCCGGATTCCAGCGATACACGCGGAATTCCCGCACGTCCTTGGAGGTGGCCGGGCGCGGCCAGACTTTGCCAGCGACGGGACGCGAGTTCTTGGGGAGCGCGAATTCAACCATTACTGCCTCTCCCGATCAGTACACGCGAGCCTTGGGCTCGATATAGCTGATCTCGTTCGTCATCGTGTACGTGTGAACCGGGCGGAAATCGATCGAGATTTTCTTCGTCTCGTCGTTCGCCCAGGCGAGAGTATGCTTCATCCAGTTAACGTCGTCGCGATCCGGGAAATCCTCGCGCGCGTGGGCGCCGCGGCTTTCCTGACGCTCGACAGCAGAATCCATCGTCACCACGGCCTGGATGATCAGATTATCGAACTCCAGCGTTTCGAGAAGGTCCGAGTTCCAGATCAACGAACGATCCGTAATCGCGATGTCGCCAATGCCTTCCCACACTTCGTGGATGAGCTTCGAGCCTTCCTCAAGAACCTCGCCGGTGCGGAACACGGCGCAATTGTTCTGCATCGTGCGCTGCATCTTCTCGCGCAATTGCGCTGTTGGCGTGCCGCCCTTGGACCAGCGGTACTTGTCGAGACGCGAAAGCGATTTGTCCGCCGAATCCTTCGGCAACTCAGGCTGCGATTCGCCGGGCTTCACAAGCTGCGCGACGCGCATACCGGCCGCACGGCCAAAAACGACCAGATCGATGAGCGAGTTCGAACCGAGACGGTTCGCGCCATGGATCGACACGCAAGCCGCTTCGCCTAGCGCCATCAGGCCCGGCACGATGAAGTCGGGATCGCCAGCCTTCTTGGTGACCACTTCGCCGTGATAATTCGTCTGGATGCCGCCCATGTTGTAATGAACAGTTGGTAGAACGGGAATCGGCTCCTTGGTGACGTCAACGCCCGCAAAGATGCGCGCGCTTTCCGAAATGCCCGGCAGACGCTCGTGCAGGATCTTGGGATCAAGATGCTCAAGGTGCAGATAGATGTGATCGGCGTCCTTGCCCACGCCGCGGCCCTCGCGAATTTCGATCGTCATCGCGCGCGAGACGACATCACGCGAAGCTAGATCCTTGGCCGACGGCGCATAACGCTCCATGAAGCGCTCACCTTGCGCGTTCGTGACGTAACCGCCTTCTCCGCGCGCGCCCTCGGTGATGAGGCAGCCTGATCCGTAAATGCCGGTCGGATGGAACTGGACGAACTCCATATCCTGCAGCGGAAGACCCGCGCGCAGCACCATCGCGTTGCCGTCGCCCGTGCACGTATGCGCCGACGTTGCGGAGAAATAGGCGCGACCGTAGCCGCCGGTCGCGAGGATCGTCTGCGCTGCGCGGAAGCGATGGATAGAGCCGTCATCCATCTTGATGCAGACGACGCCGCGGCAACGGCCCTCTTCGTCCATGATCAGATCGATGGCGAAATATTCAATGAAGAATTCGGTCTTGTTGCGCAGCGCCTGACCATACAGCGTGTGCAAGATGGCGTGGCCTGTGCGATCCGCAGCCGCGCATGTGCGCTGCGCAGTTCCTTTGCCGTAGTCGGTCGTCATACCGCCGAACGGGCGCTGGTAGATCTTGCCCTCCTCGGTGCGCGAAAAGGGCACGCCCCAATGTTCAAGCTCATACACGGCGGCCGGCGCATTACGGCAGAGATATTCGATAGAATCCTGATCGCCCAGCCAGTCCGACCCCTTCACGGTGTCATACATATGCCAGCGCCAATCATCCGGCCCCATGTTGCCCAGCGCAGCCGAAATGCCGCCTTGCGCGGCGACCGTGTGCGAGCGGGTCGGAAACACTTTCGAGATGCAAGCAGTGCGCAGACCAGCTTGCGAACAGCCGACTGTCGCGCGCAAACCTGCGCCGCCAGCGCCAACGACAATGACGTCAAACGTATGATCGGTGATCGGATAGGCTGACCCGTTGACGCCGGGAGCCGAAGAGCCGTTAGCAGCCGAAGCATTGGCCATGAATCTTACCCTCGTATCGACTGGTGCTTGCGCCGTTAAATGAAACTCAACCGCAGGACTGCGTAGATGCATGCGAGTCCTACAACGGCGCAGAAAAACATGTTCGCCATCAGCGACCACATTTTCACGTGCTCGCCATGGACATAATCCTCGATGATCGTCTGCATGCCGAGCATCATGTGATAGACGCCGGTCGGCACGAACAGCAACATCACGATGGCTGCAAAAGGATGGCCAAGCGCTTCACGCACCGTTGCGTGATCCTTGCCTATCAGCCCGAGTACGATCCAGATGAATGCAATCGACAGCGGCAGGAGCGCTAAGGACGTAACCCGCATCCGCCACGCATGCTGCGTGCCGGACCGAGCTGAGCCCAGATGGCGCACTTTGGCTACGGGTGTGCGAATGGAGCCGGAAGGATTGGTCGCCATGATCGTTCCCCTCAGCGAATCGTGTAAGCGGCGACCCACACAAGGATCGTCAGAACGAGACCGCCGATGAGCGTGCCCTTCGCGAGATACTCGCGCTGGGGATGCTCCATGCAGTAGCCCGAATCCCAGATAAAGTGACGAATTCCACCGAGCATGTGATGAAACAGCGCCCAGGTGAAACCCAGCAAGATCACGCGCCCGACGATGGAGTCCATGAACCAGGACACGTCGGCGAAGGCCGAGGCGCTCGTGGCGGCCGCGATCAGCCACCATGCCAGCAACAGCGTCCCGAAATACAAGCCCACGCCCGTGATTCGATGAGCGATCGACATCGCTGTCGTGAGCGCGAAAGCGTAGACCTGAAGGTGCGGAGAGAGGGGTCGCCTCTGCTCATTCGCGATCGGGCTTTGGTCTGTTACGGCCATCTTGGCGCCTCGCATGAGGATTTTTGTGTGGTGGCTTAACTAATGGAAGAGCGCCGCAGGCGCAACGAGGCGCCCCCGTTCCATGGGACGCGAAGATGCTCGAGTCTCAGAGTCTGCGACTTGCTGGCGGATTTAGTTCTTGAGAGCAGCCGAAATTAAACTCATGGCGTCTTCCGAATCCCATTCTGCGGGACCAGCCATCAGACCCAACTCGCAGCCGTTTGAGTCGATCAGGATCGTGGTCGGGAGCCCCACAACTTTGCCAGTACGCTTCAGCACCTGAAAGATGTCCGCCTTTGGGTCGGTGTAGAAAGTCAGATGACGAATGTCGATTTCCTTCCAGAACGCCTCGCGGCGTTCCAGACGGGCTGTGTCGATGTTGACGGTCACAACCTCAAAATGCTCTCCCCCCAGCTGCGCCTGCAGGCGATCCAGCGCTGGCATCTCGGCCCGGCACGGCGCGCACCATGTCGCCCACAAGTTCAAGAGAACGGAGCGTCCCCGAAAGTCTGCGAGGCTGACACGCTTGCCATCGGGAGTGTCGAAGGAAACATCTATGGCGGGGCGAGGCGTCTTTGAGACGGCCATTGCGGCCACCTCGCCCTTCGCAAAGGGCGCGACGCGGCTGGCCACAGACGCCGAAGCGGCGCATTGAGCTGCGGCGCCTGCGATTTCCTTGCCCCGCTCCGGCAAGGTTGCGTATACGACCGCTGCGACGGCGCCCACGACGACAGCAGCTGCGATCAGCCTGGGCCAGCGAGCTGGCGCGCGTTTCGGATTTTCGTCAGCAGGCCTGTTATCTGTCATCAAGGCGTCCCCAGCGGGAAAGGCGGCAAATGAGCAACAAAATGTGGGGCGGACGCTTCGCCAGCGGCCCCGATGCGATCATGGAGGAGATAAACGCCTCCATTGGTTTCGACTACCGTTTTGCGGCACAGGACATCCGCGGCTCTAAGGCGCACGTGGCGATGCTTGCGGCCAGCGGGATCGTCAGCCCTCAGGACGCAGCAGCAATCACCGCCGGTCTGGACCAGATCGCGGGCGAGATCGAGGCGGGCTCGTTCACGTTTTCGCGTGCGCTGGAAGATATTCATATGAATATCGAGTCGCGCCTCGCCGAGGTCGTCGGGCCAGCGGCCGGGCGCCTGCACACCGCGCGCTCCCGCAACGATCAGGTAGCGCTCGACTTCCGCCTGTGGGTCAGGGACGCGATCGACCAGATCGACGACCAGATCCGTGATCTTCAGACGTGTCTTGCGGAGAAAGCGCAGTCCTGTGCGGCCATGGTCATGCCGGGCTTCACCCACATGCAGTCGGCCCAGCCCGTGACCTTTGGCCACCACCTTCTAGCCTATGTTGAGATGCTGGCGCGCGACCGCGGCCGTTTTGCGGATGCGCGCAAGCGGCTCAACGAGTGCCCGCTGGGCGCAGCCGCCCTTGCCGGAACCTCTTTTCCCATAGATCGCCACGCGACCGCCAGCGAACTTGGCTTTGATCGGCCGACGGCCAATTCCATTGACAGCGTGTCAGACCGAGATTTCGTGATGGAATCGCTCTCGGCGGCTGCGATCTGCGCGGTGCATTTGTCGCGGTTTGCCGAAGAAATCGTGCTTTGGGTGACCCCGCAATTCGGCTTCGTGAACCTGTCCGACAAGTTCACAACCGGCTCGTCCATCATGCCGCAAAAGCGCAACCCCGACGCCGCAGAGCTCGTGCGCGGGAAAACCGGCCGCGTCATCGGCGCGCTGGTTGGCATGCTGACCGTCATGAAGGGCCTCCCTCTGGCCTATTCCAAGGACATGCAGGAAGATAAGGAGGGCTCGTTCGACGCCCTTCACGCCCTCTCCTTGTGCGTAGCCGCGATGGCCGGCATGGTCCGGGATATGAGCCCGGCATCCGGGCCCATGAAAGCCGCAGCCGGATCCGGCTATTCAACAGCGACCGATCTCGCAGACTGGCTGGTGCGCAAGCTCGGCCTGCCCTTTCGGCAAGCGCACCATGTCACAGGCTCAATCGTGAAGATTGCGGCGGACGCTGGCTGCAGCCTCGAAGACCTAACGCTCGTGCAAATGCAGGCGGTCGAACCCAGCATCACCGACGAGGTTTTCTCCGTGCTCGGGGTCGAGCAATCGGTTCGCAGCCGGACTAGCTATGGCGGAACTTCGCCGGAAAATGTCACCACCCAGGCCACGAACTGGCTCGCGCGCCTGGCCAGTCGCGACAAATAGCCGCACGCAGGTCATGAGCAGCATCGCGGGCTGCGTACCCTCGCGAGAATTCGCGCGGCGACGTATAAGGGTTGGAACTGGAGATTCCTGTGCTGCGGATTTTTTCTCAACGTCCCCCTTCGACGAAGCTCACGTTGATTGCCCTTATGGCGGTCGCCATCGCGCTTCCCGGCTGCGGGCGTCGCGGCGCGCTGGAGGCTCCACCGGATGCTGCGAGCGCGAACGCGCTGAAACAGCAGTCCACGAACCGGTTGACGCCGGGTATCGGCGCCGCGCCATCGCGTCAGAATGCAGCGGACCGTGATCCCCTCGCGCCTACATCACGCAATGGGGCGGAGGAAGACGAACCGCCGGTTCCCGCTCCCAACCGTCCCTTTATTCTGGACGCGATCCTCTAACTCGCCTGGAAGCGCATGCGTCATTTTCATCCGATCAACGGCGTCCTGCATGCCGAAGATGTGGACCTGCGGGAATTGGCTGCCGAAGTGGGCACGCCGTTCTATTGCTATTCCTCCGCGACGATCGTTCGTCATTTCAATGTGTTTCGTGACGCCTTCGCCGATCAGAATGCCCTGATCTGTTACGCCATGAAGGCGAACTCCAATCAGGCCGTGCTGAAAACGCTCGCGCGCCTTGGCGCCGGCATGGATGTCGTTTCGGAAGGCGAATTGCGACGCGCCCGCGCCGCGGGCGTGCCTGGCTCGCGAATCACATTCTCGGGTGTCGGCAAGACGGCGGCGGAGATCGCGCTCGCGCTGGACTCAGACATCAAATGCTTCAACGTCGAGTCGGAGCCTGAGCTCGCCGAAATCTCGCGCGTTGCATCGCACATGGGCCGGATCGCGCGCATCTCGGTGCGCGTTAACCCGGACGTAGACGCCAAGACGCACAAGAAAATCTCGACAGGCAAGTCGGAAAACAAGTTTGGCGTTCCATTATCGCGCGCTCGCGATGTGTACGCGCGCGCTGCGCAGATGCCCGGCCTTGTCGTAACAGGCGTCGACATGCACATCGGGTCACAGATTACCGACCTTGCGCCGTTTGACGACGCGTTTGCGCTGCTCGCCGATTTCGTGGTGGCTCTTCGTGAAGACGGACACGCGATCGACCATGTCGATCTCGGCGGCGGTCTTGGAATTCCCTATCATGAGGGCGAAGATCCGGATTCCTATCACCCGGAGCGCTATGCCGCGATTGTCCGCAAACACACGAACGCGCTCGGTTGCCAGCTGGTGTTCGAGCCCGGCCGCCTGATTGTCGGCAACGCCGGCGTGCTGGTGACGAAGGTGCTTTATATAAAGGAAGGCGAAGGCCGTACGTTCGTGATTGTCGACGCAGGCATGAACGACCTTGTGCGCCCCACACTTTACGACGCCCATCACGAGATATATCCGGTCACGCCGCGCGCGGAATCCGATCTGATCGTTGCAGACGTCGTGGGGCCTGTCTGCGAGACCGGCGATTACATGGCGCTCGGTCGCCGCATGCTTCGCCCGGAGCCGGGCGATCTGCTTGCGATTATGTCCGCCGGCGCCTATGGGGCCGTTCAGGCAGGAACCTACAATTCCCGCCTTCTGATTCCAGAAGTGCTTGTCAGCGAAAATCACTGGGCGGTGGTTCGACCGCGCACCACTTATGAAGAACTCATCGGCATGGACAAACTTCCGGCGTGGTTGAGGGAAGAATAGGGGATCGGCCCTTGTCGCATCTGTGATGTCGCCTGAGCCGGTCAACATGGTACGGTCGTTACTAACCCTGATCTGGAGCGTTTCTTGAACGAAGCCCCTCCCCCAAGGCGATCCGGCGACAACGCGCCCCTGGACGCGCTGATCTTTCGCGCTCGGCTTTCAGAGCTTTGGGAGCGTATATGGCCTGCGCTTGTCGCGCTTTTCGTGGTCGTTGGCTTATTTGTCTCCATTTCATGGCTCGGGCTCTGGCTGCACACGCCGGGCTGGGGCCGCGCACTGGGTCTCGCAGCATTGGCAGGCTCGCTGATTTGGCCGATTTTGCTGTTGTTCCGTATCAAAACACCTTCACGGCAAGAGTCGCTGTTGCGGATTGACCGCGACAGCAACCTTCCGCACCGACCTGCAACCACGCTCGACGACGCTCTCTCGAACACACAAGCTGATGACAGCACCCGCGCATTATGGCGGCTTCATCAGCGCCGGGCAGAGCAAACCGCAAAGCTTTTGAAAGTTGCCGGGCCCACGCCGCGCACCGCACTGCAGGATCGACTGGCGATCCGCGCCGCCGTCTTGCTCTCGCTTGTTGCCGCTGGTTTTGTCGCTGGGCCCCAGAAATTTGCCCGCGTGGCGTCGGCATTCGATTTCCGGGCGCCTACTTCCGCTGGAATTGGCTACAGGCTCGACGCTTGGATTGATCCGCCGCCGTATACCGCGCGCCCCCCGCTGCTTCTGCGCGGCTCAGCCCAAGAGCTTCAGGCGGAAATTCGTCGCGTCGAGGCGCCAGTCGGCTCGACCGTGGTTGTTCGCATGTCCGAGGGAGCCGGGGTCATCGTCGAAGCGCAAGGCGGATTGAGCCTGGCCGAAGAAAAGGACAAGAAGCCTGAGGCCGCGCAACAGGCGGCCCGCGCGGGCTCCACAGATATCGAGATGCGCTGGACGCTTGTCACCGACGGTGTTCTCCAGATGCGCCGCACAAGTGGCGCGTTGATTGTCTACAATCTTGCAGCCATTCCTGACCGCGCGCCCATTGTGACATTGCGCGGCGAACCGCGCTCCAATGCACGTGGCTCGCTGACGCTGGCCTACAAGCTTGAGGACGATTACGGCATCATCGGCGCGGAAGCGGAAATCGTGAACCCGCGCGTGCGCGGCAAGCCCTCCCCGCGCTCGCTTGTCGAGCCGCCGCGCCTGCCGCTCGGGCTTCCAGGAGGCGCTGGCGGAACGGGAGAGGCAGAAACGACAACCGATCTTTCCGAACACGGCTGGGCTGGCGCGCGCGTCAACATGACGCTCGTTGCGCGCGATGAAGGCGGCAATATTGGAAAAAGCGAAACCATTGATCTCGTTCTGCCCCAGCGCCCGTTTGTGAAACCTCTGGCTCGCGCGCTGGTGGAACAGCGGCGCAATCTCGTACTCGATCCCGACAACAGGGCCCGTGTCACCACGAGCTTTGAGGCGCTGACTATCGCGCCAGAAGCGTTCGGCGTCACGGCAGGTCAATACCTCGGCCTCAACACAATTTCACATCGCCTGGCCGCGGCGAAAAACGACGATGATCTTCGCGATGTCGCGGACTTTATCTGGCAGATGGCTCTGCAACTCGAAGAAGGCGACCTGTCGCAAGCCGAACGCGACCTTCGCGCGGCCCAGCAGGCGCTTCGCGAAGCGCTGGAGCGCGGCGCGCCCGACGACGAGATCAAGCGTCTGATGGACCAGATGCGCGCGGCGCTTGATCGCTTCCTTCGCGAATTCGCCGAACAGCAAATGCGCGAGCAAGACGAAGCGCAGGACCAGAACCAGCCAGGTCCGCAAGATCGCACCATTACGTCGCAGGATTTGCAGCGAATGCTCGACGAAATGGAAAAAATGGCGCGCTCAGGCAATATGGCCGATGCGCAGCGCATGCTCGATCAGATGCAAAAATTACTGGAGAACCTTAAATCGGCGCGTCGCAGTGATCAGAACCAACAGTCACGCGAGATGAACCGCTCGCTCAACCAGCTCGACCAGATGATGCGCGACCAGCAAGAGCTGCGCGACAGAACGTTTCAACAGGGGCGCAAGCCGCAGGAAGGTCAAGAGAGCGGCGACCAGAAATCATTACAGCAGCGGCAGCAGGCGTTGCGAGAGCAGCTTGAGGAATTGCAGCAGCGCATGCGCAAGTTCGGCATGAAGCCCGAGCAGGGCTTTGGCGACGCCGAGCAGGCGATGCGCGACGCCGAGCAGCAATTGGGCCGCGGTCAACAAGGACAGGGTCCGGCCGTAGATGCGCAAGGCAGAGCGCTTGAGGCGATGCGTCAGGGCGCCCAATCGTTGGCGCAGCAGATGCAGCCCGGCAATCAACCCGGAGAGCAGGCTGGCGAAGGCGAGGGCCAACCCAATGGTCCTGGTCGCACAGGTCGCGACATGGCCAATCCCGATCCGCTCGGGCGGGAATCGCGCGACCGCGGCGACAATTCACGCAGCACATATGATCCCGCCGGCGTCCCTGCGGCTCAGCGCGCGCAACGCGTTCTCGAAGAATTGCGCCGCCGTCTGGGCGACCCGGCCCGGCCGCGTGACGAACTCGAATACCTGGAGCGGCTGCTGCGGCGATATTGAGGGTACCGCGCCATTGCCCGCGCTCGTACAATTCACTAGGTAAGTCGGGTCGTTCGACTCCGGGGTTCCAAATGACATTGTCCAATGCGGCCGTGGGCGTCGCGATCGGCGCCGTCGCGATCGTGCTCCTTCTGGGCCTCGCGAACATGCTTAGAGGCGGCGACACGTCGTTGTCGCAAAAGCTCATGCGTTGGCGCGTCGGGCTCCAGTTCGCGGCTATCATCGTCATCATGGTTGTAGTTTGGCTGAAGACGGCCTGAGGGGGCGTGAATGGTCGTTCTGAACAGGATCTACACCCGCACAGGGGATAAAGGCCTAACTTCCCTGGGAAGCGGCGAACGCCGGCCCAAATGGGACATCCGGGTCGCTGCCTATGGCACAATCGATGAGACGAACGCGTCCATCGGCATGGCGCGCCTTTCCACTCGCGTCGAATCCCAACTGATCGACGACATGCTCGGCCGAATTCAGAACGATCTGTTCGATCTTGGCGCTGACCTCTGCACCCCCGACACCGGCGTCGATCTTGGCTTTGAACCGCTGCGAATCGTAGCAGCACAGGTGTCGCGTCTGGAAAGCGAAATTGACCTCCTGAACAAGGACCTTGAACCCCTGCGCTCTTTTGTCTTGCCGGGCGGCACGGCTGGCGCGGCGGCTCTTCATGTATCGCGGACAATCTGCCGACGAGCGGAACGGTTGATGGCGGAGCTCGCTTCGCACGATGGAGAAAAGATCGGTGAGCCCGCACTGCAATACGTAAACCGCCTGTCTGACTTCCTCTTTGTCGCGTCCCGCCATTTGAATCTCGGCGCCAGCGGCGATGTTTTGTGGACACCGGGCGCAAATCGCTAAGCGGCGCGGGGCCGCCGTGTTCCTTCCCCTCTACGACCAGGTTGAATATCGCCACATCAAACGCCCGCTTGGCGTCTATTTCATCCTTGCCGCGAACATTCTGATGTTCGCACTAAGCTCTGCATCGTCTGCGATGAGGCCCGAACTCTCCTTCGGATTAATTCCGGCTGTCGTTTTCGGAGACGCTATCCTGCCGGCCAATGTCTTGCAAACGCCGGCTTTCGTAACGCCGTTTACAAGCGTCTTTCTGCATGCCGACTTGGAACACCTCATCGGAAACATGCTGTTCCTCTGGGTCTTCGGCGACAATATCGAAGATGCGATGGGGACGCCGCGCTTCATCATTTTTTACCTGCTCTGCGGCGTATGCGCCGCGATGGCGCACGCATTGGCGACGCCTTACTCGGTCGCGCCGCTCATCGGGGCGTCTGGCGCCGTATCTGGGGTCATCGCGGCTTATCTGCTTCTCCATCCCCACGTGCGGGTCTATGGTCTCGTCCTGAAATGGGTACCGGTGGCTGTAAAGGCGCTGTACGTGATCGCGGCATGGATTGCGCTTCAGTTTGCCTTCGCAATCTTCGGCGGCGATCCGAACGTAGGTTGGTGGGCGCACGTAGGCGGCATCGTTACAGGCGCCGGTCTCATCTTTTTCTTTAAACGAACCGGCGTCGTTCTGCTGGATCGTCGGCTTAACTGACTGTCGGAGGTTCCGTTGACTCACCCAATGACGGCCATTACGAAAAATCCCGCCTTGCTGCGGTCTTGAGGAGAAGCGCGGAATGAAGATCGTCGTCCCGGCCAAACGCGCTGTCGACTACAACGTCAAGATTCGAGTGAAGGCCGACGGTTCCGGCGTCGAATTATCGAACGTCAAAATGTCGATGAACCCGTTTGACGAGATCGCTATTGAGGAAGCGCTTCGCATCAAGGAATCCGGTAAAGCCACCGAGGTGATCGTGGTCTCCATCGGCGCTGCTCAAACGGCGGAGACGATCCGCGCGGGTCTCGCGATGGGGGCCGACCGCGGCGTCCACGTGAAGACGGACGGTCCTGTTGAGCCGCTGGCTGTCGCGAAGCTCCTCAAGGGCGTGATCGAAGCGGAACAGCCCGGCCTCGTCATCATGGGCAAACAGGCAATTGACGACGATTGCAATCAGACCGGGCAAATGCTGGCGGCTTTGCTGGGATGGCCCCAGGCTACCTTCGCATCGAAGGTCGTGCCCGGCGACGGCGTGGTGGAGGTCACACGCGAGGTGGACGGCGGCCTGCAGACACTTGAACTCAGGATGCCTGCCGTCATTACGACTGACCTTCGGCTCAATGAACCACGCTATGCATCGCTGCCCAACATTATGAAAGCCAAGAAGAAGCCAATTGACGAAAGGACGCCAGCGGACTTCGGCGTGGACGTCACACCGCGTCTCACAGTCTTGAAGACGTCAGAACCGCCAGCTCGCTCCGCGGGCGTCAGGGTGGGTTCGGTGAGCGAACTTGTGGCAAAACTGAAAGACGAGGCGGGCGCATTGCAATGACAAGCCTTCTGATCGCCGATATCGACTCCTCCGGCCTCAATGGAGCAAGCGCGAAGGCGCTGACCGCCGCGTTGCAGCTCGGTGGCCCTGTTCACGTGCTGATTGCTGGTAAGAATGTGGCGACCGCAGCTTCACAAGCAGCCGCTTTCTTGGGCGTCGAGAAGGTGCTGGTCGCCGATGGGGACGCTTACGCCCATCAACTTGCCGAATCTCTTGCAGCACTGATTGTGAGCCTCGCCGCAGATTATGATGCGATCGTAGGCTCGGCGACTTCAACGGCGAAGAATGTGCTTCCGCGCGTTGCCGCGCTGCTCGACGTCATGCAAGTATCTGAGATTACGAAGGTCTTGGCTCCAGATACGTTCGAGCGGCCGATTTACGCGGGCAACGCGATCCAGACCGTGCAATCAACCGACGCCCGCCGCGTGATCACGGTGCGCACAGCCGCTTTCGAAGCGGCGCCGACAGGCGGCTCGGCCGAGATTGTCGTCATCGCACCGCAGGCGCCTTCCGAACTTTCAACGTTCAAGGGTGAGTCCGTCGCAAGGTCAGATCGTCCGGAGCTCGCCTCTGCGCGGATTATCATCTCCGGCGGGCGCGCCATGCAGAGCGCCGAGAACTTCAAAAAATACATCGAGCCTGTCGCCGACCAGTTGAACGCTGCGGTGGGGGCGTCGCGCGCAGCGGTCGACGCCGGGTTTGCGCCCAACGATCTTCAGGTTGGACAAACTGGCAAGGTGGTCGCCCCGGAACTTTACATTGCGGTCGGCATTTCAGGCGCGATCCAGCATCTCGCAGGCATGAAGGACTCCAAGGTCATCGTGGCCATCAACAAGGACGAAGAGGCGCCAATTTTTCAGGTTGCAGACTACGGCCTGGTTGGGGACCTGTTCAGCGTCCTGCCAGAACTCGAGCGGGAACTTGCCAAGCTTCGTAAATAGCTTTGCCGCGTGTTGGACCGCGCCCGCTGATCGCATATGGTTTCCTTCAAACACGAAATCTGGTGGCGGGTATGACGTTGGAAATTAAAAAGATTGGCATCATCGGCGCGGGTCAAATGGGCAGCGGCATCGCGCATGTTGCTGCGCTCGTCGGGCTCGATGTTGTCCTGAACGACATGACCGAGGAGCGGGTTCACGCGGGACTTGCGACCATCAATGGAAATATGGCGCGACAGATTTCGAAGAGCCAGATCACGGAAGACGAGCGCAAGGCGGCACTGTCGCGCATCAAAGCGTCGGCCGATTATGGCGATTTCGCCGACTGCGATCTCGTGATTGAAGCTGCGACAGAGAACGAAGAGGTGAAGCGCAAGATCTTCAGCAAGGTCTGCGCTATCGCAAAGCCTGAGACCATTCTGGCGTCAAACACCTCGTCTATTTCGATCACGCGCCTGGGGTCAGCCACCGACCGGCCGGAGAAGTTCATCGGCATTCATTTCATGAATCCTGTGCCGCTCATGCAATTGGTGGAGTTGATCCGCGGCATCGCCACCGATGACAGCACTTTTGAATCTGCAAAAGCTTTCATCGGGCGCCTCGGAAAAACAACGACGGTGTCGGAGGACTTCCCGGCCTTCATCGTCAACCGAATCCTGCTGCCGATGATCAACGAGGCTATCTATACGTTGTATGAGGGCGTCGGCTCGGTTGAGGCCATTGATACGGCGATGAAGCTGGGCGCCAACCACCCGATGGGGCCCCTGCAGCTGGCGGACTTTATTGGCCTCGATACTTGCTTGTCGGTCATGCAGGTCCTTCACGAGGGCCTGGCTGACACAAAATACAGGCCCTGCCCGCTGCTGGTAAAGTATGTCGAAGCAGGCTGGTTGGGACGCAAAACCAAGCGTGGCTTCTACGATTATCGCAGTGGCACACCCATCCCGACTCGGTGAGGCGAAGTAGCGTCTTCACAAGCCGGTCATACAGACTGTAGACTGTCTCTTCGAGTGGGCGCAATTCCTGCCCGCGGCGCAGAGGTGGTCTTGACCGTTCACTTCCAGCCTAATGTCTCGCCGGAGGCGTGTCCGGCGCTTGTCCTCAACGCGGACTTCCGTCCGTTGAGCTACTATCCCTTGTCCCTATGGTCTTGGCAGGACGCCATCAAGGCAGTCTTCCTGGACCGGGTGAACATCGTTTCCAATTATGACCGCGTCGTCCGAAGCCCGTCGTTCGAGATGCAATTGCCCTCGGTCGTCTCGTTGAAGACATATATCAAGCCTTCGCGTCAGCCTGCGTTTACCCGGTTCAACGTGTTTCTTCGCGACCGATTTAGCTGCCAGTATTGCGGCGCGCGCGAGGAACTGACTTTTGACCACGTAACACCGCGCGCGCGCGGCGGCACCACGACCTGGGAAAATGTCGTTGCCGCCTGCTCTCCCTGCAATTTACGCAAGGCGGATCGCATGCCTGCAGCGGCAGAGATGTGGCCCATGACCGCGCCATTCCAGCCGTCTGTCTCAGACCTTCACCGCAATGGGCGCTTGTTTCCGCCCAATTACCTGCACGAAAGCTGGATGGATTATCTGTATTGGGACTCGGTGCTGGAGCCCTGAGGTTCAACCCAGCGGATAAGCTGCCTCAACGACGTAAGGCCCGCCACCCTGAGACGTTCGCGCGGAATAAAGGACGAAACGCGGCGCTGCAAATTCTATCGGCCGAATACTCCGCTCGCTAAGATATGCAGCTATCGCGTAGACTGAAGCGCCTTTCACTCGGGCAAGTGTGACATGAGGGGTGAACTTTCGCCGTTCCGTCTCCACGCCAGCCCGCCGCAGTGCGCGGTCGCTTGCGGCCTGCAGTTCCGCAAGTTCGCTGGAAAGTTCAGCAACGGCGACGATAGACCGGGGTCTATCCCCGCCAAAGGCTCGAAGTTCGACAAGTCGCACGAAACATTGCGGAGCCGCGACAAGCGCGAGCTCCTCGACAAGATGACGCGCAATGCTGTCATCAACATTGCCGATGAAGCTGAGCGTCAGGTGATAATCATCAGGCTCTATCCATTTGGCGCGTGCGACACCGCCGCGCAGCAGCGAAAGCCGCAGCGCAACATTCGCGGGCGTTTCCAAACCCGTGAACAAACGGGGCATATCGGCTCCGGTTACTGCGCCTTCCGAGAAATCTGCTCCACAAACCGCGCGACCGCAGGCTCCAGAGCCTTGGCGATGACCTCGACCCCTGCACGATTGGGGTGGATGCCATCGGCCAGATTTAGCTGGCGGTTCTGCGCCACGCCTTCAAGGAGAAATGGATATAACGGGACGTCGTAGCGCTCAGCGAGCATCGGATAAATTTTGTTGAATTTCTCGACATAATCGCGTCCTAGCGACGGCGAGGCGAGCATTCCAACCAACAACACGTCGATGCGCTTGGCTTTGAGCTGTCGAATGATTCCATCGAGCGCCTGCTGGGTTCGCTCTGGATCGATGCCTCGAAGCATGTCGTTGGCGCCAAGCGCAACGATCACGCCGTCAACGCCCTCACCAACAGCCCAGTCGAGGCGATCCAATCCGCCACTCGCCGTATCGCCCGACACACCGGCGTTCTCAATCCGGACATCAAGACCCGCAGCCCGAAGCCTTCGCTCAAGCGCAGCCGGCAAAGCCGCACTCGCCGGTAATTGATAACCGGCAGTAAGACTGTCCCCCAATGCGACGAGCGTTACTGGTTTTGCAGATGCGGGCATTAGCAGCGCCGCGAAAACGGCGAGTACACATGCCGAGATGTGGAATGATCGCACTTAAACACCATATGTTTGCAGGCAGCGGAGCATGATCTCCGTCCTTCATCTTCCATTGAGGACATATCTATGGCCGAACGGCCCGTCATCGAGATGCACAACGTCCATTTAAGTCTCGGAAACGGGCCGGCGAGGGTCCATATCCTTCAAGGTGTGAGCCTCAATGTGGCTCGGGGCGAAGCCTTGGGCCTGGTGGGCTCTTCCGGTTCCGGCAAATCGACCCTGCTCATGACGATGGCTGGCCTCGAAAAGCCCGACAGCGGCTCCGTAACTGTCGATGGGAAACGTATCGATCAGATGAACGAGGATGCGCTGGCTCGGTTCCGGGGAGCGAGAATCGGCGTCATCTTCCAGTCTTTTCATCTCATTCCCACGATGACGGCGCTGGAAAACGTCGCCGTGCCTCTTGAGCTTGCCGGAGCACCGGACCCCTTCAAGAGAGCGGCGGCCGAACTGCAAGCCGTCGGCCTCGAAAGCCGAAAAAGTCACTACCCCGCGCAATTGTCTGGAGGCGAACAGCAGCGCGTGGCCATCGCCCGCGCTCTCGCGCCAGACCCTGCAATCCTCGTCGCGGACGAGCCGACCGGAAATCTGGATGAGACCACGGGCAGGACAATTATCGACCTTTTGTTTCGCCTGCGCAAAGCTCGCGGCTCCACGCTTGTGCTTGTCACCCATGACTTGGCGCTGGCACGCTTGTGCGATCGGACGATCCGCTTGAAGTCTGGCAAGATTGTTGATGCCGAATCCATGCCCGCAGTGGCCGGGGACGCCGCATGAGTGCGTCTTATTCTTCAGCGCCGCTGGCGCTGCGTCTTGCCTGGCGCGATTTGCGCGGCGGCTTTCAGGGTTTCCGCATTTTCATCGCCTGCATCGCGCTTGGTGTGGCCGCTATCGTTGGCGTGGGCTCCAGTGCTCGCGTTCTCTCTGAATCTGTTGCACGCGAAGGGCAACGAATCCTTGGTGGTGATGTCGCTCTCTCCTTGATTCACCGGGAAGCTGACCCGGACCAACTGACGTGGATGCGCGCGCAAGGGCGCGTGTCCGCCATCGCAACCATGCGCGCGGTCACCCGAGCTGAAAATGGCCCCTCGGCTCTGGTGGAACTGAAAGCTGTTGATGGCGAATATCCGCCTCTGGGGTCGCTGCTCACGGAGCCACAAACAGCGATCAACGACCTGCTTGGTCAGCGCGATGGGCTCTTCGGGTTGGTGGCGGAAGACGCGCTGCTGGCCAGACTTGGCTTGAAAGTGGGAGATCGGGTGTTCCTGGGATCTCTCGCTCTCGAGTTCCGGGCCAGACTGGTTTCCGAACCCGACAAACTTGCCGGTGGCTTTTCGATTGGTCCACGCGCGCTTGTTTCGCAGGAGGCCCTAGCAAAAACTGGATTGATCCAGCCGGGGTCGCTCGTGCGCTGGACATACCGCGTTGTTCTGCCCGGCCCGGCGGGAGGCGCGGCGTCAGATGAAGCGCTTGAGCGGTTTCAGTCCGAAGCGGATAGCCGTTTTCCCGACGCAGGCTGGCAGATGCGCTCGCGGGAAAATGTTTCCCCACAATTCACGCGAAATCTCGAACGTCTGAGCCAGTTCCTGACGCTCGTCGGGCTAACGTCCCTGATCATTGGCGGCGTAGGCGTCGCCAACGCCGTGCGTGGCTACGTCGAGCGCCGCACACCTGATATCGCCACACTTAAGTCGTTGGGCGCAACCGGCCGATATGTGTTTGGATCCACCCTCCTGGAAGTCATGATGGCCACCGCAGCGGGTGTGACCATCGGCAGTCTCACGGGGTCGATGATTCCGTTCGCCGTATCAGCGTTCGCCGGTCCGCTGATTCCAATCCCCTTCCAGCCAGAGTTTTATCCAGGCGAAGCCCTCTCCGGCATCCTGTTTGGCTTTCTAACGGCGCTTACGTTTTCCCTCATTCCGCTTGGCAGAACGCACGACATCGCCGTCTCAGCGCTCTATCGCGATCGTGTGGAAGCCCTCAATCGTAGGCCCCGGCTGACGTATGTCATAATGACGGCATGCGCCGCAGCCGCTCTCATAGGATTCGCGATCCTGTTGTCGACCGAGAAAAGGCTGGCCCTCACTTATATTGCGGCGACGATTGGCGGGTTTATTCTCCTACGGCTCGTCGGTTTCACTATCGTTTGGCTGGCTCGAAAAGCGCCCCATTCACGCTGGACCGAATTGCGACTCGCAGTTGCGAACATCCATCGGCCCGGCGCAGTAACCTACGCCGTAGTCCTATCGCTGGGATTGGGTTTGTCGCTTCTTGTGACGCTAACTCAGATCGATCGAAATATCCGAACGCAGCTCGCGGAAGGATTGTCGGGTGAAACTCCGAGCTTTTTCTTCATCGACATCCCAAATCGTCAGGCGGCGGAGTTTGACGCCTTCGTAAAGGGCGCCGCGCCCGAAGCTGTCGTCAATCGTGTTCCGTTCATTCGTGGACGTCTCGTGCGCGTGAATGACACGCCGGCGGAACAGATCCGCGCCAAGGAAAACGCAGCGTGGGTTCTGGAGGGCGATCGGGGCGTCACTTATGCGGCCGACTTGCCGTCCGGGTCGGCCGTCATAGCGGGCGAATGGTGGCCGGCCGAATACACGGGGCCTCCTCTCGTCTCCATGGAAGCGGATGTGGCCGCAGGCATTGGCGTCACGCTGGGCGATATGGTGACGCTCAATGTGCTTGGTCGCAACATCACAGCGAAGGTCGCCAACCTTCGGAAGGTGAACTGGAGATCCATGGGCATCAACTTCGTCTTCGTTTTCACGCCGAACGCCTTTGCTGGCGCCCCGCACATGTTTCTTGCCACAGCAGCATTTCCTGATGGGGGAAGCAGCGCGAAGGAACTAAGCTTGCTTCAATCCGTGGCGCAGGCTTACCCGACTGTCACGTCCATCCGGGTCAAGGACACATTGGACGCAATCGCTCGCATTACGGATCAACTCGCGTTTGCGGTGCGCGGCGCGACATCCGTCGCACTTTTGTCCGCAATCCTTGTATTGGCAGGCGCAATCGCAGCCGGGCAACGCGCCCGCATCTACGACGCTGTCGTCTTGAAGACGCTCGGCGCAACGCGTTGGCGGCTGATGCAATCGTACCTTATTGAGTACGGTTTGCTGGGCGCGGCGACCGCCATATTTGGGGTCATCGCCGGTGGACTGGCGGCATATGGAATCGTCATTGGCGTGATGCGTCTCGACCATTTTGTTTGGGACTGGGCAGGGTCGGCGCAAGCGGCGGGCGTGGCTCTTCTCATTACACTTGTCTTGGGGCTGCTTGGAACCTGGCGCGTTTTGGGACAGAAACCGGCGCGCAGCCTGCGTGACTACTAGTTTGACCATCGTACATTTACGGATAAAGCGATCCGCAGTTACTACGTCACTGAGTTTATTGGTGTTACGCGGTCATGGAGGCCTTGTGAAATGAAACTGCCCGAGACATATTAGCCTGGACCGCGATCCGACTATCCGGATTGGTTGACGGGACGTGAAACGTCCTTCTGTAGACGTGAGGAAAACATGTCCGATTATGACCGTAACGCAACCACCCGCTGGGGTTCTGCTGGCGTAGCCCGGTCGGCTGAATATGACCTGGGTTTGCGCTCGTATATGCTCGGCATCTACAACCATATGACGCTCGCGCTGGGCATCTCGGCGCTTGTTGCGGTGGGCATTTTCATGCTGGGGCGCACTAATCCGCTCGTGCAGATGATCTATCAGACACCGCTGCGCTGGGTTGTAATGCTGGCGCCGCTGGCGTTCGTCTTCGTGTTATCCTGGCGCTTTGAGAAGATGAGCTATACATCGCTGCTCGGCACCTTCTGGGCATTTGCAGCCGTGATGGGTTTGTCGATGGGCTGGATCGGCTTGGTCTACAATGTCGGCAGCATCGTGAATGCGCTGCTGGTGACCACGATCGCCTTCGCCGGGCTTAGCCTCTACGGCTACACGACCAAGCGGAGCCTCTCAGGCATGGGATCGTTCCTCGTGATGGGCCTGATCGGCCTGATCGTCGCTATGATCGTGAACATCTTCCTGCAGTCCGGCATCCTCGGGTTCGCCATCAGCCTGATCGGCGTGCTGATCTTTGCAGGCCTCACTGCTTGGGATACCCAGCGCCTGAAGGGTGACTACGAATATTTGTCACATGACGGCGAGCTTATGCAGAAGTCGTCGGTGATGGGCGCCATGTCGCTTTACCTGAACTTCATCAACATGTTCCAGTTCATCCTGGCGTTGACGGGTTCACGCGAAGAGTAATTACAGCGCGCCTAGGCGCAATGGAGCCCCGGGCGTCTCGCCCGGGGCTTTTTTTATGGTTTAACCAGACGAACCGCCTTATCAAGAACGCTTATGACCCGCGCTAAATCGTGGCCTCGACGCAAAATCAGACCGGTAGTCGCGATCACCGAATAAGCGCCTTGCTTGCGCGCGTTGGCCGGGTCTTTCTCAATCCGGTAGAGCGGCGCTTCAGATGCCCGGCGGTAAATCGAGAAGACGGCTCTTTGTGGCATAAAATCCAAGGCGTAATCGCGCCATTCGCCAGCCGCGACCTTGCGCCCATAGAGGCGCAAAATCTCACCCAACTCACTGCGGTTGAAGGAAACGACCGAGGGCGCTGAGGCTCGCGTCAACGACACGCTCCGCATTTCTGCACTCGACTTAGGATTGGAGTCAGCTCCCTTATCGAACGGTCTCTCCGAACGAATAAGTGGACGGATATTTGACCCTGACTCGTCCAGATCGCTCATCACGCCTCCACCCTCATCATCGTGCGCCCAGACGGCAACTGCAAGACCGCGGACCAGAGGTCGAGTCAATTATCGATTATCGCAATTTCGCCGTGATTGCGTCGAACACGCGCCTGGATCGCCCGGTAGGTTGAAGATAGTCGCCTATCGTGTAGGTCCATCGTTCCTGGATTTCGTCAGCCCCCCAGCCCCCCGGGGACATGGATCAGAAGCCTCCCTCGTTGGAGACAGGCGATTGGCCGATCGAAGCTTTGCTTCGGTCGGCCTTTTTTCTTTCCCTCATATCCATCTTGATTCCCAGGCGCGCCGGTCAGATATGACCTTGGCAACTGCTGTGAACGGTGGTTGAAGAAGTCAAATCTTCGAGGACGCCCGTGAACGCCGAAAACTCCGCAGCACCCGCCGAAACACATTCGTTTCAGGCCGACGTCGCCCGCCTTCTGCACATGATGGTGCACTCCGTTTATTCCAACAAAGACATTTTCGTTCGTGAGATCATCTCCAACGCGGCGGACGCGTGCGAAAAACTACGTTACGAAGCCCTCGCACGCCCTGAACTCATCGAAGGGGAGCACGCCTTTCGAATCCTGATTACGGTCGACAAGGACGCGCGCACTTTGGTGTTCGAAGACAATGGCATCGGCATGGACCGCGATGATCTCGTTCATGCCCTCGGCACAATTGCGAGTTCCGGGACACGCGCCTTCATGGAGCGCGCTGGGAAAGACCTCAACGGAGAGGACGCAGCAGAAAAAGAGATCGACGGCGGGACAAACTCTCAAGACCGGCTGATAGGGCAGTTTGGCGTCGGATTTTATTCAGTATTCATGATTGCCGACTCCGTCGAGGTCGCGACGCGGAAGGCGGGAGATCCAAAAGCGTGGCTCTGGACCTCAGCCGGCGCGGGCTCGTTCAGCATCGCCGCCCTTGAAGACACAACAGCCCCCAGCCGGGGCACGCGGGTGACTCTAAAGCTCAAGGAGTCCGCAAGCGATTATGCTGACGGATGGACGCTTGAGAGAATTGTTCGCGAGCATTCCAGCGCCATCAACGTACCCATAGATTTCAAGACCGCGCCCGCGGCCGAACCAAAGCGCCTAGCTGAGGGTCGCGCTCTATGGAGCAGGCCGCGCGCCGATATCACTGAAAAAGAATACACTTCGTTTTATCAGTCTCTCTCGGGCCGCTTTGACGAACCTGCCATGACTCTTCATTGGCGCGCGGAAGGACGCTACGAGTACACAGCTCTGGCGTTTGTGCCCGCAGGCGCGCCCTTTGACCTGTTTGAGCCATCGCGCAAAAATCACGGTCGCCTGTACGTGCGCGGGGTCCTGATCTCGGACGACTTTGAAATTGTAGCCCCTTGGCTGAGATTTGTTCAAATCGTTGTCGACGCGAACGACCTTCCTCTGAACGTCTCGCGCGAAATTATCCAACAAACGCCAATGCTGACCGCGATCAAACGGGCGGTCACTAATAGAATCGTTAACGATCTCATCAAATGCGCAGAGTCCGATAGCGAAAGATTTGCAGGGATTTGGGAGAACTTCGGCTCGGTCCTGAAAGAAGGCCTCTACGAAGATGCCGAACGGCGAGACAGTCTCTTCAAGCTCGCGCGCTTCACTACGACGACCGACGAGAAACGAAGCCTTTCTGACTACGTGTCGTCACTTCGCCCAAACCAGACGGCCGTCTACTATCTTGTTGGAGACAACGGCGCGCGGCTCGCTGCAAGTCCGCAATTAGAGGGCTTCCGCTCGCGCGGAGTCGAGGTGCTCTTGCTTTCGGACCCTGTAGACGCATTTTGGGTGGAAAGCGCGATTGGGTTCGACGGCAAGCCCTTCAAATCGGTCACGCGCGCCGACACGGATATCGCTTCCATTCCATCCGTCGAGGGGGCCTCGGCGCCTGATTTGACCAATGTCTCGGCTCAGACTGCGACGCTCATCGCGTTCATCCGCCAAACGCTTGGCGAGCATGTCGCCGATGTGCGGCCGTCAACTCGCCTCTACGACAGCCTGGCGTGTCTGGTCGCCAACGCCTCCGGGCCAGACATGCGATTGCGCCAGATTCTTCAATCGCACGGCCGCCTTTCAGATCCTCCAAAAAGCGTTCTGGAAATCAATCCTGTTCATCCGCTGGTCACAGCACTGGCCGAACGTCTGGCGTCCGGCGATGACAAGGACTTTCTGGCTGACGCAGCCTGGCTGATCCTTGACGAGGCGCGGGTCATGGAAGGTGAGGCGCCTACCGATGCAGCGACGTTTACGACGCGCCTTACGCGCATCATGCAGAAAGCGCTCGATTGACCGAGGCGCCCACATTGCGCTTCCCGGCGCGCGCTTCGATTGCGCAGGCGACGGAATCTTTGAGCGCATTGCTGAAACAGGCCGGAATCGCGGAGCATCATTCCGATGCGCGCCGCCTAGTATGCGCCGCCTTCGATATCACGCACATCGAAATGGTGTTGCGCCCGGACAAAGAGGGCGAGCCGGCAGAATTGGCGCGCCTGGAGGCGTTTGCAACGCGACGGCTCTTGCGAGAACCCGTGACACGCATCCTTGGAACGCGGGGCTTCTGGAGCCTCGATTTCACAGTGCGCCCCCAAGTTCTTGACCCCCGGCCGGACACTGAAGTCGTCGTGGAAGCCTGCCTCGACGCGCTGGGTTCCAGAAGAGGCGACCGTTTTTCCATTCTTGATTTGGGAACGGGATCGGGCGCGATCATCGCAGCGCTCTTGAGCGAATGTCCGTTGGCGAGAGGAATTGCTGTCGATCTGTCGTCGGAGGCGACGGCGGCGGCAAAGCACAATTTAGCCGCTCTAGCTTTGAGCGATCGGGTGGTTGTCCTTCAACAGTCATGGTTGGAGCCGTTGCCCGGCCCGTTTGATCTCGTCGTCTCCAACCCGCCTTACATTGAAACCGGCGTGATTGGCGATCTTGATCCGGAAGTTCGCGAGTTCGATCCCATGCTTGCGCTCGATGGGGGCCTTGACGGTCTCGACGCTTATAGAGCAATCGCAGAGCGCATTCGAAGCTGGTTAAGCCGCGATGGAATTCTAGTCGTGGAGATTGGCGCTACTCAAGCCGGAGCCGTCAAAACGATTTTTGAGAATGCTGGAGCTCGGCTTCTCGCGCTGCGTCAGGATTACGCCGGACAGAACCGCGCGATGGTTTGGGTGCTTTGACTGGGGTTTTGGCCGCCGCGACGTTTTTTGCGCACGCCCCTTGGCGGCAGGCAAGAAAGCGACTAGGTTGATGTTCAGAATCGTCGGGCTTTGTCGTGTAGAACGATCAACCCACGACGTACCTCTCCAGAGCCTGATGCTCGTGACGAACCGGGCAGGGACCTGAGTACCACAGCTTGGGCTGCGGTAGTGGTTTGACGTAGGCCGGAGTGCCTGGGGCCAAAGCCATCAGTCGGTTAGGCGGAAACGCCTATGACGCTCTTTTCGAGCGTAAATCGTTTGACCGACGACTTTGCGGCGCCCCACGCCACCCAAGGATCATCGATGAGACCAGGTCAGAACAAGCGTATGCGCGGTCGCAACAACCGCAAAGGGCCCAATCCGCTCACGCGGACCTACGAATCCAACGGGCCCGACGTCAAGATTCGAGGCACCGCCCACCATGTTGCAGAAAAATACCTGCAACTTGCGCGCGATGCCCATACGTCCAGCGATCCAGTCATGGCTGAAAGTTACCTTCAGCACGCGGAGCATTATTTCCGCCTGATCGCAGCGGCTCAACTTGCCCAACAGCAGGCGCAACCGGGCTTCGTCAGGCCGCAAAACGAATTGCAAGACGCGGACGAAGGCGACGATGACGACGATTTTGGCGGCATTCCCGATCGCTTCGCATCTCCCCCGGAGCGGACGCCGCCACCACAGTTCAGCCCGCCGCCCAGCCAGCAGCAGCCCCCGATGGCTCCTTATAATGCTGCTCCACAGCCTTATGCCGAACGCCAATCGGGCGATCCGCAGCGTCCCCAACAGGACCGCGGTCCCAGGCAGAATCGCCCATACAACGATCGGAATGGGCAAAACCGCCGGCCCTACGAACAGCGTCCCCAGCGCGACCAGCAGACGCGGGACGCTCAGTTCCGAGACAGCGGCGAACAACAGCAGCCCCGATTTGAGAACCAGCAGCCCGAAGAGGTAGCGCCCAGCCTGCCCGCTTTCATCACGGGCGGTGCGTCCCGCCCGGCGCCGCAGCCAGTGGAGCCGCAAGCGGCGCCCGAGGTCGCCGCCTATCAGCCCGTCCCGGAGCCACCGGTGGACCAGGAGGCCGCCGGCTATCATCTTCGTGGTCGGCGGCGTCGCAAGCGGCCCCAGGAAGAAGGGGAAGTTCAACAAGCTCCCGGCGAGTTACCCCTCGCCGAATGAACCAAGACTTCAAAAGGCCGGGCCAACGCCCGGCCTTTTTCATGAGCGCATCCCACGCAACTAATTTTGAAGTTGGCGCCGCTGTCCTCTTCCGCTTCTGCAACAGCCCACCTACATCAAGAGTGACCGGCGCCCGTAAGGGGCCGAAGCATCTAAGCCGTTCCCGTCGCCACCTGGGGCGCGAACGCGCCAAGTTGGAGACACACGATGAACCTTGAGAAATATAGCGAACGCGTCAGAGGCTTCATTCAATCTGCGCAATCCCTCGCTCTCCGCGAAGGCCACCAGCAATTCACCACCGAGCACCTTCTGAAGGTCCTTCTCGATGACGATCAGGGGCTCGCGTCCGGTTTGATCGATCGCGCTGGCGGGCGTTCCCGCGACGCATTGGTGCAAACTGAAATTGTCCTTTCAAAATTACCAAAAGTTCAGGGCTCAGGCGCAGGTCAATTGTATCTTGCCCCGACCACGGCCCGCGTCTTCGACAACGCTGAGAAGATCGCACAGAAGGCTGGCGACTCTTTCGTAACGGTCGAACGCCTGCTCCTCGCGCTTGCTGCTGAAAAAGGGTCTGAAGCGGCGAAAATCCTGTCCAACGCCGGCGTGACGCCTCAGACGCTGAACGCTGCAATCGAAGATCTTCGCAAGGGACGCACGGCGGACAATGCGGGCGCTGAGAACGCCTATGACGCTCTGAAGAAATACGCGCGCGACCTCACCGAAGCCGCCCGCGCGGGCAAACTCGATCCGGTAATCGGACGCGACGAAGAAATTCGTAGGACGATCCAGGTTCTATCACGCCGGACGAAAAACAACCCGGTGCTGATTGGTGAACCCGGCGTCGGCAAAACCGCCATCGTGGAAGGACTTGCAAATCGGATCGTCAACGGCGACGTGCCAGAGTCGTTGCAAGACAAGAAGCTTCTCGCACTCGACATGGGTGCGCTCATCGCTGGCGCAAAGTATCGCGGCGAGTTTGAGGAGCGCCTGAAAGCTGTTCTTTCCGAAGTCACCTCGGCGAATGGCGGAATCATCCTCTTCATCGACGAAATGCACACGCTTGTCGGCGCGGGCAAGGCGGAAGGCGCAATGGATGCTTCAAACCTTCTGAAGCCCGCTCTCGCACGCGGGGAATTGCACTGCGTCGGCGCCACTACGCTTGATGAATACCGCAAGCATGTCGAGAAGGATGCAGCGTTAGCGCGCCGTTTTCAGCCCGTTTTCGTCTCCGAACCAACGGTTGAAGACACTATTTCGATCCTTCGCGGACTCAAAGAGAAGTACGAATTGCACCATGGTGTCCGCATCGCCGACTCTGCGATTGTCGCTGCGGCCACATTGTCCAACCGTTACATTGCGGACCGCTTCCTTCCAGACAAAGCGATTGACCTCGTTGACGAAGCAGCGGCTCGCCTACGGATGCAGGTCGACTCCAAACCCGAGGAACTCGATGAACTCGACCGCCGTATCGTGCAGTTGAAGATTGAGCAGGAAGCCCTCAAGAAAGAAACGGATCGTGCATCGCGCGACCGGCTAGGAAAGCTCGAAGGCGAACTCGTCGAGCTCGAAGAAAAGGCGTCGGCATTCACAGCGCGCTGGAAGGCTGAGAAGGATAAGATCGGCGCCGCCCAGAAACTGAAAGAAGAGATCGAGAAGGCGCGCAACGATCTTGCGATCGCACAACGCAATGGCGATTACGCCGAGGCCGGGCGCCTCGCTTACGGAGTGATTCCACAGCTCGAGAAATCAATTGCAGACGCAGAGTCGAAGGAAGACGGGGGCGCGCTGGTCGATGAGGTCGTTTCTGCTGATCATATCGCCTATGTCGTGTCACGTTGGACCGGCGTCCCGGTTGATAAAATGCTGGAAGGCGAAAAAGAAAAGCTCCTCAAAATGGAGGACGAGCTTGCTCGCCGCGTGGTAGGTCAAAAAGAAGCGGTGCGCGCGGTTTCTACCGCTGTCCGCCGCGCCCGCGCCGGCCTGCAGGATCCTAATCGCCCCATCGGCTCCTTCATGTTTTTGGGCCCCACAGGCGTCGGCAAAACTGAACTCACAAAAGCGCTCGCCGGCTTCCTCTTTGATGACGAGACCGCTTTGGTGCGCATCGACATGTCGGAATACATGGAGAAACACGCGGTCGCGCGCTTGATCGGGGCGCCTCCGGGTTATGTCGGTTATGAGGAGGGCGGCGCCCTCACCGAAGCCGTGCGTCGACGCCCCTATCAGGTTGTGCTTTTCGATGAAGTCGAGAAAGCGCATCCCGACGTGTTCAACGTGCTCTTGCAGGTTCTGGACGACGGACGCCTGACAGACGGACAAGGCCGCACTGTCGACTTCCGGAACGTCCTCGTAATCATGACGTCCAACCTCGGCTCCGAGTATCTGGTGGCGCAGAAGGAGGGCGAGGATTCGTCCGCAGTTAAGCCGCAAGTTATGCAGATGGTGCGCGCGCACTTCCGTCCAGAGTTTCTCAATCGCGTGGACGAAATCATTCTATTCCACCGCTTGCGGCGCGAAGATATGGGCTCGATCGTCGACATTCAGTTCAAACGGCTTGGAAAGCTGCTCGATGATCGAAAGATCGTTCTCGATCTGGAGCCGAAAGGCAGGGCGTGGTTGTCAGATAAGGGTTACGATCCGTCATACGGAGCGCGCCCACTCAAGAGAACAATCCAAAAAAACGTTCAAGATCCGCTGGCCGAGATGATTCTCTCTGGTGACATCGGTGACGGTGAGACAGTGAAGATTGGCGCTGAACGCGGCGCCCTCACAATCAACGACCGACCAGTTCACGACGGGGTAATCGAATTTGAAGAGGATGAAGACGAGGACAAGGGTACTGTCGTCACCTTTCCCAAAGGATCACTGAACTGAGCCAAAAGGCGGCGCGAAAGCGTCGCCTTTCATCGTCAGGCGCCACGGCGGATGCTGAATCATATGGCCGCTGGCAAGCCGCCAGCAGCGTTTGCCGTGTATTGACCAAACATCCTAGCGTTAGTGCGCGCGACCCTTACCGCAAGCCTCAAGTAACCTTCCCGCGTATCAATGACGACGTCATTGTACAGCGCCAGCGCGCATGCCTCGCTTCGCGCCCTGAGCCGAAGGTTCGCCAACGGCCCTAATGAGCCTGAACCCCCAGCAACTAAAGATGCAATACAACGCCTTGAGACGGAAGGGCGATGCGGGGTAACCTACAATGGCTGAATCGATAGGGAGGGGGCCAATCCCCCTCCCTCGATGTGCGGGGATGCGTTTTTGGTTCGATTTGAAAATGTTGGACTGAGGTATGGCTCTGGCGATGAGGTCCTCACAGACCTGAGCTTCGCCATCGCGCGTAACTCTTTCCAGTTTCTCACGGGCCCTTCGGGCGCCGGCAAGACAACCTTAATGCGTCTCATCCTGATGTCGCTGAAGCCAACGCGCGGCCTGATTACGCTTTTCGACCGCGATACAACGACAATCGCAAAGGACGAGATCACTGCGATCCGAAGACGTATAGGCGTCGTCTTCCAGGACTTTCGCCTGCTCGATCATCTCACAACATACGAAAACGTCGCGCTTCCTCTCTTCGTGCAGGGACGGGAAGAGCGCTCCTACAGGGCTGAAGTGACCGAACTTTTGAAATGGGTTGGGCTGGGCCAGAAAATCGGCGCTTATCCACCCATTCTCTCAGGCGGCGAAAAGCAGCGCGCCGCCATCGCTCGGGCCCTGATTGTTAGACCCGAACTGCTGCTAGCCGATGAGCCAACCGGAAATGTCGATCCGAGTCTCGCACGGCGGCTTCTGCGACTGTTTGTCGAGCTGCACAAGTCGGGCACATCCATCGTCATCGCCACGCATGACCTTGGTTTGATGGATCAATTCGATTCGGCGCGCAGACTCGTCCTGGGCGAGGGGCGGCTCCACGTTTATGATTAGGAGCCCTAAGTTGATAATGTGGATCAAAGGGCTACCGCGCATCTTTTCGGTCGGCGAGAGGCTTACGCTTATTCCCGCCGACTCGACCGCAGGTCGCGCCCTGGTAACCGTCATCGCCATCATGACTTTTCTTGCTACCCTTACGGGCGGTTCAGCAATCTTGGTGCGCGAGGCGTCGCGCGATTGGAGCGCGACCGCAGCGCGGGAAATGACAATTCAGATAAAGCCGGTCTCAGGTCGCAATGCGGAAGGCGACGGGAAAAAAATAGCGCAGGCTCTGCAGGATATCCCCGGGATTGAAGACGCGCGCCTATTCAGTCGTGAAGAATCGGCGCGCTTGCTTGAGCCATGGCTTGGATCAGGCGTTGACCTCGGGGAGCTGCCAGTCCCCACGTTGGTTGTCGTGAAACTTCAAAGCGCGTCGCCCTCAACGCTCACCACATTGAAGGATCGCGTCCGGCAGATTTCTCCCGCAGCCGTCGTGGATGATCATCGCGGCTGGGTTCAGCGCCTTGAACGCATGACTGGGGCGCTGGTGATTGTTGCGCTTATGGTGCTGGGCCTGGTGCTCACAGCCATGGGGCTCGCAATCGCTTTCGCGACCAGGGGAGCTATGGCGGGTAGCCGCGAGATTGTATCGGTGCTGCATTTTGTTGGCGCTTCTGACCATTTCATCGCGCGCGAGTTTCAACGCCATTTTCTTCGCCTGGGACTGCGCGGCGCCGCTTTTGGAGGGCTGGCTTCAATCATCATCTTTTTGCTGAGCGGTTGGCTCACCTCCCGCTGGTCCGCCGATCCGGCCGGGGAGCAAATCGAGGCGCTGTTCGGTCAATTCAATCTGGGAGGAAGCGGCTTTCTCACCATCGGTTTCATCGCGGCCATGATGGCCATGCTGACCGGACATATTTCGCGAAAGGTCGTATACCGCCAACTCCGAAGAGTAGGATAAGAGGCGCCCGTGGTTTGGATACGCTCCGCCATTTTCAATGTTTGCTTTTTTACGGCGACTTTGCTCCTCCTGCTTGCGGGGCTGCCAACTCTGTTCAATGGTCGGCGCTCTGTGTTCAAGGTTGCGCGCGTCTGGAGCAGGGTTTCGCTATGGCTGCTCGAGCGGATCTGCGGGCTGAAGGTTGAGTTTCGTGGCGTGGAAAATATTCCGCCCGGAGCGTTCATCTTGGCGTCCAAACATCAATCAGCACTGGAAACCTTTGCGCTCTTTGGACAGGTGAAAGATTTTTCTTTCATTCTGAAGCGCGAACTGATGCGAATTCCGCTGTTCGGCTGGTATCTGAAATATTCGGAGATGATCGCCATCGACCGCGCAAGCGGCCGCGCAGCGCTCCAGCAAGCGATTGATCGCTCACGGGAACTGCTATCTGAAGGTCGCTCGATTTTTATTTTTCCCGAAGGGACGCGCACAAAACCAGGTGCGGAACCGACATACAAAATTGGCGTCGCACAAATCTACTCGGCGACCGGCGCGCGTTGTGTACCGGTGGCGCTTAACACGGGTGTCTTCTGGCCGCGCCGTAGCTTCCGGAAATATCCAGGTCATGTTGTGATTGAGTTTCTTCCTGTAATCGAACCAGGTTTGCGCCGCGGAGAGTTTCTGAAAGTTCTGGAATCGCGGATCGAAAGTGCAAGCAACGCACTTATTGCAGCTGCGGTTGCAACCGACCCGTCCGTTTCGCAGCGTATAAGCTGAGGGTAGGGTTGGGACAGGGAGAGGGAACGTGCGTTTCCTCTTGGAGAATTGTCTCGCCTGGACTTTCTGTAACACGACGTCATTGCTTCAAGACGGCCACGCACGAGGCGCCCGAACCTGACCGAAAGATGCTTTAATGAGAAAATGGGCGACAGTGAGTGTGAGTTCCGTCGCGCTTTCGGCTATCGCTTGGACAGGCGCATGGTTCTTCATCGCGCAAAAGTCTGCAGCCGCCCTGGACAAGTGGATAGAGGACGAAAAGTCACGCGACCGGTTTTGGACCTGCGCCAGCAGGCGTACAGAAGGCTTTCCGTTCCAGCTTCAGCTTCGCTGCCATAAACCCTCGTTCACGTCACCTACCGGACCCGTCCAATCAGGCGTCGCTCAGCGCTTAATGGCTAAAATCGACGTAACCTCGCCATTTCAGATGGGCTTCCAAATTGAGGGACCTTTGGAACTCATCACCCGATCGGGCGCGGCGTCCATTCGATGGGACTCGTTCATCGGTTCAATTAGGACTCGGACGGCAACACCAGACATCTCAGTGAGCGCCCAGGGGGTTCTCGTAAACGAGGTGTCCGCGGACCTTTCTTCATGGGCGCGCGCGCGTGCATCAGAAGTAGCGATTCGCGTCCAACCCTCTCCTGATCGTGCGCCCGGGTCAGACGCGCAGCTGTTGACGACTTCGCTCGACGGGATGAGCGCAGCGCCGCTGGATGCGTTCTTTGGAAGCGCCGATCCGTTTCGCACGACCCTCTCGGCAATCATATTGAACGCAGGCTCCGCCAGTTCAGGATCCTTCTCAGAGCGGCTGGACCGCTGGAGCGAATCTGGCGGACGTGTGCAGATTGGTTCGCTAACCGCCGAGAAGGGTGCTTCCAGACTTGACGCGAGTGGCGACCTGGCGCTGGACGACCGCCGCCGACCGTTGGGTAAGCTTTCAGTCCGCGTGACCGGCGTTCAGCCTATCCTCGCGCGGCTGAATCTGCCATCCGCGCCTCTTGCCATCGAGGGGTTGCTACGAGGCTCTGGAAATCGGGGGGGCGCCAGCCTTCTGGAAAACAGAACGCTCCCACTCGAATTACGCGCGGGGCGGCTTTACATCGGACCTCTCAGAACGCCTATCGTCATTCCACCCTTGATCTAGGGGTCATTGGATCCGCCGCGACCAAAATCGGGTTCGATCGTTTCTTGACCCTGTTCGATGATACTGCGACGGATCGCCCGCGTGCGGGTGAAGAGGTCAAACAGTCCCTGCCCGTCTCCCCATCTGATCATGCGTTGCAAAGCGGCAAGATCCTCATTGAAGCGGCCGAGCATTTCGAGAACTGCTTCCTTGTTGTTCAAGAAAATGTCGCGCCACATCGTGGGATCAGACGCGGCAATGCGCGTGAAGTCGCGAAAGCCGCCAGCTGAAAACTTGATCACTTCGGACTGGGTGACCTCCTCAAGATCGGCTGCCGTGCCTACAATATTGTACGCGATCAGATGAGGAACGTGACTCGTGATGGCGAGGACAAGATCATGATGCGCGGGCGTCATCGTTTCGACGTTTGCGCCACACGCCTTCCAGAACTGCCGGACGCGTTCCACGGCTTCGGGGTCGGCTTCCTCAGGCGGCGTTACGATGCACCAGCGATTGCGGAACAGCGTCGAAAAACCTGCGTCGGGGCCTGAGTATTCCGTCCCTGCGACGGGATGCGCGGGAATCAGATGAACGTGTTTGGGAAGAATGGGCGCAAGGGCGTCAACTACAGCGGATTTCACCGAACCCACATCCGATACGATTGCGCCCAGCGCGAGTGCATTGGCGATTTCGCCGCCGACTTCTGCATTAGCGCCCACCGGCACGCACAGGATGACAAGGTCGCTTCCCGCGACTGCGGCGGCCGGATCATCTATGACCTGATCTGCAATGCACAATTGCCGAACTCGATCGCATACAGAGGGCGACCGGTCCGTCACGATGACCTCGCGAGCCAGCGCACGCTGTTTGGCGACACGTACAATAGATGAGCCGATCAGCCCCGCGCCAATCACGGTGAGGCGCTCGAATAATGGGGTGGAGAGCGGTTGTAACTCCGTTTCTGCCACGGCGTTATTTTCCGTTCCCGCGCATAAAATCACCGAGATATTCAGCGACAGCGCGATTAGCCTCTTCCGTCCCTATCGTAATCCGTATGGCGTGCGGGAGATTGTACGAAGCGACTCCTCGAACAATGACGCCCCTGTTCCCGAGGAATTCATCAGCCGCCGCCGCGTTATGAGCGCCATCCTGCGGGAAGTGGACAAGAATGAAATTGGCGACGCTGGGCGTCACGCGCAATCCAAGCGCATGAATCTGATCGGTGAGCCATGCGAGCCATTTTTCATTATGCTCAATGGAATGTTCGAGGTGAGCCGTATCCTCTATAGCTGCAACACCAGCCGCGCTGGCTGGGCCGTTCACATTGAAAGGGCCCCGAATTCGATTGATCGCATCGCACACATGCGCGGGCGCGTATGCCCAGCCGATCCGCAAACTCGCAAGTCCGTAGATCTTCGAGAACGTGCGCGTCATGACGACATTCTCATTCGTGGAAACGAGTTCGAGACCCGCCGAATAATCGTTCTTGCGCACGTATTCCGCGTAGGCCGCGTCAAGCACCAGCAACACATTTGATGGCAGCGCAGCGTGCAGGCGTTTCACTTCCTCAAAGGGTAGATAAGTCCCCGTTGGATTGTTCGGGTTAGCAATAAAGACAACCTTCGTGCGAGTGGAGACATTCGCTAGGATTTCGTCGACCGACGCGGTGAGCTCGACCTCTGGCACGATTATTGGTGTTCCGCCCGCCGCCAGAATCGCAATCTTGTAGATCTGGAAACCATGGACAGTCATGATTCCTTCGTCGCCCTGCCCGATGTAGGCGGCGGCAAGAAGGTGAAGAATATCGTCGGATCCGTTGCCACACAGAATACGCGCAGGATCGAGACCGAAACGGGCGCCAATTGCCCCGCGCAAGGCGCTGACTGAACCATCCGGGTAGATGTCGAGCTTTTCGCCCGCTGCACGGTAGGCCGCCAACGCAGCAGGCGAAGGCCCATGGGGCGTTTCGTTGGAAGAGAGCTTATGGACCTTCGATCCACCCTTTGCAGTACTCTTGCCGGGCACGTAGGCTTCAATCGCCATAATGCCGGGGCGGGGCGTGGGGCGGGGGTCGACGCGAGACATCTCAGCTCCGAACTTTCATTGCGCCGAGCGCAGCTGCCGAAGGTCGTCGGCGGCTTCGTCATACCAAGAGGCCCACAGGGGTCAATGGCTTCACAACAGCCGCGTTCTTGACTTGCGCAGGGGTGCGCACCTATACAACGCACGTATCGTTCGTCAAACCGAACGAATTGGAGTGCCAGGGTTGACCGTTTCGCAACGAGCCAGCGTCCTGAGCGAAGCGGATACGCCCCACAGTCTTGTGGCCCGCTTTGACGCATCGTCACCGCTCGCAATGGACTGCGGCATTGATTTTGCGCCTTTCTCAATCGCCTACCAGACGTATGGCGTGCTCAACGCGGAACGGTCTAACGCCATTCTTGTGTGTCACGCGCTTACGGGCGATCAGCACGTAGCCAATATTCACCCAGTGACCGGCAAGGCGGGCTGGTGGGAGACGATGGTTGGTCCGGGCCGGCCAATCGACACAGATCGCTTCTTCATAATTTGCTCCAACGTGCTGGGCGGATGCATGGGCACGACGGGCCCCGCTTCGCTCAACCCAAACAATGGTGAGCCCTATGGGCTCGACATGCCGATTGTCACCATACGAGACATGGTCCGCGCTCAGGCCAAGCTAATCGACCACCTGGGGATCGATCAACTTTTCTGCGTTGTGGGCGGCTCCATGGGCGGCATGCAAGTTCTGCAGTGGGCCGCGACATATCCCGACAGGGTTTTCTCTGCAATCCCCATCGCCGCGGCGGCGCGCCATTCGTCGCAGAATATCGCATTCCATGAAGTCGGCCGACAAGCTGTGATGGCGGACCCCAACTGGTGTGGCGGACGATATCTGCAAGAAGGCGTCAAGCCCGAGAAGGGCCTCGCAGTTGCGCGAATGGCGGCCCACATCACCTACATGTCCGATGACTCGCTCCATCGAAAATTTGGCCGCAAACTTCAAAATCGCGAAGCGCCAACTTTCTCTTTCCAGGCTGACTTTCAAATCGAAAGTTACTTGCGGTACCAAGGGTCAACTTTCGTCGAGCGTTTCGATGCAAATTCATATCTCTACGTCACGCGCGCAATGGACTATTTCGACCTTGCAGCCGATTACGACGGGATTCTCGCAAAAGCGTTCAAGGGCTCAAAGTCGAGATTCTGCGTCGTCTCGTTCACCTCGGACTGGCTTTTCCCAACCAGTGAGTCACGATCGGTGGTGCACGCGCTGAACGCCGGGGGAGCGTCCGTCTCTTTTGTCGAAATCGACACGAACAAAGGACATGACGCATTCCTCCTCGACGTTCCTGAACTCTTCTCGACCACTCGCGGGTTTCTGGATGCAGCTGCAAAGGCGCGCGGTATTCATCAAGTGCATGGCGCCTGAGCAGGCAATGACGTGACAGACGCATCACCTCGACGACTTGATGATCGCAACGACGTTCGCGTCGATCATTTGCTGATCGCGAAAATGGTAGAGCCAAACTCCCGCGTTCTTGACGTGGGATGCGGTGATGGCGCGCTGCTTCAACTTCTTGCAACCGAACGCAATGTGGACGCACGGGGCATCGAGATTTCGCAAGCTGGCGTCAACGAGTGCGTCGCCCGTGGCCTTTCAGTTATTCAGGGCGACGCGGATACTGACCTTTCGGACTATCCAGATGACGTGTTCGACTACGTGATCTTGTCGCAGACGTTGCAAGCAACGCGGCGCCCCAAGGTCGTGCTCGAGAACATGCTCAGGATCGGGCGCAGGGCGATTGTTTCATTTCCAAACTTTGGACATTGGCGCATTCGCACGCAGCTCATGTTCAAAGGGCGAATGCCAGTAACTGACTCACTTTCCAGCCCCTGGTACGAGACGCAGAACATTCACTTCTGCACGGTGAGAGATTTCGTCGCCCTTGTCGATGTACTGGGCGCACGCATCGAGAAGGCAGTCGCCATCAACCACTTCGGCGCGCCACTCCGCGTGACGGCGCCTTGGTGGGTTTGGAACATGTTTGGCGAGCAAGCCGTCTTCGTTCTCAGCAGAAAGTAACCCCGCTCAGGCCTTGGCTGCTTTCGCACGCTCCAACGCTTCATTGATGATCTGAAACGCCTTTTCAGCGTCACCCCAGCCCAGCACGCGAACCCATTTGTTCTTTTCCAGATCCTTATAGTGACTGAAAAAGTGTTCGATCTGCTGAAGGGTGATCTCTGGAAGATCGATGTAATTGTTCACGTTCTCGTAGCGGCGCGTGAGCTTGTTGGACGGGACGGCGAGGATCTTTTCGTCTCCGCCTGCTTCATCTTCCATCAGGAGCACGCCAACGACGCGACAGCTCATGACGGCGCCGGGAATGACGGCCCTGGTGTTGGCGACTATCACGTCGCAAGGGTCGCCGTCCTCAGACAAGGTATGCGGGATGAAGCCATAATTCCCCGGGTACCGCATGGCGGTATAGAGGAAGCGATCAACGATCAGGGCGCCGGAAGCCTTGTCCATTTCGTACTTGATCGGTTCACCGCCAATGGGAACCTCGATCACGACATTCACTTCCTGCGGCGGATTATTGCCAATTGAAATTGCGTCTAATTGCATGCTCGGGCTCCAAAGCTCGCGGGTTCCGGCAGAGGTATGGCGCCGCATGATTCGGCACAAGACCGACTTTGGCGCTAGGGTTTGCAAAAGCCGAACGCAAGCCGTTTCAAGTTCTCACCACCAAAGCTTTCTCGCGCCTCGCAAATCACGTCTCCGCCGCGTGCCTGGTAAAATTCCATCGCCGGCCCGTTATCGGCCAGCACCCACACAAGGACTGACGGATGTCCATGGGCGGCAAGTTTGCGCCGTGCCGCATCAAACAGGAGAGTTCCGAATCCAAGGCCCTGATGAGAAGGCGAAACATAAAGCTCGAACACCTCGCCCGTGAAAGGTGGCGTCCGCGTGCGATTTCGGCCAAAGCTGACGTATCCCGCGACTGCCCCCGCAAACTCAAAGACGAGCAAGCCTGAGCCGCGGAGAATGGCGCTACGCCACCAATTATGTCCACGGCGGGAGACCATCCGCTCCAGCTCGCGCCCGGGGATTATGCCGCGATACGCTGAACGCCATGCGCAATCATGCACCTGAACGATTTCTTCGACGTCGGTGATGAGCGCAGGCCTAACTGCAATAACGATCCCATCCATTTGACCATGCTAGCCGCTTATCGGGGGCGAGCAATGGAAATTTATATCCCTTTGGGCGGTTTCCTCATCGACAGTAGCAGTTCGTCAACCCTGTTGAGCGATGTCTGATTGCGGTGGAGGCTGCGGCCGCTGCTAAAGCAAACAGCGAAGAATTCCGGGACCGACGATGACGGTGGCGATTTACCAAGGGCGCGAACAAACGTTTGACCCACCGCGCAAGCCATTCGCGGCTTACGCTACAAGTCTTCGGAATTTTTTCTTCCTGCTCGCCGTGGTGCTGCTCAACTACACGATAATGCGGCCATCGCCCGTCGATATATCGTTCACACTTGCCCTGCTAATTTCTGTCTTTTGCAATCAAAGGTTTACGGCGTCGACGCTTGTCTTCCTGACGCTTGCCTTCGTCTGGACTTTTGGCCTTTTCTCATCGTCGATGCCCTACGCTGGCGACGAGGAAGTCGTTCTTCAACTTTTCAAGATCACCTACGCGATTTCCATCGGAATTTGCGCATCCCTGATTGTTGCGCATTGGAGCAAAGCGGATCTTGAGAGATTCGTGAGGGTCTGGATCTTCTCGGCGATGATTGCGACAGCGCTGGGCGCCTTCGGTTTTGTCACCGGATCAGAAGCGTTGACGTGGGACGGCCGCGCCAAGGGATTTTTAGATGATCCAAATATGTATGGCGCCTTCCTTATCCCTGGCGTGCTTGGATCCCTTTACTTCTTCAACAGACGACAGAATACGAAACTGTACGGCGCCTGCCTGCTGTTTCTGATGCTTGGCTTGCTGCTATCTTTCTCCCGCGTCGCCATCATGGCTGGCCTCCTGCTCTGCTTGGCGTTCGTCCTGATCGTCAATCGCAAAGCGATGTTCCGAACCGTTCTTTCGCTTTTTAGCGGCGCGGTCGCGCTCGTCATTCTGGCCGCGCTGGCGGCAATATTCATCGAGGGTTTTGACGATAAAGTCCTCGACCGATTGACGCTTGCCAAGGACTACGACCTTGGCGAACAGGGGCGATTGAACCGCTATCTCACAAGCTTTGATCTGATGATGCAGCAGCCGCAAGGCCTTGGCACGCTGCAATTCGCCCTTCGATTTCCCGAGCCTATCCACAATATCTGGCTGAGTTCATTCATGAATTACGGGTGGGCGGCTGGGCTGGCCTGGAGTTACCTGATCCTCTTCGGGATCATCAAGAACATCCGTAGCTATCGACTGACCGATGACGCCATCTATCTGCTTTTGGTGTTCTCCTGGTTGGGCATCGTTTTTTGCGCCCTCTTGCACGAGGCTGAACGCTGGAGACACCTCTGGCTCTTTACGGGCCTGATCTGGGTCCTGAGCACCAGAAATTTGCAAATAGGCAAAATCGTCTCAAGAAAGTCGGCTTTGGCCAAGCCAGACTAAGGCGGTTTTTGGAGCGGGCGAAGGGATTCGAACCCTCGACCCCAACCTTGGCAAGGTTGTGCTCTACCACTGAGCTACACCCGCATCCGTGCGCCGCCGGCGCGCCCGGTATATGCCGGAAAGCCGTGGCGGATGCAAGCCTCGATATTGTGGGAGGCTCGTTCAGCTTTGTGCTCGAAATACATTGTCTCGAAGCCCTAAACGCCCCATTTTATGATCGCGGCTGATACGGTGGCTCTTTGGCGCCGACCGGTGGACGGAGTTTGAAATGGTTGGGTCGGGTGAAATTTTGGATTCGCGAAACGCCGCGCTGGACGAACTCGTCAAGGATGCGACCACCGCTTCGTTTCGCGCCGATGTCATCGCTGAATCCGCGAAACAACCTGTGCTCGTCGACTTCTGGGCGCCCTGGTGCGGCCCCTGCAAACAACTGACGCCTATTCTGGAGAAGGCAGTCAGGGCGGCCAAAGGCAGGGTCAAGCTCGTAAAAATGAATATCGACGAGCATCCTCAGATCGCGGGACAATTGGGTGTCCAGTCAATCCCGGCAGTCTTTGGATTCGACAAAGGCCAGCCCATCGACGGCTTCATGGGCGCCTTGCCGGAAAGCCAGATAAAAACTTTTATCGAACGTCTGATTGGACCTGTTAGCGACGGCGTCGAAGAAATCATCCAACTCGCCGAGAAGGCTTTGAGCGAAGGACGCTCTGAAGAGGCCGTCGCCGCATTCCAGCAAGCGCTGGAACAGGAGCCGGAAAGCGACGCCGCGCTTGGGGGGCTCGTGCGGTCACAGGTGGAGCTCAATAATGTCGATCTTGCCCGTCAAATCCTTTCCACAGTGGACGACAAAATCGAGAAAAGTCGGCCTTTGGCTGCCGCGCGCGCCGCGCTAGACGTGGCGACTCAAGCCGCCAATGTAGGGGAACTGGGCGCGCTGCAAGAAAAGGTAGCCGCCAATCCGGGCGACCATGGCTCCAGACTTGAACTTGCAATCGCGCTAAACGCCGGCGGCGATCGGGAAGGTGCGACTGACGCTTTGATAGAAATCATCCGGCGGGATCGCGGCTGGAATGAAGACGCCGCGCGCAAACAACTGATTCAATTTTTCGATGCATGGGGAGCCATGGACCCAGAGTCTGTCGCCGCCCGGCGGAAGCTCTCAGCGGTCCTTTTCTCGTAAAAGCGGTAGAGAGGTTCGACTATGGCACTGAACCGACCTTACGAGCACTTACGCGATCTACCGGCGGTCCTACCTATCTTTCCCTTGAGCGGTGCACTGCTGCTGCCGAGAGGCCAGATGCCGCTGAACATTTTTGAGCCTCGTTACCTGCAAATGTTCGAAGACGCGCTGCGCGGACACAGGCTGATCGGAATGGTTCAGCCAAATGAATTGACCGCCTCCGTGCATGATGAGCCGGCAGTCCATGCGGTTGGTTGCGCGGGGCGGATCACGCAATTTGCCGAATCGGGAGACGGTCGGCTGCTGATCACTTTGACGGGCATATGTCGCTTCCGCGTCTCGCAAGAACTGACCACCACAACGCCATACCGCCAATGTGCGGTTGCTTTTGGCGACTTTGCCGGCGATCTTGATGCGCGCTCTGGCGAGGACGAGGTCGATCGGGAGAGCGTTGTCCGAATGTTGCGCGCATTCTCTGAGAGCAACCGCGTAAAGCTTGACTGGAACGAAATCGAAAAAGCGCCCAACGAGGCTCTCGTGAATGCGCTGGCGATGATGAGCCCATTCGGAACGGTCGAAAAACAGGCCTTGCTTGAAGCAGAAACGCTCAAAGCCCGGGCAGAGGTTCTGGTGGCGTTAGCGGAAATCGAGTTTGCCCGCAGCAGCGGCACGTCTACCGTCTTGCAGTAACATTTGATCTGATAGGGCCGCCAGGAATGAACCGCGTTCAGCCCGACGAGCGTCAACACACAACAGCGATTGATTCTCGGCTACTTGAGATAATCGTATGTCCGCTTTCAAAGACAGTCTTGGAATATGACGCTGCGACGCAAGAACTGCGCTCAAGAGCCGCGGGACTTGCTTTCCCGATCCGTGACGGAATTCCAATCATGCTGCCCGAGGAAGCCCGCAAGATCGAAGTGTGAGGGGCTCAGCGGAATAGGTCCGGAATAGCGCCCCGCGTTCCACTCGCTTCGCCGAGCAAAGCGCCCTTGAGGCCGTCTGTCCGATCCAAAATACCCATTCCGACGCGCTTTGCCAGGCGAGCAGGCTGACTGCTCAACGAATAAGCGCCATGCAGGAAATCAAATGCAGCCGCACTCGCGGTCGCATCAAAACGACGTCGCCGTTCGTAATCGTGAAGCAAATCTTCGGAGCCGGGATCAAGACCCAGTTTGGCCCGCTCTATAACGAGCTCCGCCAAGGTCGCAACGTCTCGCAGACCAATGTTAAGTCCTTGCCCCGCGAGTGGGTGCACACGATGGGCAGCGTCGCCAACCAGTGCTAGCCGATGTCCAACAAATCGACGCGCGAGCTGCAGGACCAGCGGGAAGCTTTGTGGTCCCTCCTCAATCTGAATTTCGCCAAACCGCCCGCCAATGCGCGCATCGATCTCAGCGCTCAGCGTCGCCGGCGACGCTCTTAGAAGTTCTGAGGCTTTTGCGGAAGGCTCGGTCCAGACAATGGATGAACGACGCCCCGTCACCGGGAGAACAGCGAATGGCCCACCTTCGAGAAAGTGTTGGATGGCGAGACCGTCGTGCTCGTCCTCATGTGCAATGGTGAAAATCAAAGCTGTTCGGTTATAGGGCCACGAAATAACAGGTATGCGAGCAGCGGTGCGTGCCTTCGACCGTAATCCATCAGCGCCGACAAGGAGACGTGTGCGAATATTCATCCCCGCACGCGTTCGCAAGGTCGCGCTGGTTGCGGAATATGTAACATCCTCAAGGGCGTCTACGACTATGTGCACGCCTTGATCTGTCGCCGCCTCGAACAGCTGAGGCTCCAGATCCCGATGGAACAGCATGTGCGCTAACGGCTCGCTCCCCCCCCCTGACTGAAACGATAGAAGAGCGGTCTTGACCGCGTCGGCGAGGTTGGCGTCGGATATCTCCATCTTCAAAATAGGTTGGGTTTTCTCGAAAAGCTTTCCCCAAACGCCCAAGCGATCAAACATCCGCCTCGGCCCTTCCGCGATAGCTGATGTCCGGGGACCCGATCGAAGGGCGGGATCGGACTGGTCAATCAAAACGACTTTCAGCACCCCGCCTGAAAGCGCGCGAAGAAGCAGTGCCAAAGTGAGCCCCGTGGCGCCGCCACCTGCAATCGCAATGTCCCAAACCTGCGCCAATCGATTTCTCCTCTTCCTTGCCTGACGTGTTAGCGCCCGAATGGCTAATGTCCATCGAAAGCCTGCCGGTCCTCCATGCACGCAAACCGCCCCAATTCAGGCAAGAAGATCTTCGAAGCCTCTGCCTGCACATTTTTTAGCGTTTATGCAAAAATAATGATCATACAGACCGAGCGCGGGCGCCAAGTCTTGAGACACTTTGCTTCAATCAGTCTCACAGCCTGAGTCCGAACTGGCATGAGCCTTGATTGTCGCACCCCGGCGCGTCGCGGTTTTCGTGGCCGCGCGCTCTTCAACCGAGCCCAAAGGGGGCAGCGCCCGATCTCACGAAACGGCGCCCTAACGGGGACCACAGTATGAAAATAGTTATGGCGATCATCAAGCCGTTCAAGCTTGACGAGGTGCGCGAAGCGCTCACCTCGATTGGCGTGCACGGTCTCACAGTCACGGAAGTCAAGGGCTACGGTCGACAGAAGGGCCACACCGAAATCTATCGCGGCGCAGAATACGCCGTCAGCTTTCTTCCTAAGCTGAAAATCGAGGTGGCCGTTTCCAGCGAACTCGCTGACGCGGTCGTCGACGCCATCGTCACCTCTGCCCGAACTGGCCAGATCGGTGATGGCAAAATCTTCGTCTCGTCCCTTGAGCGCGCTGTCCGCATCCGGACAGGCGAAAAGGACGACGACGCACTTTAAGAATCCCTTCGGTTAGGAGCACAAAATGATTTCGGTTTTCCAGCGTAAAGGGGTAGGGACAGCCCTGACCTCGATCGCGCTCGCAGTCAGCGTTGCGCCTGCATTTGCCCAGACCGCGCCGGTTCCCAACAAAGGCGACACCACGTGGATGCTCGTTTCATCCGCACTCGTGTTGATGATGTCCATCCCGGGCCTTGCGTTGTTTTACGGCGGTCTCGTCCGCTCCAAGAACATGCTCTCGGTTCTCTCCCAAGTGTTTGCGATCGTCGCTCTCTCGGCAATCATATGGGTTGCATACGGCTATTCGCTGGCATTCACCGGCGGCGGTGGTCTCAATGATTTCGTGGGCGGCTTCTCGAAGGCCTTCCTGCTCGGCGTAACGCCCGACTCGGTGGCTGCGACGTTCTCAAACGGAGTCGTCATTCCTGAACTGTCCTACATCGTGTTTCAGGCTACCTTTGCCTGCATCACGCCAGCCCTGATCGTCGGCGCATTTGCTGAACGCATCAAATTCTCGGCGCTCTTGCTGTTCACGGTCCTCTGGCTGACGTTCATCTATTTCCCGATGGCGCACATGGTTTGGTATTGGGGCGGCCCAGACGTAGTCGCCGACGCCGCCAGGGCACTTGCAGCAGCAACGGACGAAGCCAGCAGGGCTGTCGCGCAGGCAAAGCTCAACGAAGTGAATGCGGACGCTGGCTTGCTCTTCAAGTGGGGCGCGCTCGACTTCGCCGGCGGCACCGTCGTTCATATCAACGCTGGTATCGCGGGCCTTGTGGGTTGCCTCATCATCGGCAAGCGGATTGGCTACCCTCGTGAGATGATGGCGCCGCACTCCCTGACGATGACCATGATTGGCGCATCGCTTCTGTGGATCGGCTGGTTCGGCTTCAACGCCGGATCGAACCTGGAGTCGAACGGCACTGCTGCTCTCGCCTTCATCAACACATTCGTCGCCCCGGCTGCCGCTGCGCTCGCGTGGCTGTTCGTCGAATGGGGCGCGAAGGGCAAGCCTTCCATGCTTGGTATGGTGTCCGGCGCTATTGCAGGGCTGGTTGCGGTCACCCCCGCAGCGGGCTTCGTCGGACCGCTCGGCGCGATCGTGCTCGGCGCTGTCGCAGGCGTCGTGTGCTTCTACTTCGTAGCATACGCTCGCACGAAGATCGGATATGACGACTCGCTCGACGTGTTCGGCATTCACTGCATCGGCGGCATCATCGGCGCCATTGGCACTGGCATCTTCGTAAGCCAGTCCCTGGGCGGCACGGGACTCCCTGACTACGAAACGAAGCCTGGCGAACTCGTGGTAGGCGCATACAACATGGGCGCCCAAGTCTGGGCGCAGCTGAAGGGTGTCCTCTTCACGCTGGTGTGGTCGGGTGTCGGTTCTGCGATCATCTTCAAGATCGTGGATCTGATCGTCGGGCTGCGTGTAGCTCCCGATCAGGAGCGCGAAGGTCTTGACCTCGCGGAACATGGCGAGCGCGCTTACATGATCTAATCGCCATACAACTTGGTCAAAAATAGCGGCGCCCTACGGGGCGCCGTTTGTTTTTAATAGACGGTAGGGTCGGCGTTGAAGCAGCAAAGTCGGCAGCGTGATCTATCGGCGGTCGGCCAAGCGAACCCCGATTGCGCACATTAAGTGCTGCACAATATCAACACCTGTCAGCATGGCGCCGCTGCCGTGGGCAACAAGGTTAAGTCGTCATTAACTGACACTCTTTAGCGTCGGTGAGCCTCAGTTGACGAATGATCATGCGCACCACAACTTCCTCGACCCTCGATCGAATCCCGGACGCCGCGCAAGATTACATCCTGCGGCGGGGTGTGGAGGCGCTTGGCCTGTTTTTGGGCGTATTGGTTACATCGACGGGACTTGCCCTTGCCACATGGTCAGCACACGATCCAAGCCTGAACTATGCTGCAGATGGGCCCATCCGAAACATACTCGGAGCGCCAGGCGCGTTGGTCGCAGACGTGCTCGTCCAGATGCTCGGATTAAGCTCAATCATTCTTCTCATTCCCATCGCTGTCTGGTCGTGGACTCTCGTCCGGCATCACCGTCTCGCAAGATTCAAAAACCGGGTCTTCCTTCTCCTCTGCGGAGTCGCGTGCGCCGCGGCGCTCGCATCGCTGCTGCCGGCCACCGGTCGCTGGCCGTTGCCGACCGGGCTGGGAGGCGTCTTAGGCGACGCGATTCTCGCACTCCCCATTCGCCTGGCGGGCGAATCGACTATCGGCGCAATTGCCGCGGCGGTGGTTTTCGGCTTCGGCGCCATCATATCGTTGTCCGCCGCCGCTGGCCAAAATAGGCAAGACGATGCGGAGGGCGTTGAATACGAGTCAACCCCCGTCAAGCGATCCCGGTCTGAGCCAGAGGAGGAAGATCGCGCGGGCGATCCCGGGCTAGCACTTGTCTCACTCGGAGCCATCGCCCACATATTTTTGAGCAGTCGCGCGAGATTGAGGCGCTACCTCGACAAGAAATCACACCGTCAGCTGAATCCAGAACCGCGGCGCATAGCGCCAATGTCCGATGAAGAAGCGGTACCAGCCCCCGAATACCGCGCCCCCCTGGCGGAACGCCCAATTCTGCGCGCGGACGAGAGATTGCGCGCGCCGATTTCCGAAACGGTGAAGCAGGCCGAGCCCATCTACCAGGAACTCGACATGCGGCGCGTGGCGCCCCCTCCATCACCGATCAAGCCGGGTCGCAGAGCGGAGCGCGAAGCGCAGCCTTCGTTGCTCGGGCGCTCCGAGTTTGAACTGCCGCCTCTCGCGCTGCTCACCGAAGCCAAGAAGAGCAACGCAGGCAAGTTATCAGCAGACTCGCTCGAGCAAAATGCGCGGCTCCTCGAAGGCGTGCTTGATGATTTCGGCGTCAAGGGCGAGATCATCAATGTTCGTCCGGGCCCAGTCGTCACGCTGTATGAACTTGAACCCGCGCCCGGAATCAAATCATCACGCGTCATCGGACTGGCAGATGACATTGCGCGCTCGATGTCGGCGATTTCGGCCCGCGTGGCCGTGGTGCAAGGGCGCAACGTCATCGGCATCGAGCTACCCAATCAGCGCCGTGAGACCGTCTATCTACGGGAACTGACCGCCTCGGAAGACTTCGAGAAATCCAAGCACAAACTCGCAATTGCGCTCGGCAAAACCATCGGTGGTGAACCCGTCATCGTGGATCTTGCGCGTATGCCCCACTTGCTCGTCGCCGGGACAACGGGCTCGGGGAAGTCCGTCGCGATCAACACGTTCATTTTATCGCTCCTCTATCGACTGCGTCCGGACGAGTGCAAGCTCATCATGGTCGATCCGAAGATGCTCGAACTGTCTGTGTATGACGGGATTCCACATCTCCTCACGCCAGTCGTCACTGATCCAAAGAAGGCGGTGGTCGCGCTTAAATGGGCGGTCCGCGAAATGGAGGACCGCTACAAGAAGATGTCAAAAGTCGGTGTGCGTAACATCGATGGCTTTAACGCGCGTGTGGCGGAAGCGGCAGCGAAAGGCCAAGTGATCGAACGTACGGTTCAGACCGGCTTTGATCGCGAAACCGGAGAGGCCATTTACGAGCGCGAGGAAATGGATCTGGCGCCATTGCCTTACATCGTCGTCATTGTTGACGAGATGGCTGACCTGATGATGGTCGCGGGCAAGGACATCGAAGGCGCGATTCAGCGGCTTGCGCAGATGGCCCGAGCCGCCGGCATTCACCTGATCATGGCCACGCAGCGACCTTCCGTGGACGTTATTACAGGCACAATCAAAGCGAACTTCCCGACCCGAATTTCCTTCCAGGTGACGTCCAAGATCGACAGCCGGACAATCCTGGGGGAGCAAGGGGCCGAGCAGCTTTTGGGACAGGGCGATATGCTTTACATGGCAGGCGGCGGCCGCATCTCGCGCGTCCACGGGCCTTTCGTGTCTGACACCGAGGTTGAAAAGATTGTTGCTCACCTAAAAACGCAAGCCCAGCCTCAATATCTCGAGGCGATCACCGCCGATGATGACGTCGAGGCCGGGGAGGATCGGGATCTTTCCCCGGGCAGCATGGACAGCGAAGAGGCCGGTGACCTCTATGATCGCGCTGTCGCGATTGTCCTGCGCGACCGTAAGTGCTCGACCAGCTATATCCAGCGCCGCCTGTCGGTCGGGTACAACAAAGCCGCTTCACTTGTAGAACGTATGGAGCAAGAAGGCGTCGTCGGCGCGGCAAACCATGCCGGGAAACGGGAAATATTGGTCGGCGGCGGCGTTGATCGAGGCGCATTCGAACCATGAGGCCGCGCTCGTCGAATCTTCGCCACAAGCTGCACGTAGTCAGAGATGTCAAATTAGGGATATCGCTCATGTTCAAGCCAGTTTTTCTGGCGTTGGCTGCCGCCGTTTTGGCGCCGCCGCTCGTCTGGGCGCAGGGTGCGCCCATACAGCTTGGTCCAAAGCCCGGCGCTCCGGCGCAATCTGCGATTCAGAGAGCCGCGCCGCCTGCCCGCGTCGCGAACGCGGATGCGGCAACTGCAATCAAGCGCGCGAACGCCTATCTGAACAGCATTGGCACACTTGTTAGCGATTTTGTTCAGACAGGCGCCGATGGACGAAAGATCACAGGTAAGCTCTACCTTCAAAAGCCAGGAAGGCTTCGATTTGATTACGCGAAACCCTCGCCCCTCGAAATCATTGCGGATGGCACAAGCGTCGCAATTCGCAACCGTCGCCTCAACACGCAAGACGTTTATTTCATAAGCCAAACGCCTCTGAAATTTTTACTCAAGAGCAATATCGATCTCGCGAAGGATACGAAAATTCTCGACGTCACGAGCAGCGGCGATTCGACATCGATTCGAATTGAGGATCGCGCTACGCTCGGCGGCACATCACGAATTACACTGGTTTTCAAAAACTCTGACTTTTCGTTGATTCGCTGGGCGGTCAACGACGCGCAGGGCGGCGACACAATGGTCGCATTGTCGAATGTTGATTTACAGCAGAAGCCCGAAGCATCGCTTTTCCGAATCAATTTCGATCGGTTGGATACAAACTGACGATCCGCCCAGAGCTTGAAGCGGCAGCTCCGCCATGCCACTAACGTGGCTGCCGGAGAGCCCCTATGGTCCTGAAAATTTCGACTTGGAATATCAACTCAGTTAGGCTGAGGATGCCGCTGGTGGAGCGGTTCTTATGCTTGGAAAATCCAGACGTTTTGTGTCTCCAAGAGATCAAGTGTCGTGAGGCGGAATTTCCATCCTCTGCGTTCAAAAAACTCGGGTATCGGCATATCGCGGTGAACGCGCAGAAAGGGTACCACGGGGTTGCGATCGTCTCCCGTCTCCCCCTTGATTCAATCCAGCGACAAGAGTTCTGCAGCAAGGGTGACGCTCGGCATATCAGCGCGCAAATCGATGCGGGCGATCGCGGCTCATTCATCGTCCACAATCTCTACGTTCCTGCCGGAGGCGACATTGCTGACCCGGGGCTAAACGAAAAATTTCTTCACAAATTAAACTTTCTGGATGAGCTGAAGCTATTATCTCTATCGTGGAGTTCGGCGAACGTACCTTCCATCATAACGGGCGACCTGAACGTTGCGCCATCCGAATTTGACGTGTGGAATCACAAGTCTCTCCTGAAAGTCGTTAGCCACACGCCAGGGGAGACGCGACGTCTCAACGAGATCATGGCGCAAGGAAAATGGCTTGACGCGATGCGCGCGATTACGCCGGAACCTGAGAAACTCTACACTTGGTGGAGCTATCGCTCACCAGACTGGTCTGCCGCTAATAAGGGTCGCCGACTCGATCACATTTGGCTTTGCCCAAAGTTCGCGCCAAGCATATCGGCCATGCGCATCCTGAAAGACGCGCGCTCATGGGAAAAACCCTCGGACCATGTGCCTGTGACTGTCGATCTCACATAGCTTTGAATTCACGGAATCAGTTTGTAGCCGCCAGAATCGGTGACCAACAATTGCGCGTTCGCAGGATCCTTCTCGATCTTCTGCCGCAAGCGGTAAATGTGTGTCTCCAGCGTATGTGTCGTTACGTTTGCGTTGTAACCCCAGACCTCGCGCAAAAGCACATCGCGGGTAACAACGCCGGCATTCGCGCGATACAAGAACTTCAAAATAGCGGTTTCTTTTTCCGTGAGGCGAAGTTTTCCGCCCTTTTCACTCACCAGATGTTTCGAACTCGGCTTGAAGATATACGTTCCGATTTGAAATACCGCGTCGTCACTCGCTTCATGCTGCCTTAAGTGCGCGCGAATGCGCGCTAAAAGTACAGCGTAGCGGAATGGTTTGAGTACATAATCGTTGGCGCCAGCGTCCAACCCAACAACGGCGTCCTCGTCGCTGGTATGCCCCGTCAAGATGATGACCGGGTTTTTAAAACCTTCATTTCGCAGAAGCAAAACAGCCTGACGACCATCCATGTCAGGGAGGCCGACGTCCATAATGACAAGGTCGGGAGACTCCTGGCGCGCGGCTTCAATCGCCGCCTTTGCGGTTCCCGCTTGAATTGTGCTGAATTCTTCATTGAGGTCGAGTTGTTCGGCCAAAGTGGATCGCAGATCATCATCATCGTCCGCGATCAGTATCTTTCGAACTTGCGGCATTCTGCGAGATCCATCCACATGCCTTGGTCCAAGGCGCCAGAGAGAACGAGCCCTGTTGCTTCATATACGCAACACGCGCTAGGCAAGGAATTACAACAAGGCGACGCGCTGAGCCAGTCTTAAGCCATTGCGTCAGTCCAAGCTTACGAAAGTTTGATGAGCCGTTTGATTCTGACAATCCGGATATCGCGAAGCTTACCGGGGCTCCGGCCCACGGCCGGTGTGGCGCACGCGGGAAATGTCCGCATGCCTTGCGTTCTCGGGCGTTCGGGAATCGTGGTCAAAAAGAGAGAGGGCGACGGTGGGACGCCCTATGGCGACTTTGCGATAACGGGTGGCTATTTCAGATCCGACCGTGAGAAGCGTCCGCCGACTCGAGTGCCCTTGCGAAAAACCCGGATAAGTGACGGGTGGTGTGATGATCCAGCAAGCTTCCGCTATAACGCGCCGGTGCAGCTCCCCACGCTGATCGGCACTGAGCGGTTGACCCTGTCGGACAACGTCTATGACATCGTCTTGACTACCGATCACAATCAGCGGCCCCGCCGATTGGGAGCGGGCAGCGCCATCTTCGTGCATTTTCGCAGACCCGACGGCGGAGCAACCGAAGGCTGTATTGCCTTTGCACCCAAGGACCTGCGGCGACTATTGCCTCGGCTGGGAAAGCGAGTTCGGCTCATCATCCGATGATCATCGAGCGCGGTCGCCGAAAATCGCTGATCCAACCCTGACGTGCGTCGCCCCGAGCTGAATCGCCAGAGGAAAGTCAGCTGTCATGCCCATGGACAAGTCTGAAATCTGGTTGCGCTTGGCAATAGCGCCCAACAACGCAAAATGCGGAGAAGCCTGCTCACCGACGGGCGGCACACACATGAGCCCGGATATAGTCAGACCAAATTCCTCTCGGCACCGGCGTATGAATGCGTCCGCGGCGTGAGGATTTACGCCCGCCTTTTGTGGCTCATCGCCGGTATTGACCTCGATGTACAGGCGGGGCGAACGACCTTGCTTTGCGATCTCATCGGCGATGGCGCTGGCCAACTTGGGACGATCAATTGTCTCAATGACATCAAAGAAGGCGACGGCCTCCTTGGCTTTGTTGGATTGAAGGGGGCCTATCAGACGTAATTCGACGTTCGAATAAGCGGCCTTCAACGGCGGCCATTTCGCCGAAGCTTCCTGAACCCGGTTTTCACCAAAAACCCGATGGCCGGATTGGAGCAATGGCTCAATTTCATTTGCACCCTGCGTCTTGGATGCAACCACAAGCGTCACATCCACCGGATCCCGCCCGGCAGCCTTGGCCGCGCGAGCAATTTCCTGCTGCACCCGATTAAACTGTTCAAGTATCCGGGCAGTCTCGGGTGCGCGACGTTCAAAGGACTGAAGATCTTGATTCGCCATGTTTCCGGTTCCCGACAGCAGCGCGGCGGCCGCCATGGCAAGGCCGTTGACCCCACCCTTTAATAATGCTCATTGCGTCTGATCCAATCACACGCGACCGTCACAGAAATACGATGTTTTCAGATCGTTACAACCCGCGCGAAGCCGAGCCTAAATGGCAAAGGGTCTGGGAAGATCGTCAGACCTTCCGGGCTGACAATGATGACCCGCGTCCGAAGTACTACGTGCTCGAAATGTTTCCGTATCCCTCTGGCCGCATTCACATGGGCCACGTACGGAATTATGCGATGGGCGACGTGGTCGCGCGTTACAAGCGCGCCCGGGGCATGAATGTCTTGCACCCCATGGGCTGGGACGCATTTGGCATGCCGGCCGAAAACGCGGCGATGCAGAACAAGACCCATCCGGCGACCTGGACTTACCAGAACATCGCTACAATGCGCACCCAGCTCAAATCGATGGGGCTTTCTCTGGATTGGTCGCGCGAAATAGCCACTTGCGATCCGTCGTATTATCGGCACCAGCAGAAGATGTTCCTCGACTTCGTGAAAGCGGGGCTGGTCGATCGCAAAAAGTCTAAAGTAAACTGGGATCCGGTTGATCACACGGTGCTTGCCAACGAGCAGGTTATCGAAGGCCGCGGGTGGCGTTCTGGCGCGATTGTCGAGCAGCGGGAGCTGACACAGTGGTTCTTGAAAATTACCGATTATTCTCAGGAAATGCTGGACGCGCTTTCGACCCTCGATAAATGGCCGGAAAAAGTCCGGCTTATGCAACAAAATTGGATCGGGCGGTCGGAAGGCCTGCTCGTTCGCTTTGAGATTGACGGAACGTCGGCTCACGAAACGCTGGACGTATATACAACACGCCCGGATACTTTATTTGGCGCGAAATTCCTGGCTATTGCTATCGACCATCCTTTGGCGCGGCAAGTCGCGGAGGATAACGCAGCGCTTCAGGCGTTTATCACGGACTGTCAGCGTTCTGGAACCTCGGCTGCAGCTTTGGAAACCGCTGAAAAGAAGGGCTTTCGTACCGGGATTGAAGTCAGGCATCCTTTCGACTCAGATTGGAAAATTCCTGTATTTATCGCCAATTTCGTTCTGATGGACTATGGCACGGGCGCAATCTTTGGCTGCCCCGCGCACGACCAGCGAGACCTCGACTTTGCAAACGCTTACGCACTCGGCGCCACCCCGGTCGTTTGCCCTCCGGGACAAGATCCAGCGGCCTTCAGCATTTCGGATGTCGCTTTTGACGGCGATGGGACCCTTATTAACTCGGCGTTCCTTGACGGTCTCTCAGTAAAAGACGCTCAAGACAAGGTCGCCTCCATCCTCGAAACGACCGAGATAGGCGGTCGCCCTCAGGCAAAAAGGCAAGTGAATTTCAAACTGCGAGATTGGGGCGTCTCAAGACAGCGGTACTGGGGATGTCCGATTCCGATCATCCATTGCGATGATTGCGGCTGCGTTCCTGTGCCTGCCGATCAGCTCCCTGTTGTTCTTCCAGAAGATGTCACTTTCGACCGTCCGGGCAATCCGCTTGAGCGGCATCCAACGTGGAAAAACGTTTCCTGTCCGTTGTGCGGTCAGCTCGCCCGTCGCGAGACGGACACGATGGACACGTTTGTGGACTCATCTTGGTATTTTGCCAGATTTACCGACCCATTTAACGTCGTCAGCCCCACCACGCGCAGCGCAGCAGATGCGTGGCTGCCCGTGGATCAGTATATCGGCGGCATTGAACATGCGATTTTACACCTTCTTTATTCGCGATTTTTTACCCGCGCGATGAAGGCCGTGGGACATGTCGGGATATCGGAGCCATTCAACGGGCTTTTTACGCAGGGCATGGTCGTCCATGAGACATACCGTGACGCCTCGGGAAACTGGCTTACCCCTGCCGAGATCGACATCGAGACATTGGGTGCGGAGCGGCGCGCTAAGGCCAAGAACGACGGGCGGACGGTGACCGTTGGCTCCGTTGAGAAGATGTCGAAATCAAAGCGAAATACTGTCGATCCAGACGATATAATCGCGGATTACGGCGCAGACACCGCCCGCCTCTTCATGTTGTCGGACTCGCCCCCCGATCGCGATGTGATCTGGAGCGAGGAAGGCGTTCAGGGCGCCGCGCGCTTCGTGCAGCAGCTTTGGCGGCTTGTAGGCGAGATCTCGCATATGGCTGCAGCGCCAGGCTCGTCATCGTCAGCGGTTCAAGAACCAAAAGCGCTCGAGATACGTCGCGTTGCCCACGGTCACCTGTCTCGCACGCAGGACCATATTGAACGGCTTCGGTTCAATACGGCCATCGCTGAAATCCGCAAGATGGCGAATGCTCTGTCTGCTGCGGTAGGGGCGATCGAGACGGAGACAATTTCACACGATCTTGCGTTGGCTTATCGAGAAGCGGGCGAATTTCTGGTTTCCGCGTTTGCACCGATGATGCCGCATTTGGCGGAAGAGTGCTGGGCACGCCTGGGTCATGAAGACCTGTTGTCTAATACGCAATGGCCAACAGTGGATACGGCGCTCGCACGCGATGACATGATTACCATTCCCGTTCAGGTCAACGGCAAGAAGCGTGGCGAGCTGGTAGTGTTTCGCGAGATTGACACATCATCACTTGAGAAGGCGGCGCTCGAACTCGAGGCCGTGCAAAAAGCGCTTGAAGGGCGTATGGTTCGCAAGGTGATCGTGGTTCCACAGAGAATCGTGAATGTTGTCGGTTAGCTTGAGACCCGCACTGCGGGTTGCCATCACGTCCTTTGTATTGAGCGCCCCTCTTGCGGGTTGCTTTCAGCCCATGTACGGCGGGACGTCCGGTCAAGCGTTGGTCGAGGATTTCCGCGCCATCAAGGTCGAGCCTATTGGCGAACGTATCGGCCATTATCTCGGCAACGAGTTGATTTTCGCATTGAATGGAACCGGCGCGGTGACTCAACCGCGCTACAGGCTTGTGATCAGCGTCAAACAACGCGTTCAGGCGCCTCTGGTCGACACGGTAAGCGGCCGCGCCACTTCTGGCATGCTGATCGTGGATGCTGACTATCGGTTGCTTCCAATTGCCGGCGGCGCGCCAATTGCGTCTGGTGTAGCTTTCGTGACCTCGAGTTATGACCGCACCAGTCAGCGCTTTGCGAATCTGCGGGCCGCGCGTGACGCCGAAATCAGAAGTGCACGTGGCCTTGCGGATCAGATTCGCACCCGTTTGGCGGCAGACCTTTCACGACGGCCTTAATTCCAAGTGGTCGCGATTAAAAATCACGAAGCCGATAGGTTCGTTAGAAGCCCGTCAGCAAATATATGGCTTTACCTCTTTTGTGGTCCAGATGCTGGACTTGTGGCGGAGCGAGCCCACAGCATCATCCGCACTGCTGTCGCGAATCCTCGCGACCCTTTTCAACTCTTGCGCCTCGATGGAGACCAGATCGCGGGCGATCCGGGCAAACTAGCGGACGAAGCGAACACGATAGGACTATTCGGCGGAAGCCGATGCATACATATCGATGCAGGCGCCAAGACTTTCACTTCAGCGATCGATAACCTCATCGCGGACCCTCCACAGGATTGCGTGGTGGTCATCACCGCAGGCGATCTGAAGGCTGATGCGCCGTTACGCAAGCTGGTTACCCGCTATGCAAAAGGCGCTGCAGTTGAGTGCTATCCCGACACGATGAAGCAACTCGAGCTAATCGTGGATGAAGAAATGAAACGCGCGGGGATGACGATCACGCCCGGCGCTCGGGAGTTTCTCACAAGCCATCTTGGTGCGGATAGGCTGGTCACACGATCCGAGCTTGAAAAGCTGGTTATTTACGCCTCCGGACAAGGCGCGGTCAGCGAAGCACATGTCGAAGCGGTTATCGCCGACGCAGCCGCTTTAAGCATTGATGAAGCGATCTTCATCGCCTTCAATGGGGACTATCGGACGGCAACTGAAGCTGGCCACAAAACGTTCGCTCAGCTTGATCCCGGCGTGTTCCTGGGGTTTTTGCTTCGACACGTACTGTTTTTGCATCGGATGCGAATCGATCTGGATCGTGGGGCATCGCTGGACAGCGTCAGCGAACGCCTACCTCGCAATTACTTCGGGCAAAAGCGAGTGCTCATCCTTAATCAGATCAAGGCATGGAGCGCCACACGACTGCTCCAAATTGCCGGAGAAATAGCAACAGCATCGGCAAACGCTCGCCGGGACCCGCGCAGCGCAGAACGTCTGGCCATGCGGTGTCTCTGGTGGATTGTTCGCGGCTCCCGCAGGGCGTCCTAATTGCGTAGGCGACGCAAAATCATATCGAATTGATCCAGACTTTTGTAGGCAACAGCCAAACGTCCGCCGTCTCCAATTTGATCAATAGTGACAGCCAACCCAAGCTCATCCGACAATTCACGCTCCAGGCTGCGGATATTTGGATCCTTCTCGGTTACTTTTGCGCGAGCGCTTTTCGTTTCCAATGATCCAGAATTTTCCTGGGCAAGTCGTTCGAGATCACGAACTGATAATCCATCTGCAACGGCTCGACGCGCGGCGGCGTCAGCGTCAGGCAGCGCGAGTAATGCGCGCGCATGGCCTGCACTTAGGGCCCCGTCCATAACGAGCTTGCGCGTGCTTTCGGAGAGGTTGAGAAGCCGAAGCGTATTTGTAACGTGGCTTCTGCTCTTGCCGATTACGCGTGCAAGGTCAGCTTGTGTGTATTGGAAATGGCTGAGGAGTTGCTCGTACCCAAGCGCTTCATCAATTGGATTCAGATCGGCGCGCTGTACATTTTCAATGATAGCAATTTCTAACGTCTCGCGATCGTTCGCTTCAATGACAACGATAGGAACGTCATAAAGACCCGCGCGTTGCGCGGCCCGCCAGCGACGCTCGCCCGCTACAATTTCAAAGCTGTTGGTTGTGTTTGGTACAACGCGAACAATGATTGGCTGAATCACGCCCTTCTCACGAATCGATGCGGCGAGGCTATCCAGCTGCTCGTCGTCGAAGCTACGGCGCGGATTGCGGCTATTTGGACGCAAATACTCGATAGGAACGCGTCGTACGCCACGGCTGGGAGCTTCAGGTTGCGGTGAAGCAACAGATGCATCGCCCAGAAGCGCGGCTAAGCCACGTCCAAGGCGTGGTCGGTTTTCATCAGCCATTTTTTCCTCGTTACGCTGGCGAATCAAGCAGCGCGAAGTCGCCGCTCACGCTGAATGACTTCGGAGGCGAGTTTTAGGTAGGCTTGGCTGCCAGCGCACTTCAGATCGTAAAGCAGGACAGGCTTGCCGTGCGACGGCGCTTCCGACACACGAACATTTCGGGGGATAATCGTATCGTAGACCTTATCACCCATGAACTGTCGAACGTCTGCAACGACCTGCGTTGCGAGATTGTTTCGAGGATCGTACATCGTCAGCACCACCCCATGAATGGCCAGTCGCGGGTTGAGCGATTTGCGAACTTGCTCGATCGTCGAAAGCAGTTGTGACAACCCTTCCAGCGCGAAGAACTCGCATTGCAGCGGCACAAGCACACTATCTGACGCTGCTAAAGCGTTAATTGTCAGTAGATTAAGCGAAGGTGGACAGTCGAGCAGGATATAGGTGAACGGATCTTCATCCTGGGCTACCTGCCTTCCCAATTCCTGGATCGCAGTTCGCACTTTGAAGGTACGATCTCTGTCACCCGCGATTTCCAACTCTACGCCCAGCAAATCCAGGGTAGATGGAGCAACGAACAAACGCGGAACAGATGTGGGCTGCGAAACGGAAAGAAGAGACCTTTCCCCGACCATCACATCATAGGTGGATGCCAAACGGCTTTTACGATCAATGCCCAAGCCCGTCGATGCATTCCCTTGGGGGTCGAGATCAATAATCAGCACCTTTTCGCCTATCGCTGCCAAGGCGGTCCCAAGGTTAATCGCTGTAGTGGTCTTTCCGACCCCACCCTTTTGGTTTGCGAGGACAATGACGCGCATTGAGGCCATCCCATCAGGGGTCGGGTGCCAACGTCGTCGCGCTGGTCCCACGGACAATTACTATTGCTGCTTCGTTTTCTGTCAAACTCGGCGCGAAGTCCAACTGAAACTTCTGTGGCAACACGAATTCAGTGAGTTCAGACGCATAACCGCGTCCTTTGGGGAAAAGCCCAACGGCGCCGCCCTGCAGAAGCGGCAGCGCGAGTGTTACAAGAGTTTGGAGGGGCGCTACAGCGCGGGCTGTCACAACATCAACAGGACCCAAATCACCGATTATCGTTTCGGCCCTAGCGTTATGAATAATGGCGGGCGCCCCCAGTTGTCGGGCCGCCTCGCGCAAGAAGGCGCATTTTCTGCTATCTGATTCTATAAGATGGACGATAACCCCAGACTTTGCTGCAAGCGAAGCCGCTATAACTAGTCCAGGGAAGCCTGCGCCGGAGCCAATGTCGACCCAGCGCAATGCCGCCGGCGCTAAGGCCAATAGCTGCAGACTGTCTGCAAAATGTCGCTGCCATATCTGCGACAAGGTAGATGGGGCAACAAGGTTTTTTACGCGTTGCCATTGGCCGAGCAGTTTTTCATATGCCTCGAGACGCTCCAAGGTTTCACGTGAAACATCGAGCGTCTCGCCTGCTTCCCCAAAACGTGACGCCACTAGCTTGCGCCTCTCGTGATGGAGCCGAATCGTTCTGCTCGCAAAGCTGCGGATATAATCGTAGCCGCAGCGGGGGTAACTCCCTCCACCCGACCTGCGTGAGCAACGGTATGTGGCCTTATGACACTAAGTCTCTGCTTGATCTCGTTCGACAGGCCTGGGAGCCCCTCATAGTCGAAGTTGCAGGGGATGATCTGCTCCTCTGCGTCACGCAGGCGCAAAAGGTCAGCATCCTGCCGCCTCAGATATACGTCGTATTTGGCGTCGTTCTCCACAAGCTCGGAAATACGAGGGTCAAAGGTACCCAATTCGGGAAATGCGCTCGCCAGCTTCTGGAAAGGGAGATCTGGCCGGGACAACACTTCGAAAAGGCTACGCTGGATGCCGTCCCGGTTCACCTCTATGCCGCGCTTGGCAAACTCCTGCGGCGATAATCTTGTCTCCTCCAATGCACTTCTCAACTTTTTCAATTCGAGAATCTTTTGGCTGAACACGTGAGAGCGAACGCCGCCGACGCACCCGAGGTCGACTCCGCGCGCGGTCAAGCGTTGATCGGCATTATCTGCGCGCAAGCTCAACCGATATTCAGCCCGCGATGTGAACATGCGGTAAGGCTCTGTTACGCCCTTCGTTACCAGATCGTCGATCATAACCCCAATGTAGCTTATATCCCGGGTCAGATAGGTTTCGCGCTGATTGCCTGCTACGCGCGCAGCATTTACCCCGGCGAGGAGCCCCTGGGCGGCCGCTTCCTCATAGCCAGTTGTTCCGTTGATTTGTCCGGCGAGAAACAGCCCGGCTACCCGTTTGGTCTGCAACCCTAGCGTCAATTCCCGGGGGTCGATGTGATCATATTCGATCGCGTACCCTGGTGTGAGAATTTCCACACGCTCAAGGCCCGGTATTGTTCGAACGAACTCCGCCTGCACTTCTTTTGGCAAAGAAGTCGAGATTCCATTTGGGTACACGGTAATGTCACCCAAACCCTCCGGCTCCAGAAAGATTTGATGGCTGCTGCGATCGGCAAAACGCGTGACCTTGTCCTCTATCGAAGGGCAATAACGCGGCCCACGCCCGGTGATGGCGCCCGAATACATAGCAGAAAGGTGTAAATTTGCGTTGATAACGTCATGAGTTGCCTGCGTAGTCGCCGTAACATGGCACGCAACCTGCGGCCGCGTTATCTCTTTGGTCAGGCAGGAAAATGGTTCCGGAGACGAATCGCCTAACTGGGCTACGAGCCCGGCGAAGTTGATCGTTCTTCCGTCAAGACGCGGTGGAGTACCGGTCTTAAGCCGTGCGAGCGCGAAACCATGTGCTAGTAACGAATCAGATAGAGACTGACTTGCCGGATCTCCTTGCCTCCCGCCAACCGCGAGGTTAGCGCCAATATGCATCACGCCACGCAGGAAGGTGCCGGTCGTGATGACAACAGAGCCGGCACCAATCTTCGAGCCATCACCAAGGGTGACCCCTTGTATTTTGCCCTCGGAAACAACGATGCTGGCTACCTCTGCCTCGAGCACATCCAAACCGGGAACCAGTTTGATTTCCCGTTGCATCGCAGCCTCATAGAGCGCGCGATCCGCCTGGGCTCGCGGACCCCTTACAGCAGGACCCTTCGACCGGTTTAGGAGCCTGAACTGGATCCCTGCCTCGTCGGCAAGGCGCCCCATGAGTCCGTCCAGAGCATCAATCTCTCTGACAAGATGTCCCTTACCAAGACCGCCTATCGCAGGGTTGCAAGACATAACTCCAACGGTTGAAAAGCGATGGGTCACCAGAACAGTTCGTGCGCCAACCCGAGCCGCAGCAGCGGCGGCCTCGCATCCCGCGTGCCCCCCTCCAATCACCACGACATCGTAAGAATTTGCCAAGACGCCCTCTCCAACTGATTACGCGAACGAATCGAAATGTTTCACGTGAAACATCATTTTCCCAAACAGAAACGGCTAAAAACTTCATCCAAGAGTTCGTCGTTGCTGATGACGCCAATCAGTTCGTCAAGATGCGCAGAGGCGGTCCGCAACTCTTCTGCTACTAACTCAAGCTGCCCCGCCTTTAGCCTTGCAATACCTCGTGACAGCGCCTCAGAAGCTCCGCTCACGCTGGAGAACTGCCGTCGGCTGACAAGAAGGGACGGTTCTCCGGTGGCGCGCGTTGCCACTAAATTATCGTAGATTTTCGCTAAAAGCTCCGCCACCCCTTCACCAGTCAACGCCGAGATCACGCTATCAGCGGATTCAAAAGATATAAGATCTGATTTGCTGTTCACCAGCCATAGATTGGGGTGTGACAGATGAGGTTCTGACGTAGGCTCATCAACTGCAGCCAACCACAAAACGATGTGCGCTTCTTTCACTTTCTCGCGGGTCCGAGCTATACCCAGTTTCTCAATAGCATCGGAAGCTTCGCGGATTCCAGCGCTGTCGACAAAAGTTACAGGCAACCCTCGCAAATCAATAGTAACCTCCAGCAAATCACGGGTAGTACCCGGTATTTCAGAGATGATCGCAACATCTCGCGAGGCTATCCGGTTTATGAGAGTGGATTTCCCAGAATTTGGGGCGCCGGCAATGAGAACTATCCCACCATCGCGAACGATCTCGGTCTCTCTGCGCGCTGCTAAGGCGTCTCTAAAATACTGATTTAGTTCTGCTAAGTCGATCTCAATTTCCTGGGTTATATCAACTGGAATCTCATTTTCGTCAGGAAAGTCGAGATGGGCTTCGATCAAGGCCTCCGAGCTAATAAGTAGCTGCCGCCACGATTGAGCTATTCGGGGAAGGTCTCCGGATAATTGCTTTAGGGCTTGGCGTCGTTGCAACTCAGTATCGGCAGCAACTAAATCTGCAAGGCCCTCTACAGAGGTCAGATCAAGCTTGCGATTCTGAAACGCTCGCCTCGTAAACTCGCCAGGACCGGCAGCGCGGAGACCTTCAAATTCGCCAAGAGAATCAAGGAGCGCTCCAACAACAGCCCTCCCACCATGAATATGAAACTCAACAATGTCTTCGCCGGTAAAACTCGTCGGACCGGGAAACCACAATAACAGCCCATGGTCGACGACTTCTCCGGTCACTTTATTGCGAAGCTCTGTCAAAATCGCGCGACGAGGGATCGGAGATTTCCCGGACATAGTCCTGGCCACGATACCTGCCGCAGGACCCGAAACACGCACGACCGCGACGCCTGCCCGGCCCACACCACTCGACAGCGCAAAGATCGTGTCAAACATGGGCATCGACCCCTACGAGAAAAAGCCCCGTACTGCCGTAGGCAACTGCCCGGTATTTTACGTGTTCATCGAGTCGAAGAAACTCGTATTTCCTTTCGGCGTCTCGCGAAGTTTGCCAAGCAGGAACTCGATTGCGTCCACTGTACCCATAGGATTGAGGATACGCCGCAAAACGTACATCTTCTTGAGGATATCCGCGGGAACAAGGAGCTCTTCCTTGCGTGTTCCAGACCGCGTGATGTCGATGGAGGGGAATACGCGCTTATCCGCGACCTTGCGATCAAGAATAATTTCGCTGTTGCCCGTACCCTTGAATTCTTCGAAAATAACCTCGTCCATACGCGAACCAGTGTCGACGAGCGCTGTAGCGATAATCGTTAGAGACCCACCTTCTTCGATGTTTCGAGCTGCGCCAAAAAATCGCTTCGGCCGTTGAAGCGCGTTGGCGTCAACACCGCCGGTGAGCACCTTACCGGAAGAAGGAACGACCGTATTGTAAGCGCGTCCGAGACGAGTGATTGAATCCAGCAAAATAACAACATCACGGCCATGCTCGACCAACCGTTTTGCCTTTTCGATCACCATTTCAGATACTTGAACATGGCGTACCGCAGGTTCGTCAAACGTGGATGAAACAACTTCACCCTTAACCGACCGCTGCATATCGGTGACCTCTTCAGGCCTCTCATCAATCAGCAAAACGATCAGGTAGCACTCTGGATGATTTGTCGTGATCGATTGAGCGATATTCTGCAGCAAGACCGTCTTGCCGGTCCTTGGTGGAGCCACAATCAGCGCGCGCTGGCCCTTCCCGATGGGGGAAACGATGTCAATGACCCGAGATGATAGATCCTTGCGCGTCGGATCCTCTATTTCCAACCTAAGGCGCGAATCCGGATACAAAGGCGTCAAATTGTCGAAATGAACTTTGTGCCGGGCCTTTTCAGGGTCTTCGAAATTGATTGTGTTGACCTTGAGCAAGGCAAAATAGCGCTCGCCTTCTTTCGGACTGCGGATAAACCCCTCGACTGTATCGCCTGTACGCAAGCCAAAGCGCCGTATCTGCGAGGGCGATATATAAATGTCGTCGGGTCCGGCGAGGTAATTGGCGTCAGAGGACCTGAGAAACCCAAAACCATCTTGCAAAACTTCAACGACGCCCTCGCCGATGATCTCAATGTCCTTGCTCGCCAATTGTTTCAGGATCGCAAACATCAGCTCTTGCTTGCGCATAATCGAGGCGTTTTCGACCTCGTGCTCCTCGGCGAAGCTGAGCAGATCGGTAGGCGATTTTTGCTTCAAATCATGAAGTTTGATTTCCCGCATGGGGACGATCCCTAAATGTCCCATCGCTTAGGCAATGGGTTCTGACGTTTGAAAATACGGCGCCCGGAGGGCAAGGGCCGACCCAGACCGCGATGCGCGGCTTACAAGGTAGCGGCTCCCGTGAGGAGAGACCTGATAGATAATCCGATTCCAAAAGCAACACAAGCGCGGCGGGGAGCTCCATCAGAACGGCTTGGCAATGACAAAGATGACAATTCCGATCATTAGGATGGTGGGTAACTCATTGAGAATACGAAAGTATCTTTGTGGTTTCATATTTGCGTCGTTTCCGAAAGACCGCCGGATGCGCCCCATATGAAAATGAGATGCAGTCAGGGCGATTACAAATATGAGCTTGGCTTGAAGCCATCCGTCGGAGATGAAGCCTCCATACCAAATCAGCGCAATACCTGTTGCCCAAGCGACAACCATGGCTGGTGTCATGATGGCGCGATACAGACGCCGCTCCATCACCTTGAATGTCTCGCTCTGGATAGACCCGTGCGCCGCTTCAACGTGGTAAACGAACAAGCGAGGCAGATAGAGCAAACCTGCCATCCATGAGATGATTGCCAGCACGTGTAAGACTTTAATCCAGACAAACATCACAATTCCGATTGCGGATTGTCTTTAAGACAAACCTAAAGGATTCTTTCTAAATCTTATTTTAAGACTCCTGTAGGTCTGACAAGACTCATGACTTGATCTGCATAGCCTGTCCACAGGAAGTGAGTAGGTAAAGCGGTAACCATGCTGTTTTCCACAGACCCGGGAAAACGCCGTAAAGGCTTTCTTAACAATGTATTAACGCGAAGGGAATTCAGGCGTTCGGATTGATAAAGGTTAATGAAGCGTTTAGAAGCCCGCGGCTCCAAAATTATCCAAAGCTTCTTGTCTGTTGATGAAAAGCCGACTTTCGGGCATCAACGCACAGGCTCGGCTAAAACGGTGATGGTTATCCACCGCGCTCCACAGATAATCTGGTGGCTCAGGCCGATGGAGTTAGCATCTTGAATCGAAACTATTTTCATCTGCATTTGGTTTCGGATGCGACTGGAGAAACTCTGATAGCTGTCAGTCGGGCCGTCACAGCCCAGTTTCAGGGTGTGGCGTCGATTGAGCACGTCTATCCATTGGTTAGAAACCGCACCCAGCTTGATCGCGCAATCGCCGAAATCAGTGCGGCGCCCGGAGTCGTTCTGTATACATTGGTCGACAAGGAGCTTGCGACAGAGCTTGAGCGAGCTTGTGCAGAAACAGGCAGTCCGCACCTGTCTGTCTTGCAGCCGATTTTTGAATTGTTCCAATCCTATCTAGGCGCGGTTTCGACCTCGCGTCCTGGCGCCCAGCACATGCTGAACGCCGAGTACTTCAAACGCATCGACGCTCTCAATTTCACGATGATGCATGACGACGGTCAGATTGCGGACAACCTTGATCAAGCGGATGTTGTGCTTCTTGGTGTGAGTCGTACATCAAAGACGCCGACCAGTATTTACCTGGCCAATCGAGGCATCAAGACCGCGAATATTCCCCTGGTTCCCGGCGTCCCCCTTCCGCCCGAAATTTACGAAACCCGAAAAGCTCTCATTGTAGGATTGATAGCTTCCCCCGAGCGAATTGTTCAAATTCGACAAAATCGCTTGTTGACGTTGAATGCCGGACAGGAAAGCTCCTATGTAGATCGAATGTCTGTAGCTGAAGAAATAGCAGGATCGCGGCGGCTGTTTCAGCAAAACGGCTGGCCTGCAATTGATGTTACGCGCCGTTCAATCGAAGAAACAGCAGCTGCCATTATCGACTTTTTGAAAGAGCATAGGCTCAAGTTTATTGCTGAGGGTTAGGTGTGCAAGCTGTCCAGCACAAACTCTGGCTCGCAGACGAACCGCTTGTTCTCGCCTCGCGAAGCAAAGCGCGAAGGGCCATGCTTACAAACGCTGGAATCCCAATTGATGTTATTCCGTCGGATGTGGATGAACCGTTTTTACAACAAGGATTCGGACCAAACATAACTGCTTCCGAGATCGCAGTTAACCTCGCCAACGCCAAGGCGGCTGATGTATCTTATAAGCACCCATCACGGCTCGTGCTTGGATCAGATCAAACACTTGAACTAGACGGCATGCCCCTCGCTAAAGCCGAAAGCCGGGCTGAAGCCAAGGAAAGACTCGCTCTACTGTCCGGACGCCAACATCACCTTTATTCGGCGTTTTCCTTCGTTCGAAGTGGAGAAGTGCTTCATTCAGGCGTTCATATGGCGAGCATCAGTATGCGTACATTGGGCGAAAAGTTTATAGACGCCTACCTCGATATGATAGGCGATAGTGTGCTTGCAAGTGTGGCCGTCTATGAAGTCGAGGGGATGGGCGCGCAAATGATTCAACGAATCGAGGGTGACTGGTTTACGATCCAGGGATTGCCATTGACCCCTGTCATCGCGTTTCTTCAACATCAACGCTTTCTGCTAACCTAGGGAGATGAGGCTTGTTGGTCGTTGGTCTGACCGGCTCAATCGGGATGGGTAAAACGACCACATCCGACATGTTCCGACGAGCAGGAATAGCTGTGCACGACTCGGATTTGACGGTGCACGAACTCTACGCTTCGACTGCAGTAGAACCGATTTCAAAAGCTTTTCCTGGTGTTGTAGAACAGGGCGTGGTGAACAGAAGCGCCTTGGCAAGCAGGGTGCTCAACAGTGAATCTGCTTTGCACCGCCTCCAGATGATCGTTCATCCATTAGTTCAGTCGCATCGCGAGGCCTTTATCTCGAAGGTTCGCATGCAGGGCGCCGCGCTCTGTATTGTAGACATTCCCCTCTTGTTTGAGACAGAAGCTGACCGCTCTATAGATATGACAATTGTCGTCACGGCGCCCGGACATGTGCAAAAGCAACGTGTCATGTCCCGACCGGGGATGACTGAAGCAAAGTTTCACGCGATACTTTCCAAGCAAATGCCAGACGCGCAAAAGCGCCTTCTTGCCCACTGGATCATCGATACGTCCATGGGTCTGGAGTCCGCCAGCCGACAAGTGTCGGGGGTATTGCGCGCCCTCGTTCGATAACTTCAAAGAAAGTCGCAGTCACGTGCAAATACGCGAATTAATTCTCGATACGGAAACGACTGGACTGGACCCGGCAAGCGGCGATCGCATTGTTGAAATCGGCTGTGTTGAAGTCATCAACTCGGTTTTAACTGGCCAGACGTATCACGTTTACCTGGATCCCGAACGGGATATGCCGGAAGAAGCGTTTCGCGTCCACGGTCTTTCACGCGACTTCCTCGCGGGTAAACCAAAGTTCGCAGATATTAGCGCTGACTTTCTTGCCTTCGTGGGCGAAGCGCGGCTTGTCATTCACAATGCCGAATTCGACATGAAGTTTATCAATGCCGAGTTGAAGCGATGCGGCTCGCAGCCGCTCGGTATGGATCGCGTTATCGACACGTTGGCAATAGCGCGTCGCAAACATCCAGGCGCATCTAACAGCCTTGACGCACTTTGTTCGCGATACAAGATCGATAACGCTCGCCGCACTAAACACGGGGCGCTGCTCGACGCGGAAATTCTCGCGGAAGTTTATGCCGAACTCATGGGAGGTCGTCAGAAAGTCTTCGAGTTGGCCTCAAGCGTCGTGAAGAAAGTCGAGACAATATATCTCGATACCGCCGCAATATCGAGGCCCGACGCAATTGGCATTCTGTTGAAGCCTGACGAGGAAGCTGCCCATAACGCTCTCATCGAAAAGATGGGCGAAAAAGCGCTATGGGCGAAATACGTTTCATAGGTTTGATCAGGCCATATTGGCCGGAGCATCCTGGGCGCCCTGAGCTTCCACCCGCTGTCGGTAAAGCGCGACAAAGTCGATTGGCTCAAGCAATAAGGGCGGGAACCCGCCGTTGCGCACTGCGTCGGATATGATCTGCCGCGCGAAAGGGAAGAGAAGGCGTGGACACTCGATCATCACGATCGGATGGAGATCCGCCTGAGGGATATTCACCAGACGAAACAGCCCCGCGTAGTTTAGCTCAAACTGGAATAAGAGACCCGCACCTTCGCCCGCCGATCCCTCGATCGTTAGGCTGACCTCGAAATCGTTTGCCTCGATCTGGTTTGCGTTGACGTTGACCTGGATCGAAATATTCGGGCTTTCCTGCTGTGGCGCCAACGAGCGAGGAGCGTTCGGATTCTCAAAAGAGAGATCCTTTACATACTGCGCAAGGACATTCATCTGCGGAAGTGCCCCGTTGCCTCCGTTGCCATTCTGATCGCTCATTCCCCGCTCCTACTCTGATCCGCTGGCGCGGTAAGGACGCACCGATGGCGCCGCCTAACATGGAAAGCAGAGTGAACACAACTTACTCGAGCGCCTATTTGGGGGGCTCATCTGGCAAACGAGTCCATTCGTCGCTTGATAGCTCCACATCACGCGTTCGCACCGTAGGTGAAGGGCGCCGCCAGAGCGCTACGACGCCTAAAATGACAAACAGAAGCCCGAGCGCGTTGGAAATGAATCCGGGCAGGAGCAGAAGAACAGCCCCTAGGAGGCCGAGAGGGGCTGATCGCCAATTGCTCAAGGCGGCTGGCGATGAAAAATGGAGCATCGCGTTTCTAACAAATTGGCGACCGCCAAACCTCAAGGTGATAACCCCGGCAGCGATTGAGCCAATCCCGATGAAAAAACCGGCCTTTACAGAAAAAAAGGTAAAGAAGAGAGCGTAGGCTATAACCTCAGCCAAAAGCCACGCTGCCAGAAGCGATCGGATCATCATTGACTCACATCTCCTCCGTGCGGTCTAGCGTGAGAATGCCCCCACGGGCAGTTGGACAGGTTGCCCGGGGACCACATATATAGGTCGTGGCGGCGGGCCGCGGTGAAGCGACGAAACAGGGACCTCATGCAGGAGCCATTCGATATCACAACGATCATTTTTGCTCTGCTTGCGGCCTTTGTCGTCTGGAAGCTCCGATCCGTGTTGGGAACGAGAACGGGACATGAGCGTCCTCCGCAAGATCGAACGCGACCCGAGGGTCCCGATAAGACGAAACCAGAAGGCAAGGTGATTCGCCTCCCTGGCGCGGCCAATGATGCCGGAGTCGGCGCAGCAAGAGCGGACAATTGGGCGCCTTTTGCGAGTGCGGGTAGCGCGGTCGCAACTGGGTTCGACCAAATTGTGGCGTTGGACGGGGACTTCCGCCCCGCAGAATTCGTTGAAGGCGCAAAGAGCGCCTATGAAATGATCATCGGAGCTTTCGCTGCTGGTGACCGCACGACTTTGCAGGGCCTTCTTGCAAAGGATGTTTACGAGAGCTTTGCTGCTGCGGTTGCCGATCGCGAAGCCAGTGGAAACAGCGTCGAGACGACCTTTGTTTCGTTTGACCGAGCCGAGTTCGTCGATGCTCACGTGCGAGGAACAACCGCGAACGTGACTATGAAGTTCCAGTCCAAGTTGATCACCGCGACCAAGGACAAGAATGGCGTTGTTATTGACGGCAGCACGGATAAGGTTGTCGATATGACTGATATCTGGACCTTTGCACGTGACTTGACGCTCCGGGATCCAAATTGGCGATTAGTCGCTACGGAAGCGGGAGCTTGAGCGGTCTAGGTTGCCGGGGTAAGGCAAAGTGGAATATATAGCCAAGGCTCCAGCAGACTTCGAGACTGTTGAGTTCGACGATTTGCCGGGCAACAGCCTTGATAGTCTGGTGGAGGTTTGGCCCGCCTTTCGCAAATCCTGCGAACGAGTGATCAGAGACGCATCTGTGCTGCGCACAGCAGCGCAGTCGCCTACTGGACTTGCTGCCAAAGCAGAGCTGGCGCTTCGCACTCCAAACGCCACTGAATCTGAAATACGAACATATTTCTCCGATCATTTCCGAGCTTTTCGTATACTTCCACGAGCCGGATCAAACCCGCATGCTCATGGATTTGTAACGGGCTATTATGAGCCTGAAATCTCCGCCACGCTTGAACAGGCGCCGGATCACACCGAGCCCGTGCTCGGACGTCCTGAAGATTTGCTAAACACATCACTGGTGCAAGGGTCAGTCACATACGCATCATCGCGTCTACTGGAGGACGGACGATCGTCTCCCTATTGGAGGCGAGCCGAAATTTCAGCGGGCAAAAGCGGCGCTCCCGCAATAGCCTGGGTGAGGGATGCGATTGAGCTGTTCATGATTCAGGTCCAAGGCTCCGCCCGCGTTGTGCTCCCGGATGGGACGTCCAAGAGACTTGTTTACGCCGGCAGGAACGGACACCCCTACGAGTCCATTGGGCGCATTCTCGTCAGCGAAGGGCACGTCCCATTGGCTGACATGTCGCTGGATGTACTCAAGGATTGGGTTAGGCGCGCCGGCCAGGCGCCGGGTCAGGCCGGGAGGATGTTGCTTTATAGAAACCCGTCTTATGTCTTTTTCAAACTGGTCGAGGACGTCGACCCGGCAGCCGGGCCCATTGGGGGGGAAGGCGTTCCCCTGACCAAGCTGCGATCACTCGCAATCGACCGCGCCATTTGGGCTTACGGACTACCCTTCTGGATGAGTGGGGATCTGCCAATGGAAAACGGCGCCACAGAAAAAGTTCAGAGACTTATGGTAGCTCAGGACACAGGCTCCGCTATTGTTGGAGCGGCGCGGGGCGACATCTTCTATGGTAGCGGGAATTCTGCCGGCCAGACGGCGGCGCGTGTGCGCCACGTCGTCGACTTGTTTGTCATGATCCCCAAGGGCTGAACAAATCTATGGACGCGATCAAGCGAAAACCAGCGTCAAGACGCAGCCTGGCACGGCATGAGCTTGAACTATGGGTTTCCGTTACCCGCCATGTCAGGCCGTTGTTTGGCAAGCGAAACCCGATTGCGCCCGTATCCGATCAAGCCGCCCCTCCAGCGCCTAGCCCTGCGCAGCCGCCAGCCGCAAAGATTGCCACTCGCGAGATCAAACCCCTCGTTCCATTGGAACAGGAGACGCTTCGGAAGCTTTCGCGGGGATCTGCCGATCCTGAGGCCAGGATTGACCTCCATGGAATGCGGCAAGCCGAGGCCCATTCCCAACTCAAGAGCTTTTTGCATCATCGTCATGCTGTCGGGCTTCGCGTCGTGCTGGTCATAACTGGCAAGGGCGCCAGCGCCGATCTCGCTTTTCGCCCGGACGAGCGAGGTGTCCTTCGCCGTATGGTTCCTCACTGGTTGGCCGCTCCTGATCTGAGAACGATCGTGCTCGGATTTAACGTGGCGGCGCGGCGGCATGGAGGCGAAGGAGCATTTTACGTTCGACTGCGCGCTTCCAATTCGCATCGAATCCATACGCAGCGATGACGCCATTCGGCAAAAAGGTGCGGGAAATGCGCGCGGCGAGGGGAATTGCTCTGAAGGCGATGGCCCACGAGATTGGAGTGTCGCCTGCTTATCTTTCCGCTCTTGAGCATGGTCATCGTGGTAAACCGACCTGGTACCTGGTTCAGAAGATTGTTTCGTTCTTCAATGTCATATGGGATGAAGCAGAAGATCTTGAACGTCTTGCACAAATCTCTGATCCACGCGTGACACTTAACACCGCCGGTCTCAGCCCGGTCGTCACCGAGGCGGCAAACGTCTTCGAGAAAAAGATCAAATCCCTATCAGAAATTGAGGCTCAAGCGATTCTGGGCATTTTAGCTAAGGTTGATGATCGCTCATCCGCTTGACCCATCAAGCTGACAGTGCGACAGACCGGGCGTTTTGAACTTTCAGGAGCGGTTATGTCAGATATGCGTTTTGATGTTGTCGGACTCGGCAACGCTATCGTTGACGTCATAGCCCGAACAGAAGACGACTTGCTCGCCCGCGAGAATTTGAACAAGGGATCGATGACCCTCGTTGATGAATCCCGGGCGGATCAACTTTACGCCGCTATGGGTCCAGCAACGATCATCTCGGGCGGTTCGGCCGCAAATACGATCGTCGGTGCTGCTTCATTTGGCGTGCGTACGGCTTTTATTGGGAAAGTTCGCAACGACGATGCCGGAAAGGCATTCAGCCATGACATTCGCGCGATTGGCGTTCACTTCGCCACAGCGCCAGCGCTCGATGGGGCTGCAACCGCTCGCTGTCTCGTGATGGTGACGCCGGACGGGGAGCGCACGATGAACACCTATCTGGGCGCCTGCCAGAATCTGACCTCCGAAGACGTCGATCCCGAATTGATCCGCGCCTCCGGCATTACCTATCTCGAGGGATATCTGTGGGACCCCCCGGCAGCGAAGCAGGCATTTGTGAAGGCAGCCGAAATCGCTCATGGCGCGGGGCGCAATGTGGCGCTGACCTTGTCGGACTCGTTCTGCGTTGATCGGTACCGGGATGAATTTCTCGCCTTGATCAGGAATAAGACACTCGATGTGGTCTTCGCCAACCAGCACGAACTGAAATCTCTTTATCAGACGGCCGATTTGCAAACCGCGATCAACGCCTTTCGCGCCGAAGATATCCTCGGCGTAGTGACATGCTCCGCGGACGGGTCATTGGTCGTGACGCGCGAGGCAACGCACGCAGTTCCAGCCCACCCGATTGAGAATCTCGTTGACACCACGGGCGCCGGCGACCTTTTCGCTGCAGGGTTCCTTGCAGGCCTTGCGCGGGGCGTTGATTATGTTTCTTGCGCCCGGCTCGGCTCGCTGGCGGCAGCCGAAGTCATCCAGCATGTAGGCGCGAGGCCGCAAAAGCGTCTGTCGGATCTTGCAGCCGAGGCTGGGCTCGGCGCCTGAGTCTAGAGCTTTCGGAGCGCGACTTCTTCAATGCGGTGATCCAGGCCCTTGGTCAAGACAAGGCTGGCCCGTGCTTTGGTCGGCAGAATATTTTCTTGGAGATTACGCAGATTAATTCGGGTCCAGATGTCGAGAGCAGTTTCCCTCGCCTTTTCATCGCTTAATTCTGCGTATTTCCGAAAATAGGACCTGGGGTCGCGAAAGGCTGTCTCTCGCAAACGCATGAAGCGTGAAACGTACCACCTCGCCAGGTCTGTTTCTTTTGCGTGCAGATAGATCGAAAAATCAAAATAATCAGAAACAAAAGGAATGTCCCGCCCAGGTCTCGAGGGCTGCAGGACATTCAATCCTTCAACGATCAAAATATCGGGATGATCTACAGCGGTGCTTTTGTCACTCACGACGTCGTACGTCAGATGTGAGTAGACGGGGGCTACGACGTTTCGCTCGCCCGCCTTAACCTGTGACAGAAAGCGAAGAAGCGCACCTCCGTCGTAGCTTTCTGGAAATCCTTTCTTTTCCATGAGGCCTTCGGCCTCAAGAACCGAGTTCGGAAGAAGAAACCCATCGGTGGTGACAAGCTGAACCTTTGGCGTGTTCGGCCAGCGAGACATGAGCGCGGTTAGCACGCGCGCGGCGGTGGATTTCCCAACTGCGACAGAACCGGCGATCCCAATGATGTAGGGAACCTTGCCGTCCTCGGCGCCAAGGAAACGTTGTGTCGCCTTGAAAAGTCCTTGGGTGGCCGCAACATACAGCGCCAAGAGTCGTGACAGCGGCAAATAAATAGCAACCACTTCCTCAACGGAAATGGGGTCGTCCATCGATTGTAGCCGAACCAGGTCGTCGACCGTCAGCGTGAGTGGTGTATCTGCCCGCAATGCCGCCCAATCCACCCGCGTGAAGCGATGGTATGGCGACAATTCAGCAGGCGTGGTGGCGCGCTCGTCCATTTGCGCTCCTGAGTTGAGGGGTCAGGACCCGCGTGAAGCTTTTTCGGCGTGCCCGGATTGAGATGTCCTGCTCTCGAGAATAGCCATAACTCGAGACAAAGGCACGTCAGCACTACGGAGCATCACCAGCAAATGGTAGAGGACGTCGGCAGCCTCCGCAGCCAGAGCTTCAGAGTCTTTCTCCGTCGAAGCAATGACGGCCTCGATCGCCTCTTCCCCAAACTTTTTGGCCACTCGTGCGGCCCCCGACTCCAGCAGGGATTTCGTGTAAGACTTAGAAGCGTCTGACCCAACGCGCTCGCCAATAATCCGGTCGAGGTCGCTCAGCGCGAAATTGGTCATCGTTTTCTCCTGACCTAGTCTAGGCGCACCGGTATCCCCGCCCGCGCCATATAATTTTTAGCTTCCCTGATCGAGTATTCGCCGAAATGGAAGATGGAAGCCGCCAGAACGGCTGTCGCGTGGCCGTCCCGAACACCTTCCACGAGATGGTCAAGGTTGCCGACGCCGCCAGATGCGATCAGTGGGACACTCACCGCGTCTGCGACGGCGCGCGTCAATTCGATATCGAAGCCGGACTTTGTGCCGTCTCTGTCCATCGATGTGAGGAGAATTTCTCCCGCTCCCAGCGCCACGACTTCCCTCGCATACTGGATAGCGTCGAGACCTGTTGGACGCCGTCCGCCATGGGTGAAAATTTCCCAATGACCAGCGGCCGTCCGCTTTGCATCGATTGCAACGACGATGCATTGACTGCCAAATTTCTCGGCAGCTTCACGTACGAAGCCCCGGTCGTTTACCGCGGCCGTCATAATCGAAACCTTGTCCGCGCCAGCTAGGAGTAGGGTGCGAATGTCCTCGACCGACCGCACGCCGCCGCCGACCGTCAGTGGCATGAAACACGCTTCCGCTGTGCGCTGAACAACATCAAGGAGAATGCCCCGGTCCTCATGACTGGCGGTGATATCGAGGAAGCAAAGCTCGTCTGCCCCGGCGGCGTCATATGCTATGGCGCAATCGACGGGATCTCCGGCGTCGCGCAGATTGACAAAGTTCACGCCTTTCACGACCCTGCCATCCTTGACGTCCAAGCAGGGAATAAGCCGCGATTTAAGCACGTGAGCGCTCCTGCCGGGCGTCCGCAATGAGCGCGAGCGCCTCAGTAGGATCGAGCCGTCCGTCATAAAGCGCTCGCCCGCTAATCGCGCCAGCAATTTTAACGCAGTCAGGCTGTAGAAGGCGCTCGACGTCCTCAATGGAGGCTAATCCACCGGATGCGATAACCGGGATTGTCAGAGCTTCCGCGAGAGCCAGGGTCGCTTCGATGTTCAAGCCCTTAAGGACCCCATCTCGGGCGATATCAGTATAAATGATCGCGCTCACACCAGCGTCCTCGAAGCGACGGGCGAGGTCGAGAGCGGACATTTCGGACACGCGCGCCCAGCCTTCAACTGCAACGCGTCCATCTCGGGCGTCGATCCCAACGGCGATTTGCCCAGGGTTCAACCTTGCAGCTTCGCGAACAAGGTCCGGATCACGCACGGCGGCGGTTCCTATGATCACTCGGCGGACTCCCTTTCGAAGCCAGCCATCAATGGTTCGCATGTCGCGAATCCCGCCGCCCAATTGGACCGGGATATTGATGCTCGCGAGGATTTGCTCCACGGCAAGCGCATTTATCGGCGTGCCAGCGAACGCGCCGTCCAGATCAACGACGTGAAGGTACTCAAAACCTTGATCTTCAAACGCTTTTGCTTGCGCGGGAGGATCCAGACTGAAGACGGTGGCCTGGGACATGTCTCCGCGGATAAGGCGGACGCATTGGCCCTCTTTCAGGTCAATAGCAGGAAACAGAATCACGGCCGCCACCTCAGAAAATTCGCGATAAAGGCAAGTCCCAGCTTCTGGCTTTTCTCTGGGTGAAACTGGCTCCCGACGATATTGTCCCGCCCGACAATAGCCGAAACGGGCTCGCCGTAGTCAGTGTCTGCAATGACACAGTCGGCATCCGTGGGTTTCATATGGAAAGAATGCACGAAGTAGGCGTGCAGCCCATCGCTTCCTGTCGGAATGCCTTTAAGGACCGGGTGGGGGCGCTGGACGCGCAGCGTATTCCAGCCCATGTGCGGAATTCGGAATTCGGGACCTTTCGGCTCAAGGGCCACGACGTCACCTGCGATCCAGCCAAGACCGTTTGTAATTTCATACTCAAGGCCGCGCTCAGCCATCAGCTGCATGCCGACGCAAATACCCAAAAAAGGTCGTCCCTTGCGGATGACCGCTTCACAAAGGGCCTCGATCAGACCGTCACGGCTTTCAAGACCACGCCTGCAATCAGCGAAAGCGCCCACTCCCGGCAACACGATTCTGTCGGCAGCCGCTACCACATTCGGGTCCGCGGTCACCACAATAGGGCCGGTTGAGCCTGCCTCGTGGGCGGCACGCTCAAAAGCTTTCTGCGCCGAATGCAGGTTTCCAGACCCATAATCAATGATTGCGACTGACAACGTCATGTTCCGTTCAAGAAAAGTCCGATCGCCTCGCCGTTTCGGGGGCCTGGTCGCACATGGAATTCCCGGGGCCTGGCCAAAGCTGGGGCTTGCCGCGCAAGAAAACGAATTTCCGCTTCATTCTGATCACGCGCCTCCACAATGTCAGCCAACTGATAGCCGCGCCGCATCAAGGAACGCTGCCGAAAACGAGAAGCCTCCAGCGCCATCAAGCACATAAAAATGAATACGGCGCCGAGATAATACCCTGGTCCGACCCCCAACATAGCACCACCTGTGACAGTGAGCGCTACACCTCCACACCAGAGGATCGCACCCAGCCACGCGCGTCGCCAAGCGAACCAGACCGGGCCGAACAAGAGTGCCGGCATCGTAAAGCCTTCCCGCACCAACGACACGCTGGCAGGAGCCTCTTTTATGAGGACGCCGTAAATCGCCATGATCAGCCTGACAGCGTGCCCTTGGTGGAGGGGACCTGATTTTGTTGACGCAGATCCATTTCCAAGGCCGCGCGCAGAGTGCGTGCGACGCCCTTGAAGCATGATTCCGCGATGTGATGCGAGTTGAAGCCGTAGAGAGTTTCTATGTGAAGCGTGAGCCCCGCATTCATCGCAAAAGCCTGAAAGAACTCACGGACGAGCTGCGTGTCAAAAGCGCCGATCTTCTCGGTCGGAAACTCGGTCCGAAATACAAGGAACGGGCGACCTGAGACGTCGACTGCGACTCTGGTCAGAGTTTCGTCCATCGGGAGCAGGGTATCCGCATAACGCGAAATTCCCTTCCGATCTCCCAAAGCTGACTTCAGAGCCTGACCAAGGGCAATGCCGACGTCCTCCACCGTGTGATGGTCATCGATATGCAGATCGCCTTTGGCCGAAACCTCGATGTCGATAAGGCTATGGCGAGCCAATTGATCCAGCATGTGGTCAAAAAAACCAATGCCCGTCGAAATGGCTGATTGCCCGCCGCCGTCGACGTTTACGGTAACCGAGATTTCGGTTTCGTTGGTTTTCCGCTCAACGCCTGCACGTCTCATCGATGCCTCTTGCGATTACAAGGGGCTTCTAGCAAGCGGCGGCAACCGTGGCTACCCTTCCTGCTTGTATGGAGAGTGCGCGCGCCATAAATGGGCGGTAAGATTACTCTTCCGAGGCGAAACAAATATGAACAGTTCGAATCCTGGCTGGCACGCGACAACCATCATTATGGTTCGAAAGGGCGGCCGGGTCGTGGTGGGCGGCGATGGTCAGGTCAGCCTCGGCTCAACCATTGTGAAATCAAGCGCGAAGAAAGTGCGACGGCTTGGCCGGGGCGAAGTTATCGCGGGGTTTGCCGGGTCTACGGCTGACGCCTTCACTCTTTTCGAGCGGCTTGAGGCCAAGCTTGAGCAATATCCGCAGCAGCTCACCCGCGCATGTGTTGAACTGGCCAAAGACTGGCGCACAGACCGTTATCTCCGGCGCCTCGAGGCGATGATGCTGGTTGCAGACCGGCAGGTTGGACTCGTACTGACTGGATCCGGCGACGTTTTGGAGCCGGAATCAACCGTTGATGGCAGTGTGGCGGCCATCGGTTCAGGCGGGAACTATGCCCTCGCCGCAGCCCGTGCGCTTTTGCCGTCCGATATGGACGCAGAAGCAGTCGTGCGGCGATCAATGGCGATCGCGGCCGAAATCTGTGTGTATACGAACGCTAATCTCGTCGTTGAAACCATCGAGAGCACGTGAAGAATGTCTGATTTTTCCCCGCGCGAAATTGTCTCTGAGCTAGACCGCTACATTGTCGGGCAGGCGGACGCCAAGCGCGCGGTGGCTAACGCGATGCGGAATCGGTGGCGTCGGTTACGCCTTGAAGGCGCGATGCGCGATGAAGTGATGCCTAAAAACATCCTCATGATTGGCCCGACCGGCTGTGGGAAGACGGAAATTGCTCGTCGGTTGGCGCGGCTTGCAGGCGCTCCTTTCCTCAAGGTCGAAGCGACAAAGTTTACGGAAGTCGGGTACGTTGGCCGCGATGTCGAGCAAATCGTGCGAGATTTGGTCGAGGTCGCCATAGGGCTTATCAAGGAGAAGAAGCGGGCCGGTGTGCGCGCGAAGGCTCATTTGGCTGCCGAGGAGCGCGTGCTCGACGCCTTGGTGGGAGTTTCGGCGTCTCCCGCGACGCGGGAGTCCTTCCGCAAGCGGTTGAGATCGGGCGAGTTGGACGACAAGGAAATAGAGGTTGAGATCGCATCGCCGGGCTCCGCAAACCCGATGTTCGAAATCCCCAACATCCCCGGGGCTTCGGTCAGCGCGATTTCGCTGGGCGATATATTCGGGAAGGCGATGGGAAACCGCGGCAAGCCCAGACGCGCGACAGTGCGAGAAGCATACGAGCCCCTGATCGCGGAAGAATCCGAAAAAATGCTGGATCAGGACCAGGTCGTGCAGGAAGCTATTCGCGAGACCGAAAACAACGGAATCGTTTTCCTCGACGAGATCGACAAGATTTGCGCACGTGAGGGACGCTCAGGCGCCGATGTGTCTCGAGAAGGCGTTCAGCGCGATCTTTTGCCGTTGATTGAAGGGACGACGGTGGCGACGAAGCACGGCGCTGTAAAGACCGATCATATTCTGTTTATCGCCTCTGGGGCTTTCCACGTCGCGAAGCCCTCGGATCTTCTTCCCGAGCTTCAGGGACGTTTACCCATCCGTGTCGAATTGCAATCCTTGGGAGAGGACGATTTTAGACGTATCCTCGTTGAAACGGAAGCGAGTCTCGTCAAGCAATACGTTGCCATGATGAAGACAGAGAGCGTTGAGCTTGTGTTCACGCCGGACTCGATTCAGGCGCTGGCGCGACTTGCCGTGCAGGTAAACTCGACCATTGAAAACATCGGAGCGCGCCGCCTTCATACCGTATTGGAGCGTTTGCTTGATGACATCAGCTTCACCGCCCCTGATCGAGCGGGTGAGACCATCACCATCGATGCGGCGCTTGTTCAGAAGAATGTCGGCGACCTCGCGAAGAACGCAGATTTGAGTCGTTTTATTCTCTGATCTTGAATGCTTGCCTATCTAGGCGTCCGCTGCGATAACCCCGACCCTGTTGGATCGGAGTCTTTTGCGCATGTCACTCTTGCCGCAGCGCGTGTTCTCGGGCGTTCAACCGACGGGCAACCTGCATCTTGGTAACTACCTGGGCGCCATCAGCAGGTTCGTCGCGCTTCAGCAGACGCACGATTGCATCTACTGCGTCGTTGACCTTCATGCGATCACCGTTCCGCAGAAGCCATCAGAACTGGTCGCCAACATTCGTGAGGTCACTGCGGCGTTCATCGCGTGTGGCGTCGATCCAAAGCGCCACATTATTTTCAACCAGAGTCAGGTTGCTGAACATGCTGAACTCGCCTGGATATTCAATTGCATCGCGCGTATCGGTTGGCTGAACCGTATGACTCAGTTCAAAGAGAAGGCGGGGAAAGATCGTGAAAACGCATCCGTCGGATTGTACGCATATCCGACGTTAATGGCGGCTGATATTCTGATTTATCGAGCAACTCACGTGCCTGTTGGTGAAGACCAGAAGCAACATCTGGAGCTCGCCAGAGACATAGCACAGAAGTTCAACAACGATTTTGCGGAGTCGATCACGGCTGCAGGGCATGGAGATGCGTTTTTCCCTTTGCCTGAGCCCCTCATCCAGGGACCGGCCACGCGCGTGATGAGCCTTCGCGATGGCGCCAAGAAGATGTCGAAGAGCGATCCATCGGACAATTCCCGGATCAACCTGAGCGACGATGCAGATACAATTGCGCAGAAGGTTCGAAGGGCGAAGACCGACCCTGAAGTGCTGCCGTCCGAAACGCCTGGACTGGCTGGTCGCCCGGAAGCTGACAATCTTGTTGGGATCTACGCTGCATTGGCTGACGGCTCGAAGGCAGATGTTCTTCGTGAATTTGGCGGGGCAAATTTTTCCAGCTTCAAGGGCGCCCTCGTGGACCTCGCTGTCGCAAAACTAGGACCGATCGGGGCTGATATGCGCCGATTGCAGGCCGATCCTGATTATATAGATGAAGTGCTTCGGGAGGGCTCAAGACGGGCTCGCGTCATAGCTGCCGAAAACATGAAGGCGGTGAAGGAGATTGTTGGGTTTATCAGCTGAGGGTTGAGGGGGCTCGCGCAAGGTCGAGGAGCGCAAACATGCTTGGCAGACGACGCAGATCTAACGAGGCCGGTCATCGTCCGAAGTTTCTTGTTGTTGTTGACGAAACTGAAGAGTGTGATCGCGCGCTTTATTTCGCTGTTCGACGCGCTACCCGGACCAATTCCGGCGTGGTGCTGCTCGCGGTCATCGACCCCTCGGGGTTTAATGAATGGCTCGGGGTGGGCAGCGTCATCCAGCAGGAAGCCGAAGAGGATGCGTCCGCCATGCTCAATCGTGCCGCCACGCGGGCGCGGGAAGTTTCTGGCATCCAGCCGGATCTTGTAACCCGTCAGGGCAACAGGTCCGAACAGATCCTGCAGCTCATTGAAGAAGATGAGGACATTTCGTTTCTGGTGCTGGCCGCTTCAAGCAGTTCCGATGGCCCGGGGCCACTGGTGTCCACACTTGCAGCCAAATCGTCAGGTACGTTCCCCGTACCGATCGTTATTGTGCCAGGCGCCATGTCGGATGAAGAGATCGAAGCTTTAGCGTAGCCGCTCTCGCCATTGAATTGCGCGGGATGACGCGTATCTTCGGTACACTCGACCCTTTGGGATATCAAAGCCATGTTCATACAGACAGAAGCGACGCCGAACCCGGCCACCCTGAAGTTTCTGCCGGGAAAGCAAGTGGCCCCGGACCAGCCCCTCGAATTCTCGAGCCCGGATGACGCCAGCCGGTCACAACTCGCTGCGGCTTTGTTCGCAGTGGGCGGCGTCAACAGGGTCATGTTTGGCTCGGACTTCGTTTCCGTGACGAAAGGCGCGGGCGATTGGCAGCACATCAAGCCAGCCGTCCTCGGCGCCATCATGGAGCATTTTATGGCCGGATGGCCGTTGGTCTCCGCGGACGCAGTTTCGAGCGAGGGGGACGAATTCTTCAATCCAGAACACGAGGACCTTGTCCAAACGATCAAGGAGCTCCTTGATTCAAGGATCCGCCCAGCCGTTGCCGGTGACGGTGGGGACATCACGTTCCGCGGCTTTCGTGACGGAGTCGTGTTCCTCACAATGAAGGGAGCCTGTTCCGGTTGCCCGTCCTCGACTGCGACTCTCAAGAACGGTATCGAGAATTTGCTTCGCCACTATGTCCCTGAGGTTGAAGCAGTCGAGCAGATGTGAGGGGACTGCGCACAACGGAAACCGAAAGATGCTAATTCTCGCCATCGACACGGCATTGGGTGCGGTGGCGGCTTGTGTTTACGACACTGAACAGGATCATGTGCTTGCGAGCGAGCGGCTGATTTTGGCGCGTGGGCACGCCGAGGCGCTGGTTCCTTTGCTTGAGCGGCTTGCAGCACATTTTTCAGGCAGCTTCGACGGGATCGAGCGCGTGGCTGTCACGACTGGCCCAGGATCCTTTACGGGTATCCGCGTAGGCGTCGCCGCTGCACGCGCCATCGGCGTGGCGCGAAACATCAAGGTCGTCGGTATAACCACATTCTCGGCGTTCGCAGCGCCGCTTTTGGGGCGTGATAGGGCAGATGTGGCCTGCGTGGTCGACGCGCGCCACGGGAATGTTTTCATCGAAACTTTCGATCATACCGGAGCCATTGTGCATGGAGCGGCGGTGGTGCCCGTTCGTTTGGCGGCGGTCAGGCTGGGCGACACGCCTACGATTCTGACCGGCCCCGGCGCACCTCTCGTGGCGATCGAGGCCTGGTCACTAGGAAGAAAGGTCGATGTTGGCGGCGAGACCGTCTCACCACCTATAGATTTTGTCGCGCGGCTCGGGGCCATCGCGGATCTTCAGGAATCGCCCGCTAACCCCTTCTATCTTAAAGCGGCCGATGTTACCCATAACGCGTCAAATCTAACGCAGGCACGGCTCTGAAATTCCCGGCACTCATGTTTTTTCGCAGGTCGCCCAGAGTTCTCGTCAGGCCGCTGGATGCAAGCGATTCGCAATCGTGCGCCTCCATTCACGCGGCGTGTTTCGCACACTCTTGGCCAGCCTCGGAAATAGAAGCGATGGCCGCGTCTTCCAACATCAGCGCGCTTTCAGCGATTGATGGCCGATCTGACGACCTGTTAGGTTTTGTGATCTCCCGGATTGTTCTGGACGAGGCCGAAGTGCTTACCATTGCTGTCGCCATAGATTGCCGTCGCCGCGGGGTGGCCGCCACGCTGCTTGAAACGCATTTGTCGGAACTGGCGATGGAGAGGGTGCGGCGGCTGTTCCTTGAGGTGGAAGAGGGTAACGCAGGCGCACTAGCTCTCTACAAAAAATTTGGATTCGTGGAAAAGGGACGCAGAGATGGCTATTACAGGAAAGCTGACGGTAGCCGCGCGAGCGCATTGATCATGCAAAAGGACGTGATTTGAACTCGTTCGGAAAGTCGGCAAGCGGCGAATTCGCCGGAAGGGCGCAAATGCAACGGCTTATGGATGAGACTTTTTACGATTCGAATGCGGCAGGACAAGAGCCGAAGCAGGTTTTCGTAAAGTCGTATGGCTGTCAGATGAACGTGTACGATGCTCAGCGCATGACCGACGCATTGGATGCTCGTGGTTATCGTGAAACCGCTGATGTAGACCGTGCTGACCTGGTGATCCTCAATACCTGTCACATTCGTGAGAAAGCCTCCGAGAAGATTTATTCAGAGCTCGGGAAGCTCAAGCTGATGAAAGCCGCTGCCCTGACACAGGGGCGGGCGGTTCAAATCGTCGTCGCTGGCTGTGTGGCTCAGGCTGAGGGGGGCGAAATTATCAAGAGGCAGGCCGCTGTAGATCTGGTCGTTGGATCGCAGAATTATCACCGTCTGCCCGAATTACTTGAGCGCGCCCGTGGCGCTGGCCCGGTCGTGGACACCGAGTTTCCTGTCGAAAGTAAGTTCGATCATCTGCCGGCCCCTTCCGCAGCGCGTCTCGCGGCGCGAGGCGTCAGCGCGTTCGTCACAGTTCAAGAGGGCTGCGACAAATTTTGCTCGTTCTGTGTCGTGCCTTACACTCGTGGAGCGGAAACATGTCGGCCGGTGAGCGCCGTCATTGATGAGGTCATGTCCCTCGTGTCTTCCGGCATCAGTGAGATCACGCTGATTGGGCAGAATGTGAATGCCTACCATGGTCGAGATGCGAATGGACGCGACGCCTCGCTCGCAAAACTGATAGAGCACGTGGCCAATGTCCCCGGTGTTTCGCGCATTCGCTACACGACAAGCCACCCACGAGACATGAGCGACGATCTCATTGAAGCGCATCGGGATGTGCCGTCATTGATGCCGTATTTGCATCTGCCGGTGCAGTCGGGTTCTGACGGAATTCTCCGCGCAATGAACCGCAAGCACACGTCAGCGGACTTCATTCGACTGGTTGAAAAGATACGAAAGGTCCGGCCCGACATTTCGTTTTCGTCGGACTTCATAGTTGGTTTCCCCGGAGAAACGGAACAGGATTTCCACGCCACGATGCAACTTGTTGCTGAAGTACAATTTGCGAGCGCATATTCGTTCAAGTATTCTCCCAGATTGGGCACTCCGGCCGCCGTCCTCGGCGGACAGGTAGGAGAAGACGTGAAGTCTCATCGCCTTGCCAGACTGCAGCAATTGCTCGACCAGCAGCGTCACGCTTTCGACAAAGCCTCAGTTGGGAAAAAGTTGCCCGTTCTTTTCGAAAAGTCAGGTCGTCATCCTGGTCAGCAGGTTGGAAAAAGCCCTTATTTGCAGGCTGTTTATGTTACAGAAGCCTCAAATCTTATTGGCAAGATAGTCGATGTGGTAATATTGGAAGCTACGTCTAACTCCCTGCGCGGCGCGGTCGATTCATCCCAAATTGGCGGAGCTTCAAATTGAAGTCGTATGATCGTCCTAATCAGAATGATCGGCCGCGAGCTGCGCAGGCGGGGGATTTGCCCGGACAGACTCCGCTTGCGGAAATTAGCATCGCGTTTGAAGACAATCGCCATGCTTCCGCTGTCCTTGGCCAGTACGATCAGAACATTGCGCGCGTTGAACGCCGTCTGGGCGTTTCGGCGCATACCAATGGAAATCGCATCATATTGAAGGGCCCGGCGGACAGTTGTGAAAGCGCGCGCCGTGTCCTTGAGAACCTATATGCCCGGGTCAAGCTGGGCCAGCACGTAACACCGGGCGACGTTGACGGCGCGATTGAGGAAAGCGCGCTACAGGGCAGCCTCTTTCCCAGTCCGCCGGAAACCGCGCGGAGCCAGTTTGATCACATCGCCACCCGCAAAAAAGGCATTGTGCGTGCTCGCAATGCGGCTCAGGACGAATACATTCGCGCTCTGAAGCGCCATGAACTCGTCTTTGCGGAAGGCCCCGCTGGAACAGGAAAAACCTGGCTCGCGGTTGGTCATGCGGTTTCCCTCCTGGAGCAAGGCGCTGTTGAGCGGCTTATCCTGTCGCGTCCCGCTGTTGAGGCGGGTGAGCGTCTTGGCTTCTTGCCGGGAGACATGCGCGAGAAGGTTGACCCTTATCTGCGGCCTATTTTCGACGCATTGCATGATTTCATGGATGGCCGGCACGTTGAGCGCGGACTGCAGACGGGAATGATCGAAGTCGCGCCGCTTGCATTCATGCGCGGGCGTACTCTCACCAATGCCTGTGTATTACTCGACGAAGCCCAAAACTCAACGTCCATGCAAATGAAGATGTTTCTGACGCGGTTGGGAGAAGGATCGCGGATGATCGTGAATGGCGACCCAACGCAAACCGACTTGTTGCCGGGGCAGAAGTCAGGGCTTCGCGAAGCCGTACAATTGACGCAAGGCCTGGAAGGAATAGGCACCGTTTTGTTCGCCGAAGGGGACGTTGTGCGACATGATCTTGTCCGGCGCATTGTGGGAGCATACGAACGCAGCGCTATTCTGGAAGCGGATAAGACGCGATGAACGTCGCGTGTGATGTGGTCGTTGATGAGCCACGCTGGTCTCAAAAGTTCGAACCTGAGTTGCTAGTGCGCGTCGTCGTTCCCAAAGTGATCGAAATAGCGAACCCGGAGCTTCATCCGGAAGCCGAGGTTTGTTTCTCGTTTTCGAACGATAAGCGTGTTCAGGAACTGAATGCGCTGTGGCGCTCCAAGGACACACCGACAAATGTCCTTTCTTTTCCTGCCAGCAATGGCGATGATTTGCGCGCGTCGCCGCTACTTGGGGACGTCATAATGGCCTATGAGACGATCGATCGGGAAGCAGGTGAGGAAGGCAAGCTTCTGGTCAATCATGCTGCTCACATGGTTGTCCACGGAATGCTGCATCTGATCGGATACGATCATGAATCCGATAAGGAAGCGCTGGAGATGGAAACTCTGGAAAGCCAGATTTTGACGGACCTCGGATATCCCGACCCATGGTCTGGCTTGAACGAGAAAAAAGAGGTCTGACATTGTCCGATCAACAAAGTCGATCGCGAGAGCATGGCCGAAGCGAAAAGGCCTCTTTATTCGAGCGGCTTCGCACGTTTTTCGTGCGCGAGGAAACATCCGTTCGCGGAGATATTGAAGAAGCACTGGATGACGAGTCTCATGCGAGCGACATCTCCCAGCAAGAACGTGCGATGCTTCGAAATGTCCTCGAACTGCACGAGCTGCGGGTGAGCGACGTCATGATCAAGCGTCGCGATATTGTTGCGGTCAGTCTCGAGGACACGATCGCCCATGTTGCCGATATATTTCACACGGCAGGTCATTCACGGCTCCCGGTTTATGCCGAGACGCTTGATGATCCGCGAGGGATGATACACATCCGCGATTTCTTCAATTATCTGGCTGGCCGCGAGGGCGTCATCTCTGGTGGGGGTGTGAAGTTTGATCGCCTGGCAGAAACGGTTTCTGCCGCTGGCATTGTCCGGCCAGTTCTCTTCGTGCCACCCTCAATGCCCGCTCTTGAGCTGCTCGTGAAAATGCAGGCGGCTCGAACACACATGGCGCTTGTCATTGATGAATATGGCGGCACCGACGGTTTGGCGTCTATCGAGGATATCGTCGAGTTGATCGTTGGCGATATTGAAGACGAACACGATTCTGTTGAGGGGCCCCTGGTTTCAAAGACCGAGGACGGCGAATGGGTCGTGGACGCCCGGGCAGAGCTAGAAGAAGTTGAACAAACGTCCGGTCTGCCGCTGTCGAACCACCCCGATGCACAATCTGTCGAGACGATAGGCGGCTTGGTGACGATGATCGCTGGCCGAGTGCCTTCTAAAGGTGAGCGCGTCAAATTTCTATCCAACGTCCAGTTCGAAATCCTCGACGCTGATCCTCGACGAATCAAGAAAGTTCTGATCAGGACGATCATCGTTGAGAGCAAGAGTTAAGTCGCATCGGCCCCGATAACCCGAGTATCTCCGCCGAAGTCACGCTCAATGGGAACACGCAATTTGCAACTCCATCGGTTAGCTCGTCTTGCCGACATAATCACGTTGTCTTCAGGCTGGCGTCGCCGACTGATCGCCTTCGTGGCGGGCGCAGTTGGCGTCCTGTCGCTCCCGCCGTTTAACCTCTTCCCAATTCTTATTGTTCCTATGACAGTCGCTGTTTGGCTGATCGATGGAAGCGTCAGCAAGACGGTTCATGCGTCTGGTGCTCGCACGTTGATGAGTGCTGCTTACGAAGCCGCGAAGACGGGTTGGTGGCTGGGATTTGGCTATTTTCTTGCCGGTTTGTGGTGGTTAGGCGCTGCGTTTCTTGTGGAGGCCGATCAATTTGCTTGGGCGCTTCCCATCGGGGTCATGGGGCTGCCCGCTTTGCTCGCGCTGTTCACCGCATTGGGCTTCGCCGCATCGCGTTTGATCTGGTCGCATAGCTCAGCGCGAATTCTTGCGCTGGCTGCGGGCTTGGGCGCGTCCGAGTTTCTTCGTTCAACAGTTCTCACCGGTTTCCCGTGGAACAACCTTGGGATGGCGTTTGGCGGAAATCTGATGCTTTCGCAGGTGTCATCTTTGGTTGGCCTGCACGGGTTGACCATCATTTGCGTGGCCTTGGCGTCTGCGCCGGCTCTGCTGGCGGATCGGGAGACGCGCAAGTTGGCGCTGGCATTGGCAGCAACTTTTTTTGCCGGTATCGCAGTCTTTGGATCTCTGCGACTCGCCCTGAACCAGACCTCGCTGGATGACGCCGTGAAGCTGCGCATCATGCAGCCAAATGTTCCTCAGGATGAAAAATTTCGGGCTGAAGCAATGCCTGAAATTCTGACGCGCTATCTGGACTTGTCATCCCGTGTCACAGGAGAGCAGCCCAACGGAATTGCTGGCGTCACTCACATTATTTGGCCTGAGTCGCCTTTTCCAGCGATCCTCGCGCGTGACGCGGAAGCTCTTGGGCGCATCGGTGACTTCCTTGCGCCGCAGACAACGCTGATAACCGGTGCTGCCCGGGTCGAGGTTTCATCGGATGGTCGGCAAGCGCGTTACTACAATTCAATTCAAGTCGTGCGGCCTGGTGGGGTTATTGTTGACGGCTACGACAAGACGCATTTGGTTCCGTTTGGAGAATACCTCCCCTTTCGCCGACTATTCGACGCCATTGGCCTGCGCCAGTTTGTCCAAATGCCAGGCGGCTTTGAAGCTGGCGCGATGAAGAACCTGATCAGAGCCCCCGGGTTTCCCCCGGCAGCGCCATTGATATGTTACGAGGCGATTTTCAGTGGGGCGGTTCTACCGGCGGGCGCTCGCTCGCTGGGAGCGGCCGTTCTCCTAAACGTGACGAATGACGGCTGGTTCGGTGATACGCCCGGACCGCGGCAACATTTCGCGCAAGCTCGATTAAGGGCTATAGAAGAGGGATTACCCCTCATCCGCGCAGCCAATACCGGGATTTCGGCGATCGTCGATCCTTATGGGCGGATCCTGCAAAGCCTGCCTGTGGGGGTTGAGGGCGTCATAGACGCCCACCTACCTCGGCCCGCGAGCGCAACCCTTTTCTCTCAGTTTCCGAATTTGGCGCCCTTAACTCTTTGGCTCCTGGTCATGGTGCTCTTTTTCGTTGTGTCCGGGCGTCCGCGCTCACGGCCAAGGTGACGCAACGTTTGCATGTAGATTTGCGCGTAGCTACATTGGGCCCACGAAGGCGGCACAGACCACGTCGCGAGCAACACGAGAGACACTCGCTTGAAGCGCACTCCGAACTCGGTTGATATACACGTTGGATCTCGCGTTCGAAGCCGGCGAATGTCTATCGGCCTGACCCAGGATAAATTGGCGAAAGCTGTCGGGATCACTTTTCAGCAGATCCAGAAATATGAAAAGGGCGCCAACCGAGTTGGCGCCAGCCGATTGCAAGCGATAGCGCGCATTCTCGAAATGCCCGTCAGTTATTTCTTCGCGGATGCATCGGGGCAGCTCTCGGCGAAGCTGTTGGAAGCGCAGAACATTGCTGCCGCTCGCAAGGCTCCGGCGCCGGCAGAGGCGCTGAAGATGATCAAGATGTTTATTAGTGTGCGAGACCAGGAGGCGCGCCGGCATTTGATGGGTTTGGCGGAAGTGCTTTCGCTTAAATCCGAGAGTGAACAGCCGCCTTCGTCTCCAAGCCGAAAGAATTCTGCTCCATAGCTCGTTCGGTATACCGAACGGATTGACCTAAACGGCTTGACCTAACGAACGCTCGCTGCCATGAAGTTTCGCTTCCCGTCGGGACGAGACGACTTCGCTTGATGGCTCGATGTCCGGGAAGGGACAGAAACCAAATCGGAGATACACGCGTGGCCCGTCAACATTATCTCTTCACAAGTGAGTCCGTATCCGAAGGGCATCCGGACAAGGTGTCGGATCGTATTTCCGATGAGATTGTGGATCTCTATTTTCGCGAAGGCGCGAAGGCCGGCATCGACCCCTACCAGATCCGCGTTGCTTGCGAGACCCTCTGCACTACAAATCGTGTCGTGATCGCTGGTGAGGTGCGTGGGCCAAAGCTGTCCGAGGATACGATCACGCAAATAGCGCGGCAGGCCATTCGTGAGATCGGCTACGAGCAGGATGGCTTCCATTGGGAGCATGCGAAGATCGATGTTCTGCTTCATTCGCAATCAGCTGATATTGCTCAGGGTGTCGACGCCAGCGGCAACAAGGATGAAGGCGCGGGCGATCAGGGCATTATGTTTGGATACGCTTGCCGCGAAACGCCCGAGCTCATGCCGGCGCCGTTGCACTATTCTCACAAAATTTTGAAGCTGCTTGCTGACGCGCGTCATTCGGGCGCGGAGAAGGGGCTCGGCCCGGACTCCAAGAGTCAGGTCACTGTACGGTATGAGAACGGGAAGCCGGTCGGCGTGAGCCAGATCGTCGTGTCCCATCAGCACACCATCGAGGACATGACGTCGGGGCAGGTGCGTGAGATGATTGAACCCTATGTCCTGAAGGCTTTGCCGCAGGGCTGGGTAACAAACGACACTGTCTGGCACATTAACCCGACGGGGAAGTTCTTCATCGGCGGCCCCGATGGCGACACGGGCCTGACCGGACGCAAGATCATCGTGGACACATACGGCGGCGCAGCTCCTCACGGCGGCGGCGCGTTCTCGGGAAAAGACCCCACGAAGGTTGACCGTTCGGCCGCTTACGCTGCCCGCTATCTTGCCAAGAACGTTGTCTCTGCTGGGCTAGCGGACCGTTGCACGCTGCAATTGGCTTATGCGATTGGCGTTGCGAAACCGCTTTCGATTTACGCAGATTTACACGGCACCGGTAATGTGGACGAAAGCAAGCTCGAGACCGTCCTGATGGACGCGATGAACCTTTCACCGCGCGGTATTCGCGAACATTTGCAACTTAACCGTCCCGTCTATGCGCGGACGTCTGCGTACGGTCACTTTGGCCGCGCGCCCGACGCCGATGGCGGCTTCTCTTGGGAGAAGACGGACCTTGCGGAAAAGCTGAAGACATACTTCGCTTAAATGGGAGTTTGGGAGGGCGCCGAACGGCGCCCTCTCATTTCATCGATGGCTGCTCGCTCTGAACCGCATTTTTTCGGCCGTCGAAAAGGCAAGTCGCTACGTCCGCGGCAGGCTGCGCTCACTGAGAATTTGCTGCCGCGCTTGCGTGTGAACGCGGAGGTATTGCCGACGCTTCAAGGAGCGTCGTCGCCGCCGCACCAGGATCTGTGGCTCGAGATTGGATTTGGTGGCGGGGAGCACCTTGCCTCAGACGCTCAATCGCACCCGGATGTTCTCTTCATCGGGTGCGAGCCGTTTGTGAACGGAGTCGCAAAGCTCGTCAGCACGATTGACGAGAAGAAACTTCAAAACATCCTCATTCATGATGGCGACGCTCTAGAAATACTGCGAGCGCTTCCTGACGCTAGTCTCGGACGGGTGACAATTCTTTATCCCGATCCTTGGCCAAAGTTCGGCCAAAGAAAACGCCGCTTCATTTCGCCCGAAACGATCCAACAGATGGCGCGAACTCTGCGGGACGGCGAAGAGGTCCGCTTCGCGACGGATATCGACGATTACTCAGGATGGACTTTGGCGCGTTTCCTAGCGTCGGAGAGCTTTGACTGGATTGCACGTGAAGCTACGGACTGGAAGAAGCCTTGGGCCGGTTGGCCTAGTACACGCTACGAAGCGAAGGCGTTTCGCGAAGGTCGAACACCGGCTTATTTGACCTTTGTTCGAAAGGCGCGGAGCTAAGTATCAGATCGCGCTTTGCCGTATCTGTGCAGTTTTGATCCGTGGGTATTGAGCCACATCTCGGCCCGGTCCGTTTCCGCGCAAATGCGTTTGGTCAGGGCCCAGAATTTTGCAGAGTGGTTCATGTGTTTGAGGTGGGCCACCTCGTGAGCGGCGAGATAATCGAGAACGAAGGGCGGGGCGAATATCAGGCGCCATGAGAAGCTCAAGCCGCCTGATGACGAACATGAGCCCCATCGGCTCGTTGTATCCCGCACAGTGACCGAGCGGGACTGGATCCCCAAAACGTTGCAATAGTGTTTGACTGACGCGTCCAGGTCTTCTTTGGCGGCCCGTTTCAAATAATCCGTAATCCGTCGCGCGACGTGCGCCGCTTCCCCAGCCACGCAAAGCATCGGAAGTTTAATCTCGTCTTCTGACGTCGTGGCCATTTCCACCCAGACCGTCCCTCGGCGATCTGATGCGTGAGCGATGCGATGGTCACGATCTCGGACCGGAATAACCGCGCCACACTCAAAGGGTATCGGTTCAGGCAAGCGACGCAATCGTGCGCCGATCCAGGCCGCATGTCGCTGGGCGAAATCAATCGCGTCTGTCAGCGCAACGCGACGCGGCAGGGTCAAGATGACGGCCCCGCTGGAATAACTTACGCGCAGCGTAATACGGCGCGCCGTCGGCGAGGCGCGCAACAAGACGCGATAGGTTTCCCCCGCGTGTTTGACCTCGATGTGGTCTACAGCCCTCGATACTGAGGACGCGCGAATCGCTGTGCTCCAAAGCATCTTTGAATGGTATCGTTGGAAGCTTCGACGGCAAAGCCGTCGAAGATCCTACTTGGCGGCCAGTCGTGCAAACTCGACGATTCGAGGCGCGATCTCGTTGCGAAACCGTGATCCGTTGAAAACGCCGTAATGTCCTACGCCCATCTGCAGATAATGAGCTTTCCGGTCTTCGGGTATGTTTGGGCAAAGGTCGTGTGCGGCTTGCGTTTGCCCAACGCCAGAAATGTCATCTTTCTCACCCTCGACGGTCATCAGGGCCGTTGCTGATATTGCGGCGAGATTGACCGTCCGCCCACGGTACTTGAATTCGCCTTTTGGGAGCGAATGCAGCACAAAAACACGCTCGACCGTTTGTAGATAATAGTCCGCGTCCAGATCCATGACTGCGAGATATTCGTCGTAGAAGTCGCGATGTTTCTCCGCCGAGTCTCCGTCACCCTGAACCAGATGATTGAACATCTCGAAGTGCGCATTCACATGGCGATCAAGGTTCATCGCCATGAAGCCAGAGAGTTGCAGAAAGCCGGGGTAAACCTCGCGGCCGACTCCCGGATAGGGGAAGGGCACGGAGACGACGCAATTCCTCTTGAACCACGGGACGCCGCGTTGCTGCGCCACCACGTTCACAGCCGTCGGGCTACGCCGCGTATCGATGGGGCCGCCCATCAAAGTCATGGAGTTGGGAGTGCTCTGATCGCCATCCTCCTGCATTAACGCGACCGCAGCAATCAACGGCACAGATGGTTGGCAAACGCCAAGCGTGTGCAGCGCAGTGTCGGAGCCTGGCGGCTTCAGAAGTCCGCAAATCGAGATGAGGTATTCGATGTAATCATCTAGCTCAAACTTGCCCATCGCCAGCGGGACCATTCGGGCGTCGGTCCAATCAGTAATGTAAACGTCAAAATGTGGGAGAAAAGCCTCCACCGTCCCACGCAGCAAGGTAGCGTAGTGGCCGGACATCGGAGCCACGATCAATAATTTGTCCTGCGGCGTCCCTGCATAGCCTCGGCGTTCAAATCGTATCAGCCGGCAAAACGGTCGCTCCCAGACGACTTGCTCCTCGATCTCGTAGATCCTTCCGTCGACCGAGGTGGCGGTGAAGTCGAAGACAGGCTTACCATAACGACGCGTCATGCGTTCGAAGAGCTCAGCCGACGCCGCCAGATTCCGGCCCATATGAGTATGTGACCAGGGGTTGACCGGATGTTTGAAGAAAAGGCGGGTCGCGTCTGACATCGCCCGGGCTGGAGCCAGCGCCAGATGAGCCATTTCATAAGCATGATACGAAAAACGGTTCATTTTCACGACCAATATAGCTCAAGACGTGAGCATGTTGCAGTGCAGCACGATAACCTGTTACCCAGCCGACAACAATGGCTGGCGGTAAGATAGCTCATCGCGTTAAGTATTTCGCGAAGGTAGTCACACAAAATGACCCAGTTCGCGCACATAGATTTTGGCAGGAAAGCGCGACAGCTTAGGGTCGACACCCTGGTTCGTCTTCGCTGGTTAGCTGTGGCGGGCCAGTCCATAGCAATCATAAGTGTTCATTACGGTCTCGGATTTCCAGTCCCCATCGGGCTAGCCTTTGCTGTGATCGCCGCGTCTGTCTGGCTAAATATAGGGCTGCGACTGCGCTACGATGTAAACCACAGGCTTGACGATGGGCCCGCCACCATTTTGCTTGCTTACGACCTCCTGCAGTTAAGCGCTTTGTTGTATCTGACCGGCGGGCTGCAGAATCCATTCGCCCTGCTTTTCCTTGCGCCGATCATGATTTCAGCAGTCTCGCTGTCGGTTCAAAGAACCTTGGCGCTCGTCGCATTGGTCATATTGGCGGCAAGCCTTCTTGCTTTTTTCTATATGCCGCTCCCCTGGGCGCCGGCTGAAACGCTGACTTTTCCCTTGCCTTACCGCGCCGGCGTCTGGCTCGCGCTGGTCTGCGGCGCGGTGTTTGTGGCGGCCTACGCGTTTCGCGTGGCGGAGGAGGCAAGACGGCTTTCCGATGCACTTTCCGCAACAGAACTTGTTCTCGCGCGCGAGCAACATCTGACGCAGCTCGATGGGCTCGCCGCTGCCGCTGCCCATGAATTGGGCACCCCCCTTGCGACCATCACGCTGGTGGTTCGGGAGTTGCGGAAGGCTTCCGGCGACAACGGGCCGTATGCCGATGACATCGTTCTGCTTGAACAAGAGGCGCAGCGATGCCGGACGATTCTCGGCAAGCTCGCCTCAATGGGCGCCGAAGACGCCGAACACTGGCAGTCGATGAGCTTGCGTCACCTGCTGGAGGAGGTTGCCGAGCCCTATCATCATTTCGGCGTCGATCTCGTGATTGAAGCGTCGGGCGATGGGGCGGAGCCGCGTTGTTTGCGAAACCCGGGCATCATTTACGGCCTGGGAAATCTCATTGAGAACGCCGTCGATTTCGCGACCTCCGCCGTGGGAATAACTGCGCGGTGGACTCAGGGCGCCGTTCGTATTGAAGTCGCGGACGACGGGCCCGGGTTTTCTTCGGAGGTTTTGGCTAAACTTGGTGAGCCTTATGTCACCACGCGAGCAATCAACCGGCGTGCGAAAAGTGAGGCGGGAGGACTTGGTCTCGGGCTTTTTATCGCCAAAACGCTGCTTGAGCGATCTGGAGCTGTGGTTTCGATGTCAAACGCCGATTTGCCCGCAGCCGGCGCTAGGGTCGTGATCGCTTGGCCTCGCGCCGCTTTTGACGCGCAGGGCGAGAGTGGAGTAATTCAAACGGGATCTAGTGTGGAAATCGGGAGTGTTCAATCTACATTGGACGATAGCGCAACGCTGACGCGCCACAACTGACAAAGGCCTACAATGGACACGCCCCTTCCTCCAGCAGGCCCGGAAAAGACCTTGTTGATCGTTGACGATGACAAGCCGTTTCAATCCCGGTTATGCCGGGCAATGGAGCAACGTGGGTTTTCGGTAACGACCGCCGATAGCGTAGCGGAAGGTCTCGCTGCAATCTCGCTATCACCCCCGGCATTTGCAGTCATCGATCTGAGGCTGCAAGACGGCAGTGGTCTTGATGTCATTTCCCAGCTCAAAGAGCGGCGCCCCGATTCGCGCGGCGTCATCCTGACAGGCTACGGAAATATCGCCACCGCCGTCACTGCGGTAAAACTTGGCGCCTTCGATTATCTGGCAAAGCCGGCGGACGCGGACGAGATTTACAATGCACTCGTGGCTGTCCGTCACGACAAGGCTGAGCTGCCTGAAAACCCGATGTCGGCCGACCGCGTGCGCTGGGAGCATATCCAGCGTATCTATGAGTTATGTGGACGCAACGTCTCGGAAACTGCGCGCCGGCTCAATATGCATCGACGCACTTTGCAGAGAATTCTTGCGAAGCGTGCGCCACGATAGCCCGTAGCATCAGACAGAATAGGCGCCCTTAAATTGGCTATCTTGAAGCGCATGCAACCGATCGGCCGCGTGACGCGCGAAGGCGAG
>JAUXWZ010000080.1 GCA_030684835.1 Beijerinckiaceae bacterium
GCACCATGCGTCTGGGCGCCTTCAAGGCCCGCCTGAAAGAAGGCTCGCGCATCGCGGGCGTCTACGGCTCCTGCGACATCGAAGAGCGCCACCGCCACCGCTTCGAGGTCAACACCGCCTACAAGGCCCGCCTCGAAGCAAAGGGCATGACCTTCGCCGGCATGTCCCCCGACGGCCTGCTGCCCGAGACGGTGGAAATCGCCGATCACCCGTGGTTTATCGGCGTGCAATATCACCCCGAGCTGAAGTCACGCCCGTTCGAGCCGCACCCGCTGTTTGCGAGCTTTATTGAAGCGGCGAAGGCGCAGAGTCGGTTGGTGTGAGGGGTTTAACGAATGAAGCTCGCATCATTTACGATTAAGAACTTCAGGAGCATTACCGAAGCGAGCAAGATCCGATTAGAAGCAAGTACAGTTTTGATTGGTCCAAACAACGAAGGAAAATCAAACATTTTGCGGGCGCTTGCACTCGCAATGAATGTCATTACAGGTCGTCGGGAGCGAGGAGGCACTGTACGTGCTCGACGGGAGGGGTGGTACTTTAGCTACAATCCCGAACTTGATGTGCCAGTTGGCGGTAAAAGGCGGGTTACCAGCGTTGAACTAGAGTTTGCGCTGTCAGATGCTGAAATCGCCGACTTTAAGACCGAAGTTTCCAGTAGCTTGAATGGCACGTTACCCATCGTAATCCGCTTCGAAGCGGAAGGGCCCTCAATTAATATCCCAAAGCCAGGCCGCGGAAATGTGTCACTTAACGGAAAGCGAGCGCGAGTTCTCCGCTTTCTGGCAAGTCGGATTCAGTTCCATTATATTCCTGCGGTTAGAACTGCAGCTTCTTCGGCTGATATTGTTGAGCAGATTGTCAGTAGCGCTTTGTTAGAGCTTGAGGACAATCCTGAGTATCAGGAGGCAGTCCAGAAAATCAGGACCTTCCAGCAGCCGGTACTCGAAGCAATTTCAAAGGGTGCAACTAAAACGCTAAAGCGGTTCGTTCCTGCAATCAATGACGTGAAGTTCTCAGTTGACGATGAGCGGCGCTATTCGGAATTACGCCGTTCGATTGATATTTCTGTTGACGACGGAACTATAACGCCGCTGGCCCAGAAGGGGGATGGAATTCAAAGCTTAATCGCGCTCGGAATTAGGCATCACGCCTATGAATCTGCGCGTAAAGATCAAAACTATATTTTCGCTATTGAAGAGCCCGAAGCGCACCTTCATTCGAGTGCGATCCATGAACTGCGGCGTGTACTAGACGATATTTCGATCAACGATCAGGTTATCATCTCAACGCACAGTCCAGTTTTTGCGAACCGCAATAATCTCAAATGCAATATTATAGTAAATAAGAACAAGGCCTCTGTCGCAAAAAAAATTCAGGACGTGAGGGATGTACTTGGTGTTCGCGCCTATGAAAACCTCGTCTCGGCGGAGCAGGTGCTACTTGTCGAGGGTTTTGAGGACAAATTCGTTCTTGAGCCGTGGTTGAAGAAGTCAATGCAGATCAAGCACGCAATTGATGGTGGACGGTTGATCATTGTTGAACTAAGTGGCGCGTCGAAGCTGGCACAGCTCACGCAATTGTATAAGTCGTTGTTGTGTGGGGTTCATGCTTTCCTTGACTGTGACGAGGAAGGAATCCGCGCCGGAGGGGTAGCTTGCAAGGCTTCTTTGTTGTTGGACAAAGATGTAGGATATGCCAAGTTTTCTGGGCTCGATGAATCCGAACTTGAAGACTTTGTTGATCCGAAAGTTTACACGCAGGCGCTGTTAGATAAGTACGGCGTCGATTTTTCGGCAGCCCGCGTGCGCGTAAAAAAACAAAAGTGGAGCCGACGCCTGAAAGATGCTTTTGAGGTCGCGGGTCGCGGATATAGCGATAATATCTTGGCTGATTCTAAGAGAATTGTAGCAGAGTCTGTTGCGGCAAGTGCTTCACCGTTTCACTTGCAAGGTACATCGGTGTTAGAGCAGTTGCGCTTGGATATCGAAGAGAAGCTGTCAGACGCATGAAGCCACACTGGCTTGTTATTTATCTAACCTTGGTTCAGTTGCCACGCTGCGGGTGCCTTGCCACACCCCAATAATTCAACCCTCACGAAGCCAACTGCAACTCCGCCTGCACCTTGTCCCACGGCGCAGAAACTGAGCCGTCCTTGTTGCGCTTTATGAGTCCTGCGTTACCGAGCAAGACAACATCCGTGTGAACGGACTTGTAATCGCGCGCCAGCGCCGTCGAGAGCGCGCGAATTGAGCTTGGACCGCTAGCGCGCAGGGCGCGCAGCAGTTCGAGCCGCTTCGGCGACATGACCGACACGAGACTTTCGAGCGTTACGAACGTGATGTGTTCGCCCTTCGGCTTGGCGCCGCTCTTGGCCTCTTTCCAAGCAACGACAAAGCGCTTCGCCATATCGTCCATGCTTCCGACGTGGGCTGTGATGCGCTTTCTAGTCATATCTCGTTCCTCATCTTGCGAACGTCCGTCATGAAGTCGGCTATCAGCTGCTCTTCAGATACGAACGCGTAGGCTTCTTCCCGGTCCATAATGTGACGATGATCGCCCTTGCCGCGTTCGTTATCGTAGCCGATGAGACGCGTTCCGCCCTTTCCATAGAACAGCGAATACTTGAGCCCATGAGGCCGTTCGGCATCGGCTTTGGGCAACCGCCAGATCGTGATTTCGATAATGGCGCCGTCCGGTAAAACGCCCTTGTCACGGTAGAATAGGGTTGCACGAGCCATATGGCAATACATGCCATATGAGCGTCAGCGAGGCAATATCTGTGAGGATGCTTTTGGGAGGTGCGCGCTTTCAAACAAAAACGCCCGGCGTTTCCACCGGGCGTTGTGTGTTTGTAGGCTGCCCCTCATCCGTCACGCGTTCCGCGCGACACCTTCTCCCGCGATGCGGGAGAAGGGAAGATCAAGCCTTACTTCGGCAAACCACTCGATGCGATCAGCTGGTCTTCCAGCTTGCCGAGCAGCTTCATCGTCGAGAGGGCGTCGGCCACCGAGCAGTTCGGCGCGCGCTTTTCTGTGATGGCGGCGAGGAACTCGCGGTCCTGGTTTTCAAAGCCGTTCATCGAGGGCGCGACGCCCGCGAGGTTGATCTTCTTGCCGAATCCGTCCGTCAGGTCGTCGTAGAACGACACCCACGTGCCCTTGTCGCACATGTAGCGGTAGGGCGAGCCGATCGGGCCTTCGTCGTTGAAGGACAGCGACAGCACGCACACCGCGCCAGACGGCGTCTTCATCACGATGCCCATGTCCATGGCGATCTTGAGTTCCGGGTCGTAGGGGCCCTGCACGGCGAAGGCTTCCGAAACCTGCTCGCCGGTCTGGTAGGCGAAGAGATCGACCGTGTGGCAGGCGTGGTGCCACAGGAGATGGTCTACCCACGAGCGCGGCTGGCCGAGCGCGTTCATGTTCGTGCGGCGGAAGAAGTGCGTGTGCGCCTGCATCTGTTGCAGCGTCACGCCCTCATTGCGCAGCTTGTTGTTCATGTACTGGTGCGAGGGGTTGAAGCGGCGCACATGGCCGGCCATCGCGGTCACGCCGGTTTCCTGCTGCACGCGCACGATGCGCTCGGCGTCGGCTACGCTGTCGCACATCGGGATTTCGATGAGGACATGCTTGCCCGCGCGCATGGCGGTCTCGGCCTGATCGGCGTGGATCTGCGTGGGGCCGGTGATGATCACCGCGTCCACGTCGTCGCGCTTCACGGCGGAATCATAGTCGGTCATCGCGGTCTTGATGTCGTAGGTCTGCGCGAACTTGTCGGCGCCTTCCTGCGTGCGCGACTGAACGACCGTAATTTCCGCTCCGGGAATGGCCTTCAGGGCCTTGGCGTGCGCGTTGCCCATGGCGCCGTTGCCGCTGATGCAAAATCTCATCGAGGTGTTCCTCTCCTGTTTGACGTTTGCCCGGGCAGGGCCTGCAAAGCCTCGCCCGGAAGGTCAGGCCGGGCGCAAGAGCGCCGGCAAATCCACGCGGCGAATTACCACGGATGCCCCGCCCCGTGAATGCCCCGCGCGCGCAATCCGCCAGCCGTGCGCAGCCGTACAAGCTTTGCGTGCAACGGAGGTTCAGATGGCGATTGCGGTGGTGGCGGGCGCAAGTGGCGGCGTGGGGGCGGCTTTGGTGCGCGCGTTGCGCGGGCAGGGCGCCTTTGAGGACGTCGTGACGCTCTCGCGCACGGGCGCGCCCGCGTTCGATATTACGGACGAGGCCAGCATCGCCGCCGCCGCGCAGGCGCTGGCGGGCCGGGACGTGCGGCTGGTCATCGACGCGACGGGCTTTCTGCACGATGCGCGCTACCAGCCCGAGAAAAGCCTCCGCCAGCTTGACCCCGCGCACATGCTGCATTCGTTTGCGGTAAACGCGATGGGCCCGGCGTTGATGATGAAACATTTTCTGCCGCTCTGTCCGCGCGAGGGGCGCTTCGTGTTCGCCACGCTCTCGGCGCGCGTGGGCAGCATCGCCGACAACAGGCTCGGCGGCTGGCATAGCTATCGCGCGTCCAAGGCCGCGCTCAATCAGTTTTTGCGTACTGGTGCGGTGGAGCTGGCGCGCACGCGGCCGCACGCCATTTGCGTGGCGCTGCATCCGGGCACGGTGGATACGCGCATGTCGCAGGTGTTCGCAAAACAGGGCCTGGACGTGCGCCCGCCCGACGTGGCGGCGACCGATCTTCTGCGCGTAATCGAATCGCTCACACCGCAGCAGACCGGCGGTTTCTTTGACTACAAGGGCGAGATCGTCCCATTCTAGTAAGTCGCAGGGCCGCAGGCGCGGCCCTGTTCGTTATTCCGCGGCCATTGCGTGTGGGCGCGGCTTGTTTTCCATCAGCAAAACCGCGCCGCCCGTGTTGGAAATCGGCACATGATAGGTGCTGTGCAATTTCGACACGCGGCCTTGCAGCGCGCCGCGCATGGCGATCCAGCACATCAGCTCGACGCCCTGCGAGCCTGCCAGCTCGATGATTTCCTTGTTGGAGTATTTCGTCAGCGCGACCGGATCATTGACGATCTTGTCGAGGCAAAGCAGGTCGAAGTCCTTGTTGATGAAGCCCGCGCGTGCGCCATCGAGCTGGTGGGAGAGCCCGCCGGTGCCCAGCACGACGATTTTTTCCGCGCCCGGCCAGCTTTCCAGCGCGCGGCCAATCGCCTGACCCAGCTTCCAGCAGCGAAGGGCCGAAGGTAGGGGATGCTGCACGGAATTGATGGTGATCGGCACCGTACGCACGGGCCATTTCGCGTCCGGGTACATCAGCTTCAGCGGCAACGAAAACGCATGATCGACAAGGTGCTCCTGGCAGGAGGTGATGTCGAACTCGTCGTTCACGAGGCTCTCAATAATGTGCCACGATAGCGCCGCATGACCGGCGAATGGCGGCAGCACGGGGATGCCCCAGCCCTCATCCGCATTTTTGTATTCTTCCGCCGCGCCCACCGCGAACGTCGGCATCTTGTCGAGAAAGTGCGACAGCCCGTGATCGTTGTAGATCACCACGGCGACGTCGGGCTTTTCGCGCTCCAAAAATTCGTGGATCGGATCGAATGCGTCGAAAAAGGGCTTCCAGTACGGGTCTTGCTGCAATCCCTTGGCGATTGCGCCCCCGATGGAGGGGACGTGGGAGGTGGCGAGTCCGCCAATGACGTTGGCCATGTTCGTGTTTCCCCTCAGCCTTGCGCCACGAGATGGGCTTTGAAGTCGTCCAGCGACATGCCGGTTTGCTGCGCGCCAATGTCCTGAACGCTCAGGCCGAAAATGCCGGCGAATTTGGCGAGGTAATAGACATTGCCGCCCGCCGCGATGAGCTGGAGCACGTTGCGCGACGCGATGGCGGCTTTCTGCTCGTCGGTGAGGTTGTACTTCGCCATGTAGGCGTCCTCGTCTGCCTTGAAGGCGTCGCGGTTGGCCTTGTCATTGAACGAGAAGCACATCTTGTTCAGTGCATAGCCCTTGCGCGCCTCGTCGCCGCCAAAGACCGGCGTGCCGGGTATGTTCCAGTTGTAGCTCATGGCTGTCCCTCCGCTTGATGGTGAAAGAATGCGCGCTCATGCGAGCCGCCGCCTTGACGCCAATCAACCGCAACTGCGGGGAAGCGGGAAAATGCAGCCCCGCGTTTGACCGGCGTCAAAGTCCGCCGGGAGGCGCCAAATGTACGGGCTATAGACGAAAGTTGGCGCGCAAATAGGCGAGAAAATGGGGACGGGGGCGATTTCGGGACGCATGGCGGTTGCTTAGACGCAGGCGCCGATTAAGCTGCGGTGGCATACGGATTGCGTTGCCAGTTCTGTAAAGCGAACGTGGCTTTCAACGCCAACCGCCAAGCTGAGGGGAATCAGAATGAGTACCGGGTCTCTCAAGGTCGCCCTTGCGGCAGGCGCCATTTTCGTGGGCGCCACTTTTTCGGCACATGCCCAAACAGCTATCAAATTCGCGCTCGACTGGAAATTCGAGGGGCCCTCCGCGCCTTATTTTGTGGCCATCGACAAGGGCTATTACAAGGCCGAGGGGCTGGACGTGACGGTCGACAGCGGCCCCGGATCGGTCGCCGGCATTGCGCGTGTCGCGGCGGGCACCTATCCGCTCGGGTTCTTTGACATCAACTCGCTGGTCCGCTTCCGCGACCAGAACCCGGCGCAGGAGGTCAAGGCGGTGATGATGGTCTATGACCGTCCGCCATTCGCCATCGTCAGCCTCAAGAAGGCCGGCATCAAGTCGCCGAAGGACATGGAGGGCAAGACCCTTGGAGCGCCGGCTCCCGATGGCGCCTTCGCTCAGTGGCGCGCTTTCACCAAGGTCAACAATGTTGACGGTTCAAAGGTGAAAATTGAGAACGTCGGCTTCCCCGTGCGTGAGCCGATGCTTGCGCAGGGCAAGGTGGACGCGATCACGGGCTTCTCGTTCTCGTCCTACTTCAACCTCGTGCAGAACAAGATCGCGCCCGACGACATCTCCGTCATGTTGATGTCTGACCATGGCATCGTGATGTACGGCAACGCCGTCATGGTGAACCCGGAGTTCGCCAAGGCGAACCCGAAGGTTGTCGCCGGCTTTGTGCGCGCGACAATCAAAGGCTTTATCGACACGGCGAAAGACCCCGAGGCCGCGATCAAGTCGGTGATGAAGCGCAACGATATCGCCGACGAGAAGGTGGAGCTTGAGCGTCTCAAGATGGCGCTGCGCGATAACATGGTCACGCCCTGGGTGAAAGCCAACGGCGTCGGCGACGTCGACATGGCGCGTCTGGCGAAATCAATCGATCAGATTGCAGACACTTACGAGTTCAAGAACCGCCCGAAGGCGGAAGACATCTTCACGAGCCAGTACCTGCCAGCCGTTGACCAGCGCAAACTCTGATCGGGGATTGGCGTGATCGAACTCGACAACGTTTCTCTGGCCTATGCCGGACGAACCGGACCTGTGTTGGCGCTGGAAGGCGCCGACATCAAGGTGAAAAAGGGTGAATTCGCTGCAGTGGTCGGTCCGTCCGGCTGCGGCAAGTCCACCCTGATGAAGCTGGTCACCGGCCTTGTGAAGCCCACCAAGGGCGTCGTCACGGTCAACGGTTCGCAGGTCAACGGTCCGGTGAAACTTGCCGGGATGGCGTTTCAGAATTCTAATCTTCTGCCGTGGCGGACGGTGATCGACAATCTCATGCTGCCGCTAGAGATCGTCGAGCCGTATCGCTCGAACTTTCGGTCGAAGAAAGCCGAATACCGTGCGAAGGGCGAAAAGCTCCTCGACACTGTGGGCCTCACCGGCTTTGGCGATCGCTTTCCGTGGGAGCTTTCCGGCGGCATGCAGCAGCGCGCGTCGCTCTGCCGTTCGCTTATTCACGAACCGGCCCTCCTCATGCTCGACGAGCCATTCGCTGCGCTTGATGCGTTCACGCGCGAGGAATTGTGGTGCGTGCTGCGCGACGTGTGGGAGCGACTTGGCTTTACGGTCGTTCTCGTGACGCACGATCTGCGCGAAGCCGCGTTCCTTGCCGACACGATCCACATCATGAGCGCGCGCCCCGGCAAGATCATCGAAAGCCGACAGGTGGATTTCGCAAGACCTCGCCACCTCGACGTTTGCTACTCTTCACCGTTCACGGATCTCGTGCACACGCTCCGCAACAAGATCGCTGAGGTCCGGCAGGCATGAACCGCAACGTCGAAACCCTCGCGCCATGGCTCTTCACCATCGCCATCTTCGTAGTCTGGGAGCTGATTTGCCGGCTCTTCAACGTCTCCAGCATCATTCTTCCCGCGCCGAGCGAAATATTCCAGGCGGCCGTCCGCTTCTGGGGTCCGTTGATGCGCAACTCCTGGGTGACGCTATGGACGACGCTGGCAGGCTTTCTCATGGCGGTGGCCTTCGGCCTGCTGCTCGGCCTGTTTGTCGGCTGGTCACGCACGATCTATCGCGGCCTCTATCCGGTAATGATCGGGTTCAACTCGATTCCCAAGGTCGCTGTCGTGCCGATCCTCGTCATGTGGTTTGGCATTGGTGAGATTCCGGCGATTCTCACGGCCTTCCTGATCTCGTTTTTCCCCATTGTCGTGAACGTGGCCACCGGCCTCGCGACCATCGAGCCGGAACTGGAAGACGTGCTGCGCGCGCTTGGCGCCTCCAAGCTCGATGTCATGCGCAAGGTCGGCATCCCGCGCGCCATGCCATATTTCTTCGGTTCGCTGAAGGTCGCCATTACTTTGGCGTTCGTGGGCGCAGTTGTTTCGGAGACGATTGCCGCAAACGCCGGCCTCGGCCATCTGATGACGCAAGCGGGCTCCAACTTCCAGATGCCGCTTGTCTTCGCCGGCCTTCTGGCGCTCGCGGTGCTGGGCATTGGCATGTATGCCATCACCGCGTGGATTGAGGGACGCATGACCGGCTGGGCCTTCCGCTCGCAGCAGAGCGCAGCCGGTTAAGGCTTAACCTTAGCATTATCAGAGGATTGGATGCGGATTTTGCGGCGTCCTTTTCTCAAGTTGGCAAGACTTTCTTTGCCCTCTTCCTCAACGGAACTTTGACTCGCTGGTCGTAACTTCGGTTTCAGATGCCGGAGGACGAAATGTTCCGAAAAGAAACCGCAATGCGCTTCTGGCGCTGGTTCGAGGGTGAGCGGGCCCATTTGCAAAGCCTTATCCGCGCAGCGGGTGAGCCAGGAGAGGCGGTCGCCAAGGACGCGCTCGGCCCCTTGGGAGAAGCGCTGGATCAGCGCCTTTCAGACTTTGCTAAAGGGGTCAGCGCCGAGTATGCGCTTGGGCGCGATGGCGCCTGCGTCATTACATTCACGGCCAGAGGCGCTGAAGAATTGTTCGATGACGTCTTTTCGCTCGTCGACCAGTCGCCCTTGGCGCAGGGGTGGGAGTTCCACGCCCTGCGACCCCGCAACGCGCCACCCACATTCGCCGCTTTTGGCGTTTCCTACGCCTTGAGCGACCTTCGCTTTTACCATCGGCTGGGCAGCGACAAAATGGTGATCGCCGTCATCGCCGACGAAACTCCAAGTTGCGACTACCGCAACAAACGCGCGTTCGCGACCGCCCTCGTCACCGAACTTCTCGGCGAAGAAGATTTTGGCCGCTATGTCTCGGATGTGCTGATGCTCGAGTATGAAACATGGCTGACCGCGACGCCCGGCGGCCGGTCCGCGCCGCTTGCTGTGCTCGGCCCCACCTTTGACCGGATCTTTCGGCGCCCGCAATCCTTGCGCCGCCCCGCCGTGAATACGCGGCTGCGTCTTGTCAGCTGAATGGTTCTAAACTGCTGATTTGTGTCGACTTTCGTGCCCTGCCTTGCCATTTTTCCGGTGAGGAGGGCACGCATGCCGATTTCACGCGCTCAAATATCCACGGCGTCCGGCGCCAAATACATGACCCAGCTTTGCAAGCACTGGTCGCATCGCCTTGCCGTTGAGTACAACGAAACAACGGGTCGGATCGCTTTCGATGAGGAACGGCGCTGCATTCTTCACGCCGCGCCCGACGCACTCGAGTTAAATGTCGAGACTGCGAGCGACGAACAGCTTGCGCGCACGCAGGAAACCGTCGTCAATCATCTAAAGCGTTTTGCCTTCCGTGAGGATTTCGGCGAGATAAGCTGGCGCCGGCTCGAATAGCGGCCGGGAAGGAAATGCTTCATGTCACGCCGATTAGACCATGTAGTTCTGGCGGCGCGCGATCTCGAGGCCCAGGCGGAAGTCTTTCGCCACATGGGTTTCCGGGTTGGCGCGCGCAATGCGCATCCATGGGGTACGCAGAATCACATCGTCCAGTTTGCAAACACGTTTCTGGAGTTGATCTGCACGCCCGCGCCTTATCACGCGCCAGTTGATCCCGATCCGCGCGCTTTTTCCTTTGCCGCTTTCGTGCATGACTTTGCGCAGACGCGCGAGGGCGCAGCGATGATTGCGCTCACCGGCGCCGACGCTCGCACGGATGCGCAAGCGTTCCACGAAATGGAGATGGGCGATTATGAGCCGTTCCATTTCGAGAGGCGTGGCCAGCGCGCCAATGGCGATCCCACGCGTGTGGGCTTCACGCTTGCATTTGCGCGCGCCAAGACAATGCCTCACGTCGGTTTCTTCACGTGCGAGCATCAAAATCCGCAAAGCTTCTGGGATCAGGATTTGCAGTCCCACGCCAACGAAGTCACCGGCGTCAGCAAAGCGACGCTGGTTGCCGAGAACCCCGCGGACCATGCGGAGTTTCTCTCAAACTTCACGCAGCTGCGTGACTATCGCTCTTCGTCGATGGGCATTGAGTTTGCGCTTGGCGACGGGCAGGTGATCGAAGTGCTAACGCCAGTCGCCTATGGCTTCCATTATGGCGAGCAGGCGCTGTCACACGCGCACGCTACGCCCCACATCGCGGCGCTCGAATTGCGCACAGCATCACTTGAAAGCGCGAAGCAGGCGTTGACGGGCGGCCGTATCGCCCACACCGAAGATCGCGGTCGTCTGGTCGTACAGGCCTCCGACGCTTGCGGCGTCACGTTGGCTTTCGCGGCCATTTGAAATTTCGCGGGCGCGTTTTCGGAGAAAAAGTGCGCCCGGCGCTTCTCACGCCCGCAGGTTCACGCCATAACCCTGCCGAACCGGAACCAGACCCATGGCGAAGAAATTGACGACCGCGCCGACCTTGCTCGGCCAGCATGTAGCGCCGCCCGCCTCGCCGGAGGAGGCGCTGCTGGAACGTGTGCCTAACCCGCACACCGACACCGATTACATGGCGCGCTTCACAGTCCCCGAGTTTACCTCGCTTTGCCCCGTCACCGGCCAGCCGGACTTTGCGCATCTTGTGATTGATTACGCGCCGGGGCGCTGGCTGGTAGAGTCGAAGTCGCTGAAACTCTATCTCGGCGCATTCCGTAACCACGGCGCATTCCATGAGGATTGCACAGTTCGCATCGGCAAGGATCTCGTGAAACTGCTGAAGCCGAAGTGGCTGCGTATCGGCGGATATTGGTATCCGCGCGGCGGCATTCCCATTGACGTGTTCTGGCAGACGGGCGACTTGCCCAAGGGCCTGTGGGCGCCCGATCAGGGCGTCGCGGCTTATCGCGGGCGCGGCTGAGGGTCCAGACCGTAAACGCGCGCGCGCAGGTCCGTCAGCAGCGCCGCCCGGTCCAGATGCGCAAAAGCATCGAACGTCGCAGTCTCGCCAATCGCAACAGGGAATGGCGCGCCAATGCGTCGCCGCACCTCGTGGAAAAACAGCCCAAGCCGCAGATTGGGGTGGATGTGACTTACAATCTGAAACAGTCGCGAGTTCTGCCCGGGAAAGTAAATCGGCAGCACACTGGCTCGGCCTGAGAGCACCAGCCGCGCCGCGAACGGCGACCACGCCCCATCGATCGCAGGCAGCCGCCCCATCCGGTCAGGAGACGTGGAAACGGCTCCGGCGGGGAATATCACTACGCAGCCGCCCCCCTTTAGATGATCGAGCGCCTTCGCGCGGCTGGCGACATTGATGCGCTGCGCCTCGGACGTTTGAGCAAAATCGATAGGCAGCATGCGCGCCCGCATTTCCGGCGCGCGCATCAGCACGGAATTGGTGAGTACGAGAAAATCCGGCCGCGCGCGCTCCATCAGGGCGCACATGACGATGCCGTCGAGAACCCCGAACGGATGGTTTGCGACAACCACAAGCGGCCCTTGAGACGACGCGTTCGCGAGCCTGTCAGCATCGTACTGCACATCAATCGACAGTGCTGAGATCGCCGTGCGGAAGAAGCTGCGCTGCTCTCCATCGCGCCAGCCCTCGGCTTGTTTTGCGCGATAGAGGCGCTCGATATGGCGCGCGCCGCTCATGCGCTCGACCATGCCAATAGCGAGGCGCTTCCAGAGCGGATCGTCCCGGTCGGCGTAGGAAAAGGGGCTGTCGTCGGTCGTTCCGGGCGTCATGGCTCGCGTCTGGCGCCATAGCATGACAGGCCTGCGACCAATTAGAGAGCTTTGGCGATGACGTCGAACGCCATCAATTGTATCAGCAGCGCCTCCATCTCCCCGAGCGGCACCTGATTGGGTCCATCGGAGAAGGCGTTGGCCGGATCGTCGTGGGTCTCGATGAAGACGCCCGCGACGCCCACAGCCACCGCCGCCCGCGCGAGAACTGGCACGAACTCGCGCTGCCCGCCCGAAGACGTGCCCTGACCGCCCGGCTGCTGCACGGAATGGGTTGCGTCAAAGATCACCGGCGCGCCGGTCTGCTCTGCCATGGTGGGGAGCGAGCGCATGTCGGAAACAAGCGTGTTGTAGCCAAAGCTCGAGCCGCGTTCCGTCACCAACACGTTGCAATTGCCTGCGCCCGTGACCTTGGCCACCACGTTCTTCATGTCCCAGGGGGCCAGAAACTGGCCTTTCTTCACGTTTACGGGCAGGCCGGTTGCGGCCGCGGCGAGAAGCAGATCCGTCTGGCGGCAGAGGAAGGCGGGAATTTGAAGCACGTCCACAATTCCGGCGACCTTGGCGCAATGCTCGTTTTCGTGAACGTCGGTGAGGATGGGAAAACCGAAAGTCTCCTTCACCTCCGCAAACACATCAAGCGACGCTTCGAGGCCCAGTCCCCGCTTGCCATCCAGCGAAGTTCGGTTCGCCTTGTCGAAGGACGACTTGTAGACGATGCCTACGCCCAGCCGATCCGCGATGTCGCGCAGCGCGCGCGCCATTTTCATCGCATGGGCGCGGCTCTCAAGCGCGCATGGGCCCGCGATGAAGGCGAGCGGGCGCTTGTTGCCAAAGGTGACGGCCCCCGGTCCGGCGCCGATGGTGACGTCCGGGTTGGCGATTTTGCTAGTCATGGGTGACGAAGCCTCGATTAAGGGGTCTGGCTAACGGAGGCGGGCCCCTATGGCAACACCGCAAGCGACCGCGGAGTGCGCGGCGCAGTTGACCGCCACTGAAATATCACTGATATTTTACGAAGATGACATCGGAGATCGATATGAGCGGGCAGGAGAAGACGGTGCACAAGGAATTGGAGCGGTACTTGCCGGAAGCGGGCGGGCCGTCGCGTTCCTACCCCGATCTCCATGAGCACGTTCTTGAGCTTGATCGACGCGGTCTCCTTGTGGTTGTGGATCGCCCCATCAACAAGGACACCGAGATGCACCCGCTGGTGCGCTGGCAGTATCGAGGCGGCATCCCGGAGCAGGATCGAAAGGCGTTTCTCTTCACAAATCCGACTGACAGCAAGGGTCGTCGCTATGAGTCGGCGGTTCTGGTCGCGGGCCTCGCCGCTACCCCGGATGTGTACCGGACCGGGTTCGGCAAGCCGCTCGATCAGATTGGCGCAATCTGGATCAAGGCGATGAATTCGCCGATCCCGCCTCGCGTGGTGGAAAGCGCGCCCTGCCACGAAGTCGTACGCATTGGCGAAGAGCTCGACGCGCCCGGCGCGGCGCTGGATGGCTTGCCCGTGCCGATTTCGACGCCGGGTTGGGATAACGCGCCATATCTCTCCGCCGGTCACTTCATTACCAAAGACCCCGACACCGGCGTCCAGAACATGGGCAATTATCGTGGCCAGCTGAAGGCGCCGCGCCGGCTCGGCATGAACCCGTCCGTTGAGCTGCGCGCTGGCATCTATAGCCACTGGCTGAAATACAAGGCGCGGGGCGAGCCCATGCCCTGCGCGGTGGTGGTGGGGTGCCCGCCTGCGGTGTCCTACACATCCGTGCAGAAAATGCCCGAGAACCTCGACGAACTCGCAGTCGCCGGCGGGCTTGTTGGCGAACCGCTCAACGTGGTGCAAGCCAAGACCGTTGATCTCCTGGTGCCAGCTGAATCCGAATACGTGATCGAAGGCTTCATCAATACCCAATTGCTCGAACCGGAGGCGCCATTTGGCGAGTCTCATGGCTATGTGAATTTGCAGGAATACAATGCGTTCATGGATGTGACGGCGATCACCCATCGACGCCGGCCCATCATCACGTCGTTCATCAGTCAGGTGACGCCAAGTGAATCCAGCGTCATTCGCAAAGTGGCGATGGAGCCGGTGTTCCTCAATCACCTGCGTACAAACCTTGGTATCAAGGGCGTGAAGAAAGTTGCGATGCATGAGCCGCTCACAAGCCTTTATGCAGTGATCGGGGTTCAGTTTGAACGCGGCGTTCCGGCCACAGAGGTCTGGCGTGCGCTGTATGGCGCAGCGACGCTGCATCGCTTTGCTGGCAAATGGGTGATTGCGGTTGATGAAGACATCGATCCCGGCAACGCGGACGCGTTGTTTTGGGCGATGTCATATCGCTGTCAGCCGCAGCACGACATGAGGGTGCTTGAAAAGAAGGATCCCGGCCACGGTCCCAAGGGGCCAAAGGATGATGGTGAAAGCGCCTCCGTGCTCATCAATGCGCTGCTCAAGAGCGACTTCTCGCCCGTTGCGCTGCCCAAGAAGGAATTCATGGAGCGCGCAAAAGTTATTTGGGAAGAGCTTGGTCTGCAGCCTTTAAAGCCCGAGCCGCCGTGGCATGGCTATGACCTGGGAGTCTGGCCTGCGGCTCTGGAGCGTCAGGCCGAGATGGCTACGCGCAGCGAGTACTTCGATTTCTCCGATGAACTTATCGCCGGTCGCCGCTCCGATGTGAACATGAACGATCCCGTGGAGCACAAGACAAACAAATGAATTCCGGCGCGCTTCTTGCAACGCAGGAAGCGCGCGGATGGCGTTGCGGCAGAGTGATTTCTGGCAAAGCTTGAGGCGCGTGACAGCAACACGCGCACGGATGTCATTCGCGCGCGCGACATCAAATGGAGCCACCCGAATGTATCTTCCCGCTTTTGCGAAACGCTTCGGCGCCAGCGTGATCCTGACGGGACTTGCAGCAACGTCGGTCTCGGCTCAATCCGTCGAGAATTTCTACAAAGGCAAGACGGTGTCAGTTCTCGTGGGATTCACGACGGGCAATGGCGCAGACTCTTACGCGCGCCTCGTCGCTCGCTGGTATGCGAAATATCTGCCGGGCGCGCCCAATGTCGTTGTGCAGAACATGCCCGGTTCGGGCAGTCTCACGATGACGAATAACCTTTACAACGTGGCGGCCAAGGACGGCACGGTGTTCGGCATCTTCAATCGCAATGTGTCGCTCGAACCGCTGATGGGCAACGCAAACGCGCGTTTTGATCCGCGCAAGTTCACATGGCTCGGCAGCACCAACACAGAGCCAAGCCTGTGCGTGGCGTGGCATAGCTCGCCCGTGAGCGCCATCAAAGATGTTCAGGAGCGTGAGTTCGCGGTTGCAGCCACAGGCCTTAACGCCAACAGTGGCCTGGTGCCCACAGTGCTCAATCGCGTGATGGGCGCAAAGTTCAAGGTCATTATGGGCTACCCTGGCAGCAACGAGATGAGCCTCGCAATGGAGCGTGGCGAGGTTGAAGGCCGCTGCGGCTGGTCGCGCTCCTCACTCATGACGACAAAGCCGCAATGGGTCAGCGAAAAGAAGATCAACCTTCTGCTGCAAGCGGGCTTGCAGAAAAGCCCGCTCATGCCTGACGTGCCGCTCGCCATGGACAGCGTAAAGGACGAGGCTGATCGCCAGCTTCTGAAGCTCGCCGTCGCATGGGACGAAATGGCCTGGCCCTTCGCTGCCCCGCCCGACATTCCAGCCGATCGCGCCAAGGCTTTACGCGACGCCTTCGCCTCCGTGCTGAAAGATCCTGAACTCGTGGTGCAGGCGGGCCGTGAAGGCCTTGATCTCAACTACGTGTCACCGGCCCAGATCGAGCGTATTCTTGATGATGTCTACGCCACACCCGCGACGGTCATCAGCACGTTGCAAGGAATCGTCAGGGCAAAATAACGGCCCAGGCTCTGCTTGGCAGTCATATTGGGCTATTAAAGGGGGCGGGGCGATCTGCCCCCTTTCTCTTGGCGCGCTCCTCCACTAGACAAGCTCCGCCAGCGAAATTCTGCCCGGAGGAACCCATGACCGCCATTCTCGACATTATCGCCCGCGAAATCCTCGATAGTCGCGGCAATCCAACCGTGGAAGTCGAAGTCGTGCTGGACGACGGCTCCTTTGGCCGCGCCGCAGTCCCCTCCGGCGCCTCCACAGGTGCGCATGAGGCGGTTGAGCTTCGCGACGGTGACAAGTCCCGTTACGGCGGCAAGGGCGTGCTGAAGGCAGTCGCCAGCGTCAACAAGGACATTTACGAAGCCCTCACCGGCATGGACGCCGAAGATCAGATCGCCATCGACGAGGCGATGATCGCGCTTGATGGCACGCCCAATAAGGCCCGACTCGGGGCCAACGCGATCCTTGGCGTGTCGATGGCTGTCGCAAAGGCTGCGGCTGAATCGGCAGGTCTGCCGCTTTACCGCTACGTTGGCGGAACCACCGCGCGCGTTCTGCCGGTGCCGATGATGAACATCGTCAATGGCGGCGCCCACGCCGATAACCCCATCGACTTTCAGGAATTCATGATCCTGCCGGTCGGCGCGCCATCGCTGACGGAGGCTGTGCGCTGGGGCGCCGAAGTGTTTCAGGTTCTCAAGAGCGGACTCAAAAAGGCTGGCCACAACACGAACGTCGGCGACGAGGGCGGCTTCGCCCCCAACCTGCCGAGTGCGGAAGCCGCGCTCGATTTCTGCATGAACGCGGTGCGTGAAGCGGGCTTCGAGCCGGGCAAGGACATGTATCTTGGCCTCGATTGCGCTGTGACCGAGTTCTTCAAGGACGGCAAGTATCATTACGAGGGCGAGGGCAAGGTTCGCTCCATTGATGAGCACGTCGCCTATCTCGTCAAGCTCGCGGACACCTATCCCATTATCTCCATCGAGGACGGCATGGCGGAGGATGACTGGGCCGGTTGGAAAGAGCTGACCAACGCCCTCGGCGGCAAATGCCAGCTTGTCGGCGATGATCTGTTCGTGACCAACGTGACGCGTCTATCGCGAGGAATTGAGACAGGTATTGGCAATTCCATTCTCGTAAAGGTGAACCAGATCGGTTCGCTCACCGAAACGTTGGCCGCTGTCGATATGGCTCATCGCGCGGGTTACACCGTCGTGATGTCGCATCGCTCCGGCGAGACTGAGGACGCCACAATCGCCGATCTCGCGGTCGCCACGAACTGCGGACAGATCAAGACCGGTTCGCTTGCCCGGTCCGACCGGCTGGCCAAGTACAACCAGCTCATCCGCATCGAAGAAGAGCTCGGCTCGCAGGCCAGATACGCCGGCCGCACGGCGTTGAAAGCCCTCGCGAAGGGCTAAGATAATCGTTCTGACGCAATTACAATACGCCGCCGTTCCCCGGGAAGGCGGCGTACTGTCATTTGGACGGAGGCAATTAGTCGCGCAGACGTGTTTCACCTTGCGCTTAGCAAGGCCAGTAACCTGCACTATATAATGTCTCCCGATCCGTATTTCGGAGACGAGTTATGAACATTTTCCGCATATCCTTCAGCGCAATTGCAATTTCTGGCGCGTTGGCTCTATCTGGCGCCGCCTTCGCGCAATCGCGCCCCTCGACGGTCAATATGAGCTGCGCCCAAGCCCAAGCCACGGTCAAGTCGGCGGGCGCCATCGTGTTGGGCATGGGCGGGCTCAGCTACGACCGCTTCGTCAGCGGCGCGAGTTTTTGCGCCCCGCTGGAAGATGCCACGCCGACATGGGCGCCCACCCGGGATGTCGCCCAATGCATGGTTGGTTTTGTCTGTGAATTGAGAACCGGACGCGATCCCGGCGCTCCGTGATCTTGCGGCGGGAATTGTCTCCTCCCCAGAATGCCAGGGGAAGCGAACCTTGATTGGGCGCGGGCGTTAGCTGGTCACGTTAACCGGCGCCGGTCGGTCATCAGAGGATTCCCTCATGTTCAAGCTAAAAGCCCTTACCTCGGCTGCCTTCGTCGCAACATGCATGACAGGCATGTTCATTCTTGAAGCTCAGGCGCAGGGGCGCCCCTCGACCTTGGGCATGAGCTGCAGCCAAGCCCAGTCGCTCGTGCGTTCGCGCGGCGCCATCGTGCTAAGCACTGGTGGTCATACTTACGACCGCTTTGTTTCATCCCGCCGCTTCTGCGCGCCAGACGAAGACGAAATTCCAACATGGGCGCCCACGCGCGACACAGCCCAGTGTCTGGTCGGCTCCAGGTGCGAACCGAGCCGCTCGCGGCGGTTTGATCGATAAAACTGTCGCTGGCCCAAACGCTCTCAATCGTTTAGCGCTCCCGCATCGCAAGTGCGGGAGCGTTCGTGCAAGTAATCAGCGTCATCTTCAATGTCGTCGCCCCGGTATTCATCATCATCGGCATCGGCTACGCGTGGGCGCGAGCGGGCAAGCCGTATGACTCGAACGTCATAACCCATCTTGTCAACACGATCTCGACGCCTTGTCTGGTGATCGACATTTTGACCCGCCCCGGTCTGACGATCCCCGCATTGGGCGAAATAGGCGTCGCGTCGGCCTTGTGTCTTCTCCTCTCGGGCCTCGCGGGCTGGGGCATGACGCGGACGATGGGGCTTCCCGCCCGCACATACGTGCCCCCGCTTGTGTGGTCGAATGGCGGCAACATGGGCCTGCCGTTGTGCCTGTTTGCTTTCGGTGAACTCGGTCTTGGATTGGCCATCGCGTGGTTCGCCGTGTCGAGCATATCCAATTACACGATCGGGCAAGCCATCGCCGCGGGCGGTATCACGTTCCGCGAAGTTGTGCGCATGCCTATGACATGGGCGATCCTCGCCGCAGTCACGATGATCGCGACGGGTCTGCAATTGCCCACCGTTGCGCAACGCGCGGTCAATCTGCTTGGCGCATTGACGGTGCCCCTCATGCTCCTGTCGCTCGGCTATGCGCTTCACTCTTTGCGCGTAGCGTCCTACCAGCGCAGCATTGTGTTTTCCGTGGCCCGCCTTATGGGCGGCTTCGTCATTGGTTGGTTTGTCGCGTGGTTGCTGGGTTTGGAAGGCGCCGCGCGCGGAGTCGTGGTCATACAAAGCGGCATGCCTGCAGCCGTACTCAACTATCTGTTCGCAGCTCGCTACGGCAATGATCCGCAAGAGGCGGCGAGCATCGTTGTGATTTCCACCCTGTTATCCGTCGCTGTGCTGCCTCTCTTCCTGCTCACAGTTATCTGACTGCAGCGGAACGGTTTTCGTGCACAACGCAAGCTAGGGCTTGAAAATTATGCCTACGCCGGGCATAGGTGGCCGCAGGGGAGGCTTTGTCATGATGTTTCTGCGATCCGTATTTCTCTTGTTGGCTGTGGTCTTCGGCGCTGCGGAAGCGGCTGCGCAACAGACGCTAATCTTCGTTGTTCGCAACGAGACGAACTCCGTCATCAATTATAAACTGTGGTCGCAAAGCCGTAACATCGTCTGGCCGGGCGCAAACACCATGTACAGCACGGACTTCAAGGGCGACCAGCGTTCCAACAGGATCAGCTGCATTCAGGGTGAGTCAATTTGCTACGGGGCCTGGTTTCGCAACAATCCAAAAATCGTTTGGGGCGCGGGAACCACGGGCAAGGGGCGCTGCGCTGACTGCTGTTACATTTGCAATGGCGAGCGCACGAAAACAAAAGTACTCACCTACACGCCAGCCCAACAGGGTTTCGGCCGCTGACGGGAAGGCCTTGCCTGCTCAACGCTTTTTGAACTATCGCGACATCAGAAGGCCGCTGGCGGAAAGCCAGCGGCCTTGATCATTAGAAAGTACACACGTTACGCGCCGTTTGGCGATCTTGTGGTGCCCGCGCCGGGCCCCGCGCCAAGATCGGCCCCGGTGAGGGGATCTGACATAGGGTCGGACTCGAGCCGGTCCTTCATCGCCGCTTCGGTTTTCTTATCACGCGCGCTCAATTTGACGGACGCGCTTCCATCGCCGCCGTCAACCGCCGCCGCGTCATCCTCGGCTTCTATACGCTCCCACGCCGGCCCGGAATTCCATGGGCCCTCTACCTCGCCATCACCCTGCGACAGCTTGAAGTACTTGTCCGTGAAATCGGGATGGCCCGGCAGTTTGCCCGGCGGAAAGTTCGGCTCAATGGCGTAGAGCGCACGCTCAAACGATTTCTGGTGCGCGATCTCGCGCGTCATCAAAAACGTCAGCGCATCCTTGATGCCTGCATCGTCCGTAACGTTAATCAGGCGCTCGTAGATGATCTTCGCGCGCGATTCAGCGGCGATGTTGGAGCGCAGGTCGCAGGCCGGATCGGTGATCGAGTCGATGTAGGCCGCGGTCCACGGAACACCCGTCGAGTTCGTCAGTGGGGTGCCGCCGCCGTAAAGCAGGGATGTGGTGTGCGAGGAATTGCCCTGACCCAGCTCCAGATAAAGCTCGGCCTCCTTCATCGCGCCTTCGGACAGCTTGGCCTTCACGCCCTTGTTGAGCATGGCGACGATTGAGCCGATGACTTCCAGATGGCTCAGCTCTTCCGTGGCGATGTCCAGCAGCATGTCCTTGCGGCCCGGATCTTCATCGCTCAGCGCCTGCGTGAAATAGCGCATGGCGGCGGCTAGCTCGCCCTGCGGCCCGCCGAACTGCTCAAGCATGAGGTTGGCAAGCGCGGGGTTCGGCTCGCTGACACGCACCGTGTACTGAAGCTTCTTGTTGTGCATGAACATGGAAGTACCCTTTGCGAATTGATGCACCGGCAACGGGCAGGGCAGGCGGAGGGTTCCGGGGCGAGGAGGGCGTGTTCTCGCAGTGCTGATCGCAGGCTTCTCTCTCCAGGCGCAGGAGAGGGTGGCTCGCGAAAGCGAGACGGGAGGGCGCCCGCCGGACGATCAATCTGCGACAGCGAAGCGCCGCGTCATATTCATCTCTCGCTGACTTTTGCGGCGATGAACATCTCGGAGGAAATTAACAGGCGCTAACTTGGTGTTTGTCGCCACGCGTGTTTTTGACAGAAGATCGTATTTCAGTATTCTCAAATAAACAGTTCGGATGCTTGGCGGTAAGCCAAAGCCTTCAGTTCATAAAGTTAAAGCGGAGGGGAAACGCTGATGAACAGGATTGCCTTATTGGCTGCAACGGCTCTCGTATTTATCCCAACGACTGGACAAATCGCGGTGGCCGACAAGTTTTACGAAGGTAGGAGCATTGACTTCATCATTGGCGGCAACCCGGGCGCGGGGTACGACGCCTATGCGCGAATGCTCATGCGCCATCTGGGGCGCCACATAGAAGGTAGCCCTACTTTTGTCGCCCGCAATATGCCGGGAGCCGGAGGATCTATCGCGTCGGCCTGGTTGGCCAACGTCGCGCCGCGTGATGGCAGTACGATCGGCGCGATATATCCCGGCGCCATTGTGAATCCACTTCTTCAGCCTGATCGAAAATTCAACTACGATCCGGTGAAGTTTCATTATTTAGGGAGCGCCGACGCCACCGTCTCCGTCTGTGCGACGTACCACACATCGCCCGTGAAGACGTATGAAGACGCGCGGCGCATCAACGCAATCATTGGAGGCTCCCCCGGCGCTCCCGCCGAGTACGCATTTCTTCATCAAAGAGCGGGCGGGCTGAAGTTCAACATCGTCCCGGGCTACAAGGGAACGACGGACATTCTGCTGGCGATGGAGCGCGGCGAAGTGGACGGCTTCTGCGGCATTAGTTGGTCCAGCCTTAATACGCAACGACCCGATTGGATCAGGGACGGGAAGTTCAACTACATCGCACACGACTCGGTTGAGCCTGATGCAGAGCTGACAAAATTGGGCGCGCCCAATTCACTCGATCTGATCAAGGATCCATTGGACCGGGCCGCGGCTGAGCTGATCTTCTCGCAAAAGGTGTTCGGCCGTCCCTACGTCGCGCCGCCCGGAACACCCGAAAACAGGGTGGCGATCCTTAGATCGGCGTTCACGGCGACGATGAAGGACGCGGCGTTTCTGGCGGAAGCGAAAAAGGCGCGCCTGATTATCGTTCCAACGCCGGGCGCGCGGATGGAAGAGCTCATCGGCCGGGCCTATGGCGCCCCAAAGGAAGTCGTGGCTCGCGCAACACAATTGATCGCGCAGTGACGATGCGGCGAAAACACGCTTGCCAAGTCGTGGGATGCTCTCGCCGCGGGTGTGTTGGAGCATAAACGCCCGGGAAGCTCTCACTTCCCGGACGCTGTATTTTCACTAACTAGAGATTAACCCTCACGAACACCCAGTCGTGCTGCCACACGTGTCGCACTTCAGACACGTTCCGTTCCGCACCAGCGTAAAATTCTGGCACTCGGGGCATGCCTCTCCGACGTAGCCTTTCATGCGGGCTTCGGCCCGCCTGTCGGCGGCGATGTCGCGCGCGGGTGTGGCGACCGCGCCTGCGGTCTGCCAGTTCAGCGCTTCAATTGTTGCCGCGCCGTCG
>JAUXWZ010000082.1 GCA_030684835.1 Beijerinckiaceae bacterium
AACCGCCCTCCTTAACGCGCGTTCATTTTGAACACAGAACAGGAGGCGACCATGCTGGATCGTTACACAGCCCGCGCCTTGGTTGAACAAGGCCAAATGTCATCCGAGGAATACCTTCGCCTCTTCGGCGAAGAGCTCCGCAACGCCCGCGAGGCCGCCCGCGCCGAGGAAGAACAGCGCAAGCGCGAGTATGCGGCGCAAGCCGCGAAGGCCGGTCAAGAGCAGGCAGGACAAGGAACGCAGAAGGGACCGGCGCAACCGATTCGTAAATCAAGCGAGTAAGCAAGCCGGCGGCGCGCGCGGTCGCGTGTTCGGTTAGCGCGCCTTTGTTTGAGCCCGGAAAGCCATCCATCCGGCCCTGCGAAGATCGCAGGCCGGGCAGGCGCCGCAGCCATATCCCCAGTCGTGTTCGTGTGAGCGATCGCCCATATAGCACGAGTGCGTCCTTGTCCTGACGAGCTCGACGAGTGTCGGCCCACCAAGACTTTCCGCCAAATTCCATGTGCGAGGCTTGTCCACCCACATGAGCGGCGTTTCGATCACGAGCCGGCGCTCAAGCCCCAGACTCAGCGCCACTTGCATGGCTTTCATCGTGTCGTCGCGGCAGTCGGGGTAGCCGGAATAATCAGTCTCGCAAACGCCGGTCACGATGCGCTTGATGTCGCGACGATAGGCGACTGCGGCTGCAAATGTGAGGAATACGAGATTACGGCCCGGCACGAATGAATTCGGCAAGCCGTCCGCCTGCATGCGGAACTCAGCTTCGCGCGTGAGCGAGGTTTCGGAGATGGTTCCCAGCGTTGGCACATCAACGACAAGGTCCGGGCCGAGCCGCGTCGCCCAGTGCGGAAACTGACTGCGGATCGCCGCCAGCACATCCTGCCGGCATTCCATTTCAATGGCGTGCCGCTGACCGTAATTGAATCCGACTGTTTCGACGCGCTCGTAACGATCAAGCGCCCACGCGAGGCAGGTGGTTGAATCCTGTCCACCCGAAAAGAGAACGAGCGCCGCCTCGCTCATCGCGTCAATCCAGCTCAATGATGAGGCCATCGCGCAATGTAACGCGGCGGTCCATGCGGGATGCAAGTTCCAGGTTGTGGGTTGCAACGAGCGCGGCGAGGCCTGTCGCGCGCACAATCTGCGTCAGCGCGCCGAAAACGAGATCGGCGGTCTTGGGATCCAGGTTGCCGGTCGGCTCGTCAGCCAGAAGGATGCGCGGCGAATTGGCGACCGCGCGCGCAATGGCGACGCGCTGCTGCTCGCCGCCCGACAATTCGGCGGGGCGATGCAGGAGGCGTTCGCCAAGACCGAGATAGCCCAAAAGCTCACTTGCGCGCGATTGCGCAATATCCCTCGAGAGACCGCGGATGAGCTGCGGCATCATCACGTTTTCCTGCGCGGTAAATTCCGGCAGGAGATGATGGAATTGATAGACGAAACCGATCTCCAAACGCCGCAACCGCGTGCGCTGCGCATCATCCATATGCGCAGTGGGCAGATCGCCGACGTATATTTCGCCAGCGTCCGGGCGCTCGAGCAAACCGGCGAGGTGCAAAAGCGTCGATTTGCCTGCGCCCGAAGGCGCTATCATCGCTACCGATTGTCCGGGCCACAGAGCGAGTTCGGCATTGCGCAGCACATGCAGTTCGTCTGCGCCAGAACGATATGTGCGCACCACTTCGTGCAGATGCAGCGCGGGCGCAGGCTCTGCCGGGGTGTCGTTGTAGGGCTCGTCGAGGGGGTAGTCTGTCACGCGCGTCACTCGTATCGCAGGGCTTCGACGGGATCGAGCTTCGCCGCGCGCCATGCCGGGAAGATCGTCGCGAGAAGCGAGAGCGAGAGAGTCAGCGTGACGATCAGCAAGACGTCGCTCACGATGACGACTGACGGCAGCCGGCTGAGATAGTAGAAATTCGGATCGAAAAGATTGAGGCCCATCATGGCGTTCAAGCTCTGCCTGATCGGCTCCAGATTGTGCGCGACCAGCAGGCCAAGCAAGAGCCCGAAGACCGTGCCGACAAAGCCGATGGCGGAACCGGTAATGAAGAATATCCGCATGATGGCGCCGCGCGTTGCGCCCATCGTCCGCAGGATCGCGATCGCCCTGCCCTTATCCTTCACCAGCATGATGAGGCCGGAAATGATGTTGAGCGCAGCGACAAGAACAATCAGCGTGAGAATGAAGAACATCACGGTGCGCTCCACCTTCAGCGCCTCAAAGAACGATTTATTGCGCTGGCGCCAATCCGTCATGATGAGCGGGCGTCCTACGTGCGCGTCCAGCCGCTGGCGCATTTCGTCCATGCGTTCGGGGTCATCCACAAAGGCTTCGATAACCGTTGCTTCCTCCTCCTTGTTGAAGAAGGCTTGCGCCTCTTCAAACGGCATAAAGACGAAGATGTTGTCGAACTCGGTGACGCCGATCTGGAAGATTGCGGAAACCGGATAGGCCTTGATGCGCGGCGCCATGCCAAACGGCGTCGCTGCGCCGCGCGCGGTGAGAATCGTGATGCGATCACCAATGCGCACGCCCAGGTTCTCGGCCAGGCGCTGGCCAATGGCGACGCCCTCGCCTGTGTCCCAGTTATCGAGCGTGCCGAGGCGGACATTGTCAGCGATGCCGGGCAGACGCTTGATGTCCTTTTCGCGGATGCCGCGCACCAGCGCCCCCGCTTGTTGATAGGGCGAGGAGACGCCCGCCGGGCTTTCCACCATCGGCAGGACGACCTTGACGCCCGCCACCTTGGAAATGCGATCGACCACCTCGTCGTAGTCGTCGAGAGGACGTTCGGACGCCTGCAGAAAGATGTGACCGTTGATCCCGATGATCTTGTTCATCAGCTCGATGTGAAAGCCATTCATGACCGACATGACGACGATAAGCGTGGCGACACCGAGAGATATCCCCAAAAATGAGAACCCGGCGATCACGGACACGAATCCCGATGCACGGCGCGCGCGCAGATAGCGGAACGCCAGCATCCACTCAAAGCGGGCGAACGGGCGCGTGCCCGTGGGTTCGTCCTGCGTCGTCGCCTCGCTCACGCCGTCCTTCATAGGCCCCCGCTTGCCGCGAGCTTGTTGAAAGCTTCATCTGGAGACAACGTTTCGCGGGCGCCGGTGCGGCGATCTTTCATTTCAATCTTGCCGTCAGCCAACCCCTTGGGGCCGACGATGACCTGTGTCGGCAGGCCGATGAGGTCAAGCGTTGCGAACTTGGCGCCCGGACGTTCGTCACGGTCATCATAAAGCACTTCGATGCCTGCCTTGGTGAGTCTGGCGTAGAGATCGGCGCAAGCTGCGTCTGTCGCGGCGTCGCCGACCTTGAGGTTGGCGAGTCCAACATGAAACGGCGCGACGGCGGCCGGCCAAATAATACCGGCGTCGTCGTGGTTTGCTTCAATCAACGCAGCCACGAGGCGCGATGGGCCGATTCCGTATGATCCCATGTGAACAGGCGTCTCCTTGCCGTCGGGGCCGTTGACGACCGCGCGCATGGGCTCGGAATACTTCGTGCCGAAGTAGAAAATATGGCCGACTTCGATTCCACGTGCGGAAACTTGATCGTCGCCGGAAAGCGCGCCAAATGCGCTGACGTCGTGCATGTCGGACGTTGCCGCGTAACGCGACGTCCACTTTTCGACAACGCCGCCGACGGCCTTTGCATCGTCGAAATCGATGTCCGCAGGAGGCGCATCAAAGTCGAGGAAATCCTTGTGGCAGAAGACTTCGCTCTCGCCGGTCGACGCCAGGATGATGAACTCGTGGCTCAGCTTGCCGCCGATCGGGCCGGTGTCGGCGCGCATGGGAATCGCCTTCAAGCCCATCCGCGCAAAGGTGCGCAGATAGGCTGTGAACATGCGCGCATAGGAATGCTCGGCGCTCGCCTGGTCGAGATCGAAAGAATAAGCGTCCTTCATGAGGAATTCGCGCGAGCGCATGACGCCAAAACGCGGGCGCACTTCATCACGGAACTTCCACTGGATATGGTAGAGGTTAAGCGGCAGATCCTTATAGGAGCGGACGTAGGCGCGGAAAATTTCCGTCACCATTTCCTCGTTTGTCGGCCCAAAGAGCATCTCGCGCTCATGGCGATCCTTGATGCGCAACATCTCCTTGCCGTAGTCGTCGTAGCGATTGCTCTCGCGCCACAAATCCGCCGACTGAATGGTCGGCATCAACATTTCGATGGCGCCGGCGCGGTTCTGCTCCTCGCGCACGATAGCGTTGATCTTGTTCAACACGCGCAGACCCAGCGGCAGCCATGCGTAGATGCCCGCCGATTCCTGCCGCAGCATGCCGGCGCGCAGCATGAGGCGATGCGAGACGATTTCCGCCTCTTTGGGCGTTTCGCGCAAAATCGGCAGGAAGTACTTTGAAAGACGCATCGCGGAGGAAACCTGTCAGAATGGGCGAATGAACGGGAATCGCGCGCACGCGCGCGCTTTTGCACGCTTATGCCTTTGGCTCGTGCGAAACGCAAAGTAATCAGCGAACCCAACGCGCACGCCACTCTCAAGGTTTAGCTGGCGCTTAAGCAAAACCGCTGTTGGGCGAGGCCCTCGGCTGCGTCCAAATGGCGGAACAATGAAGGAAATCGTGCCCGCATCGCGAACAGCGGATGCGCCTTCACGTATTTATACTGATAATAAAAGATACGTGACAAAGGTCAAAATTGTGGCTAGTTTTCGCTCGCCTTACCTGAAAGGAGGCCGCCGCCGGAAACGGTGAGCGTCTTTGTCCAAGTCGCGGGAGGAAAGTTTCGGACACCGTCGGGTCACCCGACATGCGACGCCCACAAGGGAGAGATCGCAGCCGAAATTTTGTCGACTTCACTGAAGGGCGGGGCTTGACCCGCCTTTTTTCTTTGGTCGGTACCGCCTTCGTAGAACAAGCGCTCGTAGCACGCTCTTATCAAGCACGAAGCGTGCCAGCCGTATCGACGCCATCCGAAGCTCATTTATCCGCGGCGTCTTGCTCCCCGCGAAGCCAGTCGGCCTTCGTCTGCGCGTAAAATTCCTCGAACGCGCCCTCACGGATGCCTTGGCGCATCCCGGCCATCAGATCCTGATAATAGGAAAGATTTGCCCAAGTCAGGAGCATCATGCCCAATATTTCGCCCGCCTTGACCAAATGATGAAGGTAGGCCCGGGAATAGTCACGCGCTGCCGGGCAATTAGACTTCTGGTCAAGCGGACGCGGGTCTTCGGCCCAACGCGCATTGCGCAGGTTTACGCGACCGTAGCGGGTATAGGAGAGGCCGTGCCGCCCGGCTCGGGTCGGCATCACGCAGTCGAACATGTCGATGCCGCGGCGCACGCTTTCCAGCAGATCGTCGGGCGAGCCCACGCCCATGAGATAACGCGGCTTTTCGCGCGGCAGGTGCGGCAGGGTCGTCTCGATCATATTGAGCATGACAGCCTGCGGCTCGCCGACGGCCAGTCCGCCCACCGCGTAACCGTTGAACTCCATATCGGCCAGCGCCTTCGCGCTCTCGATACGTAGCGCGGGCGCCCCGCCCCCCTGCACAATGCCGAAGATCGCCCTGCCCGGCTCATCGCGGAACGCTTTGCGCGACCGCTCCGCCCAGCGCAGCGACAGGCGCATCGCGCGCTCTACTTCGTCGTCTGCAGCCGGCAATTTTATGCACTCGTCGAATTGCATTTGGATGTCGGATCCGAGCAGATCCTGGATCTCCATCGAGCGTTCAGGCGTCAGCACATGGCGCGAGCCGTCAATGTGCGATTGAAAGACGACACCGTTCTCATCGAGCTTGCGCAATTGCGCCAACGACATCACCTGAAAGCCGCCGGAATCAGTGAGAATGGGGTACGGCCAGTTCATGAACTTATGCAGGCCGCCCAGTGCGGCAACGCGTTCCGCGCCCGGGCGCAGCATCAGGTGATAGACATTGCCGAGGACAATGTCGGCGCCCAGCGACTTCACCTGTTCGGGATACATGGCCTTGACGGTGGCCGCTGTGCCGACGGGCATGAACGCGGGCGTGCGCACTGCGCCACGGGGCATCGAAATCATACCGAGCCGCGCGGCGCCGTCGGTCTTCTCAACGGTGTAGGAGAATTCAGTATTCACGGGCGCGCTCCCTTGGCGGACGCAGCGAGCGACAACAGGCACGCATCGCCATATGAGTAGAATCGATAGCCGGTCTCAATGGCATGCGCATAGGCCGCGCACATGGCGTCAAGTCCGGTGAACGCAGAGACAAGCATGAACAGCGTCGATTTCGGCAAATGAAAGTTTGTCAGGAGTAGATCGACGCCGCTAAACTGATAGCCGGGCGTGATGAAGATCGACGTGTCTTTAGCAACGGGTTGAATGACACCCTGCTCATCAGCCGCTGTTTCCAGAATACGCAAGCTCGTGGTGCCGACAGCAACTATGCGCCCCCCTTTGGCTCGCGCAGCGTTGAGGCGCGCCGCAGTCTCGGGCGTCACGACGCCAAATTCGGCGTGCATACGATGCGCGTCCGTATCTTCCACCTTCACTGGCAGAAAAGTACCGGCCCCCACATGCAGCGTAACCTTGGCGAGCGTGGCGCCGATGGCTTCAATGCGCTGCACCAGATCGGGCGTGAAATGCAGGCCGGCTGTCGGCGCCGCCACGGCCCCGGGCTTGTCAGCAAACAAGGTCTGATAATCGGCCTCGTCGTGCGTGTCTTCGGGGCGCTTTGACGCGATGTACGGCGGCAACGGCATATGGCCCACGCGGGCAATGGCGTCATCAAGCGTCGGCCCGGAAAATGAGAACGCGAGAACCACTTCGCCGTCCTCCCCCTTCTCGGCCACATCCGCATCGAACGCGCCCAGCAAGCACGCGCCGCTTTCCGAAGCATCGCCGAAGCGGATTCGT